>DAHZHT010000002.1:0-24783 GCA_027406905.1 Elusimicrobiota bacterium
CGCTCAACCCATCCCTTTAAAGGAAGTTTCGTGTCGCTTGGGTGTTCCCAGCGACGGATAAGGCGCCCTCTTTCGAAGGCGCCTACCGTCACGCTGGTGTTTCCGGCGTCAATGGCCAACAACATACGAACGCCAGTCTATTTTAAGGCCGACGCCAAGTCTTTAACCGCCGAAGCAGATTTCTGAAGCGCCGCTTTTTCCTCATGGTTTAATTCAAGAGAAATAATCTCTTCTATCCCGCCGCTTCCCAGTTTAACCGGAACCCCGACAAAAACGCCCTCGATTCCATATTCTCCTTGAAGGTAAGCCGCGCAGGGAATGATTTTATGCTTATCCTTAAGAATCGCCTCGACCATTTCCGCCGCGGAAGCCGACGGCGCGTAGTAGGCCGAGCCGGTCTTTAAAAGCTTTACAATTTCGGCCCCGCCGTCCCGAGTTCGCTGAATGATGGCATCCAGTTTTTCTTTCGGGATGAATTCGGAAACCGGAATTCCGGCGACGGTCGAAAATCTCGGCATCGGAACCATCGTGTCTCCATGTCCTCCTAAAACCATCGCGTGAACATTTTCCGCTGAAACATTCAAAGCCTCGGCGATGAAAAAGCGCATCCGGGCGGAATCCAGCGCCCCTGCCATTCCAATGACGCGGTTTTTGGGAAATTTAGAGGTTTTAAGCGCCACTTGACACATCGCGTCTAAAGGATTGGAAACGATGATTAAAATGGAATTTGGGGAATATTTAACGATTTCCTGGGTCACGTTTTGGACGATGCCCGCATTGATATTTAAAAGATCGTCGCGGCTCATGCCGGGCTTTCTCGGAACTCCGGCGGTAATAACAACCACGTCTGAGTTTTTGCTCGGTTCATAACTCGTGGTTCCGACAATTTTGGAATCATAACCGTAGATGGGAGAAGACTCCATCAAATCAAGAGCCTTTCCCGCCGGCATTCCTTCCGTCTGGGGAATATCGACAAGGACCACGTCTCCAAGCTCCATTTCCGCCAGCCTCTGGGCTAAACTCGCTCCGACATTTCCCGCTCCAACGACCGTCATCTTTTTTCTCATTTTAATCTCCTTGAATTTTACAATGGCATATTGCCGTGCTTCTTTTTGACTCCTTCTACTTTCTTATTTTTAAGAAAGCGCAAAGCGCGAATGACCTTGGGGCGAGTTTGCGAGGCGATGATCACCTCATCGACATACCCGCGACTCGCTGCCTGATACGGAGAGGCAAACTCGTCTCGATAAGCCTTCAAAAGCTCTTCTCGTTTTTTCGTTGGGTTGGGATCGCGCTTAATTTGATCTTTAAAAAGGATGTCAACCGCCCCTTGCGGCCCCATAACCGCGATTTCAGCGGAGGGCCACGCAAAATTAATATCGCCGTGAATGTGTTTAGAGCTCATGACATCATAAGCCCCGCCATAGGCTTTGCGCAAGATGACGGTAACCTTGGGCACCGTCGCCTCGCAATAGGCATAGAGAAGTTTCGCCCCCCGCCTGATAATACCGCCGTGCTCTTGGTCCATCCCCGGCCAATAGCCCGGAACGTCAACCAGGGTCACAATCGGAAGCCCGAAGGCGTCGCAAAAACGGACAAAACGCGAGCCTTTTTCCGAGGCCGAAATATCAAGAGCGCCGGATAGAACGCCGGGATTATTGGCGACAAGCCCGGCGACTTCTCCATTGAGCCGAATAAAGCCGACCACCAAGTTCCGGGCAAACCCGCGATGAACTTCCATAAACTGCCGACTATCCGCAAGCTCCCGAATCACTTCATGGATTGAATAAGACTTTTTGGGGTCCATTTCGGCGACTTCATCAAAAAAAGGGCTGGTTCGATTGGGGTCATCAGAGGGCAAAACAGAAGGCGGCTTTTCCCCCGCATTTTGAGGAAGATACTCCAAAAGCTCGCGAATTTGGCGGAAACAATCCTGCTCGCTGCCGGCGACGAAATGAGCGACTCCGGATTTCTGACTATGGGTGTCGGCCCCGCCTAAGGACTCAAAATCACAAACTTCTCCGGTCGCTGATTTGACGACATCCGGCCCTGTAATGAACATATGGCTAATTCCCTCAACCATAAAGACAAAATCAGTTAGCGCCGGGGAATAGACCGCGCCGCCGGCGCAAGGGCCTAAAATCGCGGAAATCTGGGGAATGACTCCGGAAGACTCGACATTCCGGTAAAAAATTTCCGCATAGCCGCCAAGGGCTTCTACCCCTTCCTGAATGCGGGCTCCTCCGGAATCACAAAGCCCAATCACCGGAATTCCGGACTCCAAAGCGATGTCCATCACCTTGCAAATTTTTCGCGCATGAGCCAATCCCAAGGTCCCGCCTGCGACGGTAAAATCCTGGGAAAAAACGCAAACCGGGCGGCCATGAATGCGGCCAAAACCCGTCACCACTCCATCGGCCGGAAAATATTTGGCGTCAAGCCCAAATTCTCTGGCGCGTTTTTCAACCAGCAAATCGATTTCCTCAAAAGAGTCGTCATCAAGCAAAAGTTCCAGCCTTTCCCTGGCCGTCAGCTTGCCTTTTTCTTTATGCGCTTTTTCTCTTTCCGGCCCGCCGCCCGACATCGCGCGCTTTTGGCGTTCGGCCAAGGCCTTGGTTTTAAGCGAAATTCTAGAGTCTTCGATAAATTCGTTATCCATGGGGCTCCACAAGTTCAATCAGAATATTCTGGGTCGCCTTGGGGTTCAAAAAACAAACCTTATGGCCGCGCGCGCCAATTCTAGGACGCTCATCGATTAAAGGAAACCCTAATTTCTTTAACTCTTCCATTCGCTCGGAAATTTTAAAAGTCTCGAAAGCCAGGTGATGAAGCCCAGGGCCTCTTTTCTCGATGAAACGCGCAATCACGCTGTCGGGGCTGGTCGCCTCAAGCAGTTCAAGAAAAGTTTCCCCCGCTTTTAAAAATGCCACCCGCACTTTTTGACTGGGAACTTCTTCCTCGGAAAAAATCTCAAGCCCCAGGGATGCGCGGTAAAAAGCGGAGGATTCTTTAATCGAGGAAACCGCGATGCCAACGTGTTCTAATTTCATTTTTTAACCTGGCTCTTGGCCGAGCCTAAAATACCGGAAGCCAAATCCACGAGATTTACTTTACGGTCGACAAGCCCTTCAATGTCTTTTTCCGAGACCTTGCTTAAAAAATCGCGGTAAAGCCGCCTTGAAACGTAGAGAGACAATTCCTCTCGGCATTGATTCTTCAGACGCTGCCTGCCTTCGGGAGTTTCTTTGAGATGTTTTTCATGGCTGTCTAAATGCTCAATCAAAAGTTCAAGACCTTGAGAGTCGCGCGCCGAGACCGGCAAAACCGGAGGTTCCCAAACTTCGGGATCTTTGACTTCTAAAAGAGCGCCCGAAGATTTTTCCCTTTGGTGGTGAAGACGTTCTTGGGCGGAAAGCGGCATTGAGCGGCCCAGGCCTAAAGCCGAGCGAATATCGCTGACCGCCTTGTCATGCCCTTCTAAATCCGCTTTATTGACCACGAATAAATCTCCCACTTCCATAACTCCAGCCTTCATCGCCTGAATCTCATCTCCCAACTGGGGAGTCGTCACATAAACGACCGTATCGACCGCGCGAGCGATTGCGACCTCGTCTTGTCCAATTCCAACCGTTTCGATGATAATTTTATCGCAGCCGTAAGCTTCAAGGACATGGATTTGAGAAAAGATAGTATCGGAAAGCCCGCCGACCATCCCGCGAGAAGCGATTGAGCGAATAAACACCCCCTTATCTCCGACATGCTCTTGAATGCGCAGGCGATCTCCCAAAAACGAGCCCCCTGAAATTGGGCTTGAGGGGTCCACCGCGAGCATTCCCACCTTCAAATTTCGCTTGCGGTAGAGAGAAATTAAACGGGAAGCCAATGAGGATTTTCCCACTCCCGGCGGACCGCAAAGACCTATTTTCTGAGCGCGCCCTAACTCCTGAAAAAAAGCCCGCAAAAGTTCATCCGCCTCCGGCTGTCCGTCCGAAGCCAATGTCAAAGCCCTTGAGACCGAAGCGATGTCCCCGCGTTTAACGCCTTTAATGGCCTCGACAACGTCGCTATTTTTTCTCAAGTTTCGCTCTCAAATAATCGACGATGGTAGAAAGCGGAGTTCCCGGGCCGAACACCTGATCAACGCCTTGTTTTTTAAGTTTAGAAACATCTTCATCAGGAATAATCCCGCCACCGAAAACAACGACGTCTTCCAAACCTTCTTTTCTCAAAAGACGAACGACTTCCGGAAAAAGCGTCATATGCGCTCCCGACAGAAGAGACAGACCCACTGCGCTCACATCTTCCTGAAGAGCGGCATCGGCAATCATCTCCGGAGTCTGCCGAATGCCGGTATAGATAACCTCAAAGCCCGCGTCTCTAAGAGCCCGGACGATAACCTTCGCCCCCCGATCGTGGCCGTCTAGGCCCGGTTTGGCAATTAAAATTCGATGCGGAGTCAAATTCGATTTTTGAATATTTTCTGATTTCACCATACTTCCTCCGGGTTTTCCATTAAACGCACAAACGCATCGACGACATTTGGATCAAAAGCCGTTCCCGAACCCTCTTTTGCGAGCTTAAGAGCGCGAACGTAAATTTCATCTTTGCTTCCGCCAATCTGGCGCGATTCCTCAACGGCTTCGACCAAACCCAGGATTCTCGCGCCCAAAGAAATTTCGTCTTCTTTCGCCCCGCTCGGGAAACCCATCCCGTCAAATTTCTCATGGTGCTGACTGATAATGGGAATAGCGCCGGAGAGGATTTTAATGTCTTCCAACATCCGAACCGAAAACTCCGGGTGCATCGACTCCAGCGGGCGCTCAACGCCCCACAATTCCAAAAGCCTGGGGTTTTTTAGCGCGATATAGCCCATATCGTGCAAAAGTCCGGCGTAATAAAGCGCGCGATAATCCTGACCACGAACATTCAACTCTCGCCCAATCGCGCATGCCAGACGAGCGGACCTTTCAGGATGACCAAACATGGAAGGGCGCGCGCTTTCGATGCAAGAAATGAGTATCTCAAGTATATTGGAAAAAAAGTTTTTTTGCTCGGATAACATTTTTGTATTTATCACCGAAAGACACGCCAGAGAAGCCAGGCTTGAGAGAATCTGGACGTCTTTTTCTTCGTAAGCACCTTCGCGTTTGTTTAATACCTCAAGCACCCCGACAATCTCGTTTTGAAAAAGCATTGGAACGCACAAAAGAGAACGCGTCTCAAAACCAGAGGCCTTGTCGAAACGTCCTAAAAACCGCGGATCCGACTTTGGCTCGTTGATCAACTCGGGTTTTTTCGTTTGAGCGACCGTTCCCGCGATTCCTTGCCCTACTGGAATGGTCATGGTTTTAATAGCTCTCCCCCCTTCTCCGGAGGCGACGCGAAAATAAAGATTTTGTTTGTCTTCGGTCAGAAGTAAAATGGAACTCGCTTCTGAATTAGACAAGCGTTCCGCAGCCTTTCCGATTTTTTCAAGCAAATCATCCAAATCAACCGCGCTACTAAGACTTCTGGCGATTTCAAAAACCTCCGTTCCCAAAACCGGGGCCGCCTCCATGCCTTTAGCCATTCTCAACCCCTCCTAAAACTTCGCGCACCGTCGTCAACCCGGCCTTGACTTTTTCAAGACCGTCTTGAACCAGGGTTTTGAGCCCCTCTTTAACGGCCTCTTGCCGAATTAAATCCGCCGGAGACTCGCGCAGAGCTAAAGAACGGAGATTTTCCGACATGAGTAAAAGCTCATGAATCCCCAAACGCCCTTTAAAGCCCAAACTATTGCAAGCCGAACACTTGGCTCCGGAAGGCGTCCCATAAAGCTGGATATTTGAGGGCAAGTCAACTTTATGGTCTTTAAATATCTGCGCCTCTTCGGCAGTCGGAGCGTGGGGAGTTTTACACTCCGGACAAAGGCGGCGGGAAAGCCTTTGAGCGAGAACCGCTTTAATAGTCGTCGCGACCATGAAAGAAGGAATTCCCATTTCAATTAAGCGCAAAATGGCGGCGATGGAATCATTGGTATGAATGGTCGAGAAAACCAAGTGTCCGGTCATCGCCGCTTCCATGGCGATTTTAGCTGTCTCCTCGTCTCGAATTTCTCCGACCATAATGACATCCGGGTCCAAGCGCAAAAATGAGCGCAACGCCGAGGCAAAATCGAATTTCTTTCCTTCTCCCAGTTTGATATCCGGATTAACGGGAACTTGAACGATGCCGTCCAAATTATATTCAACCGGGTTTTCGGCGGTCAAGATTTTAATGTCCGGACGATTAATGTAATTAAGCGCGGCATAAAGAGTGGTTGATTTTCCCGACCCTGTGGGTCCGCTGAGCAAAACAAGACCGTAATTTTTCTTGCCTCCAATCCCTTTTAAAATACCGGTAAATCTTTCCAAGGTCTCGGGCAAAAAGCCCATTTTTTGGATGTCTACTTGAACCGCTTTGCGATCCAATATACGCATCACACAAGATTCGCCGTAAACCGTCGGCACCATCTCGACGCGAAACTCTAAAGGGCGTCCTTCTGCCAACACCTGAATGCGCCCTGATTGAGGAACCCGGCGCTCGGTAATGTTCATTGAATTGGTCATGATCTTGATTTTCGCGGAAATGGCATTGCGATAGTTCCAGGGCACGGTAAAAGGCCCCGGAACCAGGGTTCCGTCGACGCGGTAGCGAATAAGAATTTTGGAGCTTTTCCCCGCCGGATCCTCAAAAGGCTCGATGTGAATATCAGACGCCCGCAAGGACACCGCCGTCAAAATAATCGCGTTGACAATTTTTTCAATTTCCGGAGCGTCGACATCAATCTCGGCGATATCGGACCTAGGCGCTTCAAAGCCAAATACATCAGGGCTTTCAAGCGCCGATTCTTTATTGACCATCTCGGCGACCATCCGGTTGACGGCTTCGACCTTTCCGTAAATTTTCTCAAAGGCCTTGACGATATCCTGGGGCAAGGCAAGGTGGGCCAGAACCTCAAAGCCCGAGCGCAAGGCAATGTCTTCAACCGCGAAAAAATCCCATGGATCGACCATGGCAATTGAAAGGGTTTTACCTTCTTTGGCGAAGGCAACCGCCCTGTAACGCCGAGCTGCGGGTTCAGGAATAATTTTGACAATCTCTTCATCCAACTCGATGCCGGAGAGATCGATGATTTTGACCTGCCACTCCTTTGCCACCGACTCAAGCAAAACGCCTTTCGGCACAAACCCGCCTTCGACAAAAGCATCCAACAGCGAAATCTGATTGAGTTGAGAGAATTTTTCCGCTTCCTGAATCTTGCCGTTTTCGATGAGTTTAGCTTCCAGCAGAATTTCAGAAGCGCTTTTTCTTCGCGCCAACCCCCTAACCGCCATGGTATTCTCCAAAGACCGCTCTCAATACCCCGCAGATTTCGCCCAAAGTCGCGCGGCTCTCGACACAAGACAAAATCAATGGAAAAAGATTTCCCCGTCCTCTGGCGGATTCTTCAAGATTTTTTAGAGAACTGTTGGCATTCGCCTGATCGCGGTTTTTCTTAAATTTTTTGAGGCGGGAAACGGCCTCTTTTTCCAATTTTAGGGAAACTTTCAATATCTTCGCTTCAGAGTTTTCCCCGCTCTCTTTGAGAACATTGACCCCGACAATTTTGCGTTTTCCGCTTTCGATCTCGGATTGGAACTGATAGGCCCGCTCATGGATTTCCGATTGCGGCTCTCCTTTCTCAATCAAGGGCAACATGCCCTTTGACGCGCGAATAGCGGCAATTTTTTCAAGCGCGCGCCGCTCGATATCGTCGGTCAATTTCTCAATCGCCCAAGCTCCGCCGACCGGATCCACCGAATCCGGAACTCCGGTTTCATAAGCGAGAATCTGCTGCGTTCTCAATGCCAGCCGCGCCGATTCTTCGGTCGGGAGCCCCAAGGCCTCGTCGTAAGAATTAGTATGCAAAGATTGCGCGCCGCCTAAGATCGCCGACATCGCCTGGAGGGCCACGCGGATGGCGTTATTTTCCGGCTGTTGGCTGGTCAAGGTCGACCCGCAGGTTTGGACATGAAAGCGCAAAGACATTGCCTTGGGGTCTTTGGCCCCATAATCTTCTTTCATCATTTTGGCCCAAATTCGCCGCGCCGCTCTAAATTTCGCGATCTCTTCCAGAAAATGATTGTGGCATCCAAAGAAAAAAGCGATTCTTGCCCCGCATTGATCGGCCGACACTCCGCGAGAGAGCATTTCTTTCAAATAAACCTCGGCGTTACCAAAAGTAAAAGCCAATTCCTGGACTGCGTCAGAACCCGCCTCTCGGATATGGTAGCCCGAAATCGAAATCGGATGAAATTGCGGAATGTGTTTGAAGGAATACTCCATCGCGTCCGCGGCCAGCCGCAAAGACGATTGCGGCGGATAAATATAGGTTCCCCGCGCGATAAATTCTTTGAGGATGTCGTTTTGAAGGGTCCCGCGAAGAGCCGACAAGGCCACGCCCCTTTTTTTAGCCACCGCCGCATAAAAAGCGAGCAAAACGATGGCGGTCGCGTTAATGGTTAGAGAAGTTGAAACCTGATCCAAAGGAATTTGATCAAACAAGGTCTCCATGTCCTCAATATTGCCAATATGAACTCCGGTGCGGCCCACTTCCCCCTTTGACATCGGATGGTCGGCGTCAAATCCCATCTGAGTCGGCAGGTCAAACGCGGTTGAAAGGCCGGTTTGCCCTTCCTTTAAAAGCCAGCGAAATCTCTGATTTGTTTCCTTGGCGGTCCCAAACCCCGCGTATTGGCGCATCGTCCACAAACGCCCGCGATACATATTCTTTTGAATTCCGCGCGTAAAGGGGTATTCCCCAGCTTTTCCCAAATCTTTAGACGGAACGTTTTCCGGACCGTAATAGCGCTCAATCTCAATTCCGGAGGGCGTGGTAAACGAAATATCTTCACTCATTGACTTTCCTCTTCAGCGTCTCAAGGAGATTCTTATAAAGCGAAAGAATCCTTGGAAGCGCGGCATAGATTTCTTCGGCCAAATCTTCTCTATAGGTGTGAACCACTTGATTCCTGAGTTTAACCGTGCTAGTCCAAAACGGCTCATCACTAATCAATCCCTGCTTAAAGGCTTCCCTGACGGCATCCATGGGGGAAGACACCTCCACCGCCTTCTTTTCCTTCAGGTAGGCCTTCAGAGTTTTCCAGACCAACTCCGCGCTCAACTCAAACCGAAGAATGGAAGAGTCTCTGTCGGTTTCATTATGGGGGAGCGACAGAGCCTCCTGGAATCTGGAAAGGATGGTCTCCATCCGAGAGAGAGACGCCTCGAACTTATCGTTTGATTCGGATGAGTCATGAAAGAACGACTCCGTGGCGCGCGCGATAGCCGCGCGAGCCTTATCGCTCACGGGCGCTTGTTCCCGCAACGACACTAAGGGCTCCGCCTTACTGCTCGTATATGATTTTAATTTTTTTCTTGGCATGATTTCTAAATTTTTCTCCCACATCATTAAAATCCACGAGATCTATTTTCTGAAGAACGGGAACATTGTCTAAATCCCATTGCATGACCACAAAAACCGAGGACGGAATCCGCTCCTCGGCTTCTATCCCAATGTCGAAATCCGAACGCATGGTGTCTGTTCCCCAAACCCGCGATCCAAATAAAAATATCTTAAAATGCCAGTCTGACAGATACTTTTTGGCGACATTCGTAACGGATTGAATCACGATTTTTTCAGCTTCGGGATTTAAACTCAATTTGATCTCCAATTGCGGCTTTTCCCGAAGATGCGCCAGCCGCCATTTCTAAAACCCCATTGGCGCCCCAAACCCAAGGCGTTATACGCCAGGGCTTTAAGTTTTCAAAAATCCTGACGACATGATTATTCTTGTCTAAAAACACCGCGTCAATAGAGAATTTCATAAAAAACATATGAATCTGCGCGCAAGGCGCAATCCACAAAGCCTCGCCTTCCTCCAAACCCTCGCGACCCAAAAGCCCCTTCATCCGCAAAGGCCAGCTGTCGGCATTGGCTGCGCGCAAAGCGAGCGGGATTTCCCGCGTCTTGTTAAAAGCTACAAAATAGGAATCCATCATTCAACGAATCACCGAAAAACGCCCCTTGGTATTTCCGCCTCCGGTCGTCACGAGAAAAATATAGGTTCCCGAAGCGACCAATTGCCCGCCGGAATTTCTCCCGTCCCAGGTTAAGCCCGTAACGGTATTGACCAATTGCCCAGCCACGGTGTAAATTTTGATGGTCGGATTACTGCCCGCGACGCTGCCGGGAATAGAAAAAGATAATTCCCCTTGGTTCGGGCGAAACGGGTTTGGAAACGCGATGGCCTTCGACTCGCCAGTGAAATTAGCCAAGGTCCCGTTTTGGGCCAGCCTTAAGCTTTTAAAAACGTTGATGCGGCCAGCGCCTTGATAATTGGCGTCCGCTCCGATATTGTCGGCCCCGCCGCGAATCCAGTATTGAACTTGGGCCGCGCTCGCGCTGGGATGAGCGGACAAAAGAAGCGCCGCCAAGCCCGCGACATGAGGCGCGGAAAAAGAAGTTCCGCTGGCGGAACTAGTCGTTCCACTGGAAACGTCTGTCGTCACATCATTGACCCCGGGAGCGACGACGCCGTTGGCCGCAAGCTCAGGTCCGTTCGATGAAAAATAGGCGATCTGGTTATTTTGATCATCGGCGCCAACCGGCATCACCCCTCCGCTATCGGTCGTTCCCGCGCAATCGGCCGGAGCGTTAATTGAAGAGGCGTCATTTCCCGCTGAAATCGCGAGCGGAATCCCCGTTGAGGTTGAAAGCGCGATCGCGTCCGCCACCGCCGTTGTCGTGGTAGACCCGTCGGTTGAAAGGCACGGAGTTCCGCTCGCCCCAAGACTCATATTGATGACGACTTTTCCGCCGACGCTGGGATTAGTCGCGAGAGACACGGCATATTCTATCGCATTGACGATAGCGGCGTCGTCGGTTGAACACGAGGTAATAAGCGGAATACTGTCTCCGCAATCTAAAGTGCAATCATTTTGATTGAAAACTCTTAGAGAAAGCAACTTCGCGCCCCAGGAAACTCCGGCGATATCCAGACCATTATTGGTTTCAGCCGCGGCAATTCCGGATGTGCGGGTCGCGTGATTACAGGCATAAATGGGCGGAGAATCCGAAACGCAGGGAGACCCGGTGATATCGGGATCGCAGAATTGACTCTCAAAGCCGCCGGAATTTAAGAGTTTCCCGTCCAGATCGGGCTGAGCGGTTCCATCAAGACCGGTGTCAATCATCGCAATGGTGACCGTACTGGTTTGGCCAGTCTCATACTGCCAGCCTCCGGGAGCGTCAATTTGACTGAGCGCATATTGCGAAGGAAAAAGCGGATCGTTGGGGGTTGGGGTCGAATTGGCCTTATAAGCGCGGTCTATATCGACAGAAATAACCCCATTTTTTCCCTTAAAAAGATTGATGCCGCTAGCCACGCTCATCTGAATCGGCAGAGAAATCAAGGTCCAGCCAATATTGGGGTAATCACGGGCCACCGAACATCCCAAAGTCGCGAGCAGAGAAGATCTCTGCGCTTGAGAGAAAGCCGGATCAAATTTAACCCAAAGCCTTCCCGATGCGACTAAAATGCCGCTTGGTTTTCCTCCCGGAGTCTGAACCGCCGGAGCGGCGTTTGTCTGAGACTTCGCCGGAGAAAAATTCTCGACTTTAAGAGCTTTTGCCGAAGAGGAAGCCAACAGGAAAATCGCAAGCGCGATTTTCCTCATACAAGGACAGAGTTCTCCCGACGGATAATATGAACCAAATCGTAAATATCCGCAAGTTCAAACTCAGCTCCGGATTCTTTTGTATTAAAGGTGTCGCCGTATTTGGCCCACGCGGTGCGAATGCCCAAGGCCTTGGCCCCGGCGATATCTCTTTCCGCCCAATCTCCCACCATGATTGTTTCCTGGGGGCTCGTGCCCAAAACCTTGAGCGCCTTGCGAAAAGGCTCGGGCGCCGGCTTTTTGGCCACGTTCTCTTCTCCGGTGATCACTTCCTCAAAATGGTGGTGAAGACCAAGCCCAACAATTCTCAGCCAGACCTCAAGTTTAGGAGCGTCCGACACCACGACCATTCTAATTCCCATCTTCAAAAGCTCGGCCAGGGTAAGACCGACATGCGGGTAAAGCGTCATCATTCCGGCCTTGGCCCGGCGATAAGAGACAATGGCCGCCGCTAAAATCTTCGGATTAATTTTCCCAAACTCTTTAAGAAGAACCTTGTCAAAAATCTTTTGATCCTCAACGCCGTCCTTCCAGTAAATCTCGAAGATTTTTTCGACCATCGCGGTTTTCTCGACTTTGAGTCCCGCGTCAATCATCCCTTCAACCGCGGCGTCAACGGCCGCGCGCTTGGTCTTCATAAAATCCGTCAGCGTATTGTCGCAATCAAATAAAACCGCGCGAATCATGATAAGTTGAGGATTTCTATGTCTATTCTTTGGCTACGCGCTCAATATAAGAACTGGTTCGAGTATCCACTTTGATTTTATCCCCTTCTTTAATAAAAAGAGGAACCTGAACCTCAAGACCGGTGTCTAAAGTCGCGGGTTTCATCATGTTGGAAACGGAATCTCCCTTGATGCCGGGAACGGTGGAAACGACGGTCAAAACGACATTCGGAGGCAGTTCAATGGCGGTCAACTTTTCGTCGACATAAACGCCCAGGACCTGCATGTTTTCTTGGAGAAATTTCGCCTGCCCGCCCAAACGCTCTTTGGGAAAAGACACTTGCTCGTAAGTTTCCATGTCCATAAAGACGGCGCTCGAGCCTTCATCGTAGATATACTGCTTTTCGCGCCGAGCGACCGGAACGTCGCGGAATTTAGTTCCCTCGCGATAGGATTTTTCAAAAACATTGCCGCTCGCCAGAGAGCGAACCGTCGCGCGATAGGTAGAGCGGGATTGAGACATCCGGTGCTGCTGATAAGAAATAATCTGCCAAAATTGCCCCTCATCCTCGAAAACAATGCCCTGTTTAAAGTCCGAAGTCGTAATCATGAGTCTCTCCTAGAAATGAAATTTATTCTCGCTACTCGGTATATTTTACATTTTTTGGACATCTAGGGTTGAGTTTGTCAGCCTTAAAACCTCGCGCGCGATCAACAGTTCCTCGTTGGCGGCAATCACATAAGCCTTGATTCGGGAATCAGGGCTTGAGATGAGCCTTTCTTTTTCAGGCAGCCCGCCTAAATTTTTCCGCGAATCCAGCGTAAGACCCAAAGGGCCAAGTCCCGCGCATATTCTCTCCCTGATTTGTGGAGAGTTCTCTCCGATTCCTCCGGTAAAAACAACCGCGTCGGCCCCGCCCATCTCCGCCAAATAAGCCCCAATATATCGCCGAGCGCGCAGACAAAAAATATCGATAGCCAGATGAGCCCGGCGGTCCTGGCTTTCTCTTTCCTCATCCAAGAGTTCCCGCATATCCGAAGTAATTCCGGAAATACCCAGTAGTCCCGACTCGCGATTGAGCATTGAAATAATTTCCGCGATGGACATGCCTTCTTTATGAGAAATGTATTCGACAATCGAAGCGTCGATGTCTCCCGAGCGCGTGCCCATCACCAAACCTTCCAGAGGCGTAAAACCCATCGAGGTATCAAAAGATTTTCCTTCTTTAACTGCGCACACGGAACTGCCGTTTCCCAAATGAAGGCTGATAAGATTAGACTCTTGAGAGGAAACCCCGGCTAGGGCCTGATACCGCGAAGCGATGTATTGGTGAGAAATCCCGTGAAATCCATATCGCCTGATTTTCAAGCGCCGGTAAAAGTGATAGGGAATGGGATAAAGATAGGAAGTCTCCGGTATGCTTGAGTGAAAGGCGGTGTCAAAAACCGCGACTTGGGCAGTGGAAGCGCCAAGAATCTCCTGAGCCGCGCGAATACCTCTTAAGTTCGCCGGATTATGGAGAGGCGCCAATTCCATGCAATCGGCAATACCTTCCTCAACGTCCTTGTCTACCAGAATCGCAGTCTTGAACTTTTCCCCCCCATGCACCACCCGATGGCCAACCGCATGGATGTCGGACAAAGAACTGATCCCTTTAATGGCCGATTGCGGCGATTCCAGCCACGCGACAATGCGCTTGATGGCCTCGCGATGATCGCGAATAGGCGCGTCTTCTCTAAGGGGAGCCCTCCCCTTGGCTTCAAAAGAAATAAGGGCCAATCCGCCAATTCGCTCTACAAGGCCTTTTGCAAGGCACTCATCTTGGTTTTTAGCCGCGCGCGACGCGTCAGTTGAGATAATCTGAAATTTAACGGAAGACGAGCCGCAGTTAAGGACTAGGATATTCATAAGAGTATGATATCCAAAAAAACTTGACCCTGCACGCCTATTATCATAAAGTAAACTAAAGACGGGCTTTGGAGGAAACGACAATGAAAACCCTTTCAGCCGCGGAAATTAAGGATCTTAATCTCTATTGGAGAGCCGCCAATTATCTCTCGGTTGGACAGATTTACCTTCGAGACAACCCGCTTCTCAAGGAGCCCCTTAAAATAGATCACATCAAGCCGCGCCTTCTGGGGCACTGGGGAACGACCCCGGGACTTAATTTTATTTATGCCCATTTAAACCGGATGATCAGGAAAAACGGGCTTAATCTCATTTTTATCGCCGGGCCTGGGCACGGCGGGCCTGCGGCAGTCGCCAACGCTTATTTGGAAGGAACCTACACCGAAATCTATCCTGAAATCTCCCAAGATGAAAATGGCCTTAAAAAACTTTTCACCCAGTTTTCCTACCCGGGCGGAATTCCCAGCCATGTCGCGCCGGAAACCCCGGGTTCCATCCATGAGGGCGGAGAATTGGGATACGCATTGGCCCACGCCTACGGCGCTGTCTTTGACAACCCCAATCTCATCGCCGCCTGCGTCGTTGGAGACGGAGAGGCGGAAACCGGCCCCTTAGCCACAAGCTGGCATTCCAACAAATTTCTAAACCCGGCCCGAGACGGAGCCGTTCTTCCTATTCTCCATCTCAATGGATATAAAATCGCCAACCCAACGGTCTTAGCCCGAATCAGCCGCCAAGAGTTAAAGGATTTTTTCAAAGGTTGCGGATACGCCCCTATTTTTGTCGAAGGAGACAAGCCGGATTTGATGCACCAGAAAATGGCCCAAGCTCTTGAGAAGGTTTTTTCAGATATCAAGCGCATTCAAGTTCACGCCCGAAGCCAAAAGTCTCCGCGCCGCCCGCTTTGGCCGATGATCATTTTGCGCTCTCCCAAAGGATGGACCGGCCCCAAAAAAGTGGACGGAATTCCTATAGAAGGAACCTTTCGCGCTCATCAAGTGCCTCTCGCGGAACTCGCCCAAAAGCCGGAGCACTTACGCATGCTTGAAGATTGGATGAAAAGTTATAAACCCGAGGAACTTTTTGATTTAAACGGACGGGTTAAACCGGAAATATTAAAACTGGCTCCGCAAAAAACGAAACGAATGAGCTCTAGCCCCTACGCCAATGGCGGACTTCTCCTTAAAAATCTCAAGATGCCTGATTTTAAAAACTATGCCGTGCCTCTATCTTCTCCGGGAGAAAAAGAGGCCGAGGCGACCAAAATATTAGGGACGTTTTTAAGAGATATTCTCAAACTGAACCGCAAGGAAAAAAATTTCCGAATCTTTGGCCCCGATGAGACGGCCTCTAACCGCCTGAGCGCGGTTTTTGAAGAAACCAAGAGGGGATTTCTCGGGGAAATTCTAAAAACCGACGAGGATCTCTCTGCCGACGGGAGGGTTTTGGAGGTTTTAAGCGAACATCTCTGCCAAGGCTGGCTGGAGGGATACCTGCTCACCGGCCGGCATGGACTTTTCTCTTGTTATGAAGCTTTCATTCATATCGTCGATTCGATGTTCAATCAACATGCCAAATGGCTTAAAGTCACCAGAAATCTTCCCTGGAGAAGGCCGATCGCTTCTCTTAATTATCTTTTGACCTCCCATGTTTGGCGGCAAGACCATAACGGGTTTAGCCACCAAGATCCGGGCTTTCTCGATCATGTCGTCAACAAAAAATCGGACATCGTCCGCATTTACCTTCCTCCCGACGCCAATACCCTTTTATCGGTGGCCGATCATTGTCTAAGAAGCCGCAATTATGTCAACGTAATCGTCGCCGGTAAACAACCGGCTCCGCAATGGCTGAACATGGAACAAGCCCAAGCCCATTGCCAGGCGGGCCTTGGCGTTTGGGATTGGGCGGGAAACGGGAATCCTCAAGACCCCGACTGCGTTTTGGCCTGCGCCGGAGACGTGCCGACTCTTGAAACCTTGGCCGCCGCCCAAATTCTCAAAGAACTTTTGCCTCAAGTTAGTTTCCGCGTCGTCAATGTGGTTGATTTGATGACCCTTCAGCCCCAAACGGAACACCCGCACGGACTCAGCGATGAAGAATTCAACCGGATATTTACTTCCGACAAACCGATTATCTTCGCTTTCCATGGTTATCCTTGGCTCATCCACCGCCTCACTTATCAGCGAAAGAACAAACGGATTCATGTCCGAGGCTACAAAGAAGAAGGAACGACAACCACTCCTTTTGATATGACGGTTTTAAATGAAATCGACCGCTTCCACTTGGCGCTGGATGTGCTTGAAAGAATTCCCAATCCCGGCCCCGATGCGGCGGGAATTCGCAGAACCCTTCAAGAAAAACTCTCCCTTCATCAGCGCTACATCCGGGAGAATGGAGAAGATATGCCGGAGGTGCGGGATTGGAAATGGAAGGCGGAATCCAAAGGGGTTTTAGCCGGCAGATAAAGCGCGGGAAAGTTTAAGATAGTCCTGAGGAGATATATCCTCAGCCCGGCTTTTAAAGTCGAGCTTTAAATCCGCAAAACGCCGTTCTATTTCCAAACGAGGCAAACTAAAGGCTTTGGCGATAAGCCCCAGAGCCATTTTTCGCCTCTGACCGAAAGCGGCTTTAACGAGACGAAAAAAAACCTCTTCTTCCGTTTTCTGAAGAAGAGGTTTTTCGCGCGGAACCAAGCGCACTACGCCAGAATAAACCTTTGGAGGCGGAGAAAAAGACTCCGGGGACACTTCAAAGAGAAATTCAGACCTCGCCCGCAAAAAAACCGATAAGCCCAAAATACCATAATCGGTCCCCTCGGTCGCAACCAAGCGCTCAGCCACTTCTTTTTGGAGCATAAAAACTCCTCGCGACCAAAAAGACCAGTCCAAGAGTTTTTGAAGAATGGGAACTCCAACGGCATAAGGGAGATTGGATAAAACAATCCAAGGACCGTGAGACAGAGAACTTAGATTAAAATCAAGAAAGTCTTCGTTAAAAAGCTCCAAGCGCGAAGGATCAGAGAGGGCTTGTCTCAGCCTCTCTGAGAGCCGGTCGTCTTTTTCGACGGCCGAGATTTTCTTTGCGCGCTTAAGAATCTCAAAAGTTAAGACCCCCTTGCCAGGCCCAATTTCTAGAACGCTGGAATCCGCTTCAATTTTTGCCGCCTCGACAATTTTGCGGGAGACAATCTCATCCTTCAAAAAATGCTGCCCGAGTTTTGGCCTCCTCATAAAAAAAGCCCCCGTAAGAAAAACTTACAGGGGCTTTGAGACAAGGCCTAAAACCAACCTCTGACTTTATTCCACCAATGATCCAAATGCTTTGGAGCGGAAGTCAAAGCCGGCGGAACGTCTTTAGAAGACGCAATCTTTTTCCCCTCTTCTTCTTTAACCTGCGCGTCCAAATCCTTAATCTTATCTTCAAGTTGGTTAATGGCGCCTAAACGCGAAGAAGAAGCCGATTTCGCATATTCCTCAAGAGCCGAACGCGCCTCATCCAAGGCGGCCTGGGCCTCTTTGTAATGAGATCCTTCGATCTCTTTTTTAGCGAGCATCAAGTTCGCTCTGACGGTCAAAAGCGGGCGATCTTCTTGTGAATAGGAAAAAATGACGTCAGTCTCAAGGCGTTCCAACTCGCGATCCGCCACTTTAATCTGCCGAGCGGCCACGGCTTTTTGAGCCTTAAGCAACTGGGATTTTGCGAGGCCAACATCGAGAGAAACCTTGGTTTGAAGCATCTCTTCGTCTAACCCAATTCCCATGGGGCCAGTTGCGGAAGAAACCCCTTGTCTTTTCTCCGCGTGTTCCTTCGCGGAAAAAACCGGCGCCAAAACGGAGACATCTTCTAATTCATCATAGATAGGGATAATGTAATTGGGAATCTCTCTTTTATCGGTAAAGCTCAGATTTCCGGAGCGAATCTTGGTCTCTAAAACCATCTTTGGAGCGGCGCGCTCCGCGATTTTAACCAGGATCAAAGCCTTATTGATATCTGATTTCGCCCCTTTTAAATTTTCATCTTGCAAATCCCGGCGAGACAAATCGGTTTCGCGAATGATTTCTCCCGCCGTTAAAGACAAGGCCTGGGCTTCTTTTGAGCTTAATTTTGGCCCAGGTTTTGTAAACACCGAGGCGCTGATGCGCGAAGAATCTTTCTTTTTCCCTTGTTTTTTAGCAGCCGCGAAGAGATTAGTCGAAACCAATCCCGCGCAGGCAAGAACCGCCAAATACTTTATTTTTGTCATTTACATTTCCCCCTTTCATTCCTATCCATCTCTTTTCAATTTATCTCTATCCAACTTGATTTGTCAAGGAAATTCGTCGGAGGCATAAAAAAGGCGGGCTCAAAGGAGCCCGCCCGCGAAAAGGTTTCGCTATTTATGTTTTGGATGATGGGTCCGCGCGTATTCAAGCGCCGCCTTGCATTGGCTAATCGCCTGATCAACGGCCTGAATAGCCTGAGCCCTGTGACCGCCGAAAACCGGCCGCCCATGCTGAAGAACCATGCGCGTTCTTTTGAGCATCATAAGAGATCTGCGAATGGCGGGAAACTTCATTTTTCCGCCCCAGCGCTTTTTCCCACCCTGCATTCCATGACCCATTCCCATCTGCTGCATCGGGGGTTGATTTCCTCCCCCATTGCTAGCCCCGTTTTGAGCGAAAGAAACCACCGGAAGGCTTAAACTTAAAGACAAGGCCGCCACTGCCGCTATTTTTTTCATTCCATTCTCCTATTTATTTGATTTTTGGGAAAAAGCGCCCTTCCCTTATGAGGAAT
Organism: Elusimicrobiota bacterium; assembly: GCA_027406905.1. Taxonomy (GTDB): domain Bacteria; phylum Elusimicrobiota; class Elusimicrobia; order UBA1565; family UBA9628; genus JAKAQV01. Next base: position 19,090 of record DAHZHT010000002.1, read on the forward strand.
ATAACATTTTATGGATTGGCCGCATACCCGCGTTCAACCGCAGATACGGCCACAAATGAAACGGCGCAGGCCGCCATCACCGGCATGACAATCCCATAATCGCGAGACATCTCAAGAGCCATGATAATTCCGGTCATCGGCGCCCGATATGAGGACGTAATCACGCTCGCCATTCCGGTGATGGCAAAAGAACCGCGAGCGAGAGCGGCTTTCGCGAACAGGTGAGACAAAACTCCGCTTAAAGACGCGCCGGCGGCCGCGCCGATAAAAATCGCCGGCATAAAAGCCCCGCCGGATCCTCCGGTCCCTAAGGTCAGAGCCGTCGCCGCGATTTTCGCGAAGGCCACGACCCCCATTCTAAACCCGCTGAGGCCTCCCATAAAAGCGGCATCAACGACTTGCTTGCCCGTTCCCAACACCTCAGGATAAAATAAGGCGATTTCTCCCACCAATATCCCGCCCAGAATCGGGAAAAAATATGGCGATAAAGACGATTGTCCTTCTTCGCAATGTTTTTCCATTTTTTCAACGGCCATTTTATATAAGATTCCAAGCGGAGCGCACAAAAGCCCGACCAACGCGTAAACCAATAGATCCGACGGTTTACTCCAGGTATAGCTAAAACCCACGACAAAGTCTACATCTCCCATCAAAAGGCGGCTGGTCACGGCGCCGGAAACCGAAGCGATGACAATTGAGGAAAATAGCGAACTGGCAAAATCTTTTAAGGTGACTTCCATAATGAAAAAAACCGCGGCCAAGGGCGCTCCGAAAGAAGCTCCCAGACCCGCGGCCGCGCCGGCGGCAATAAGAACTCGAATATCTTCATCAGGAACTCTTAAGTATTTTCCCAAAAAAGACGCCGTCGCCCCGCCGATTTGAATGACGGGGCCTTCTTGACCGGCAGAACCTCCAAGGCCAATGGTTAAAGCCGAGGCAATCAGCTTAACACTTGCGACCCGCGCCGCTAGCCAAGGAGATTTTTCCGGCAAAACGTTGAGAACATTGGTCCCATGTCCCCGCGCCTCCGGACACAAGAATCGAATCAAGATATAGCCTAGAAAAGCTCCCAAAGCCGGGAAAAAAAGATATCCAACGTCATGCCAGAAAGACAAATGTTGCGGCAAGCGCTCTATCGTCCAATGGCTTAACAGGTGAATTGCGCGAATAAAAATATAGGAAGTAAAACCCGCGGCGGTTCCGACCAAGGCTCCGGTAATAAGAAGGCGTTCAGATAAACTGGGGCGAAAAAAGAAAGAAAAAAAATCCGAAAATAATTCTTTTGCCGAGTTTCCAACAGACTTTAAGAAATCCACTATTTCTATTATCTAATAATACAGAGCCTAATGGAAGCCGCGAGCGGAGACTTCGCTTATCTGGATCTTTTTGAGGCGACTTGGAGGCGAATCTGGGCTCTTCTCATCGAGGCTTCGGCTCCGGCCATGGTCAGAGGATCCAGGCCGGGCTTAAGAGTTTCGGCCTTGGCTCTCTCAAAGGCTTGCCGAGCCCTTTCGGCATCGATTTCATCGGCCATCTCGGCGGTTTCCGCAAAAAGAGAAATCTTATTCTTTTTAATCTCGGCAAAACCGCCAGAGATGGCGAAATGGTGGACCTGGCCACCCTTGGTCACGCGCACTTCTCCAACTTTCAGCTGCACCAAAGAAGGCGCGTGATCCGGCAATACGCCCAACTCTCCTTGAAAAGCCGGAATGACGACAAAATCCGCCGGTTCCCGAAAAGAAATCTTTTCAGGAGTCACCATCTCGACTTCAAGGATTTTCTCAGCCATGCTTTTATGCCTTCATTGACTCGGCTTTAGAGATGGCCTCTTCAATGGTCCCGACCATGTAAAAAGCCTGTTCCGGAAGATGATCGTATTTTCCCTCGGCCAAGGCTTTAAAACCCGAGATGGTGTCTTTGAGTTTCACATAACGGCCCGGCATGCCGGTAAACTGCTGGGCGACAAAGAAAGGCTGGGACAAGAATTTTTCAATTTTCCGGGCGCGGGAAACCAAAAGCTTATCTTCATCAGACAACTCATCGATTCCCAAAATCGCGATGATATCTTGAAGATCGCGGTAGCGCTGAAGAATTTTTTGAACCGAGCGGGCCACTTGATAATGCTCGTCTCCGACGATTTTCGGATCCAAGATTCGAGAGGTAGAATCCAAGGGATCGACCGCCGGATAAATGCCGCGCTCGGCGATCTGGCGGGACAAAACCGTCGTCGCGTCCAAATGGGTAAAGGTCGTAGCCACCCCGGGATCGGTCAGGTCGTCAGCCGGAACGTAGACGGCCTGAATAGAAGTGATGGAACCATTTTTTGTCGAAGTGATTCTTTCCTGAAGAACCCCCACCTCGGTTGACAAGGTCGGCTGGTAACCGACAGCCGATGGCATGCGACCAAGAAGGGCCGACACCTCAGCTCCGGCCAAAACGTATCTAAACACATTGTCGACAAACAAAAGAACGTCTTGACCTTCTTTATCGCGGAAATATTCGGCTTGGGTCAAGGCCGTCAGACCCACGCGCGCGCGCGCGCCAGGCGGTTCATTCATCTGTCCGTAAACCAAGACGGTCTTAGATAACACCGAGGCGCCGTCAGAAAGTTTCGCCTCGCTCATTTCGCGGTAAAGATCATTTCCTTCTCTTGAGCGCTCGCCAACTCCGCCAAACACCGAAACTCCGCCATGCTCCTTGGCGACGTTATTGATAAGTTCCATGATGATGACGGTTTTCCCGACTCCAGCGCCGCCAAAGAGGCCGACCTTTCCTCCCTTCATGTAGGGCTCAAGCAAATCAATGACTTTAATTCCAGTCTCAAAAATCTGAGGAGTTGTTTCCTGATCGACTAAAGCCGGCGGTTCCCGGTGAATCGGCAAATGCTCGTCGCTTTTAATTTCTCCCGCCTCGTCTTTGGCCTCTCCCAAAACGTTCAAAAGCCGCCCCAGACACGCGCGCCCCACCGGAACCGTAATCGGGGCTTGGGTATCTTCAACCTCCATGCCGCGAGTGAGTCCTTCGGTCGGCCCCATCGCGATGGCGCGAACGGCGTTATCTCCAAGTTGAGAGGCCACTTCGCAAACCAAAACCGGCGCCTGGGAAGAGGCGTGGCCATTTCCGCTGTGCGGCAGTTTGATTTTAATCGCGTGATTGATGGCCGGCAATTTCCCTTGCGGAAATTCCACGTCCAAAACAGGGCCAACGACCTGAACGATTTTCCCGACATTGAGAGTCTTCGCCTTATGCTCCATGTTCATTATTCTCCTAGAAAGTTTTTCCTTATGACGCCAAAGCCTCGGCGCCCCCGACCAACTCGGCGATTTCTTTGGTAATCATCGCTTGCCGCTGGCGATTGAGGCTTAAATTCAAAGAAGCGCGAATTTCCTTGGCGTTTTTTGACGCCGCGTCCATCGCGTTCATCCGGGCGGATAACTCCGCCGCCTGGGATTCCAACAAAATTCGGTAAATCTGGGCTTTCAAATAACGCGGCAAAAGCGCCTCAAGCAATACGTCTTCTTTGGGTTCAAACTCATAGTCGACCAAAGAACCCGGCAAAGCCTTAGCAAGAGGCGCAATCGGGAGAATTGGGAATTCGACAAGTTTTTGCTGAGCGACCGATTTGAATTCATTGTAGACGACAATCACGTTTGAGAGATTTTTCTCAAAATAGGCTTTTAAAATTTCTTGACCAAGAATCTCGGCGTGGGTAAAAGAAACCTTGGGGAAAATTCCGGTCATTTCATGCAAGACTTCGCAATCAAAGCCTTTTAAGCGCTTAAAGAAATCGCGGCTTTTGCGTCCGACGGTGATGGCGTAGAATTTATGGTTTTGCCTTTGCATCCAGCCCAAGGAAGCGCGAATCAAATTTGAATTAAAAGCCCCGCAAAGGCCTTTATCGGCGGCGATTAAAACGATCAGGGACGCGCCCTGGGAATTGGACTGAAAATATCGTTTTAAAGACGCCGGGAAATTGGCCGAATCAGAAGCGGAATTTTTTCCAATCCGTTCCGCGAGCCCTCGGCACAACTCATCTAAGCGAACGGCAAACGGGCGAGCCGCGAGAATCGCTTGCTGGGCGCGGCGCATTCGGGCGGCGGCGACCATTTTCATCGCCTTGGTAATTTGTTCGGTGGACTTAACGGATTTAATTTTGCGGCGAATTTCGCGCAGGGAAGCCATCAGACCTTCGCCTCCGCTTTGGACTTTTCCGCCTTGGAAGAAAAATAATCCTTAATCGCCGCTTCCATCGAATAGCGAGCTTTAAAACCAAAAGCCTTTTCCGCCAAGGTCGGATCGCCCAAGGTTTCATTTTGATAGAACGAATAGGGATTTTTAATGTAATCGGGCTCAAGGTTCGTGCCTAGAACCTGGTTGAGATAGGAGATAATTTGGTTAAAGGTCGTCTTTTGCCCCGTGCAGACATTATAGACTCCATTGGGCGCGGACTTGGCAGCCAGAATCGTGGCGTTGGCGACATCCTTAATATAAATAAAATCCCGATACTGTTCTCCAAACTCGAAAATCCTCGGGCGCTTTCCCGCTTTCATCTGTAGCGACAATTGCCAAATCATGCTGGCAAACTTGCCTTTGAAGCTTTCTCCCGGGCCAAAGACGTTAAAATAACGGACTCCGGCGACTTTAATCTGCGGATTTTCTTTAACGAATTGCGCCGCCACGTTTTCCATAATCTGCTTTGAAAAGCCGTATACGTTCATCGGCAAGCGCGGCGCGGATTCTCTCATCGGAAGAGGTCCCGCCCCATAAACCGCGGCGGAAGAGGCGTAGGCGATATTTTCCACATTAAATTCGGACGCAAAAGACAAAATCTCGCGAAAGGCCTCGACATTTTCCTCCATCATTTTCTTTTGATCCATGACGGTCGTATCGGTAATCGCGGCCTCGTGGATGATCATATCCACCTTTCCCACGCGCTCGGGCCACCAAGAGCGGTCTTTAAAAATAGAAGCGGCGATTAAATCGCCCTTAAACCCCGCCAAGTTCTCGAAATTGCCGGATGAAAAATCGTCGATGGCGACGACCTCGTGTTTTTCTTTTTCCAATTGGAACGCGATATTGGAGCCGACAAACCCCGCCGCGCCGGTGACTAAGATTCTCATTTAAGCGATCTTTGGAACATCGTTTTAAAGTCTTTTAATATCTCTGTCAAGCGCGCTTTGAGGGAATCATCCATTGTTTTCTTTTCGACCAGGGCTTTCGGGATATCCGCATGCTTTTGAGCGATAAAGTCCAAGAACTCGTTCTCAAAACGGCGAATATGAGGCGTTGGGATATCATCTAAATGCCCGTTGACGCCGGCAAAGATAACCAACACCTGGCTTTCAAATGGAAGAGGCTGATACTGGTTTTGCTTGAGCAGTTCGACCAATCGTTCTCCCCGGGCCAATTGATCCTTGGCCGCCTTGTCCAAATCGGAACCGAATTGGGCGAAAGCCGCAAGCTCGTTATATTGGGCGAGATCTAATCTCAATCGGCCCGCAACCTGTTTCATCGCCTTTGTCTGCGCCGCGCCTCCCACGCGAGACACCGACAGACCGACGTTGACTGCCGGGCGAACTCCGGAATAGAAGAGACTGGTTTCCAGATAAATTTGCCCGTCGGTAATCGAGATGACATTGGTCGGAATATAAGCGGACACGTCTCCGGCCTGGGTTTCGATAATCGGCAGAGCCG
>DAHZHT010000002.1:24793-200379 GCA_027406905.1 Elusimicrobiota bacterium
GGGATAAGCCTCGCGGGCGGGTGGGCGGCGCAACAAAAGGGACAATTGCCGATAAGCTTGTGCATGCTTGGACAAATCATCATAAATGACTAGCACATGGCGGCCCTGCCACAAAAACTCTTCTCCCAAGGCGCAACCGGCATAGGGCGCGATATAAAGAAGCGGCGCGGGATCGGAAGCTGTGGCCGCGACCACGATAGAATATTCCATCGCCCCCGCATTCTCAAGAGTTTGAACGACTTGAGCGACAGTCGAGCGCTTTTGTCCGATGGCGACATAAATGCAGATAGGGCGATTCGGAGCGTTTTTTTGATTGATAATCGTGTCAATGGCGATAGCGGTTTTACCGGTTTGGCGATCCCCAATAATCAATTCCCGTTGACCGCGACCGATGGGAATCATCGAGTCAATGGCTTTAAGACCGGTTTGAAGAGGTTCGGTCACGGGAGCGCGGTCAATGACTCCCGGAGCGACAACTTCCAGGGGCCGCGTATTCGTGGTCTTAATCGGCCCTTTTCCGTCTAAGGGCTCTCCCAGAGGATTGACGACGCGGCCGATCATCGCATCTCCGGTTGGAATAGACATCAAGCGCCCGGTCCTTTTAACTGGATCGCCCTCGTTGACCAACTCATCGGAACCCAAAAGCACGCAACCGACATTTTCTTTTTCCAAATTCAACGCCATCCCCATCACGTGGTGAGGAAATTCCAAAAGCTCTCCGGACATCACGCGCTCAAGGCCATAGAGACGAGCGATTCCGTCTCCCACCTGCAAGACTACTCCCTCTTCGCTCAGCTCAGTTAAGGCGTCAAAGCCTTCAATTCCCTTTTTTATGACGGCGGTAATTTCTTCCGGTTTAATTGCCATGATTAAAACTCTCCTTCATGCGCTGTAGTCTCCCTCGCAAACTCGAGTCCATCACCCAATCTCCCAAGCGAACCTTGATGCCGCCGATGAGATTAGGCTCTTCTTTGATATTTAACTCCACCTGCTTGCCGGAAAATTGAGCCAATTGGGCCTCTAAATTTTTCCGGGTTTGAGCGTCCAAGGCTCGCCAGACAAAAACATCGGCCTTCGCCTTATTTTTTCTCTCGGAATAAATCGCTTCATAATGAGCCTGAATGAGCGGCCACAAAGAAAAGCGCCTTTTGTCAACCAAGAGATGAAAAAAGCGCAACGTCGCGTCTAAAACCTCGTCTTTAAACGACTTCGACAAAAGGGCCTTTTTCTGTTCAACGGAAAAACCCGGAGAATTAATGCGCTTCTCTAATTTTTTGAGCAGCGGAGACAAAGACGTCAAATCTTGGCTCACCCGGTCTTCCTGCTTGGATGAAGCCGCGACCTCAAAAAGGGCTTTCGCGTAACGCCCGGCGATTACCGCATCGTCTGTCTTCAATTTATTTTTCCTGGACGACTTTCAAATCCGCTAGAAAAGACTCCACCGTCTTTTTTTGGACGTTCTCATTGACAGATTGGCCCAAAATCTTTTCGGCGGCCAAAAGCGAAAGCCCGGATATTTCGCGGCGAAGCTCAGAACTTAAACGCTCTTTCTCTCGCCCCAACTCTTCCATCGCTTTCTCTTTAATTCTTTGGGCTTGGGTTTCCGCTTCCTGTTGAATTTTCATCCGCAAGGATTCCGCCTGTTTAGCGGCCTCATCTATCATTTGCCGCGCTTTTTGATCCAATCCCGCCATCTGGGCCTCAATATCGGACTGCGCTTTCTGCGCCGCTTCCCTGGCCTTGCTCGCCGAATCTAAATCTCCCTTGATTCGAGCCTCGCGCTCTTCAATGGCCTTAATGAGCGGCCCCCAAGCGAATTTTTTGAGAATATAGACTAAAATTAAAAAAGTGACAATCGTCCAGATAATCAACCCCGGTTCCGGGTTTAACAATTGATCCATGCCTTAAAATCTCCTCATCTCTCGGCGTCCGCCTTTAAGGCGGACGCCGAAAACATCTCGACTTAATGCGACGCTTGAACTACCGCCGGAGAAGAACTTCCCGCCGTCGGAATCCCTTTATTGAGCGTAGAAACGGCCAAGAACGCGATAACCAAGGCCAAGAGGCCCATTCCTTCGCACATGGCCGCCGTAATAATCATGAGCGTTTGTATGGGACCAGCCGCTTCCGGCTGCCGCGCAACTCCGTCAAGAGCCGCCGCCGCCAACTTCCCGATGGCTAACGCCGCTCCGAAAACACAAAGTCCGGCGCACAAACCCGCGCCGATGTAACCCAACCCTATTCCAATCATGAACGCCTCCTCACTGACTTTTCGGCGCATCTCAAGGGATCGCCGTTACAACCTCGCTTTCTTAATGGGGATGAACGGCAAAGCCCACGAAGAGAGCGGTCAAAATCGTAAAGATATAAGCCTGAAGCAGCGCGACCAGAATGTCCAACAAACTTGAAAATAAGGTCAACCCCACCGCAAAGGGAGCGGAGACAATTCCTATATAATGATTCATCTGGGCAAAAATAAAAATCAGGGACAAACAAGCTAAAGCCACCATATGGCCAGCGACGATATTGGCGAAAAGACGAATACAGAGAGCGACGCATTTCGCGCAGAGCCCAAAGATTTCGATGACAAAAAGAAGCGGAACCAGCCACCAGGGAGTGCCGCCGGGAACGATATGTTTTAAATAAGAAATGAGGCCTTGAGTTTTAATGCCGGCGAACTGGATCAAGATAAATGTGCATAGCGCCAAAGCCAGCGTCACCGAAACATCTCCCATGATTGAGGAAGCATAGGGAACCATGCCGGCAAAATTCGCGACCAAGATAAAGAAAAACAAGGTTAGAAAATAAGGAAGATAATAATCAGTCTCCTCATGAAAAATGGGATGCATCATTTCATCTCGAATATAAAGGACGATAGACTCAATTCCAGAACGCAAAAAAACTCCGGAACGGCCTTCGGCCCGAACAGACAGCGTCGCGGCAAAGACTAAAATCGCTGACACAATCCACATCATCAAGAGGTGTTGCGTCAGCCCTAAATTAATCCCTCCCGCATAAAAGGGGACCAAGGTGTGATCTAACAGGTGATGTTTGAGAATCGGCTCAAAATTCATCGCGCCGCCTTGATGGAAAGAGAGCGAGATTCAATGGCGATGAAAGCGAGAACGCCAAAGCAATAAGATAAAAGAAGAGCCGCTTGGGAAGAAATATCCCAGTGCCAAGAAAGGACCATCAAGCACGCCAAAACAATCACTCTGGCGACAATGCCGCCAAGCCACGCTTTAAAAAACTTTTTCATCGAAGAAGAAACTCTCTCCAAGAAAAACAAACTCACGCTCGATAAGGCCCACGCGCAAAAAAGCCCCAACGCCGCAGACAGGCGAATATCTTTTTTTCCCCAAATACAAAAAATGACAAAAGCGGCAAATATCCCCGCAGACAAAGACGTCAAAGAGTTTTTAAGGAACATTTTTTTTACTTGAAGACCGAATAATTCCATAAATACCGACCGCCATTCCCAAAAAAGTCCCACACACTAAGAACCACGGATAAGAGTTAAATTTCCTATCCGCCCACCAACCCAGCCAAGATAAACCTAAAACCGAAACGACCAACTCCACCCCGCCGCTTAAAGCCAAAAACCAAGCGCCGCTTTTTTCTTCTGTCATAAAAAGCGGCGGGGAAATTTTATCACTCTGTGAGCTATTTTATCAAATGCTCCCTCGAAACGCAAATAAGGGAATCCGTTATAAAGGCACGGCCGCGCCAGCTCCGGGCGGTTGCCGGGAGAGTTTGACCTTGGGATGATGATCGCTGAAATATTGGCAGTCCCATTCCTGCTGAAAAAGAATGGTAATGCGTCCATCGGCATCCTTGGCCAAACGCGCTCCGCTGGGAATATCCCCCTCGCTAATGGCGGCAACGCTGGGCTCATCGATCCAACGAATAACCGTCCATGGGGCAAGCTCAAGACGAGAGCCCGCTCCATATTCAGACTCAAGACGGTAACGCAAAACATCAAATTGCAGAGGCCCGACCGCGCCCAAAAGAGGGACCCGCGACGGAGAGTTTAAAAGCTCTAACGATTGGACCACGCCTTCCTGAAGCAAGTGTTCAAGACCGGCGCGAAAACGCTTAAAATCAGCGGAGCTAACCGCATGCAAAAAAGCGAAATGCTCAGGCGCAAAGCGCGGCAAGGGCTGAAATTGAATCTGAGCATCTTCGGTTAAGGTATCCCCCACGCGAAACTGGGCATGCCCGACGATTCCGATCACGTCTCCGGCATAGGCCTCATCGATGGTCTCGCGTTCTCGGCCGAGCACTTTGTGAGAACTGGACAAGCGAACGCTTTGCCCGGTCTGAGCGTGGATGACGCGCATATTGCGTTCAAAACGTCCGGAACAAACGCGAACGAAAGCCAGTTGATCGCGATGGCGAGGGTCCATATTCGATTGAATCTTAAAGACAAACCCGGAAAAACGCGGATCGTCCGGCTCGACTACTCCGGAAATAATCGGCTGCGGGCGCGGCGGGAAAGACAATTCAAGAAAACCGTCCAATAAAAGCTGAATGCCGAAATTATTCATCGCGCTGCCAAAAAAAACCGGGGTCATATCTCCCGATTTAACGGAAGAAAGGTCAAAAGCTTCCCCCACTCCTTCAAGCAACGCCAGCTCTTCTTCGGTCTTATGCGCGGTCTCAGGATCAAGAAAACTTTCAAACGCGGATTGGGAGGCCTCAAGCGCGGTCACCGGCGCCCGAAAAGCGCCGCTGGCGACGCGCTCAAAAAGGTGGATATATTGAGACCTTCGATCAAAAACCCCGCGAAAGCGGTCGCCCGTTCCCAATGGCCAATTCATCGGGACGGGATGCATCTGAAGCGAGCGATCGATCTGATCCAACAAAGCCAAAGGCTCCATGGTCGGGCGATCGAGTTTGTTGATAAAGGTAAAAATAGGAATTTGGCGCAAGCGACAGATCTCAAAAAGCTTAAGAGTCTGACTCTCAATACCCTTGGCGGCGTCTAAAACCATGATGGCCGCGTCAACCGCCGTCAACACGCGATAGGTGTCTTCGGAAAAATCTTTATGGCCGGGGGTGTCGAGAAGATTGATATGAAAGCCGCCGTACTCAAACTGAAGGACTGTCGAATTAACCGAGATGCCGCGTTTTTTTTCCAGTTCCATCCAATCGGAAGCGGTGCTTTGCTCTTTTTTGCGCGCCGTGACCGAACCCGCGAGCTGAACCGCCCCCCCGTAAAGCAAGAGTTTTTCCGTGAGCGTGGTTTTTCCCGCGTCGGGATGGGAGATAATGGCCAAGGTGCGCCGCTTGAGAATGTGAGCTTTCTCAATCATGGAAAAAGGGCGTTCGCATTAAACGCCGAGTCCAAAAAATGCGCGAGAATAGGCTTTTTTCGACGAAGGAATTCACGATTAAATTATAACATACTGCCATAGCCCTTGACTCGATACCTAGGTATAGGGTTTATACTACTTAGAGAGGACAAAATGAAATCAAACCTGACCATCGGACAAGCCGCGAAAAAAGCCGGCGTCAATATCCAAACCCTGCGCTATTACGAAGGGCGCGGCCTATTGCCGGCCGAGGCGCGCACGGAGGCGGGATATCGCCTCTATAGCGAGGAATCGGTTCAAAGACTGCGGTTTATCAAAAACGCCCAAGAGCTGGGGTTTTCCCTCTCTGAAGTCGCGCGCCTTCTCAAACTCCGGGTCAAGCGCCCCAATCAGTGCGAGAAGGTCAGAAAAGAGGTCGAAGCCCGCTTAGAAGTCGTCAAAGATAAAATCCTGGGCCTGCGCTCAATTGAGAAAACCTTGGAAAATCTTAGGCAAGCCTGCAAGACGAGAAAAATCAGCTCCGATTGCCCGATTTTAGAAAGCCTCGACAACTCGAACATAAAAGGAGAAAAACATGGAAAACAAAAACAATGAGAAATGGACGGGCGCCGCCGCGCTTTTGTCGGCGGCCCTGGCCTCGGTCTGCTGCATTGGGCCACTCATCGCCGTCACCCTGGGACTCACCAGCCTTGGCTTTGCGGCCAAACTGGTTCGCTATCGGCCTTACTTTCTGGGGCTGACCGCCACGGCCTTGGCCTTCGGGTTTTACCGAGCCTACCGCCAACGCCCGGTTGAGTGCGAGGACGGAAGCTGCAAAATGAGTTCCGGAAGCCGGACGATGAAGGCAAGTCTGTGGATCGTCGCCGTTTTCGCCCTAGCCTTGGCGACTTTCCCCAAATGGTCAACCTGTCTGCTAAAGAAATGCGCCTTTGCGGGAAAAGTGAACGCGGCGGCATCCATCCCCGCCGGTGCCCAAGCCCTCAATCTTAAAATCGCGGGAATGGACTGCGAGGACTGCACATTAATGATCAAAAAGAACATCGAAAAAATCCACGGGGTTTATTTTGCCGACATCAATTTTGACGCAGGAACGGCCCTGGTCAAAACCAACGGGCAAGTGAACGCTCAAGACATTATCAGAGCCGTGGCAAAATCAGGATATAAGGCCGAAATTGTTTCAGCAAACTTATCTACAAAAGGAGAATCCAATGAAAGAAAATAACGGAAGCGAAAACGGTCAATTTTGGGACGGCAAAACGGAATTTGATCTCGCCGTCATCGGTGGCGGCTCGGGAGCGTTTGCCGCAGCCATCAAAGGCTCGGAACTTGGCGCCAAGGTGGCTATTATTGAGGAAGGCGTCATTGGAGGAACCTGCCTTAACCGCGGATGCGTGCCCTCCAAGCATCTCATACGAGCTGCCGAGATTTATCATCTGGCCGAATCAAACCCCTTTCCCGGGTTTTCGCTCAAGCGCTCTTCTCTTGATTTCGCGAGCCTCATTAAAAAGAAAGACAGTCTTCTCGATTGGGCTCGAAACGCCAAATACTGGGATATTCTCCGCCATCATAAAAACATCAGCTTTATCCCGCAGAGGGCGAAGCTCAAATCGCCCAACACAATTGACGCCGGCGGAACCGAAATTCACGCGCGCAAAATCATCGTCGCGACCGGTTCTTCCGCCTTTATTCCGCCCATTGAAGGCTTAAACAATGTCTCTTATCTCACCAGCACGGAGGCGTTAAATCTCAAGAAACTGCCAAAATCCATGATCGTCTTGGGCGCCAACGCGGTGGGGCTGGAACTCGCGCAAATGTTTTCGCGCTTTGGAGTGAACGTCTCCATTCATGAAATCATGGGGCGCGTGGCTCCCTTGGAAGAGCCGGAAATATCCGAAGCCCTTGAGAAATATTTGAAAGAAGAGGACATCGGCATTTGCACTTGTTCTAAGATAGTCGCGGCAAAACAGAAGGGAGAAAAAATCGTCATCATCTCGGAAATGCCAAACGGCGCAAAAAAAGAATTTGTTGCCGAGGCTCTGATTGTCGCGACTGGACGGCGGCCCAATACCCGGGAAATGGGTCTTGAGGCCATTGGAGTGGCCATGGACCCGCGAGGATACATCAAAACCGATGATCTGATGCGAACATCGGTTGACGGCGTCTTTGCCGCCGGCGATTGCGTCGGGCCCTATCAATTCGTCTATACCGCCGCCTATCAAGGCGCGGTGGCGGCTCAAAACGCTCTTGAAGACTGCTGCGAGCGAAAGATCAATTACGATATCGTTCCCTACGCGATCTTCACCGATCCGGAACTCGCCTCGGTGGGTCTTAAAGAAGAACAGGCCAAGGCGCGCGGCCTCAAGGTCCGAACCAGCGTTCTTGATTTTCACTGGATTCCACGGGCCGAGGTGATGCTCAACGAACGCGGACTCATTAAGATCGTCGCCGAAGAGAAAAGCCTTAAACTCTTGGGCGTCCATATTCTCGGGGCTCAGGCCAGCGACTTGATTCATGAGGCGGTCATGGCCTTGAAATTCGGCGCCACGGCAAAAGACTTGACTGACACGCTGCACGTCTATCCGACTTTATCCGAGGCCCTCAAAATTTGCGCTCAGGGATTCTTTAAAGACGCGACGAAACTTTCCTGCTGCGCGGAATGAAAACGAAAGAAGGAAGGAAAAATGGAAAAAAGAAAGATTGAGATATTCACGGCGGGATGTTCTGTCTGCGAGGACGCGGTCAAAAAGGTCAACGCCGCTTCTTGCCCCAACTGCGAGGTCGTGATCTACAACATCAACAAGGGCTGCAAGACCGATGAATGCCGCAAAAAAGCCGAAGAATACGGCATCACGAGGCTTCCGGCCATCGTCGCCAATGGCCAGTTGCTTGACTGCTGCCGCCAAGATGCGGTCAAAACAGACGAACTTGAAGCCGCAGGGATCGGCAGGAAGTGTTGCTAAGCGCAACGGAGAAAATTCCGTGATGAATATCTCAGAGAAACCGGCAATTAACGCGGACACTGTAACATTTGAGGATCAGGACAGACTTATCTTAAGCTGGACGTCTTGAGCTTAGCTTAAAATCCTAAAATAAAAAATAAAGGAGGATCAATGGACAAGAAAAAGAACAAAGCGTTGTTAAGCGCCGCGGTCGCGGGGCTGATGGGAGCGGCGTTGATGGCGGTTCCGGCGGCGGCAAAAAAAGCGCCGAAGCTGGTTCACTGCTACGGCGTCAACAAATGCAAGGGGCACGCAAGTTGCGGCGGCACGGGGCATATGTGCGCCGGCAAAAACAGCTGCAAGGGGCAGGGGTGGCTCGCCATGCCCGCGAAATCCTGCGAGAACATAGAAGGCGGCTCGCTTAAACCCGTCAAAAAAATGAGCATGCCGATGAAAAAGATGAGCGGACAATAGACCTAATGAATCAGGATAGGATCAAAACCAAAGCCCAGGCATTCCGCGATAAAAAAATCGTTTGCGGCGTCGGAGTCGGCCTGCGCTCGGTTCATTACGATCATGTCCTGTCCCGACGCCCCGCCGTCCCTTGGTTTGAGGTGATTTCCGAAAACTATATGGGACTGCGGGGCGATCAAGGAGGAAGGCCGCTGGAAATTTTGGAAGAAGCGCGGCGAAATTATCCCATCGTTCTTCACGGGGTTTCGCTCAACATCGGTTCGGCCGACCCGCTTGATAAAAATTATTTAAACGCCTTAAAACGCCTGGCCAACCGCATCGACTCTCCCCATGTCACCGATCATCTTTGTTGGACCGGAGTTAAGGGCCAAAACCTCCACGATCTATTGCCCTTGCCGTATACGGCGGAAGGCTTGAATTTAATTTCTTCTCGCGCCGCCCAGATTCAAGATATTTTGGGACGGCCCTTCGCCTTGGAAAACCCGTCCACCTATCTGGCGTTTCGCCATTCCCAGATGCCGGAATGGGAGTTTTTAGCCGAGACCGCTCGCCAAGCCGGCTGCGGCATTCTTTTAGACATTAACAATGTTTATGTCAGCGCGAAAAACCACGGTTTTGATCCCGTTGAATACCTGAGAAATATTCCCGCTGACAGGGTCATCCAAATGCATCTGGCTGGTTATTCTCATTGCGGCAATCTTTTGATTGACACCCACGATCATCCGGTGTCGGATCCCGTCTGGGAACTCTACGGCGAGGCCGTGCGCCTGTTTGGCGATGTCCCGACATTGATTGAGTGGGACGACAAAATTCCGCCGTTTGGCGTCCTTGAAAAAGAGGCCGCGCGCGCCGAAAAAATAAGGAGGAAAATTCTTGGCAAGCGAGATTGCGCCGCCCTGGTCTAAACTCCAGGAAAGCCTGCAAAAGATTCTAACCGACTCTGGAGGAGTCAACAACGCTTTGTCGAATCCATCGGTTCAATTTCTGCCTCATTTTCTCGCTGAAACCTCCACAGTTTCGGCGCGGGAACGCCTCGGCGTCTATTGCGACGCTTATTTCCTGCGCATACTCGAATCATTGGGTTCTGACTTCCCAACGCTTAAAGAGTTCTTAGGCGATAAAAATTTTCGCCATCTGATCGCGGATTATCTCAAGGACCACCCCTCCCGCTTTAAAAATATTTCCCTTATCGGCGAGCGCTTGCCGAAATTTGTATCCCGGCATCCTCTCAATAGAAAGTTTGGCTTCCTCTCCGATTTATCCCGATTGGAATGGGAAGTTCTCTCGTGCCTTTATCGCGACAGGCTTTCCCCCTTAAACCTAGAGTCGCTGCGCCAAATTCCGGAAAAATCCTGGCCGAAGGCGAGATTTATTTTTGACCCCAGCGTCCGATTTATTGAACTCGATTGGGATGTCGATCGTCTGTGGAATGAACGAATGCTGGCGAGAGCCAAAAAGAGAAGCCTCAAAATTAAAAAAAGCGAGCGTTCTCTTTTGATTGTCCGCGATCATCAATGGGTCCAGGTTCGGGCTCTTGGGCTTGAGGAATCTACGGCCCTCAAGAGACTCCACGGCGGCGCTTCTTTGGGAAATCTCTGCGATTTCCTCGAGAATTCCCGCAAGTTCCAGGTCAAGCCCGGAGACATCCAAGTCTGGATTCACGATTGGATTTCCTCGGGAGTTCTAAAGCGGTTAGTTTTTCCATAGTCTCAACCCCTGCGCATGGACTTCGCCGCCAATTTCCCGCCCCAAGGCGCCAGAAACTATGGATGGATCAAGCGGAAAATTTTGCCGCGAAATGAGTAGTTCACAAAACCGACGCTTTCACGGCTTCCAGGAATTTTTCGTCGCTGACGGCGGAAAGGTGATGTTTGAAGGTAGCCCCGCCTTTTTTGTCCAAGATCAACACGTTGTACATGGGGCAGGCGCCGCCCGGATGAGCCAAGCCCAAGGTTTTTCCCAGCCAGTCCGCAGGGTCTAAGAGCAAAGGAAAATCAAAACGATGTTCCCTCAAAACCCGCTCCGGAGCGCTTTGGTCCGCGCCCAAGGTTGAAATCGCCAACACCTCGAGATGTTCGCGGTTCGATTGATAAATATCCTGCAAAAAACCGATCCTTTCCTGACAAGTAGAACACAGATTGGTAAACCATAAGACGACGGATTTCTGAAGAAAATAAGAGGACAAGGTGTAAGGCCGCCCTTTTAAGTCGCGCAAGGTAAAGTCTGGAATGGCCTCTCCAAGTTTGACGCCTTGATAGGGATGAAGCAAAAACCTCGCGCGAATAAAAGTTTTCCAAAAAGTTTTTTCATTTCGGTTTGAGATGTTCCAGAATACGGCGCTTGGCGGCTTTAACTACGCGCGGGTCAAGCTGGGGCCGAGCTATTTCTTCTACCGTTTTAGAAATCATCTCTAATTGCCGCGAAAAGCGCCGGCAATGCTCGCATAACATCAAATGCAGGCGCAAAAGCCCGCGCTGAAGCAAGGGCGCATTGAAAAGTTCTCCGACAAGAACTTTCTCGGACACCTCCCGACAAGACGGCATCAGGCGTTTAATCATGTTTCCCGCTTTCCCATTTCTTTTCCAGGCACTCCCGCAACTTGATGCGGGCTCTGTAGAGAAGCACCCGTAAATTGGTATAGGAAACGCCCAAAATGTTACAGATATCCTCGGAAGACTCTCCCTCCGATTCCCGAAGGAAAAATGCCGTTTTTTGGCTTAAGGTCAAGCCCTCGGCGCATTGCGCGATCAATTCCTTGATCTCTCCGGTTAAGACGCTTTCCTCAGGGCCCAAGGGAGGGCGAGACCACAGGCCGCTCTCGTTAAAACGCTTTTCAAAGTCATCTTGAATTTTGTCAAGGCTTTCCTCGCGATAGCTTTTTCGGCGGAAATCCGCGGCCTTATTATAAAGGATTCCGACAAGATAGGTCTTAATTTGGGATCGCCCTTCAAAGCGATCAAGCGCGCTTAAGAAGGCCGCGAAGGTTTCCTGTGCGAGTTCTTCAGCGTCGGCTTGGGAAAACCCCATGGCAAAACTCACGGCCAAAAGCGTCTGAGTATAGGAGTTGACCAATTCCGCCATCGCGCCGTCCCGGCCCTCCTTGAGAGCCCGGATATCGTCTTTAGAGATATCGGTTGGCATAGGGTTGTAACATTTTACAAATTTGTCCGACTTACTTGTGTGACCATGGACTTGACCACGCTTCTAGGAATAACTGGCGCGGCAGCTCTCGCTTTCGTCAACGGCGCCAACGATATATCAAAGTCCATCGCCACCTTGGTCGGAAGCGGTGAGTCAAGTTACAAGAGGGCCGTGATCCTTGTCGCCCTGAGTACTGCCGCGGGAGCGATCCTCGCTTCCGCCTGGGCCGTCAAGATGACTCTCCTTTTCACCAGAGGAATGCTGTCTCCGCGTATTAAAATCAACGAAATTTTCGCCTTAGCGGTTCTCGCCGGAGCCATTCTCTGGATTCTGATGGCGACGAAAATCGGACTTCCAGTCTCTACCACTCACGCCATCGTAGGCAGCGTCATTTTGACTGGCGTCTACGCCTTTGGCTTTCGCAACGTCTTCTGGTCAAGTCTAACGCGAAATGTGGTCCTGCCGCTCCTTGTTTCCCCCATCGCCGCTTTTGTCGCGGCCCGTTTGATCTTTCAGGGATTGTTTTGGCTCTGCCGCAAAAAATATTGTCTCAACTGTCACTGGGCGCATTGGATGAGCGCGATGTCAAGCGGCTTCGCGCGTGGGCTCAACGATACTCCAAAAATCGCCGCCTTCGGGTTTATCTTCTACTATATCCTCGACCCTCAAACTCATATCGCGCCAAAGTGGTTTTTTCTGATTCTAGCCACCGCAATGGCCTCGGGAGCAATCGCCATGGGTCTACAGGTGACGAAAACACTCGCCGAGAAGATTACACAAATGGACCATCTGGAAGGTTTTGCCGCCAATCTCGCGACATCCATGTTGGTCATCATAGGTGCAATCGCAGGTTGGCCTATGTCGACAACTCATGTCGCCAGCGGCGGCATCATGGGAATCGGCCTCCGCAACGGAGAAAAGACCATCGATTGGAAAACGGTGGGCGAGATATTAGCGGCATGGGTCATTACATTGCCAGTCTCCGGGATGATGGGCATGGCGGCTTATTGGGCTTTTAAAAAATTAAAATAAGGAATACAGGAGAAAATACATGGAAACACAACTCATTGAAATCAAAGCCGACACGGTTTTTTACAAGCCAGAGCTTCACTGCTGGCAAAAAGACGGGCTTTATTTCGCCCTTGACCCTGATTCTCCAAACTGGGTCTCGACCGATGAGCGAGGGAAAAATATTTTGGATCTTATCGATGGGAAAAATCCAGTCTCTGAAATTTTAAGGCTTTACTCCCAAAAAACCGGCTTGGACTATGGAAAAACCTGGCGGGACATCCACTCTTTTTTGCGCGAAGCCGAAAGAAAAGAAATTATTTCCCCAAAGCCCTTCAATCGCCCCCCTTATGAAGGACGCGCACGACATTTAAAGATGGGAAAATTGAAAGAGTTTTGGATACATCTTCTTCAAACCTGCAATCTGTCCTGTTCTCATTGCCTGGTTTCCTCCGACCCCCACGGCGAGAAAGGAGAGAGCAAAGACTTTTATTTAAAAGCGATTGACGAAGCTTTCGATCTCGGAGTCAGGCGCTTCTATTTCACGGGAGGAGAACCCTTTATTTATGATGGGATATTCGATCTCATCAGCCACATCGTTGAAGCAAAGAAGGCGGAACTCATTGTCCTAACCAACGCGACCCTGCTTCAGGGAGAAAGACTGCGGAAAATCGAGAAATTTGAACCTAATCTTCTTAAATTCCAGGTCAGCCTGGATGGGACGACTTCGGAAATCAACGACCCCATTCGCGGCGCGGGCGTATTCAAAAAAGCCTCGAAGGGACTTCTCAACTTAAGCCGCCTGGGATTTGAAGCCTCTTTAACTGCAGTTGTCACCAAATCCAATATCGAAGACCTTAAAAATTTACCAAAAATCGCCAAGGAGCTGGGGGCAAAATCCGTCCATCTCATGTGGCTCCACAAACGCGGCCGCATTCTCAACTCGGACGAAAACGGAAATCCGCCATCGAATACAGAACTCCTCGATCTCACACGACACGTAAGAAGCGCGGCCAAAGAATACGGGATTGTCTTTGACAACTTTGAGTCTATTTTAAGCCGCATCAACGGCAAGGCGGGGGTTAAATACGATTTGGGAAATCTCTGCTGGGAAAGTTTGTGCCTCTATCGGGACGGCGGCGTCTACCCATCGGCCGCGACAGCGGGAATTTCCACCCTGGAGTTAGGAAACGCGAAATCATCCCGGCTTGCCACACTGTGGGAAAAAAGTTCCGTGGCCCAATTATTCCGCGAAACAAGCGTCATTCAAAAAAGATCTCTTTTAAATCATCCTTTCCGCTTTTTAAGCGGCGGCGGAGACATGGAGCACTCATACTTTTTCAGTTCCAATGGAACGGAAGGCTCGATTTTAGCGGATGACCCTTATCATGAGCTCTACGTTGATATGATTAAAGACGCGATAGCGGAGCTTGCCCTGCGCGCCCAAAAATCCCAGAACATGAAGTCGGGATTTAATCCCCCCACCATTTATCACGCAATGGGAGACGGCGGAATTTCCTGCAGCGAGGACGCCCAAGATTGGCTCATCGGACATGAAGTAAAACCAACGCGATTTCTCCACACCAATTGCGTTCTTTCCTTCGATGTGGAAAAACCTTACCGCATCGTCCAAAAATTTTATGGACAAGCGGCCACTGAACCGCAAAAAGAGCTCTGTTGCCCGGTCAAATACGACGAAGCCGAGGTCGGCCATATTCCCAAAGATGTCTTGGATCGCTTCTATGGCTGCGGTTCTCCTATCTCTGAGGCGCAAATCACCCCGGGAGAAACGATCCTCGACCTCGGTTCAGGAGCCGGCATAGACTGCTTTATCGCCGCTAAAAAAACCGGCCCCAAGGGACGAGTGATTGGAGTCGACATGACCAGCGAAATGCTGGCCGTCGCCCGCAGATGCCAAAAAGACGTCGCCTCAGCCTTGGGTTATGATGTCGTCGATTTCAAGGAAGGATTTCTTGAAAAAATTCCCACAAAAGATAAAAGAGTGGATATTGTGACATCCAACTGCGTCATCAATCTCTCGCCGGATAAAGCAAAGGTCTTTTCGGAAATTTGGCGCATCTTGAAAGACAACGGGCGGATGGTCGTCGCCGATATCGTATCTGAAAATCCCGTGCCCCTCAACCTCCAAGCGCACAAAGACCTATGGGGAGAATGCATCTCGGGTTCTCTGTCCGAGGCGGAGTTTCTAGCGGGACTTGAACGAGCGGGATTTTATGGAATTCGCGTCCTAAAAAAAACCTTTTGGAAGGAAGTGGAAGGCTATCCCTTCTATTCGATTACCGTCAGAGGTTTTAAATACGAAAAGAAATCCGCCTGTTCTTTTATCGGCCAAAAGGCTGTCTATTGGGGCCCGTATAAGGCGGTCATCGACGAAGAAGGGCATCTTTTCCCTCGCGGAGAATTAGTGGAGGTCTGCACCGACACGGCATCCAAGCTCGCGGCGCCGCCTTATGCCGGAGATTTTAGCGTCATCAAATCTAGCGAATCCCTTGAAAAACCGCCCATTCCCGAAGGCGCTTGTTGCAGCCCGGAAAAAGCTTGCTGCTAATGCCCCAACATGAAATTTTCCATCGTCATTCCGACCTTCAACGAAGAAAAGTCCATTACAAAGACTCTTTCTCTATTGAGGAGTCAGGCCCAGGAAAGCGAATTAGAAATAATCGTAGTCGATGCGCATAGTTCTGACAGAACGGTGGAGCTTGCTGAGAAACTCGCGGATCAAACGATTTTCTCGCCTCCGGGCCGCGCCATTCAAATGCACAAAGGAGCCCTCGCCGCTTCGGGAGAATTACTCGTTTTTCTCCATGCCGACACGCGCCTGCCGGCGTCTTGGGTCCACGCCGCCTTAAAGGCTTTCGCTGTTCTTCCAAGGCCTGCGGCCTTGGCGTTTCGACTTCGCTTTGACAGAGACGAGTTTGTTTACCGCTTTATCGCCCAGGCCTCTTATTGGAGAAGTCTATTGACCGGAGTCCCCCTCGGCGATCAAGCCCTCATCATTTCAAAGGAATTGTATTTTCGAAGCGGAGGGTTTCCGCCAGTCCCCATCTTCGAGGAATATTTTTTGATAAAAAATCTCAAGAGCCTGGGAAGAGTTCAAATTCTGGAAGATTCGGTCACGACATCCTCGCGGAGATACGAGAAAAATGGCCCGCTTTCCAACGCGTTGAAAAATTCCTGGATCACTTTTTTGTTTTACCTTGGGATTTCGCCTTCCGTTTTGGCGCGGATGTATAAGCCCTAAATGAACGCCCTCATTGTTTTCGTTAAGGATCCAATCCCGGGCAAGGTCAAGACGCGGCTTTGCCCTCCGTTCTCATATGATCAGGCCGCAAGCCTTTACAAATCTTTCGCCGAAGACGTCCTCGAATCGGCTCTCCAAGTGAGAAATGCGAACATTTTCGCCGCTTACGCCGGCGAAAAATCTCCGCCCAGTTTATTAGAGAAGCGCCCAAAAATTAGCTCGTTTAGACAGGTGGGCCCCGATCTCGGATTCAAACTCATTAACGCCTTTAAAACCGCGTTTGCCGAAAAAAACTCAAAGGCTGTCATTATCGGATCGGACGCCCCGCAGATCTCCCCGCGAATTGCCGAAGAGGCCTTTGAGGCGCTTGAGATTGCCGACATGGTTTTAGGGCCAGCCGAGGACGGCGGATATTATCTTATCGCGCTCAAAAGAACCATCCCTGAACTGTTCTTTGAAATTCCCTGGTCCACAGAAAAAGTTTTGAGCGAAACTCTGTCTCGCGCCCAAAACCTCGGCCTCAAAATCAAACTCTTGCCGACGCTCTTTGACATAGACAATTATGACAATCTCCAAAAACTAATCAAGACTCTTGAGTCTCTGCCGAAAACCAGCTGCCCCGCCACCCGAAAAGCCCTGGCGGAATTTTCCCACCTGTAACATTTCGCCGTTTAAGGCGACTCATTAAAAGAGAAATAAACTCATGAAAATCAAAGGAGGAGAAAATTATGGCTCTTATGTGTCAGATGGGATCGTGCAAGGCAAAACAGGGGATGTGCGGCCACGAGAAAATGATGCTTCTGGCGGTCATGCTCATCTCAGCGGGAGCGGCGGGGCATTGGTTATTGCATTTATTTTAGGGCTTGGTCTTGCGGCAAAACCAGCGCGGGCCGGAGTTGAAAGACTCTCCGGCCCGACGGCTTTGTGGAATCAAGTCCTTATGTCCTATGTCCACAACGCCCGGGTGGATTACGCGGATTTACAAGCCCATCCTGAAATATTGAATCAATACATAAAATCCTTAGCTATCAAGCCGCGTGAAAAACACGCCCAAGAAAATCTCGATACAAAAATCGCATTCTTAATCAACGCTTATAACGCCTTGACGATGAAGACGATTATCGATCATTATCCGATCCAATGGTCCTGGGCGGCGTCTCTTATTTATCCCAAAAATAGCATTCGCCAAATTCCGGGAGTTTGGGATCGCTTGAAATTTAACGTCATGGGCCAAGAAATGACCTTACAGGAAATCGAAAATACCCTCCGGGGCCTTGGCGACCCGCGCATTCACATGGCGATTGTCTGCGCTTCCAAAGGCTGCCCGCCGTTGAGATCCGAGCCCTATCTCGGCAAGAAACTCAGCGCTCAACTTGACGATCAAACGCGCCGATTTTTGTCGAATCCAAAAAAATTCGCGATTGATAAAAAAGCTGGCGTCGTTTATCTTTCCCCCATTTTTAAATGGTTTGGAGGAGATTTTGCGCCCAAATTCGAGCCCGGAATTGGTTTTGAAGGGCAAAACGCGAATGTGCGCGCGGCGTTAAATTTCATTAGCGGCTATTTAAGCGTTGACGACGCTCTTTATCTGCGCGGCGGAGCCTACCAAGTTGAGTACCTCGCCTATGACTGGTCGCTTAATGAATGGAAAAAGCAATGAAACATCTTAAAATTATTCTGACCGCCCTTTTGGCCGCGGCTCTCATCATTTTCTCCCGGCATTTTAACGCGTCGGGACTTTTAAAAGAGTCTCTGGAATCCATAAAAAACCTCGGCCCTTGGGCGCCACTGATCTTTATCGCCCTTTATGTCGCGACCACGGTCCTGCTTATTCCCGGTTCCATTTTAACCTTGGGATCCGGAGTTCTCTTCGGCGTTTTTTGGGGAACCTTTTACGTCTCAATTGCCTCCACCATCGGCGCGACGGCGGCTTTCGCCCTTGGGAGAGGATTCGCCAGGGATTGGATTTCCCGCAAAATAAAATCAAATTCCTCTTTTAACGCCGTCTCTCAAGCGGCCGCCCGCGAAGGCTGGAAAATCGTCGTTTTGACGCGCCTCTCGCCGATTTTCCCGTTTAACCTTCTCAATTACGCCTTCGGCCTTACTGGCGTCTCTTTCCGCGACTATGTCTTCGCTTCCTGGATTGGGATGCTCCCGGGAACAATCCTTTATGTTTACATTGGTTCTTTAGCCGGAGATTTGGCGCGAGTTGGGATTTCCTCCGGGCATTCCCGCCCCCCGGTTGAATGGGCTTTTTATTCCGTCGGTCTTCTCGCGACCATCGCCGTTTCCATTTACATCGGCCGCATCGCAAAGGCCGCAATCGCCCAAAAAACCTCAAAGGAGGCGTTATGACCTTGGAAACTCATCTTGCTCCAGAAGACGAACACAACCAGTTTCTGCTTTCAAATGTCCACCCAAAGGATTGGAAAAATCCGCGGGCGGCGGCGAAATACGACTTGGCGGTTATCGGGGGCGGAACTGCGGGACTAGTCAGCGCGGCGGGAGCGGCGGGTCTGGGCGCCAAAGTCGCGCTAATTGAAAGACATTTTCTGGGCGGAGATTGCTTAAATGTCGGTTGCGTGCCGTCGAAAGCCCTCATTCGAGCCTCTCGCGCGGCCTTTGACGCTCGCGCCGCCAGAGATTTTGGAGTCAACGTCCCCGAGGGCGTGGCGGCCGATTTTCCAAGAATCATGGAGAGAATGCGAAAACTTCGCTCGAGCCTTAGCCCGCATGACTCGGCCGCGAGGTTTAAAGAACTGGGAGTCGACGTGTTTTTGGGAGACGGAAAATTCACCTCGCCGGATGCGCTCGAGGTCGATGGGCAGCGATTATTTTTTTCAAAAGCGGTGATCGCCTCGGGGGCGCGGGCCGCCAAACTTCCAATCCCGGGCTTGTGGGATGCGGGAGCCTTAAGCAATGAAGAGGTTTTTAACCTGACGGAGCTTCCCAAGCGGCTTCTGGTCATCGGCGCCGGCCCCATCGGAGTTGAAATGGCGCAAGCATTCGCGCGTTTTGGTTCTCAAGTCACTCTTTTTGAGACCATGCATGGGATTTTGCCTAGGGAAGACAAAGACGCTTCCGCGATCGTCCAAAAGTCATTGGAAAAAGACGGGGGCAATTTCTTTTGTTGCGTTGAAATTGAAGGCGTTGAACGCAGAAACAATGAAACCCATGTCCGTTTTAAATCCAAGCACGGAACCTGGGGCGAAAAAATCTTTGACGCGGTCTTAGTCGGAGTCGGCCGCGCCCCCAACACCGAAGGCCTGGGGCTTGAAAAGGCTCAGGTTCAATTCGATAAAAATGGCGTCAAGGTTAATGATTTTCTTCAAACCTCCAACCCAAAAATTTTCGCGGCGGGAGACATCTGTTCTGTTTACAAATTCACCCATGCCGCCGATGCCATGGCCCGCATCGTCATTCAAAACGCGCTTTTTCTGGGGCGCAAGCGCGCAAGCTCGTTGATCATTCCATGGAGCGTCTACTCCGATCCCGAAATCGCCCATGTCGGGCTTTATGAAGCGGAGGCCGTCAATCGAAAAATTTCCGTTGAAACCTTCATCCAAAAATTCGAGGATGTCGACCGCGCCGTTCTCGATGGAGAATCGGAAGGCTTTGTTAAAATTCACATTCGCAAGGGAACCGATAAAATACTCGGCGCTACGATTGTTTCAAGGCACGCCGGGGAAATGATTGGAGAAATCACGTTAGCCATGACAAACAATCTCGGGCTTAAGGCCATCGCCCAAACAATTCATCCCTATCCCACGCAAACCGAAAGCGTCAAGAAAACGGCCGACGCCTACAACAGAAGCCGCCTGACGCCCTTCGTCAAATCCGTTTTAGCCAAATGGCTGAGCTGGGGGAGATAAAACAGCGCCTCGGCGTTTATTGCGACAGGATTTCCCCCTTAAACCTAGAGTCGCTGCGCCAAATTCCGGAAAAATCCTGGCCGAAGGCGAGATTTATTTTGGACCCCAGCGTCCGATTTGTTGAACTCGATTGGAACGCAAATCGTCTCCGCCAACGATTTTTTGATCAATTTATTCAGACTCAGCCCGCTTTCACGCGCTTTTTCTCAAGGCGCTCATTGAGAGCGGATTCCAAACCACAAATCGTGATAGATTTTATGGGACATCGTGGGATAAACTCAAATACGGCTCATACCCAACTATATTATGGTTGTGGTTCGCGTAAATCTCTTTGTCAATAGTGCGGTTCTAGAGCTTCTGGACTAAATATTACGTCCGGTATAGAGAAGCATGAGCGCTATCTTTTTTATTTTGTCTTCTTTTTCCGCGCCATTGTCCATCGCGAAAGATAGACGTCACTGGGCAGGTGCAACCCCTTGTTACGAATATCTTTGTTAAGTTGCCGGATTATTCCGTGAGTCTTTGGAGAGCGATGGGAATGGTTAACTGAAAGCTGTCCCCTAAGGCTGTAACCTCTCATGCGACGGCGAACGATTCCATCAAGATTACGCAACTGAGGCAGAATGTCTTTTGATCTGCGTCGGCCTAGACTGAGGAAGTAGTTCGGCCATCCTTTGCCATGGAAGAAAGAGCGCCCGTCTTTATCTCCATAGCCAAGCAGCGAGTTGACTTGGCGCACGATATGCCCCAGTCTGGGACGTCGCCGTCCATTTTTAATTTTCTGCTCAAAGTTCGTCACACGCTGGATTTTTCGAATAAATCTTTGAATGGAAGACTTTCTGATCTCAATACGATCAGGAGAAAATGAAAATCCAAGAAAATTGACGGTTTTTTCATGCATATTGACAATACAACTTTTTTCATCGTTAAGCTCTAATTTGAGTTTTTTATCTAAAAATTTCTTAATATCGTTCTTTAGCGCAATCGCTTTTTGCCGATCTTTTGTCTTGAATAGAATTCGAATATCATCGCAATAGCGCACAAATTTATAATGGCGTTTTTCCAAATATTTATCTAGAGGATCAAGATAGAGATTTGAGAACAAAGGCGAGAGAGGTGACCCCTGGACAAGACCACGGTGATCTTCAAAACCATAAGCTCTTTTTGAAACAGATAAGAAATCATCAATGAGATCCAGCGCCCATGAAGGAGCTTGCGTAAATTTTTTAAGCATAGCCCGCTTGAAAAGTTGGCGCATCACCCCATGATCGACATAATAATAGAACTTCTTAATATCAAGACTAAGAACACAGGGAAATGTTTTTGAATTTTTAATAAACCAGTCTATGGCGGCCTGTTGGTGCCGCTTTTTTTGATGCCTAAACGCGAAGGAATGCCTTGAAAAGCCTCGGTCGATTGGTCCCTCAATGATATCTAGCAGCATACGCTGAACCACTAGGTCCTTCGGATTGTGTATGGCAATGGCACGGTACTGTCCCAAAAAAGAGGGATCCATCTGCGACAGCAGAGAGCGGCCCCTCGCCCGCTCGATGCGACTCTTTTGATGACTTAAGGATTTTTCTTTAAAAATAATACTAGGAACAGAGAATCGAAAGCTGCCAGATCGAAGGGAGTTTTTTATAAACCCAATCAAGCATTGTCCCGCAGGTGTTGGCTTTGAGATGGCTTCTCCACCCAGCGGCTTATGGGTCAAAACATGAACCCATGGCTGAAGTTTTTTCCCATCCTCTCCACGCCGCCAATACCTGGCAGCTAACTCTCCCAGTCCCTTCTGCAGCGCAGATGGGTTAGTGATTTCATTCAATGTTTTTAACCGTCTTTTTCTCATAGTAAAACAGGGACAGGCTAAAGCATGCATATTAAGGTCTTTTACCCTACTAGTTTCGGGAATGACCTTTGGCCGAAGCCGACTGTCTTCTGTTAAAGGAAACAGTCCTCATTAGCCTGTCCAAAATTTATCTCTGTTCTCCAATTATATGCCATATTCCTCTAGTAAAGGCCAAGCTTGTTGAGAATATCCGCGGCGATTCTACCTGAGTGAGTCTTCCAGTTTTGGAGACTGGGGTCGGCCTGCGTTCCCATAATTCGGCGGCCTTGATAATAGGTCAAACTCTTTTGCAAATCCTTGACAAGCCGCCCCGCTTCCCTGTGCGTCGCGCGAACATATCGTAAAAATAATCCCATCTGTCGCAAGGTAATCGGAAACAAGGAGACCCCCATATCTGCCTCGACTTTCTTCATCATGAGTTTTACTTCGGAGAATAACTCTTCTCTTTCCCACTGCCTAAAAGACGCACTCTTTCGAGTTTCCTTATTCATAATCCAGAGCCTCCACTTTTTTCATCTACCAAAACCTAAAATCCGGTCCATGGCACATTGGAATCTGAACCTGGTTTTTAAGCGCCGAAGCTTTTTTAACTTCGGGCTTGAGATACTGACAGAGAGCGTGAGCATCGTCAAACCCTTTGTCCAAACCCTTCAAAAAATAATAGGTGAAAATCCCATGTCCCTGCTTTTCAAGGCTATTTGCGATTTCATTGGACTGAGACGCTGAAATTACGGTCATGTTTGGCGGAATGCTCCCTCCCATTTTTACACTCACCAACGGTCTAGCGCCGCTTTGAATTACTGAGCGCCCGCCAGCTCCGCTAAAACAGGAATCTAAAGCGACTAAAACTCCTTTTACTTTGAGCTTGCCGAGGTCGGAATAGACATCTTTTAGAGAGATAGCAGTGTGTTTAAGGAACTGTGGATCGCCGTCCCAAGGAACAAGGTATGCGGTTTTTGTCTCGGCATCGGGAGAACCATGTCCCGAAAAATAGAAGTAAACCTGAGAATCACGGGAGACATTCTTTGGGAGCCAAGACTGGAGGTATCCGTTTATTTTCCCTGAAGTGGCGTTATCACCCGTGAGTAGAATTAAATGCTCTTTCGGGATTCCAAGAGATTTGAAATAACGGGCAATGGTATCGGCGTCGCGCGTAGCGAACTCGGCTGGAGGCAAGTTTTTATCTTGGTAAGACTCAACACCAACGATTAGCGCAAAATCATCGGGGCGCTCGGGTTTCGGCGGAAATGAGGGTGTGTCTATGTCGGAATGAAAACTTGGGGCATCCGCTGAGTAATGAATTTTTAGTTCCCGAAGAGGTTCCTCGAGAGGCTCGTCAAGACCTTTTAGGGCGACTTGAGCCAAAGCTTGTTGCACATTGGAAGCTTTGACTGGACGCGCGTAATAGTTTTTTTCTCCTCTGCCGAGCGCGTCCATCTTAAATGATGCTCGGATAATCTCTAGCTTAGAACCCGAACGTTTAAATAGGATTCGCGGCACAGCTGTCTGGAGATTCTTATCGAAATCATGAGCGGCATCGTTTGAAACCCTTTTATTAAGAACAAACATCTGCTTATAATCTTTGGCGTAAGGGCTATCCGAGACAACTTCAACCGAGAAAATTTGTTTATCAGGGTCGTAGTGAGTTTTCTTGACCTTAGGTGAGCCAAAAATCCGCAAGAATGCCTCTTGAATTATTCGGTTCCTGTTTTCGGTTGAAAGGTGGTAATGTTTAACCCTGTCATTGTATATACGAACTTCCTGGTTGTATTGCTTTCTCGTCTCCGCCTCGCGCCTTTCAAAATTGACATGACTTTCGTATTCACCTTGCGACAATTTGCGGGGAGGTTGGGGCTTTTCTCCTATTGCTTTTCTAAACTC
This sequence comes from Elusimicrobiota bacterium, assembly GCA_027406905.1. Classification (GTDB taxonomy): domain Bacteria; phylum Elusimicrobiota; class Elusimicrobia; order UBA1565; family UBA9628; genus JAKAQV01. The sequence continues at coordinate 48,535 of DAHZHT010000002.1, forward strand.
CTCGTGCATTATTACGGAAGTTAAATGGGAGAGATTCTGCCAGGAGGAGGACTGTCTCATCCCCGCAGTTCTCTCTAATGCGTAGGACCTCACGTCATTTAAATCACCGGAAGCGCTTAATTCATCCGGTGTTAATTGAGGCACCCACAAAATTTCCCCTCGCTTATAACGGAGTTCTTCATCTTGCTTTGCTTTGGCTCTGGCTTTCGCATCCGCAATTGCCCTGAGCTGAATGGCATCTTCCACAGTCTCTGCCGTAAATGACACTGTTCCGTCCTCACTAACAACGCGCGGCTCTGAAAGAAGCGTGCAGCGTGACTTATAACAGTCAACACAGATAGTTACCTTATCGGGCGAGTATTTGACCGACCGCCCGGAGGCATCAAGTTCTGCCGTGACTTTCGCACCCGCTGGTCCGTTGGGGTCCATTTCGGTCAAAAACCAATTTCCATCTGGACGCGAGAAAGGGAAAGATGTGTTAGGAATTCTTTTTGAAACTTCGGACAGACTAAATCTCAAATGAACATTACCTACATAAAGCACGGTGCTTCCTGAAACTTTTCGGTGAATATCGCGGAACGGATTAGATTGGTTTTTAGACTTAGCTGACTCGTCATTTTCAGCTTGGGAGAGTTCATCTTGCGCCAATTTGGCATTTTTTCTAACTTGGTCTATTGGCGAAAGCCTGGGTTCTGAAGGCGGGTAATCCATCTTAAAAGGGCAATAACCTGCGTCGATTTTCGCTTGCCTTTCTACTTCCTTCGCTTGTGCCTGTTGTGCCTCAGTCTCTTGTTTAGCCATTTCGAGTTCTGATTTTTCACGCTCTCTCTCTTCTTGGCGAGATTGGCGGTAGTTTGAGTAACTATCTCCTATATTATGGACAGTCTCTACGATTCCCTCCTCGGCACAAGCCAAGAAAAAGAGACAAGGTAAAAGCATTAAGCATCGGCGCATGTTTTTCAAAATTCCCACCCCAATCCAAAAAGGATCATGTTGGAACGCAGATTGGCAACAGTTGCTGAGGTAGTACCTTGTGCGGTATAGCTTTCTGAAGAAGACCCGCAAGCATATCCGTAATTACAGTTATCATTATAGTTGTTGTTGGAAAACTGGAAGGAATGAGTGAATATATCAGAAATTCTATTTTCGACAAAAACATTGAAGTCATTCGTAATCAGAACACGAGCCCCAAAAAAAGTTTCATAGCCAGTAGTTAATGAGCTGTGACCCCCAATCTCGCTTATCAATGGCAAAGTCAATCCCGCGCCACCGTAGAACCGGAAGATTTTCAAGGGAATTCCCGCGACCACATCAAATGCGGGTTGGAAAATATTTACACCCTCCTGACCCGGACTAGCAGAGAGGATTGGTGAATTTGCGGTATTTAGGGTATATCCGGTTCCAAATTCATTGTAGTCAAGAAACCCTATATCCCACCCAAGGGAATAATGCGCATGCTTATGGAGAACTCCCGCGCGCATCCCTCCAACTCCGCTGGAGCTATTATTGTAGGGACTAGAAAACGGCTGATAGATGCTTCCACTATAAGGGTTACCCAGAGAATCCAAGCCACTCCAACTCCCACTCACACTCCCCTGCGATTGCGGGTGGCTGGTTGCTATCCCACCAAGAAGGTCAAAGAACCCCACCGCCTCTTCTGAGTTGCCCTGCCGAGAAAAGATCATGAGAATTGCGATGACCAAAAGTTTCTGTCTCATAGCTTCTGTAGAATAGCAGAAGCCATTTTGAATAAAATGAGGAAAAGATTAGAATTTTGTTAGAAGTCGAAACGGTAGCCGCGGCTGGGAACATTGACAATGCGGCGGCCAACTTTCCCCAGTTTACGTCTCAGAGAAGAGATGTGAAACCGCAAAGTATTGGGGTTATTGTAATCGGCGGGATTGTGCCCCCAGACAGTTTCTAACAAGTAGTTTTTCCCTAATGTTTTTCCAGTCTGGCGCATCATTGTTGTCAGAAGATCGAACTCTTTCGGCGTGAGGTGAACGGGCTTTCCCTGGCATTTAACGGTCCGAGCTTCTTCATCCAACGAAAGCTCCTTGGAGCGAAGAGCCTTGCCGAACATTTTTGCCGAATGAGAACGCCTTAAGACCGCCCAGATTTTGGCCATAAGAAGATCCTGAGGACAATCTCCGATAATAAAATCATCGGCTCCGGTTTTGAGTCCTTGAACTTGGCGAGATTCCGCTGGCCAGCCTGACCGGAGGATGACGGGAATAGCTGTGGTGCGAGAATCGTTTTTAAGCGCCGAACAAAGCTGAATTCCGCCGCCATCGGCCATATTCACATCGGCGATAATCATATCTGGCTGAGAATCTACGGCGTATAAAAAGGCGTCGCCGCCAGTCAACGCGCTCAGCACCGTAAAACCAGAGGATTCAAACATCTTACGGTTCAGATTAAGGCGCTCTTGCTCGCTATCAACGAGAAGTATCTTATGGCGAATGGCGCTTAATTTTGGCTCAGCCCTCTGGAACAAACTTCTCTTGGACTTCTTTTTGAGGCCTTTCTCTTTTCCAATAAGAGCGGTCAATATTTCTTTCATCTCCAGGCGCGCTCCACTTTGAAAAACATAGCCCAGCGTGTTAAAAAGAGTTTTCCAAAACTTGTTGCGAGAAGCGTTGAGTAGCGCGACGCTAGTGACTGCCCGTTTTTCTTTTTCTAGAGTTGGTGAAGCGAGCGTGATGACGACCTCGGGGTCGGGATGCACAAATTCGCATTGGAGATGATGCGGACAAACATCCCCCTCGCACCCGCACTCCACTCCGACCCAAAGAATGTCGTTGTCTTGGTCATAGTGAACCATATATTCCAAAGAGTCAGGCATGGTTTAATTGAATTTTTTTAGTTACTCGTAGAAACAAACAATCATGGATTATTGATTAACCACTCTTTAGCGTAAAATAATTAAAGAGATTTTTTATTAGCTGCATCGGAAAGCTGATTGAAAAGGCGAGTCTTGGTTCGTTCGTGGTTTTCCCACCAATCTGTTGACCATACCCTAAAAAGGGTCCAACCAAGGCCCTCAAGTATGTGTTGTCTTAGCCGATCTCGATCTCGTGCCACCTGCGAACCATGATAACTCGCACCATCGCATTCGATACCAGCCAGATATCGCCCGGGATGCGTCTTGTCAACGACCCCAATATCAATGCGGTAACCAGAACAACCCACTTGGGGATGTATCTCCCAACCTGCCTCACGAAGCGCTTTGATTACTTCGTGCTCAAACGGGCTATCAGGTTCTCCACCAGTCGGTAACGATTCTTCAGCAATCGCACGTGCGCCTCTTTGCGCATAATCAAGATAAGCCTTTAAATCAATGACGCCCTGCGCACGTGTTTTGGACAAATCAATATCATCATGTCCAATTGATGAGAATATTTCAATTCCTCTTCGAGCTCGAGTAACTGCCACATTTAACCGCCGATGACCTCCCTCTTGATTGATCGGCCCAAAATTCATTGCCATGCGTCCCGCTTGATCTCGCCCATAAGTAATAGAGAAAAGAATGATATCTCTCTCATCGCCTTGGACATTCTCAAGATTCTTGATGAATAGTTTTTCATCACCATGCGCGGCAATGCGCTCTTCTAATTCAGGCTTTTTTAGGCATTCAGCTTGTAGCAATTGATCAATTAAGAGCCGCTGTGGCTGATTAAACGTCACGACACCCACCGTTGTCCGCTGAGCTTTGGGGTCTTCCTGTCCAAAATGTTCGACAATTCTACTAACGATGGCCTGAGCTTCTACAGTGTTTGTTCGCGCGCCACCCCGATCATAAGTCCCCGAAACGCGGGTCAACCGCACCGCGACATCCTTTGTCACTGGAGAAGGAAAAGTGATCAGTCGCGAATTATAGTAGCGGGCATTTGAGAATGAAATCAGAGATTCGTGTTGACTCCGGTAGTGCCAGTCAAGCGACAGTTGCGACATCCCTATTCCCATACATTCATCAAGAATGCTTTCATGGTCATTTACTGGGACATTTTCGATTTGATCATGCACATTTTCAATATTATCGCCACTCCCGCATTCAAAGAAAGTTGTTGGCGGCAACTGTTTGGGGTCACCCACAACAATCAACTGTTTTCCTCGGGCGATAACGCCAATAGCATCCCATACGGGGATCTGAGATGCCTCATCAAAAACTACCACATCGAACGCCGCATGACCTGCGTCAAGATACTGTGCAACCGAAAGCGGACTCATTAATAAACAAGGCTTCAATTGCGGCAGGAGATTAGGGATATGCTGAATCAATTTGCGCACCGGAAAATGCGCTCGCTGCTTTGCCAATTCATGCTTGAGCACCGCTATCTCATTACCACTTTGTTTTTGTTGAGATAGACTAGAAGAATGCGCTGAGAGCTTGGCATAAATATATTTTTCCGTGAGTTTCTGAAAGCGCTCATCACTTTCCCGGAATTCGCGAATCTTTCGTTCATGGTCTGAACTACTGAAAGTGCGAAGCGCAGGTTCTTGGTCAATTACACTCTTAAGCCACCAAACATGATAAGTATATTTGGTAAATTCAGCCACCGATTGAATGGGAACTGAACCTCCTTCGATCTCCGCAATGACTTTTGCCAATCCCTGATTTAAAGCTTTTGAACGCAACCCTTGCCACTTACACCACTGACGCAAAAAACTATGATTTTTCTTCCAGTTGAAAACATTGCTTTGCAATGCTATTAACGCTCCTGAGGCACGCACATCTCCCGCAGGTAATGGTGAATTATCAATCTGCCCTTGCAGTGATTCAAACGCTTTAAAAAACTCTAGGTATTTCTCACGGTAAACACCTAGTAGCGGAATCAATTCTCCATCACGACGCAACAATCCCTTACGCTGGATAAAATGAATACGCTCAACAAGGTGATTTCTACTCAAGCTATTTTCTGCGGATTGGAATCGACTTAATGCTGTAGAAAGTCTTGCGCCCCAAGTCTCAAAACTTTTCACTGCGGCCCAGTCAGTCTCTATCCCTTGGAAATGTTCATTGAGCAATTGGCGAGCATCATTATCGGCTACCCGCAATGCTTCATCTTCTAGATTTAGAGCAATAAGTTTTTCGATGATATCGTGGATATCCTCAATACGAGGTCTACGTCCATCTAAAGAGTATGCCCGAAACAAACCTGCCATTTTCCACTGTGACAGTAAGCGCGGCAACTTCCACTGCGAAGAAGACCGAATCCACTGCGCCTGTAAATCTGATCCCGATAATTTAGCAATCATCGGGTTAAAACTTCCGGAGAGAAGAGACCATACTTCATTGCGCTTCTGGCCATGAATACGAACTCGCTCCAACTGTCGGCGGGAATCCTCGTTTTCAGCACTTAAGACAAACCCCTTGGGCATCTCACAAGCCGACATAAGCACACCTGCAAGCTCATCAAAATCACTAAGAAGCTTGAGTGATGCCATCTTCAACGGTAACTCCAATGGGCCAACCAAAGGCTCTATAGCATCGCTTAAGGCATTAATTGCAGAATCGAGCATGGAGCAGTTATTAAGAAATTTTTCTTCCCAAGCATAAGACCACTCCTGATGGCGAATAGATGAAAGTGGGTGACTAGCAACCTCGCCCAATTCTCCAAGCACAGCTTGGATGCTAGATGAAAGCTCCAGCATCTCGTTTAAACCGCAATGGTCTAAGGTATTATGCGAAGGGAGATCTATAGAGACTGCGGGCCAGTTATGATGGGCGATTGCAGTATCCAATGCAACCCGCACTGTCAGACCATTCTTATGCTGAAAGTGTAATGCTTTTACTAATGCATTGAGGTCAGTGCGCAAGCGACTAAGACGTTCAACTTCCAACTCCCAATCAGAGACGCTTGTAGACTGAGCAGCGTCAAAAGAGTTTCGCAATTGCTCCAAAATCTCTGTCTTACGGGCTTTGGAAGAATGTAGTTGTAGGCAGAATGGGCCTAGACCAATAGATTTCAAGCGATTTTCAACAACCGCGAGCGCAGCCATTTTTTCCGACACAAAAAGCACCCGCTTGCCCTGCCCCAGAAAATGCGCAATTAAGTTCGTGATCGTCTGACTTTTCCCAGTTCCTGGAGGTCCTTCTAAGACAAAATCATGCCCTTCATCAGCGCGACTAACTGCATTGAGTTGCGAAGAATCCGCAAGAAGTGGAGTGAGAAGCCCTCCTGGAGAATGCCTCTCATCGAGGTCATGCGAGATACGAATGTCATTTTTAGCAGAAAGCAATTCCTGTGGATGTTCGATGAGATGACAAATAACCTTATTTTTCTTCAAGTCTTCCGAGCGGTCTTTGAGGTCTTTCCACATGAGATACTTAGTAAAAGAGAATACTCCAAGAAATACATCCATCTTAACTTCCCAATGAGGAATTTCCTTAACCGCCTCTCGGAATCTAGCGAAAATTTTCTCTACATCAAATCCTTTTTCACTGCTTGGCGACGGGTCTAGATTTTTTAGATCAATACCATGGTTTTCTCGCAACATCTGAAGCAGAGTAGGACTCACTATCGCTTCATCATCATGTCGGACAATCGAAAAACCAGCCCGCACTGACACCCTATTGAGAGTCACAGGCACCAACAGTATTGGCGCTAGATTTGTTCTTTCTGCACGATCATCTTCGGTCCAGCAAAGGAATCCAATTGCTAAGTAGAGGGTGTTGGCCCCACCCTCTTCAAGATTCGTACGCACGGTTAGATAGATATCGTAGAGTTGTGAGTCGAGCTTCTTCTTATCAACCATCGCCAACAATTCATGATCACGCATCGCATCACGGGCCATGGCCTCTATCGGATCAATACCCGTGCGTATCATTGAAAGATCGCGCTGTCGTGGGTCTGAACCATCCATAATCTGCGGCACAGCGCGAAATTTCCACTCAAGACCGTCTGACAATGCTCCCTCAAGTTCGGCAGGCTCAGGCACGATTAAAGGCACCATTACACTACTGGGTTTAAAATTCAGGAGACGATTTCGGCGCGTCAGATCAAGGAGTTTCGCTTTCCAACGGGAAAGCCTTCCTTCGGGCGTATCAATCTTATCTCCTTCATCAAGCAAGATTGTCTCCTCAGACAGAGGCGGTAGGTTTGGAGGTGGTTCAACTCCAGATTGAGGCTCGGCAACCACGCGCTCAGGTTGTTCTCCCGTGCCCTTTGATGGGAGCGGCTGTATACGTTCAATGCGTGCCCGCCTAATATCAATAGCAATTCTAAAGTCATCAGCCTCATCACGAAGATGTTTGAGGCCTATCTCCGATGCAATACGAAGAGAAGAAATAGGACGCTGACAAAGACCTGTCGTTTCAAAGGCAATCAACTCCCCTGTTTCAATTCGCTTGCGTACAGCCTGGGGATCTTCAGTCAGTGATGAAGGAAATGTAGTATTCAATAGCCAACATCCAGCCCACGCGTGCCCTTCCTTCAAAAAAATAACAGGGTTTAATCCGGCTTGTTCGAAACAGGAAACAAGAAGCATCGTTAGGTCAAGGCAGGTAGCGACTCCGCCCGATATGATCCGATCCGGAGTACGAATTTTTTGCCCACTTGATGCAAAAGATGCTGGGGGAACGCTGTATTGAATGTCATGGGACGAAATCGCGCTGTAAATAGCAGAGACCTGAGCCCATACGTCATCCCGTTTCTTCGTCTGATATCCCTGAATGTGTTTCCCACTTGCGGATTTGTTTAGGATTTGAGCCGCCTCGCCAATTATACGATCAACAACGGGATGATTTGGCTGACAAAATGCGGCAAGCAGTTCCGGAATTCCACGCGTCCCGCCCCACTGGTCGTAAGCCAAAACTTCAACCGGCTCTTTAACGGTCAAAAGCAGTTTCCCGCCCGCATGAATTTCTACAATGAGTAGACCTTTCTCAGCCTCCGTCAGATCAGCCAGGTATTGATGACGCAACTTGACATTAATGGGAGCAATGCGCCGATTTTCTCCCACCTTAAGAATTTCGAAACGCAAATGAATGGGTTCGATAAACGCAGGTTCGCTGACTATGGCAACTTCCACATCGCGCAGGGAGCACTGCCCGATGTTCTCAACAAGAATCTCGTGTAACAAAGGAATAGAATTCTGAAAACTCGCATAGCTTACAGTGCTATCACATTTCAGTCTTACGATGACAGATTCGATAGAAGGATTTGTGTCATTCATACTGAGACTTCACTCCACCTGATAATACTTAAACACGATAAACAATTTTACATTAATAATATCCTACTCATCGTTTCTGCACTCAGCTGGCTGCTTGCCAGCCCAGCAACGACTGATTAGAATTTACCGCTTAAGTCCATGCTCCCGCGTCAAACGGCAATAGAGGTTGAGCTGGCGCATTCCGTCTACGCTGTGAGCTGGGGACGTGGAAATCCTTGGGTCGCCAACAACGATAGCAAGCGCCTGAGCGCGGGAAAGAGCGACATTCATGCGATTCTGATTTAAAATAAATTCAATTCCGCGACTGCCGTATTCGCCGAAACTTGAGCACATCGAAACAAAGACCACCGCCGCCTCCTGGCCTTGAAATTTATCCACTGAGCCGACGCGAGAACCTTTGGGAAGGCGTTTTTTCAGTTTACGCACCTGCATATTATAAGGAGCTACAAACAGCAGATCCTCCCATGTGAGAGGCCTTGACGCCTTTCCAGAAATATCCATGAATTGCCGCCCCACAAGCGCCGAGGCAAGCCCAGAGATCTGATCAGCTTCTTCATCGCTCCCCTGAATATTTCCATCATGCTCAATGGGCAAGAAGATAATCCCCGCATCCATTTTCAATGGCCCTGACTCCGGAAAGACAACGCGGCGATTCTCGTTTCCGGGAAAGGGTTTGAGTCTTCCTTCATAGACAAGTTCAGAAATAAAATGACAAATTTTGGGATGCATTCGCCGAGATTGCGGCAAGAAAAGACCAAGAGAATCGGGGATAGTCGAATAGTCCGCAAGAAAATAATTCAACGCTGAGAAACCGCTTTGTCCTGGATGAGAACCCTGAATCGGCTGTTCCAGCTGCATCTGATCACCCAGCAATACGTAATTTGAAGCCGAACGCGACATCGCGACGAGGTTTGCCGTCGAAACCTGCCCGGCTTCATCGATAAAAAGGTAATCAAGTTGATCCGCCCACTCTGGCCGAGCAAAAAGCCAAGCGGTCCCGGCGGCGACTCCCCCGCTATAGGAATTAAGAGCGTCTGTCGAGCTCTTCACTAAAACGACTCCGGGGTTTTGCGTGAAAAATAATTGATCGTCATCGTCTCCAACCTTAATTCCGCGCAATTGACCGCCCATCTCTTTATTTATCGCGCGGAGGAGATTCAAGATCGCCTTGTGGCTGTTGGACGTGACCCCAATACGTTTTCCCTTTGAGAGCAGTGACGATATCATGCGCGCTGCGGCAAATGTTTTGCCCGTGCCCGGCGGCCCTTGAAGACAGAGTGTCGAATTCTCCATCGACGCCGCCACGCGGACCGCGGCGTCCATAATATCCTCATTGGTCAAACACAATGCGCTATCCGGACCATATTCGGCCAATGCGGGTGGTCGGCGCAGAAAAAAGCGGCGAAGCGCCGCAGGCAATTCCCCCCGCTTATCCCAGGCCGATGCCACTGCCTCAATCGCCATCCGCAACGGTCCCGAACGCGATTGTTCATCGGGAAGAAATGAAGTTCGACGAGGCATGTGTCCGCCCATTTTTTGAAGGGATTTTTTTCCTAACTTTAATTTTATTATCCCGTTTTCGTCGAAATGAAAGACTTCGCAATTGACATTGATGTTTCCGACTAGCCGAACATGTTCACCCGCTTGAATCTTAGTGTCTTGGTCCGGATCAAATTGATAGGTAAAGACAAGGGATTGCTTGACTTGCTCCGCTGGGATATCACAAAGCGTGGCATCTCCAATGCACCCAATATCCTCTTTTAATTCCTCGTGGGTCATCATTTCTCGCTCAAAAAGGCGCCACCAACTTGGTTTTTCATCCCGCCGATGAAATTCAATTAAATCAGCCAACATCTGATGAATACGGCGATCTTCCGCGCTCAGGTTCGCATCCCCCGCTTTCCTGTTTAAGCTCTCAATAAGACGATCCCGCTCGGCGTTTTTCTCCTCTTTCGCGGAATCATCATCGGAGCCTTCAGCGGCTTTGAGGGCAGGTGGAATATAAGGAATATTTTCTTGAGCTTGCTGAGTTCTCAACCACTCGGCTAATTGGCAGGCGGAAACGCAATCCTCGCGATTGTAATTGCGTATCTCCGTTAAAATTGGAGAATCCTCCCATCGTTGGGCCTCGCCCCGCTCAATCCAATTCGCATATTGCACGATAGAATCGGCTGCCGTTGCCACGGCGCCTGCGCGCCCCGGGCGATAAAGATGCTCAATCGATTTGATGGAATAATTGGGCTCGCCAACTCTCAGTCCTTGGCAAACGATTTTATAGAGATCGACAAACACGCCATGGCGCAAGAAATCATCCACTTGAGTTTCTCTCGTGCGGTGTTTTCCCATTAATCGGCGCACCGCGCTGATCTCATAAGGCGCGTAATGGTAAATATGCATGGCGGGATTTCTCTTCCAGCGCGCATAGGCCCAATCAATAAATTTTTCAAAAGCGATTTTTTCTTGCTTGGCGTCATGCGCCCACCAATCGATAAAATCCGGCGCGTTATTTTTTATAAAAACGGCTCCCCAAAGGTATTCGAGTCCGCCCTCAATAAGAGGGAATCCCTCCATATCAAAATAGATGTCGCCTTCGTCTTTGGGCGGCAAAATCGCCAAGCCACGCCTTGGCTGATCGATAGGCGGCCTCAAGATTTTGAAAAGCGGTGGGATGAGCTGCTCCGTTTTTTGCTGAGCGCGTAATTGCCGCGTCTGAAGCTGCAAAGAAGCCTGTTCAACGAGTTTTGATGTTATTTCTGCTGAAAGCTTTGGAATTTTTAAGTTGGATGAATTCGCGAGTTGAGTGAAAGTATTAATTCCATTTTTCTCAAGCTTTTTAATTTGGCTGGCCGTGATTCCCGCTATTTGCGAAAGATGATCCATTTTTAACAACTTCCCTTCGGCATGGGAAGACCATCGCCCATGCTCTGCCATGGGATCGGGAAGCGGAGAGTTATTCGGATTAAACTCCGCCATTTGCCGTAAAAAAGCGGTCTTAAGTTGAAGGTAATAGTGGAAAAAATCGGCTGTGTTAAACTGTGGGGGAGAACCATCTCCAAGAATAACCCCCACTTTGAATGGCCGAACACCGATAATCGGCTCCAACATTTCCGCATAACAGCAGAGCTGCATCAGATAGTACGGCTTTGTTTTCCGGGCGAGTTTTGTGTCCCAGACCTCGTAGGTCCCATTGCCTTTCTCATCGGGAGAGCGGATAAGAAAATCCGCATAGCCTCTCCATTCGCCAAGCGCGAGGCAAGGCTGATAGATCACTTCCCTCCCAGACAGAATGGCCTCTTTTGTGGCTAATTCCGCTTTGTCTCCCCGATGAATTTCGCAGATATCTCGTTTTTCGCTTCGGAGTTTATTAAGAAACTCAAGCTCGTGTTTATTGCCGGTTTCAAAAATTAGTTTCTGCTCAGGACTTTCTTCATCCGGCTTTATTTGTTCCGGATATTCTAAATAGAACCGCTCCATCCAACTCGCAAACGGAGATTCCATAAACCGAATCAAATCGGAAGGAGAATAAATAAGCTGCCCACGCTGCTTAATCACGAGGATGTCCCACAGTAACTTGGCTTGCTATTGCGATTGACTTCGCGGCAGAGGCTACTGGCATGTCGTCGGAGCTTGTGGGCGATATCTCTGTAGGATAATCCAGCGCTTCTCCAAACTGCAATCTTTTCTCGTTCATGCAATGTTATACACTTGTATTTCCTCATACCTGCCTATTCTACCGCAGGTCTTCTCTTTTTCAAAGCGTTGCAATAGCATATTGAACTTGCGTTATACGCGTCAAAAAAAATCGCTTCTGTGATAGAATAGGCTTAAGAGTCGTTTGAGCTTGGCTCTGGAGGCAGACCATGAACATGCGCCGCAGGACGACATTTCCCTTTCTGATTTTAGTCCTCTTTTTTTCGCAATCCAAGTTGTGGGCCTGGGGCCCGGTAGGACACGATGTCGTGGCTTTAATCGCCGAGTCGCGGCTAAACCCGGAGGCTAAAAGCCAAATAGCCGCGATTCTAGGGACCGATGGAAATTTAGAAGAGATCGCCAATTGCGCCGATTGGATCAAATACGCGAAACAAGACGTTTCTTGCGGAAATTTTACCTTGCCTCCAATGCCGGAGACGGCTAGCTGGCATTTTGTGGATATTCCTATTAACAGCCAAGATCCCGCGGGCTCAATAGCCTCAGCGTGCGGACCGGACGGGCAATGTTCAATTGACCAAATCGAAAGCCATCTACAGATTTTATCGGACTCTTCCGCGTCTCTTGAACAAAGGCAGCAGGCGCTGATGTTTGTGACTCATTTAGTGGGAGATCTTCACCAACCCTTGCACAACGCGACTGAAATCTTGCCGGATGGAACTTCCGACCGGGGCGGCAATCTAAAAGAAATGAGCTTCGAGTCAGGCGGGAAGACCAATCTCCACGCTTTATGGGACGATCTCATTGAGCCCGCTTCCGAGTCCAAAGACATGGACCCCGAGAGCCTCGCTCAAACCCTTGAAGGGGAAATTTCCGACCAGGATGCCGCGATTTGGTCTCAGGCTAGTTTGGCCGACATGGCCTTGGAAGGCTATGAAATCGCCGAGAATCAAATCTATCCCGACTATCACGCTCCCGGCGGTGATGTCGTGACCTCTAGCTACGAAAATGAAATGCGCCCGATCGTAAATGAGCGTCTTGAAAAAGCCGGAGTGCGCTTGGCCGCTCTTTTAAATAAGGCTTTTAAACCCGCGCCGGCGCTCGTGCCGAACTCATCCATTCTCGGTTCCGCTAATCAAGAGCTTCCGAAGATAAAGAAGATGATTATTCCAACTCTGGGGCGCGCATGGTAGAGTATACGCACTTTTCGCGTCTTCAAAGTTTCCGAAATCGAACGTAGAAGGCGTTAGGCGTTTTTAGTCGCCGCGTCGGTCTGGATTGATTATCTCTGGCATGGCGATCCGCCACTACTATGGAGTCTTGGATCACTCCAAACGTTCTTTGGAAGTCAAGAGAGGGGCAGAATTGTTTAATCCAAAGTTTTCAAGTCGATTGAAAACCGGTAGCGAACGTCGTTTTTCATCATTCGCTCATAAGCCCGGTTGACGTCCTGAATTTTGATGACCTCGACATCGGCCAAGACCTTGTGCTTCTCGCAAAAATCCAGCATCTCTTGAGTTTCAGGAAGGCCGCCAATAAGAGAGCCCGCCAACGTTCTGCGCCCCATGATCAGGGGAAAAGCCGCAACCTCCAGCGGAACCGGAGAAGCCCCAACCAAGACCAAGGCTCCGTCTAACTTGAGCATCCCCAACGCGGAATTTAAATCATGTTTGGCTGAAACGGTATCAATAATGAAATTTAAATGCCCGGCCATCTTAGATACGGCATTTAAATTAGACAAAAGAATGAACTCATCCGCTCCCAGGCGTTTAGCGTCCTCTTTTTTAGATGAAGAATGGCTCAAGACAAAAACCTCCGCACCCAAAGCCTTTCCAATTTTAACCGCCATGTGTCCCAGCCCCCCCAAGCCCAAAACGCCAATGCGCGAATTTTTCCCAACCTTAAAACGTTTAAGAGGAGAATAGGTCGTAATTCCGGCGCACAAAAGCGGCGCGACGCGCTCAAGAGGAAGGCCCTTACCAATCTTGAGAACAAAATCTTCGTCCACCACGATATGGGAAGAATATCCCCCCTGGGTCGCCAGACCGTCACGGCCAACGCTGTTATAGGTGAATGTCCCAGGCCCCGCGCAAAATTGTTCAAGGCCTTTTTGGCAAGACTCGCATTCCCGGCAAGAATCAACCAAGCATCCTACCCCGGCAAAATCTCCTTCCTTAAATTTTTTCACCTCTTTTCCCACGCGGGTCACTCGTCCCGCAATTTCATGTCCCGGAACCATGGGATAGACTGCCGACCCCCATTCATTTCGGGCCGAATGAATGTCGGAATGGCAGATTCCGCAGTAGGCAATTTCAATTTGGACATCCTTGGGCCCGACACCCCTGCGCTCAAATGAGAACGGTTCCAGAGGCGTCGTCGCGCTTTTGGCGGCGTATCCATGACATTGGCTCATATTCTTTCTCCTAATCAAACGAGTTTATCTACTTTACAAAATCGCGATTTTTATTTTCAAAGATTGCTCGGATTGCTCGCTAAGCGCCGCATAATTTGCCAAAATAGAAGAAGAAACGGGAAAGCTTTGTCTTTCCTGTTTAAAACTAAAAAAAGGAGAAAAACCATGATCACCGAAACCAAAGAAATGAGCGCCGTGGATTATTTTAAGGCGAAACTTCAGTTCGAGACGACCCCTCACGAACTTAGCTCCGCGCTTGAGAAAAAAAGTGTTTTCCTCGTGGATGTTCGGGACTCTGAGTCCTATAAAAAGGAACATATCACTGGTTCGATGAATATCCCGTTTGCGGATATCGTTAGCAACCTCTCCAAACTCCCCAAGGACAAGACCATCGTCCTTTACTGTTGGAACATCACCTGCGCCTTGGCGCCCAAAGCGGCCTTGATGTTGGCCGAAAAAGGCTTCAAAGTTCAGGAACTGGTCGGCGGAATCGCGGAGTGGAAGTCAAAGGGCTTCTCGGTCGGATCGAGCAAATAAGCCGTCAATACAAAGCCCCTCGGAAACTCCGAGGGGCTTTTTTTATCTCAAGGATTAAAGCTTCAAACTGACGCCGACGTTGATAAAATTTTCGGCAGTCGTTCCCGGCTGAACATAATGTTCATAGGAAGCGTTAAAAGCCAGCATCATCATATTGGCGGCAACCCCAAAAGCGTACGCGTCGGAGGCCTGCGCGCCCAATTGAAAAGTCGTATGGGTGTATGAGAGATACGGCGTTAAAAATGGAATCATCTCCATTTGAATTTTAGCGTTGACCGACATATCCGGAAAGCCCAAGACCACATTGGTCACGCCGTCTAAGTTGGTCACCTCGGCATTTTGAACGCCCAACCCTCCCAGATTGCGGTCATAGAGAGATTTGGTGACATTGAGCGTCATCAAATTATCCATCAACGCCGCATCGACGGAACCGTGCAAATTGGTTTGTCCGAAATTAGCGCTTCCGGCATGGCCTAAAAAAGTGGAACCCTCGCCGTTATGGATTTCGTTGACACCGGCTCTTAAGTCTACGCCTCCCAGGCCCGCGCTTTCCGGTCCCCAATAATAAGGATTGGAGGCTTGAGCCGCGGCGCGCAAGGGCGGCCCTCCGCCCGGGGTTAAACTCAAAACCCCGTCGGCTCCAAAGAAGTAATTGTTATAGCCATCGATGGTGGGTGTCGCGCCTCCCGAAAGGCCCAAGCCCCAGGTTTTCTTGTCGTAAGCGGCGCGCAGGGAATAGGTTCGATAGGTATAACCCTTGGTTCCGTCTCCATGATACTCTTCAAAAGACGGCTGAAAATGAAGGGCGCCGCCGAAATCGGCCGAGGCCTGGGTTCCAACGTATCCGCCGCTTCCCATCGTTTGATTGACATTGCCATCCGCAAACATAGCGGCGGCCGGAAGAGCGCTTAAACTCCACAACGTGAGCATCAAGACGACAACACGAGTTAATATTTTCATGAAAATATTATATATGAAAATCCATAGAAATTTACGTCTTATTTTACGGGCGGCCTACGCCGCAATAGGTAAATCCCAGAGAGCGCATTTTTTGAGGGTCATAGAGATTTCGCCCGTCTAGGATCAGCGGGTTTTTAAGAAGGCCGAAAACGCGCTTAAAATCAAGGTCTTTAAATTCCGGCCATTCCGTGACCACGGCAACCGCGTCGGCCCCTTGAAGACACTGATAAACGTCCTTGCATAAAGTCACTCCTTTCATCTGCGGCCAGAAAGACGCCCGGTCAAGCGCCACGGGATCTGTGGCCCGAATCTTGACTCCGCGATCTTTAAGGTGAAGGGCGATATCCAGGCTCGGAGCAAAGCGCATATCGTCGGTATTGGGTTTAAACGCAAGCCCCAGCATCGCCACCGTTTTGCCGTCCAAGTTCCAAAGATGCTCCTCTAATTTCCGAATAATCCAGGTTTTCTGAAACTCATTAACCTCCTTGACCGCTTTAAGCATTTGAAAGTCGTAACCCTTCTTTCTCGCGATCCAATAAAAGGCTTCGAGATCTTTCGGAAAACAGAATCCTCCAAAACCGATCCCCGCGTTGAAAAACATCGGCCCGATGCGGCGATCAAGCCCCATTCCCTTGGCGACCAGACCCACGTCGGCGCCCACTTTCTCGCACAAAATGGAAACCGCATTGATATAGGAAATTTTCATCGCTAAAAACGAATTGGAAGCGTGCTTGATAAGTTCCGCGCTTTTGACGTCGGTGACAAGAACCGTGGAATCAACGGGCTCATAAACCTTGCGCATCATTTTTTCAGCTCTCGGAGAAGACACTCCCAAAACAATCCGATCGGGATTCATGAAATCCTTAACCGCCGAGCCTTCGCTTAAAAATTCCGGATTGGAAACGACGTCGAACTCAACTCCCTTTTTCGCCAAACGCGCGACCGTTTTATAAACCCATTCTCCGGTCTCGACCGGAACCGTCGATTTGTCCACGATGACGGTATATCCGGATAAATTCTTTGCGACATCGGCCGCGACATTTTCAACCGCCGACAGATCCGCCGAACCGTCTTCCCGAGGAGGGGTGCCAACCGCGATGAAGACAACCTCTACCGGAGAATTTCTAATGCGCATTCCTTCCTTTATAGAGGAAACGAAAGAAAGCCGTTTGTGGCGCGCATTCTTCTTGAAAATAGACTCAAGTCCCGGCTCATGAATGGGAACTTTTCCCGCTTTTAGAGCGGCGATTTTTTTCTTATCGGAATCAACGCAGACGACCTGATGACCAATCTCCGCCAAACACGCCCCAGTCACCAAACCCACATAGCCGCAACCCACGACGCAAATTTTCATATCCTTATTCCCCTTATTTTAAATCAGCAGTCCAAAAATATCTTATCAAATGTATAATCTAAAGACCGATGGCTTATGCTTAGTTGTCTCCATTATCTCTCTGCGGCCTGGGCTGCCGTTCTGCTCGCGGGTTTGTGGGCTTGCGCTCTAGCCACTTTCCGCCACTTTGGGCGAAACGCCTTTTCAAACCAGTCAAGCTTCGCCGAAAAGATGACTCTCATCCGCCCTATCCGCGGCCTCAACGACGGAATTAGAGAAGCGCTAGAATCCCTAGCGGAATCCGACACTCAACACCGGCTTGAGATATTAATCGCGATGGAATCTTCCGATGATCCCGCTTATCCTATCGCGGTCGGATTTTCCCAATATAAGGCGGAGAGAAACGTCTCCATTATTTTAACCGGGCACAGCAAGGACCGAATGGGAAAAATACACAACATGATCGAGGCTTTTCCTAAAGCCAAAAGCCCTTTCATCGTTTTCTCCGACGCCGACGCTTGGGCCAACCCAGCGTTAATTCGGGAAACCGCCCGCGCCTTTGGTTCCGGCTATGACGCGGTCTTTGCCTTGCCTTATTTTGAGTATCCTAGAAACGCCGCGGAAATGAGTTTCGCCGTGGCGTTAAACCACGGATTTTCAACCCCCGCCGCGCTGAGTTATTATCTGCTTAATTTTCCGTTCTGTGCCGGCGCCTGGATGGGATTTTCAAAAGACATTATCAAAAAAATCGGAGGGCTTGAATCCTTTGAAAAACGCATCGCCGACGATTACGCCCTGGGAATGGCGGCTGTCAAAGCTGGCGGCAAACACGCGTTTCTCAGCCGCCCTGTTTTCTTTCGAGAAACCACCAAAAGCGTGAAAGATTCTCTTCAACATTTGTCAAAATGGGCCTCTATCATTCATTCTTGCCTACCCAATCTTTATTGGATTGCCCCTCTTTTCTCCCCCACCCACGCGGCTCTTTTATTTTTGTTTATCGCCTGGGCGACCCATTGGCATGTTTTGGCCGCTTTACTCCTTTTTAGCGCGACTATTCTCTCCCGCATTCTGGTGGGCGTCATTCAAGACTTGAAAATCGCGCACAAAACCATGCCCTTTTACTCTTATCTTGGAATTCCCTTATTTGATTTTATCGCGACGGGAATTTGGCTGTCCGGATTCCGCAGAAACATTAACTGGAGAAACAAAAGCTACCGGTTGTCTCGAGGATGTAAAGCGGAAGTGCGAAACGCCGATATTCTTTCCAACTGACTACCGCGACCAAGAGGGAGTCGCGCTATTTCCTTTAATTTTCAAAAGCGCATGAGGCGCCGAACCGTCGGCATCCATCACATAAAGACGGGAAATGCCATTTCTGCCTGTCCGGCTAAAGACGATGAAACGCCCGTCCGGCGACCAAGACGGGTTTTCGCTCGATCCGTTTCCATGGGTAATATCGCGCTCATCGGTTCCGGTAATATCAGTCAAAAGAATATCTAATTTTTCCGTGGGAGAGACTCTCCCGGCAAAAGTAATCCATTGTCCTGTCGGCGACCAGGAAGGAGAATCGCACCAGTTGAGCATTGTCAACCTCTTGACGCGATCAGTTAACAAGTCCATGGTATAGACCTCGGGGTTTCCCGCCCGATCGGATACGAAAGCGATTTGGCCGGCGTCCGGAGAGAAAGTAGGCGAGCTGTCGGCGCCTCGATCATTGGTCAATTGAGTGAGATGGCCGTTGACGAGGTTTTTGATATAGACATTCGGGTTTTTCCCGCGCGAAAGCGTCATCAAAAGCTTGTCTCCATTGGGAGAAAAACCGCCGGCGATATTGAGCCCCTGATAACTTGAAAACGACCGCGGGCGGCTTCCCGGCTTTAAATCTAGAATAAAAAGATCGGGGTTCCCGTTTTTATAACTGGTATAGACAATTTGTTTCCCATCCGGAGTAAAACGCGGCAAAATATCGATTGAATGATCCCAGGTCAATCTCCTTAAGTTTTGGCCGTCATAGTCCACCAGATATATTTCCTTGTGCCTGGTTTGGTCATTAGAGAACGCGATATGGGTATGGGCGATTCCCGGCTTTCCCGTTAAGGCCTCAACGATTTCATCCGACATCTGATGGGCCATTTCCCGCCAAGAGTCGGCGTTCCCTTTGTAAAAATGCCCGAGGATGGTCGATCCAGAATTAAGATCCAAAAGGTGAACCGTCACTTGCAATTGATCCAGGGCCGTTGAGACATCCGCAGTCAATAAAAAAGACGCGCCTTTCTTGCGCCAATCGGAAGAAATTTCCCTGGCATTAGAGCCGTTAAAGGCCGGGCCATTTTCAATTACATTAAAATAGCGGGACATCAGCAAATCCGCCCGCACGACGTCACGAAGGCTATGCGCCATAAGCGCCGCTTTTTTTTGTCCCATCGGACGGGAGAGAAACGGAGGCAAAGCTAAATTAAGAAGAGGCTGGGACTGATTTTGCCCCGAGAGCTGAAGATAAAGTTCATTGCTATCCGCCCAAAGGGGAGATTGAAATAGGAATAAAAGAGCGAACAACACCCAAGATTTTTTTTTCACTGCGACTGCGCTTGAGGCGCTTGCCTTTTTATTTTTTTCTTACTCTTGGACGGCTTAGAAGAATGAATAAGTTTTTTTAAGGTCAGGGCGGCCGAATGAGCCTCGAGAGTTTGAGGAAAATCGTTTTCGACCGATTCCAGATACTGTTCCGCTTCCTTCTTTTTTCCTCCCAGGTGAATTAAACAGCGCGCATACATTAATCGCGTCGAAGGAATTAAATTGCTTTTCGGGTAGCGGGTCATGAAAAGGGCGAACTGCTCGCCGGCCTTTTTCCACTTTTTAAGCCCGTAATAACAGCGGGCCAACTTGTAAAGAGCGGCATCGGCAAAAGCCCCATTGGGATATTTTTGCAGATATTCGCTAAAGCCTTTGGCGGCCAAATCATAATTTTTAAGGCCGAGACGAATATCGGCGGAATTGAAAATTTCCGTGGGAGAATGTCCGCGCGCCTTTTCATCTTTTTCCAGAGCGGCTTTTTGCGCTTCAAGGCTTTTAATCTGTTGCGCCGTTAAAACCTTTCCTATGGACAAAACCTGATTGGCGATCTGAACCCGCATATCATCTATTTTTGATGAGAGATCGCTCATTTGACCCTCATTTTCCTTGATTGTTTCGGTGTAGACGCCAAGGTCATCATGTAAATTCTTGACCTGCTCGGATAAATCGGCCTGATTATCCTGGAGAGAGCTCAAGGTCTTTTGAAGGCCCACCAACTGCTGTTTCAAGGCATCGGTCTGGGCTTCAAGGTCAAGGACATCCTGTTGGGTCGCGACGCAGGCGCTAAAAAAAGAAACGCCGAAGGCGAGAGCCGCAAGCACAACCGTTTTTCTTACGCGCACTCAGAACCTTCGGCGATTTTCTATTCCAATAATCAATTATTGCCCGGCAGATGGAGCCGGAGCGGTGGTTGAAGACGAAGCCGGAGTCATGGAAGAGGCGCTTTTAGCCGCGATTTTCTCGCGAACCTCAGTGTCGGCATGACGATTTTTAGACCAGCAGGATTCCGTCATCTCGGAACAAACCAATTTCTCTTTTCCGTAGGAAATCGTGGCGATGCGATGGCCGGAAATCCCCAAGAGCATATAATAGCTCCGAACGGACTTGGCGCGGCGCTGTCCCAAAGCGAGATTGTATTCGACAGTTCCTCTTTGATCGCAGTTTCCCGTCACCAAAATGTCCAAATCGGGATGATTTTTCAAATAATGGGCGTTTTTCTTGAGCGAGGAACGAGTCTCCGCGCTTAATTTCGCGCTGTCATAATTAAAATAGACTGAAACGAGCTGAGGAACTTCTTCAAACTCGCCGCCGCGCAAACTGGCTTCGGTCATTGAAGAGGTCGCGACAGTCGGGGTGGATACGGCCACCGCCGGAGGGGTCTGAACTCCGCTGACTTTGATATGCTTGGGAGAACATGAAATAAACGCCAGAACTCCCACTGCGACAACGCCGACAGAGACCAATTGAACGAAAGTCTTTTTCATATTTTCCAATTTCTCCTCAATCCCATCATGTTACTTAACTTACGGACTTATTGTAACAAAAAATATGTTAAAATGACAAAGACAAGGAGAAAAAACTATGGCATTTAAAAGGAAAGAGACGATTATCGAAGCGATCGACTTAAATACCATCACGCCTGAAGACGCGGAAAGCCGCATCATCGCCGGCGTCAAGAAATACGCCACCAACGAGCCCAATTGGTCCAAGGCGGACGCCAACACCCCTTATCTCGGCCATATTATAGGAATGGGAATTGAATCCGCCAATTTGGCCGATATCACGATGTCCATTGAGAGGCAATTCTTGACCAAGAAAACCCGCCGAGCGCCGATTGAGGGAACCAACGATTTCCGTTTGGAAGACGGCGAACTGGGAAAGCTCCGAATTTTAGACGGACAAGACGCCACCGCCGCGACCCCCGGGCTTTCGGTTAAAATGCTGATGGATTTAGGGCACATGCCGAAAAATGATTCTTATTTGTCCAAGGTCGTTGGCTTTGCTTATATCTCCAGCGTTGGAGAAGGCTATCGACTGAATGAATCCATCAAGAAATTGATGAACCGCATTGATAAATTGGCCGACAATGAAAAAGCGGAAGCGATCCAAAATCTAAAGACGATGATCTCTCAAGCCAAAAGTTATCTTAGCGACATTTCAGACTCTAAGCGTTTTGCCGATTCCAAGCGAAAAGCCTACGAGGCCGACAAAGTCGCTCATGATAATCTAACCCGAGAACTATCTCTTCTCCAGGATAAAATCAAGGGATTGTCCTCTTCTAACGACCATGAAAAGGTTTCCGCCCTTAACGCGGAGTTAGCCGAGTTAAAAACGCGCCTAAAAATGAGTTCCGATAAATTGCGGGTGTCTTCTGAAATCGCTTCTTGCGCGGCCAGGCGCTCTCCGACAGAAGAAGCCAAGGTCCTTGAGATCACTTCTTTAATCTCTTCCACGGTTTCTCAAGCGGAAAAGATTTCTTAGGGGCTTGTCTTACAAGACGTGCTCTCGGACTGCGCCGTAAAGGGGCTTCGCCGCCAGCGTTTTTTGAGTTCCCTGGCCGCAGGGGTGATTTATCTCGTCATTCTGGCCTTTTTGCGCTTTCGACTTTGCTATAAGATCCAAGATATCAAATCCTTCCGAAAGCAAGTTCGCCTGGCTCTTCAAGATCATAAGGGTCCGGTCATCTGGGCCGCCAACCACCTGACGATGATTGATTCGTTCCTTATTTTCTGGGCGGCCTCTCCTTGGACCCATGCGATGCGAGATTCCGCCATCCCTTGGTCGACGCCTGAAATAGAGAACTACTACTATCTGGGCGGCTGGTTCAAGAAAAATTTAATACGCGGCCTCATCTACCTTTGCCGCTGCATTCCAATTTCGCGCTCGGGGGATGGAGAGGACGCGCAAAAGGGGCGCCAAGAAGTTTTCGAGAAATGCGTCTGGATTTTAAAAAGCGGCGGGCCGGTCTTCGTTTTTCCGGAGGCGACAAGATCCCGTCACGGCTGGTTTAACCGGCACAAGCCCAAGGACTTTTTGGGGCGCCTGGCCCTTGAAGTTCCAAACGCGAAATTTTTCTGCGTCTACTTTCGGGGAGAAAATCAGCTCTATTCGACCACCGCCCCCGCCGTGGGTGAACGCTTTCGCGTGGAATTCAAGGTTCTCCCCGCCGTCATGGATGGAGAAACTTCCGCCAGACAAATTTCAACGCGCTTATTCAACGCCCTTGGAGATATTCAGGATCAATGGTTTAAAGCCGCCAAAATAGAGCGCAATTGTTCCGGAAATGACGTCATCGATCTTAAATCCCCAACTTCTCTGGAACATTTTAGCGGCGCGGAGGAAGACGCGGAATGGATTTCCCGGCATTTAACTGCGAAAGAAAAATATTACTTGGAAAGCCGGCCCGAGGAAAAGCGTTTCGCTATTTTCTGGAAATTTTTCGCGGCGAAGGAAGCGGCGGCCAAGGCTCTCGCGCGATCCAAAATCTTTGTCCCAAATGGATCTTTTCTCTCTTTTGAAGCGGACCTGTTCAAAAATTCCGTCATTCACAAACCCACTGGGGCGAAGCTGGACATCTCTTTCACCGATGAAGATGAGGATAAAATCCATTGCGTCGCGGTCTTGCGCGGCGGAATTCTCGGCGACAAGGACAACCCCGGAGACGTTTTATGGAGCGTAGATGAAATTCCACCGGGCCAAATCCCGAGCGAATTTGTAAGAGACAGAGCGCTTTCCTTCATCGCCGAGTCTTCCGACGATATTTCCTCCCCCTCCGCTTTCGCTTTGTCTGACGACGGGGGACTTCCGATTGTTCTTAAAAGAGGCTTGCCGCTCGATATCAGCCTCTCTTTGTCTCATTCCGGGAGATACGCGGCCTCAAGCTTCATGATCTCGTAAAGGAAAAACCCGATGGAAAAAAAATATTGCGTGATGTTTGCTGGTCAATCCGTTCAGGAACGCGGCATGGGAAAGGAGCTCCTTAAAATTCCCGCCGCGAAAGAGATTCTCTCGCGTCTCAAGCCCTTTTTAGGCGATGACTTGGAATATCTCCTGACCGAAATGCCCGACTCCGAGCTTGCCCTGACTTTTAACGCCCAGAGAGCCATTCACGCGCATCATCTGGCGAATTATTTCGCCTACAAAGCGGCTCATCCGCAATTAAGCCTCAACGGTGCCATTGGGCATTCCATGGGAATCGTCGCGGCCTTGGTCGCCGCGGAATCAATCAGCGTGGAGGACTCCGGGAAATTTATTTCCGCCCGCGCCAAGGCTTTTTCGGAAGTGTGCAAAACCTTTACCGCTCCGATGGGGCTTGCTTCTGTCAGCGCGGATGATTTTAAAGACGTGGTTGATGAAGTGGCGCGCTTTGCCCCCATTTCAGTCGCTCTTTACAACACCAAAAGACGCGGGGTCTTGGGCGGAACTATCGCCGAACTTGAAAACTTCGCTCAAAAAGCCCGAGCCGAGGACTGGCCGGTCCGCATTAAGATTCTTAAAGTCGAGGGACCGTATCACACCAAGGCCTTCACGCCCTGCCTCGCCGAATTAGACCGCGCTTTATCCGCTATTGAAATCAAGCCGCCTAAAATACCGGTTTTCATGGGAACCTCGGGACAAGCCGAAAAAGACCCGGAGCGGATCCGCCGCCTTTTGTCTTCCCAAGCCGACTCTTCCGAGCTTTATCTCCAGGCCGTTCAATCGGCCTATACGGCCGGCTGCCGGGACTTCATCGAAATCGCCTACAAGCCCCAGCCCGTGACCTGGATTTCCGAGCAGTTGATTTCGGAAGACGGCGCTTTATTTGAAGGCGTCACCGCCTCCGGCATTAAAACGGACGATATCCTGGCCTGAGGCGCAACTCGTTAGAAATTAGCTAAATAGCCCCCCACCATCGTAGAAATCCATTTCCAGAGGGAAAAATGTTAAGATAGACTTCAACGGCGCGTTCGTCTAGCGGCCCAGGACGCTGCCCTCTCAAGGCAGAGATCACGGGTTCAAATCCCGTACGCGCCACCAAATTTAATAAAAGCCAATATGCCGCGGCGACATTTTTATTTTCTCTTTTTCCTCATTTTTATTTCCATCATCCTGGGTTCCTGGACTCTTCGCCGTCTTTTGATTGGCCTCCCCGATATCCGCACTCTCGAAAATTACACGCCCCCCTTGACGACCAAGATTTTCGACGTCAACGGGAAAACCATAGCGAATCTTTCCATTCAAAGGCGAACCCTTTTGACTCTCAACAAAATCCCGGTGGATATTCAAAACGCGGTCATCGCGGTCGAAGACGATCAATTCTTCCATCATTGGGGAATTTCGCCAAAGGGAATCATTCGCTCGGCCTTAATCGATTTTTTACACGCAAGAATCGTTCAAGGGGCCTCTACCATTACCCAACAATTGGCCAAGCAGGTCTTTTTGACTCCTCAGCGAACGATTGCCCGAAAAATAAGAGAAGTTCTCCTGGCGATTCAAATTGAACGCAATTTTTCCAAAGAAGAGATACTGCAACTTTATTTAAATCAAGTTTATTTCGGCGAAGGCGCCTACGGGGTTCAATCGGCGGCCAAAATTTATTTCGGAAAAGACGTTTCCCAGCTAACCCTTCCTGATTGCGCCCTTTTAGCGGGTCTGGTCCGCTCGCCGCGATGGAATTCCCCCTTTCGTCATCCCAATCACGCCCGAAGGCGGCGCGCGGTCGTTTTACAGAGAATGTTCGAACAGGGAATGATTACGGAAAAAGAAAAAGAAGACGCCAATAATGCGCCTATTCCAACCGCGCGCCCCGTCGGCCCGGGGACCATGGCTCCCTTTTTTGTCGAGCATATCCGCCAACGCCTCGAGCAGGAATACGGCACCAACGCCGTCTGGAGAGGAGGGCTCAAGGTTTATACGACTTTGAATTTAGACATGCAGCAAATCGCCGAACAAGCGATGGAAAAGCATCTCGCCGCCTTTGACGAAGCCGCGGCAAAAAGGCGCGAACAAAAAGACGCGAAACTGGCCAAGCAAGGAATCGCCGCTTCTACCGCGACCTTAGGCCCCATTCAGGGCGCTTTTATTTTGCAAGATACCAAAACCGGCGCCATCAGGGCGATGATCGGCGGCAGAGGAAACTCGGTTTTCAACCGCGCTACTCAAGCCCGCAGACAGCCAGGCTCGACATTTAAGCCCTTTGTCTGGGCCGCGGCCCTCAATTCGGGGATGACTGCCAGCACTCTGATCAACGACAGCCCCGTCGCCTATTATTACGACGGCCGGGATTGGAGACTGCTTGAAGGGGCCACCGATCAATACTCAATTAACCTTGCCACCCAGCCTTTCGCGAGCTCCCCTGATTTTAAAATCTGGGTTCCAAACGATTTTGACAGCAAGTTTTTCGGCATCATTACCTTAAGACGCGCGCTGGAGGAATCCCGAAACGTCGTCTCAATTAAACTCATCATGCAAATCGGCGCGCCCTTGGTCGTCAGTTTGGCCCATCGCGCGGGAATTTATTCGCATCTGGATTCTGTCCCATCCCTGGGGCTGGGATCCTCGGTCGTCAGTCCCCTGGAAATGGCCAACGCTTTTGGAACCTTCGCCAATGGCGGCATCCATGTCGTTCCCTACACAATCGAGAAAGTCGAGGACAGAAACGGTCGAGTTCTTGAAGAGCATGTGCCTATCGAAAAATCCGCCATGTCTCCGCAATTGGCTTATCTCATCACCTATCTGCTTGAAGGCGTTGTTCAGCATGGGACCGGAAGATATGCCCGCAGAATCGGCCGACCGGTGGCGGGAAAAACGGGAACAACCAACGACAATAAAGATTTGTGGTTTGTCGGATTTACTCCGAATTTAGTCGCCGCCGCTTGGATGGGATATGACGATTTCGCCTCTTTGGGACGCCCTTCCGACATTACCGGAGGCTCGACCGTCGTCCCCTGGTGGACGGAAATCATGTCTCAAATTCTAAAAGGAACGCCCAAAGAAGATTTTACCCCCCCAGACAAAATTGTCTTTCGCCCCATCGACAAGGTCAGCGGATTTCTGGCCCTGCCCAGTTGCCCGCGCGGAAACATTTTTTTAGAAGCCTATTTACAAAACACGGAACCAAAAACCTATTGCCCGCTCGATCACTCGCAACCGTTGGGCCCTCAGCTTGCAACGCTCTTGGAAAACCAGAAAAAAATCGAGGCGGAAAGCGCCGGAACCAACGTTCCCAGTTCTTCAACCGCCGCCAAAACGGCCTTGCCTCAAGCCTCACCCACCGCGACTTCGGCCATTTCATCGCCGACGGAAAATCAAAATACCAATTCGGATTTAGAAAACGGAAACCAAGAAAATTCCGCGCCTTTTATTTTACAGTAAAGTTTTGGGCCTAAGCCACCATCAGGGATTGAACTCGAAAAGTCGGCGATCCCGCGCTTCCAAAGAAAGTTAAATCCGATCCGATTCCGTCAATTCCCCTAAGGACATCAAGAATGTTGCCGGAGATCATCGCATTTTTAACCGGATGAGTCACGCGCCCACTCTCAACCGCCAAGCCCGAGGCGCCTACTGAAAATTCTCCGGAGATAGTATCCACCATATGCATTCCCATCACCTCCATTAAAACGATTCCGCGAGAGGTTTGAGAGATGATTTCCTCATAGGAAAGGCCGCCCGGCTTCAAATAAAAATTAGAAGAAGACGGGCTGGGAAGCCCCTTAAAAGAACCGCGAGAGGCGCAGCCATTGGACAGGCGCCCTTCTTTTTTAGCGGTATAAAAATCATAAAAATATTCTTTTAGAACTCCGCCGTCAATCATCGTTTTAGGAGCGGTCGGGAGGCCTTCGTCATCATAAAGAGAACTTCCAAGACCGGCCTCCATCCAAGGATCATCCATCAAAGACACCGACTGCGCGGCCACCTTTTCTCCTAATTTTCCGGCCAAAAGCGATTTTCCTCGCTGAATTTGATCCGCGCACAAAAGATCGGAAACGATTTCAAGAAACTCAACTGCGACCATGGGCGGGAAAATAACCGAACGCGGAGCCGAGGATATTTTTTTCGATCCCAAAAGGCACACCCCTCTTTCGGCCGCTTCTTTTCCGATTTTTTGAAAATCCAAGGCCTCTTTGCGGCGCGAGGACTGAAAAGCGGAGCCCACCTGGACTTCAGAAGAATCCTTGGCCATGACCGAAACCCCGGCGCTAACCGAAGTTCCCGCTTCATAGACCGAAACCCCTAAGGTATTTTCAATCGCCACTTCGGACTCCATCTCTCCATATCCCGCGCGCAAGGCGGAAACGACTCGCGGAACTTTAAGCGCCGTCTGTTGCATAATCTCAAGACGCGGAAATAAAATCTCCCAATCTTCCCCAAAAAGCGAGCGATCCTTAAGGCTCTTAACCCACTCCCCATTTTCCTTGCTGATGACGGGCTTGGGAAACCCCTTATGAGCATCCTCCTCTAAATACGGAGTATGCGCCAAGGCCAAGCCATACAATTCCTTAATTCTGTGAATTGAAATCTTGGAGGCCGAGGCAAAGCCGATTCGCCCTTCCTTAAAAACCCTGAGCCCGATTCCTTCTGAAGAATCGTATTGGATTCCATTGAGCTTGCCTTCTCTAAACTCGGCTCCTCTTTCCTTTGCCCGCGAGAGATAAATTTCGACCTCGGCGCCTTTGGGACGATTTTTTTGAATCCACTCAAGGCCTTCCCGAGCGACATCTTTCAAAGATTCATTTAATTCCATATTAGCCTCCCAAACTTATGTAGAGAAAAAACAAAGAAAGAAGCAGAAAAAAAATGCCCCATTTTTTGCGTTCAAGATTGAGATAGGCGTCGTTAAAAATGGTCTTGCGCAAAAAAGAATTGAGCCGGCTGATGATATCCGGACGGTAAAGATAGCCCAGGCCCAAGCCCAAAAAAATTAAACCAAGAACGAAATCAGGCAAGGATTTCATTTACGCCTTAATCGCCTCGCGCATTGTAACGGGACATCGCCCGTGGAATATCCCTTTCTTGAACCGCGAAAAGAACGGCTTCTTTTGCCGTGGAAATCATTTTTTCCAGCACTGGGCGTTCTTCTTTCGTAAAAGTTCCCAAGACAAAGGAAGCCCCGTCAATCATCTGGGGACGGGGGCCAATTCCAAGTCTCAATCTTGGAATTTTATCGGTTTTAAGCTCCTCGGCAATTGAGCGCATTCCATTATGCCCCCCTGATGAGCCTTCTTCCCGAATCCGAATTTGCCCAAGAGGAATGGACATGTCGTCGAAACAAACCAAGAGTTCGGAAGGCATGACTTTGTAAAAGCGCGAAAGAGCCGCGGCAAAACGCCCGGACTCATTCATGTAGGTCAGGGGCTTGGCCAAAATAAAGTCTGGCATCACTAAATAGTCGCCAAGCTCGCCAGGCCATGATTTCCAAGAAGCGCCTTCAGACAAAGCGTCGAGCAGCATAAAACCGGCATTATGACGAGTCTGGGCATAGCGCGCGCCGGGATTTCCAAGTCCGACGATGACGCGCACGCCAGGCAAATCTTTTCTCTACTTCTTGGGGGCTTCTTTACCCTTTTCAGGTCCCTTAGCCGCCGCCTTGGCGTCGCCGCCAGCAGCGGGAGCCTTGGTCTCTTTCGCCAATTTGCCTTCTTCGTCTTTCTTGCCCTTCGTCGAACTGCTTTCAGGCTCAACTGCCGCAGTTCCAGCGGCCGCGGCCTCAGCCGCGACAGGCGCCGCCACCACTTCTTCTTTGAAGGTCGAAACGTGAACGACGCGATGTTCGGGAGAATCAAGGACCTCGACATCGGAGGGAACTTTCAAATCCTCCACCGATAAATGCTGGTTGATTTCCAAGGAAGACACGTCCACCTCGATAGCGGCAGGGATATGGGTGGGAAGAGCTCGAATGGACAAGAAGCGAAGCTCATGCTGAAGAATTCCGCCGGAGTTTTTAACTCCGGAAGCCTCTCCAATGATATGAAGGGGAACCTTCGCCTCGATTTTTCTGGTTAGAGAAATTCTCTGAAAATCCGCGTGGATGGGGCGCTCGCTCACCGGATGGCGCTGTAAATCTTTTAAAATCACGGTTTCCGTTCCATTGCCATCGATTTTCAAATGGATGACGGCGTTTAAACCGCCTTTTTTGCGCATCGCCAACAAATTTCTCTCATCAAGCGAAACTGAAAAGGGCGGTTTTCCCTCGCCGTAAATAACCGCAGGAATATTAAAACTCCCGCGCAAACCCGAAAGCTGTTTTTTCGATGATTTCCCGTCCCGTTTAATTGCGGCTAATTCCAATTCTTCCATTTTTATCCCCTCTATCCTTATATTATATAAAAAGAGCGCTAATAGATTCCCCTTTATAATTTCTCGCGATCGCTTCTCCCATCAGTGGGGCAATCGACAAAATCTTGATTTTATCCGTCGCTTCGCCCCGAAAAGGGATTGAATCGGTGAGAATCAATTCTTCAAGCATCGATCGTTTGATTAGATCGGAGGCCTGGCCGGACAAAACCCCATGAATGCAGGCGGCATATACTTTGAGAGCTCCCTCGGATTTAAGTCTCTCAGCCACCTTGACCAAGGTGCCGCCGGTATCAATCATATCATCTAAAATAATCGCGTTTTTCTTATTGATATCGCCAATAATATTATAGACCGAAGCTTCGTTCGGGCGCGGACGCCTTTTGTCGACAATCACCAGTTGAGCTGGAAGCCTTTTGGCGAAAGCCCGCGCCCGCTCAACACCTCCCACATCGGGGCTGACGACGACTAAATTTTTCAGATTCTTCTTGGCGATATAATCGAGGATGATGGGCGCGGCGAAAAGATGATCGACCGGAATGTCGAAAAAACCCTGGATTTGGGCCGCGTGGAGATCCATGGTAATGACGCGGTTGGCGCCGGCCGTCGTAATCAAATTGGCCACTAATTTTGAGGAAATAGGAACCCGGGGCGAGGTTTTTCTGTCGGCGCGAGCGTATCCGAAATAAGGAACGACCGCGGTAATTCTGCCGGCGGAGGCGCGCCTTAAAGCGTCGATCATAATCAGAAGCTCGAGCAAATTCTCGTTGACCGGGCGGCAGGTCGGCTGAATGAGATAGCAATCCACCCCGCGAACATTTTCATTGATTTGAACGTTGATTTCGCCATCCGCAAAGCGCGAAACAGAAGCGTTTCCGCAGGAAATGCCCAAATAGCGGCAAATAGCCTCGGCCAGCGGACGGTTGGAGTTTCCGGAAAAAACCTTAAGCCCGACGAAGGTCTTAGACGGCCCCAGGCGATGATTGTGATATCGCTTTTTGTCGAGCGGAACATCCACTGTTAGTTTAGGCATGGTTTCCTTTTGCACAGAATCTGGCCGCTCTTCAACAGACTTTGATGCGGCACTTCCTCGCCAATACTCGGTCGGAACCAACCATTTCTTCGCTTAAGCTCGGTCATGGATCTATTCTATATCTTATTAATCTGCCGCTCGCGCGCGATGGCCAGGGCCTTAGCGGGAACGTTCTCGGTAATCGTAGATCCTGCGGCAACTCGGGCATAACGCCCGACTTTGACCGGAGCGACCAAATTCACGTTGGAACCGACGAACGCGCCGGTCTCAATCACGGTCTGATTTTTCTTCTTTCCATCGAAATTACAGGTAATGGTTCCCGCGCCGACATTGACCTCTTCTCCGATGTCCGCATCCCCAATATAGCTAAGATGGCTAACCTTGGAACCCATTCCGATCCGGGAAGCCTTCACCTCGCTAAAATTGCCGACGCGCGCTTTGGGGCCGACGACGGAATCGGGGCGAATATGAGAAAAGGGCCCGATTTCGCTTTTTTCCAAAATCCGGCAGGAATCGAGACGGGACATTTCAATCTCGCATTCAGGCCCAATTTCCACATTGGAAAGCTTTGAAAACGCGCCGATTCGGGTCTTTTTTCCGATTTTGCTCTTCCCCGATATCATCACGAACGGCTCGATGACGGCATCGCGGGCGATATCGACATCGCAGTCAATGTGAGTGGACCCGGGATCTTTGATCGTAACGCCAGACAGCATTAAGCGCTCTAAAATTCGGCGGTTCATGACGCGCTCTGCCGCCGCCAGCTGAACCCGGGTGTTGACGCCAAGAGCTTCTTCGGCGTTCGGGGTTAAATGAGCGGCAATCCGTCCGCCTTTGGAACGCAGAATTTCGAGGATATCGGTCAGGAAATGCTCTTTTTTCTCGCCCTTAGCCCCGATTTCTTTAAGGCCTTCAATCAAGGCGCTGACTTCAAAAATATAGGATCCGGAATTGATTTCGCTCACCGCCGCTTCTTTCGGAGTGGCCACCGTTTCTTCGACGATTTTGAGAACTTCTCCCAAGGGACTTCTAATCACGCGTCCATAGCCTTTGGGGTTTAAAAGTTTCGCGCTCAAAAGAGTCGCCAAATTGTTATGCGCCTGGTGATTTTGAATAAGAGAATAGAGGCTCTCATATGAAATCAACGGAGTGTCCGCGCAAAGAACGACGACCGATTTAAATTTTTTCAGAAACGGCAAAGATTCAAGAACCGCGTTTCCGCTCCCCAAAAGCTTTTTCTGGACGATAAATTGCGGCGGCTTTGAAATCGCGCAATCCTTAAACATCCCTCCCGCCGCTTTTTTGACGAGATCGGCTTGATGCCCGATGACAATTCCAATAGCGGCCGGCTTTAAGGCCGAAGCGACGCGCAAAGCGTGAAAGAGCATGGGCCGCCCGCAGATGGGATGAAGGACCTTGGGAAGGTCTGATTCCATTCTGGTTCCGCTTCCCGCAGCTAAAATCAACACCGCAATCTGGGAATTTTTAACGGGTTTGACGGGAATGTCGTTGCGGCCATAGATAAAAGCCATTATGATCCTCCAGGGAAACCGCGCTCCCAGGCCTGGACTCGAACCAGGAATAACGGATTCAAAGTCCGCTGTGATACCATTTCACCACCTGGGAATAAATCGCGAAAAACATCAAAACCAACGCGCGGAGCTGAAAGCGAATCAACCCTCCGCTCTGATACCATTTCACCACCTGGGAATAAATCAACCATGCCTAAGGCCTATCTCCAAGAGATTTAATTATAACTTTTTTGGCCATTATTTCCGCGCGCGCTGCACTCTATACCGAATCGGCGCCCCTCAAGCCCCGGTTTTGGCGGACTTTTTGACTTCCATCGCGTAATGGGCCAGAACTTGGTCTTCAAGAATTTTTCTAAATTCAACCGTGATGGGATGGGCGATGTCCTTGTAGGTTCCGTCTTCAAGGCGGCGGGAAGGCATACAGAGAATCAGCCCTTTATTCCCGGAAATGATTTTCATATTGCGGACGACAAAGCAGTTGTCAAAAGTCACGGTCGCGAAGGCCTTGAGCTTATCTTCATCGCAAAGATGAACGCGAATTTCGGTGATATTCATCCGTTTCTCACTGGCAGCTGGTTAAAAACGATTTCCATGGATAAATTTTAAGCTTGCTTAAAATTTTCTCGCCTTCCGCATAAGAGCGGCAAAAGCCGAAAACCGAAGAGCCAGACCCCGACATCCGAACTCCCCAAAGCCCCAACTTCCTTAAAACATCCAGCGCCCCATGCACAATCGGTCTTGCCGAAACCTTTGAATCCTCCAGCCGATTAAAAAGGAGATCTCCCCACTCTTCGACGGGTTCTCCATGGGTCAACGCTTCCGTCAGTCTATCAAGCTGGGACAATCTTGTCAACACGTCCTTGCGTTCGGGCAAGACCAGGGCTCGGTAAGACTCCGCTGTTGAAATCGAAACTCCCGGAAAAACTAAAATCAAATACGGAAGAGAATGCGAGATTTTAACCGGGCTTAAGCGATCCCCAATGCCTTCCCCCAGAGAAAAAGAATGGGATTGCACAAAAAAGGGGACATCGGCCCCAAGCCCGCGCGAGAGTTCAAGAATTTTTTTGCGATAGGCCGCCCGCCCTGAGTCCAAGCCCAACAATTTCCCCAGTCCCAGCAATGCTCCCGCCGCGTCCGAAGACCCGCCGCCAAGCCCCGCTCCGATTGGAATTCTCTTTTTAAGAGAAAGCCTTACCCCGACCTTAACGTCAAAAGCCTTAAAAAATAGATTGGCCGCGCGCATCACCAAGTTATCCGGACCGGCGGATAAAGCCGATGTCGCCTCAGAATCCTCGATGACCAGTTCCGGCCCCCCCAAGCCCGAGGCTAAACTCAAATCCAAAACGTCATAGACGTTAATCTTGGCGAACAAGGTCTTTAGCCGATGATATCCGTCCGGGCGTTTCCCGGTAATTTCCAAGAAAAGATTAATTTTGGCCGGGCATTGAACGCTGGTTTTTTTTATCATGGCAATGCCAGTCAAGGGTTAAAATTATTGGGGAAAGAGGAATTAAAGCGAACGTCGGAGTTTGAAAAATCGATATCGAAGATAAAACCTTTCCCGCGAACCTCAAGCGAAGTGGGAAACAAATGACCGTCTAAGTCCTGAAACTTGGAAATAGCCAAGGATTGATGAGGATACAAGGAAGACTTAAGTTCAGAAACCGCCGCGCCTTTTCTATCCAAGGCCAAAACCCAATTTTTACCCTTTAAGCTCCGATGTCCAAATCTCTTGACATATGCCACTGGGTAATCGGAAAAGACATCCCCGGAAAAATAATCGGCAATCATCTTCAAGGCCTGATGAGAAGCCCGGCGCGCGTTAGAGGGCGAAACCCCTTTAATTGAAATTCTCCCCATGGAAAAAGCGCCGCTGGAAATTTCCATGTCAAAGAGAGAAGAAAACATCGGCCCCATCACCTCGATGGAAATATCCGCCGGCGCGCGAAAGGAACAAGAAGCGGGAAATGAAACCTGATGGCCCAAAATCTTGAGTTTCAACTGGCAAGCGGAAGAAAACCCCGTTATGTCATCCTCAAGCAAAGCCAGATAACTTGAATAATAATCCCCCATTTCCCATTTAGAGAGTTTCTTATTCACTTGATTGAGTCTTTCCTTCGATTTATCTCCAGGAAAAGCAAGAGCCTCGGACATTTTAAGCGCCACCCACTCCTTCCGGGGCTTTTTTAAGGCTTTTTCGATGGCGGACAAGTGCGCCCAAATATCGCTGTCTTCGGGAGATTTCTCCAAGGCGGAGAAAGTTTGACTCAACGCGCGATGAAAATGCCCCTCACGATAATAAACCCAACCTAGAGAATCTTGATAGGCCCCATTCGCGGGGTTAAGACTGACCGCTTTTTTAATCAAGGCCTCGGCTTCGGAAAGTTTAATCCCCCGTTCCGCCAATTCATAGCCCAGATAATTGAGGGCGTCCGCATCATTGGGCGACTCTTCAAGAAGGGTCTTAAAAGCCTTTTCCGATCCGGAGGCGTCGTTGATTTTATCCAAGACGGAACCCAATTCATAGAGCATGTCTTTATCATGGGGATTGGCCTTAAGCCCCGCATTGAGAACTTCAATCTCATTTTTATATTCCTTCAAATCTCCAAGCCCCAGGGCTAAAGAGAAAAAAAGCGTTCCGTCTTTGGGCCATGTTTTTCGAGCTTTTTCCAAAACCGCGACCGCGCTCTTGGTGTCATTGATACGGGTATAGTCGTAACTCAGCTCTAAATTGAGATAAAGATCATGCGCCAAGGCGGAACTCGCTTCCAAGTAATGAATCGAGGACAGAAAATCTTTCTTTTTCTCGGCATGAACGGACATCCAGTAATTGGCTTCGGCATCATGGATATCAATAGCCAAGGCTCGATTAAAAAAACTGCGCGCCTTCGGCCAATTTCCCGCCAGGGAATAAATCTCCGCGATATGATCCAAGAGTTTGGCGTTTCTCGGCTCGAAAGGGATGATTTTTTTATATTCATTAATCGCCGCGTTTGTGGAATATTCCTGTTCATATGCCTGGGCCAAGGCATAGCGAGAAGCGATGGAATCAGAATCAGGGTCGGCCATGATTGACTTTTTTAAATACTCAATTGCCCGATGAATGTGGTTTTCCTTAAATTCGATGTCAGCAATCTGAAAATAAGTGTCGGAAGCCTGATCGGAGTCCATGACGGCAAAGCGCTTTAAAATTTTTTTCGCCTCGCTTAAGGAGCTCAGAGAGGTCAGGGCGGCCAAGGCATAGACCGCATCCGAAGACATCGGGTCAATTGCAAGCGCTTTTTGAAAAGCCGCCTCGGCCTGGGGAAGATCATTTTGGGCCCAAAACACTCGCCCCAAAAGCCGATAACTCTCCGCGCTATTTGAACTAATTGAAATCGCCTTTTCCGCCCAGGCCCGCGCTTGCGCCAGGTTTCCCGCTTCAAGAGCGGCCGAGGTTCCGGCATCGGCTAGAAAGGCCGAGCGCGGATCCTGTTTGAGGGCCAAGCCATATTCTTTAAGCGCTAATTGGGGATCATGCCGATATTCTTCTAAAAGAGCGGCGACGTAATGGCTTTCGCTTGAGCGATTGGGCGTCGCTTGAAGAGGCAAAGAGAAAACGGATAAAAATAAAACCAGAATCAAAAAGAAACTAGGCTTTGTTCCAGAAAATCGGTTTTTCACAAAAGCTTGTCCATAAGAAGGGCGCTTGAGCCGTCATTATAGAATTTAACTCTTTTTCCCACAATTTGAAAGCCTGATTTTTTATAAAGGTTTAAAGCCGGAATATTTCGTTCCGAAACTTCCAAGGTCGCGCGCGCGCATCCCTTAAGACGCGCCTTTGAAAATGCGCAGTCTAAAAGCCGCGCCGCTATTGCCCGCCTTAAATAAGCCGGCCCCACCGAGATGCTCAAAACTTGAAGCTCTTTTTCTAAAATCCGCCCGATAAAATATCCGCAAAGCCGAGAATCGGGAGATTCCGCGGATAAAAAAATGGAATCCGGTCTTAAGAGTTCGGCTTCCAGCTGCGGCCTTAACCAATGCGGCGCGTAATCCCAATAAGATTCTAAAGAAAAAATTTCGTCCAGATCGGAACTCCGGGACGGGCGGATGACCGTCATTTTCGTTCATAGCCAGCGGCTTTCAAATAGAGCGGCTCGAATTTCGGAATTTTATTTTTACTGAGATAAAAAAGAGCCGCTTTTAAAAAATCGGCGGGTTGGGCGTCTCTTTCAACCAGGTCAAAATTCTCTTTCAACGCGGCCTTTTTTCGAGCCCAATTTTCTTCGGAAACCCAAGAAGGGGCCGAAACCGCCTTAGGATTTGAATCTAAACTCTTGCGCCGAAAGGGTTGATAATATCTTTCCCCGCGATATCCCGACAAAACAGGACATGGATTTTTTCCTTTCGTTCCAAAGGCCAGGGCCTCGAGGCTAGAAATAGCCAAAGCCGGAACACGGGCTTGAGACCCCACAATAGCGGCAAAGGTCATTGCAATCCGAATGCCGGTAAATCTTCCGGGGCCGCTGGAAACGACGATGGCCTTAAGATCGGACAGATTTAGTTCGGCGCCGAGCAAAAGCCGGTCAAACGCTTTAAACAAAAGGGTTTCTCCGGAATTATCCGCGCCCCTAAGACAAAGCGTTTTAAGCTCGCCCCGGTAAAACAAACCCGCCTTTAAGTCCTCTCCCACCGTATCTAAGATCAGAATCGCGTTTTTCACAGTATTTATTATTATAGGAAATGCGGGCTCTCTTCAATTTCTTCGCCAGATCGGCTTGCCCTTACCCCCATTCGAGGTCGACACGTCGGGGCTTGCGCCCCGCCAGGTCGGTTCGTCCCTAGCCCCGATTGATGCCGACACGTCGGGGCTTGCGCCCCGCCAGGGCCTAAAGTCCTATTTTTAAAATAGGACTTTTTTCCCCTTGCGCAAAAAATGTTTGTGTGTTATTCTAATTCTAAGATGAAAAAATTCTGGCTGATGGGGATTTTGTCCGCCGCCTTTTTATCTTCCTTTCCCCGCTTTGTTTTTTCGCAAACCCCCTCGACACCAACTATCGTTCTAGCCGCCAAAAAAACGAATCAACAGTCTAGTCTCCCCTCCAATTCTTCATGGTATAGCGGCCTCGGCAAAAGTTTTTCCAAGATTGAAAATTGGTGGAATCAAACCCCGCAGCAAGCGACTCTTAAGACCCCAAAGGAAGGGGTTTTACGAGAAAATTGCCAAAGGCAATGGGGAGTTCCCCATCAAAATTCCTGCATCGCGTTATCAAAAGAAATTGGAAACAAATCCAAGTCGCCTCTTTACGTCTACATTCCCTGCGCCGTTTTCTTCTCTCAACAACACGATCAGCCCAATTTTGCCTGTAAACCGGGAGACACTCTTAAACTCGCAAAAGCCATCGGTTCACCCCCGGGCATCAATCGAAACGTCCGCTATATCTTTTATGGTCCTGCGGGATATCAACCCAATTTGGCGACGAAAGATTATCTCTGCCAAAAAAAGACTCCCGAGAAACTCCTGACTAAAAACTGTCTTCCTTTAGGAAAAAAACTGACTCTCAGCGCCGGCGTCGACAGCGAAAACGTCCATGGCGTCAAAAAACTCCACATCACTATTTACCCCAGCGCTGGGAGTATCGGCTACTCCAACGGCTCCGCCGCCGCCATTAGAATCGGAAATCAATATTTGGGCATTCCCACGGGAAAAAATGCTTTTGATGTCGTGGTCGCAAAAACGCCTTCGTGGACTCCTCCACCCAAGAAAAAGCATCCTGCGGGCAAGGTCGCGAAAAAACATAAGAATCCGCCCACATCAACGCCGGGAAACAAAACCTCGCCCCAATCTCCGGCCTGCGCCGATTTAAAAGCACAACTAGCGGGAGCCGAAGCGCAAATTCATTCTTGTCTTGAAACCCTGCAAAAAAGCCCCGCCATGGGAACCCTCGCTAACACTTGCGAAGCCGCTCAAAATAAAGGATATGATGATTGCGCAACCAGTCCCCCCCCAGCTCCCAAGCCAACCTTGGTTTCAAAAGGGAACTTAGAAGGCAAACCCAATCTCACGCATAAAATTTCATGCAGCCAGGAAATGGGCAAGTGGCAAGCCCGCGTGTTTAGCTTGAGAAAACAAATTGCGGAAACCCCTAGCTGCCAGGCGCCTAAAGACAAAAATCCGAAACCCTGCCCTAAAGGCCAGGCGTTTAGTTCCGCCAGCGGAGGCGGGACCTGCGTTCCCAACGGGAACTCCAACGGAAATAACAACAACTCGCAAGGAAACAATATCAACAACACGCCCCCCAACTCCTCCAACTCCAGTTGCACGCAATCGGCATCCGCCCCAGCGGCTAAACCCAAGGATCAACAAGATCAAACAGGGCAGAACTCGGGTCAAGAGTCAGCAGCCAAGCCTAATTCCGGAAAAACGACGGCTTCCGTTGATTGCGATGGAGGCCAGAAAAAAGATACATCCTCCTGGCCCAAATTGCCTTGGAAAGGCATGGGGCTCATTGGAGCATATGGCGGGCTTTTAGGAGCGCTTTTACTTGGCCCTATTGGGATGTTTGTCTTTGGGCTCATCGGAGTCGGGGTTGGATACCTGATCTCAAAATAGAGTTGAAAACTTAGCGATCCGATTTTTTATCTTTGAGAGGCTTTAGGTATTGCGGCAATCTCTCAATTTCCGCTTCCAAGTTTTTAATAGCTTCCGCCAAAAACCCCAAATGTTTGCGAACCTTGGGATCAAGCGCGTCATTGTCTATTTTAGCGCGAATAAAATAAAGAGAATTGTTTAAGACCGCGAGAGGGTTTCTAAGCTCATGAGCGATATTCGAGGCCACGCGCACGATAGCATCTTTTTTTTCTTCAGGCATAGTCTAAACTCTATCTTACGGATTTTTAGGCTTTTTTGGAAACAAATTGAGAAGGCAGGCCCGTCCTTCGCAAGCTTCCCTTAAGAAACTCACGTAGTTCCAGGTCAGATCGCGAGCCGAGATCATCGCTCCGGTCTCTTTGTCAATTTGTTCAGACATGGACCCATCTGGGTTTGCGTAGCGGCGAACGGTCTCCAAATATCGATTGCCTTCCTGACGCAGAGCCGCCAGTATTTGTTCAAAAAGCGGATTGGAATTTTCAATTTTGAGCCCCGGGCGCAGATTTTCTTTTCCGGGAAAATCTAAGCTTTGAAAAAAGGCGAGATTGCGGTCCGAAATCGATATAAATCCTTGCGCCGCATAAGCTTCCGCCAAACGGAGATAAAACTGTCCAAAAGTATTCGTTGAAATCACCCACGGGTTTCCCCCGAAATAGCGGTCCTCGGGATAGCGCCCGATTCCAATTCCCGGCGCGTCCGCCCTTCGGTTGATAGGATAAAGGTTTTTAAAGACCTCGGCCATTTTGACGACGGTTGAAAGCGCCCGGTCATCGAGCGCCGAAAAAAAGCCGTCCTCAAAAGCCCCTTGCAAAATCGCCAAGACAACTCCAGAATCCATTCCGCTTTTTTTATAGTTGAGACCCGCGTCCTGGTCCAAGGTTTGAACGATAATTCCTTTTTTCTCATTCCAGTGCCTTTCAATTTCCGGCTTTAAAAGCTCGGCCTGCTGTTCGTAAAAATCAGCCGCGCCGGGGTCTTTCATCATGCGGGCAAGTTCCGCTCCAGACAAAAGAGCCTTTCTTTGAAGCATCTGGGTATAAAAATGGTGTCCCTTGACTTCTTCCCAAAGGTCATAGCTTGTTTGCCGCCAGAAATGAGACACGTATTCTAAATCCGTTTTGATGACCGAGGAAGTGGGCAGTTTCCCATCGTAGAGTTTGCGCGCCAAACCCCATTGCCCCTCTGATACAAGAGTCTTGGCAAACCTAATCAGGGCAATGGCCCGAATAGCTGGGCCATCGTCTTGCGGGCGCCCCCATGGCCCGTTAAAGGGAGTCCCATCCATGTTAAATTTTGGCTCCCCGATCCCGGACAAAGTCGGCGCCAGCTGATTGGCCCGCGAAAACCGCGCATAATCTTTCATCATCTTTAAATAGAGGCGCTTGCGGGAATGATTGCGTTCGTGCTGATAAAGGGTCGCCACCGCATTCATCGTCAACCCCGCATCCCTGACCCAGTGATACCAATAATCGGGGTTTTCTCTGGAAGGAGAAGCCGCCACCGCGCCCTTGGCCTCTCCCGCCGGAGAAATATTGAGGAACATCCGTTTTAAAGCCACGCCTTCTTCTTGGGAAACCCAGGCCTCAAGATCTCCCTGTTGCGATGCGGGGGTTTGAGCGCCGTCAAAATCGATCTTTGGTTTTTTCCGTTTTAAACTAAAAATTCCTGCCTTGGCAGCCGCCCCATCGGTTTTCTTCGCTAAAGGGGGATTCTCGTTTCGCTTTGACGGGAAAAGGTCTTTCTCTTTTCTTTCTTGCGCGTCTTTTGGAGAAACGACTGGGATTAAAGCTGGAATCGGCGCGGACACTCCTTGAGAAAAATCTGGCAGAGACGAAAAATCCGCGTGGAAAGAAACGTCCTCAAGGGCCGGAGACAAGGGAGCTATTTCGCCAAGAAGCAAAGGAGCCTTTTCAGAAACCGGTCTTTCCTGAGAAAAAGCGGGAAAAGAAAGAAAAACCGCCAAGAAACTTCCGCAAAGAGCCTTTTTTTGAATTCCGAGATAAACCCGATTCATGTCCTTCTAGATATAACATTCCGGAAGACTGAGGGGATGGGCCAAAAGGCCTAGGCGAATTTCGACAGAAGACCTAATGCCGCGCGCGGTCTTGAGACAAAAAGCCCGCATAATTCCAGGTCAAATTCGGAGCGGAAACCATGCGCCCGGTCTTGCGATCAATCTGTTCCGACAGCGTCCCATCGGGATTGGCGTAGCGGCGCACCACCGCCATAAAACTATCCCCTTTGCGGCGAAGAGCCGCGATCAGGGTTTGGAACAGTGGATCGGGGCTTCGAAGGACCTCGCCAGGCTTTAAAGCCGAGACAACATTATGCTTAAGCGGCAAGGCCTTAAAGAAAGAAAGGTTGCGGGGAGTTAAGGCAATTGAACCATTCTTGGAATAATCGGAGGCGAGAGTCCAATAGAATTGGCTAAAAGCCTCGGTGTTTAAGACCCAGGGATTGCCGTTGTCAGGTTTAAACACATTGGTCCCGTTGTAGCGATCCTCGGGATATCGTCCAATGGCGATTCCAGGAGCTTTTCTTTGCCGATTAATCGGATAAATCTTTTTAAAGACATTTTCAAGCGCCAAGGCCGTGGACAAAACGCGATCATCTTCCGGAGAAAAAAACCCGTCATGGGTATTTCCCATCAAAACCGCCAAAATAACGGAGGAATCAAGCCCGCTATTTTTATAGCGCATATTAGTCTGGTCAACCGTCGGCATGATAAAACCGCGTCCTGAATTCCAGTGTTTTGATATCTCAAGCTCGAGGGATTTCGCTTCGTTTTTATAGAAAAGAGCGCGGGGAAAATCCCCCAGCTCTTGGGCTAAGAGAGATCCCTTAAGCAAGGCTTTCCGCTCAAGCATCTGGGTAAAGAAATGAAAACCGAAAGACTCTTCCCACAAATCATAACAGGGCTGCTTCCAATGAGTGGAAATATAGTCTAGGTCTTTTCCGATCAGAGAATTCTGGGGAAATTTAGAATCGTAAAGTTTGAGCGCGCTTTGCTTATTTCCTGTCTTTTCCAGCAAGGAATCCCAATGAAGAAAGGTAATCGCCCTTAATGCGGGACCGTCGTTTTGAGGCCGGGCCCAGGGGCCGTTGAAGGGAGAGCCGTTCATATTGAACTTGGGTTCGCCCAACCCGGTTTTCGCTTTCGACTTTTGATTGAGGCGGGAAAAAGCGGCGTAGTTTTTAAGCATCTGAGTCTCAATTTGTCTTTCTTCCGGAGTCTCAAAGCCTTTAATCCGGTAAACCAATTCATTCATCGTAATCGCCGCATCTCGAATCCAGTGATACCAGTAATCCGGGTTTTCTCTGGAGGGAGAAGCGGCCACCGCGCCCAAGGCTCCCCCTTTGGGCGAAATATTAGCGAACATCCTCTTGACGGAAACTGTTTCCTCGCGATAAAGCCAGGAAGACAAAGGCTCTTTCTTTTTGGCGAAAACGGGCGCGGAAATAAAGAGG
Organism: Elusimicrobiota bacterium; assembly: GCA_027406905.1. Lineage (GTDB taxonomy): Bacteria > Elusimicrobiota > Elusimicrobia > UBA1565 > UBA9628 > JAKAQV01. The sequence continues at coordinate 91,114 of DAHZHT010000002.1, forward strand.
AAAAGCGCGACGAGAAGCGATTTTTTTTGAGCTATTTTTTTGAGATCAGAAAATGAAGAGAACGCCATAAGGAAGACTCCTTGAAATGTTTTTGATTTCGTTTGAGCGCGTAATAAAGGAAAGAAAAAACCGAAGCTGACAAGATTGCCAAATACGGCCAGGCGCCGGACAGTCCGTGCAAGGACAAACTGAGAAAAACGCCAAGCCCGCCCACAAGCACCGCCCAAGCGCTCCCCACGAACCAAATTCTGTTTTGAGTCATAATCGCGCGAGGAAGCATTAAGAGGTTTCCCACTGCTCCCATGAAAAAACTGGGAAGAGCCAAACCCTGAACTCCCGCCGCGTTGATAAAAATGCTGTGAATTTGGGCGAGGGGCATGAACATGAAAAGAAGCGTCGCAAGCCAGGCCCCGAAAGAAGCCCAATGGCTCTGCCATTTCTTAGAAAGTTTACCGCGACTCTCGGCGATCATAAAACCAAGCCCCGCTAAAGCCGCAGCTCCCCCTAAAGCGAAAGGGAAAACGCCCAAAGAAGAGTGGATAAACATGGAAGCGACGCCAGCTGGCAAAAGAAAAAGCCCGAAAAGGGACAGTCCCTTTTGCCAGGCGCTCCAAACCGGGACGCCCGCTATTTTTTCCGGCAGATGCCCCGACCATTTTAAGGCATTAATAGCCAGATGGGCTAAAATTAAAGGAAGAGCCGTAAAATAAATCGCCAGCGGCACAAAACCAGCCAAAGCGACCTGGCTGAGCATAAGACTTGCCATCACCACTCCTATGGTTTGAACGACAGCCGGCGGGTATTCCTTACTTCCAATAAAATAAGACATTAAAATCCCATCGGCTAAAATTCCGGACAAAACCCCTATAAACGGAATCCCGGATATCGCCGCAAGATGCCCGGGCGCGACGCCAATGCGGCCGATTATTGATTGAAGAAGCGGATGGGCGGCGGCGAGATTGACGGTATTGGCCCAAACCTGGGGCAATTGAAGAAGGCCAAACACTCCCCACGAAATTTTAACGAAGCCTTGCGTCAAAAAATCCCAACTGCGTTGAGCGGGCGGCAAGACCTCTTCCACTTCAAAGAGCTGCGTTTGACCCGCGTCAAGCCCGATGTAAAGCCCGTTTTTAAGCATATCCGCGCCGTTGCGGGCATAAACGACGGGGGTTCCATCTTTTTTAAGATGCAAAACATCCCGCAAAATATAATCGCGGTCCGCTCTTGGCTTAAAAGCCCCGAAGGCTTCAAGAGTCGGAGAATCCATATTAAAAAACGCGCCGGATTTTTCCCCAAAATTAGAAGCCCCGATCAACGCTTTTTGAACTCCATTTTCGGAATAGCCCGAAGACCAAGCGACAATCGAAGTCGGGGTTTTCGGAGATAAAACCTCCAAAGCTTTTCCCAGAGCCCCTTTATATTTCTCTCCAACGCTCCAAAGAGTCTCCAGATATTTTTGATTCTCGGGATTGGAATTTTTCCAATTGATTAGAACCGGGATGTCAAAGGGAATCGCCTTTTGGGTGTCCTGAGATTTTGAAAGATCGCCAATGAGATTCTCGGCCTGTCCCACGCCTTGTTCCAGGCCGTTGTAGGTCAGAAGCGGACGAAATAATAGCGCGGTCAAGGCCGCGGCCTTAAAATAGCGGCCAAATTTATCGACGGGATTTCCCTCCCCCCCGTCATGAGTTCCGATAAAGTTAAGCTCTCCGGCGCCGCCTTTCTGCCACATCCGGAAAGCCACGTTTTTTAAGGCCTCTCGGAGGATATCTACCGAGGCTCCGAAAGAAGCCGAAACCATCGCGTCATAAAGGCCGTATTGCCCGCGGATTGCGTCGTGGGTATTTTTATTATAGACCGCGCTCGAACCCGCACGGGATAAGTCGCTAAAATTGGTATAGGCTTCGTCAAAAAAGGCGGAAGAGGGATTTTCTTTTCTCGCGGTTTGGGCCATCTGGGCCATAAATTCCGCGCCATTGAGTTTTTGCCAGCGCGCCTTAAAGTCCTCGATGAATTGCGTCAGGGAATCTCTCATCCAGCCTTGAGAGGCGTCTCGTTCCCGTTCCAAGATAAAAAGCCATCTGGGAAAATAGCGGGCGTTTAAAATTTCATAGGCCATGTCGCGGCGAACGAAACTAAGACTCCAGGGCCCAAACATTTTGGCCGTCTGATCCAATTCCCATTGCCGGGTCTCGGGGCGACTATAGTCCATCTGGGCTAAATCGGTCCACATGTCCCCACCGTAATCGGTAATCGGATACTGAACGAGGATTTTTTTAGCGACATATCCGCCGTTTTCAGGATAGCGATCGGTATGCAAAAGATAAAACGCGGGTTTCCCGTTATGAAGAGGAACCTGAGCCATGATTTCTTCATCGCTCAGATTTTGCGGAGGCACGACGTGCATCACTCCCTCCGGAAATTCTTTGATAAAATCGCTGTCTAGAGAGACGTGGTTCGGAATAAAGTCAACTCCCACTTTAATCCCCATTTTTTGGGCGCGCGCGATCAGATTTTTAAGGCCTTCGTCCCCGCCGAGTTCAGGTTTGACGCGATATCCCTTAATCGAATAAGCCGATCCCCCGCCGGTTCCCCAGCGGTGAACTTCCCCGATTTCAAAAATATCCATCAACCACAGCGCATTGGCCTTGATTTGATCTTTGATTCGAGACAATTCAGCCTCATCGAGAGAATCAAGAAAGTTCTTTCCGGGCTTTAAGCGATTGTAGGCGCGAGCGAAGATGAGATAGATGGAAGCTTGTTTCGCCCATAGAGAAGGGTCTAAAAGCTCTAATTGCGCTTGATAGCTGGAAACGACGGAAATGAGCCAATCGTTTAACCGCGCATTTTTATCGGAAGGCGCCGCCAAGGACGAATGAATTCTTTCAAGAGATTCTAAATCCGAAGCGGCCCAGCCCATCGGAGACAATAAAGAATCGAGATAGCGGAAATAATCCTCCAACTGTTCTAAATTTCCCTGTCCGCGTTTTTCTAATTCCAGTTTTGAATAGAGAAACCCCTCCAGGCCCTCATCTCTGGCCGAGGCCCATTGTCCGGAGGGAAGATGAAACGAAAAAGGGCTTAAGGCCTGTCCGGAAAATTTGGGGCCGTCGGACAAAACGCCTTTGAGTTCCGAAACGCTTGGAGAAGCGTCTAAATCCAATCGGCGCGCCCCGCCGTCCCCGTCAAAATCGACAGCGGAAACTCCCGGGAAATGGATCAGTTTTTGGTTTAAGTCTGTAAGAACTCTCGCGCGCCGCTGATTCTCGATGGGATTATCTGGATTTCGAAGCGAACTTTGGAGAGCCTTAGGGATATTTTTTTGGCTGGTTCTGGATTTAGATTTTGCCAGCTCCGCTAAGGGCCCGGGCGCGGGCAAAGCCAAAACCTCCGGAGATAATGGTTCTTGGCTTAAAACGCCCTCAATTGAAATATTCTGTGGGAGATTTGATTCCGCTGATAGCGGGATATTAATCCGCGAGGGAGAAGCGGATTCAAAATTGGACCTGAGGGCAGAGGCAAAGACGGGAGAATTAATCCCATTCCCGATAAAAACCAGAAGCGCGCATAAAAAAGTCGTCGTTTTTTTAATCATCGCAAGCGCCTACTGAAGAATAATCACGCCTCCTGGCTCAAGAGATAAAGGAGGATTTTTCCTGTCCGACCCTTTGGGGTCCTGAGCTTTCCTACTCTTGCCGATATAAAAAGGAAGAGAAAATCCGGTTTGAGCGATCCAGGCCTGCCCCTTATCCGGCCCTATGGCCTCGATTTCTCCGTTAAAAAACCAATTGGCCCAGGAACGGTTGAGTTGCGCGCCAAAAATAACGCTGCCATTTTCGGCCGCGGGCCCGCTGGTCGCCGCGCCTTGAATGGGGCCCAAATTGCCGCTGGAATCAACAGCGGTCAAACCCGCGTTGACCAAACCCGTGACGTAGTTGTATCCCACTCCCACAAAAGGAATCCAGGCTCCAAATTCCTGGCTGACAATCGCGTTGAGGCCAAAACTATTGACGTTCCAGCCCAGGTTTCCCGAGACGTTTTCATTGACAGGAACACTTGACCCTCCAGTGGGAAGATTTCCGGAAAACGAAGTTCCGTATCCGAAACGCCCGAAAACGTAATTGTAATTGGCCGCGAAGGTCAAAAGCGGCTCTCCGTCTTCTCCAAAGCAATGCTTGCGCAAGGTCGCCCCAATAGAATTAGACTGACCGTCCCCGGTCAGAGAACTGGAAAGCCGATAGGAAGGGGGCGTGGTCATGTCGGCAAAGCGAAAAGCGAAATCCGAGCGCCAGGGAAGCCCAGCTCTTAAGTGCATGGTCAGATTGGGAAATAGAACTGAATCGGGGAAAAAGTTTTCTATGCCGACGGTCTGAAGAGACGGATCTAATTGCGGAAACTGCGATTTATTAAAAGGCATGTTTCCGATACCCAAGGACAAATCAGTTTCAATCCGGCGATCCGTAACTTCTCTGGGAGGGTCGAAAGTCTCTCCCGCGTTAAACCCAAGGCCGTTAGCCAATTGTCCGCTCATCCAACCCATCATGTTGGTAAAATCCGTATCTAAATTTGGATTGGGAGAGTTTCCCGCTTGAACAAATTCTAAATTCATAAAACAAAACCCAAATAAAAAGACCGCCGCCCACGGGCGGCTTTTGACTATTTCTCGATTAGACAAGTTCCGCGTTTGACGACCCAGTGATAACTCTCTTTCAAAGTATCAGAACTTCCAATCGTCATTTGGCGATCAATAAAGATTATTGATTTTCGCCTATCGAAGTGAAGCCCCTTAAGACGAAAGCGCTTTCGCTGGCTTTGATTTCTATTGAGAGAATCCATTTTATTTTCCCCCTCAATCTAGATATAACATTAGAAGAGCGTAAAAAGATGGGCCAAAGGTCCTAGAGGGTTTCCGGCAAAAGGCCTAGTGTAGTGTCCAGAAAAACAGGAGCGGGTTTTAAATCTTTATCCCCAGATGGCCAAAAATCCAGCTAGTTCCGATGATGAAAGAACCTCCGATTGACTCACTGAGAACGTTCCAACCCCCAAGAGCCGTCGGATGAGAGAAATCGGCCAAGATGTGCCATATACAAAGAGCCAAGAGAGATCGGGAAGAGAGGTAGAAATAACTCAGAAAAATATTGGCAATAAGAAAGGCAATCAAGGTAAACCCGCCTTGATAGGAATGATAGGAAGAAATCAGAATTGCGGTTAGAAGGATTACCGCCCAACGCCGTGTCGTCAGTTTCCCAATTTGGGCTAAGAGGTATACCCTCATAATCTCTTCAGAAATACCGTTGACTAAAGCGAACGCGCCATTCAGCAGGGTCTCCTGAGGCAGAGGGATTGTGGAATGGAAATTAATATGGGGGACATGGATTTGAGCGAGAGCGGCGACAACATCCCAGAGCGTGAAGAAAAGATAATAGGCAAACCAGAGTCCTACGCCCGCCATAATTTGTTTAATGGTGGATAATTTATGGGAAGAGAAAGATAAATAAGACGGATCATGATCGCCGTAGACCAATAAAAAAGCGGAAAAAATACCAAGAGGAATGCTCGCTTGAATTTGATTAAAAAAGCCCCAAGGAGAATATAGACTCGCGTAATCAAAACCTTGTTGTTTAAAGAAAAGAGAGTGAAAGCTCGATGATATAGCCGGGAGGAGAATAATAAAGAAAAATACCGCAAGTTCGGCCCATTCCTTCTGGATAAACGTTCCCTTTTTCCCCGCCACTGATATTGCCAAGAAATACTCTACTCTCCTGATATTCTATACGGCAGATCGTGTCAAAAAGTTCCCTAGAATTAAAGCAGCCCACTACCCTCAAAAGCGGCGACGACGAGAAATTTCTCGGGTTAGGCCGCGACAGGATCTTGGCTTGAAGACGGAGAGTCCGCTTGAACCGAAGGCTGTTGGGAAGCAGTCTCTCTCGTTTTAAAGTCAACGCTGATCAGCTGGCTGATCCCAAACTCTTCCATCGTAACCCCGTAGATGGCGCTGGCGGCTTCCATGGTTCTCTTGTTATGACTGGCGATCAAAAACTGAGTCCGCGCTTCAAACTCCTTGAGGAGCCCGACAAAGCGCTCGACATTGGCGTCGTCTAAAGCCGCATCGGCTTCATCCAACATGCAAAAGGGAGACGGACGAACCATAAAGAATGCAAAGAGTAGCGCAATCGAAGTCAAGGCTTTTTCTCCGCCGGACAACAAAGACAAACTCTGAAGTTTTTTGCCCGGAGGCTGGGCCATAATCTCAATGCCGGTTTCAAGAATATTTTCAGGATCGCTGAGGACAAGATCGGCTTCTCCCCCTTCAAACAGAACCCCATAGAGCTTTCTGAAATGCTCCCTGATTTCGTTAAAGGTATTGCGGAAATTTTCCCGGGTTGAATCATTAATCGTTTGGATCGCGCGCTTTAAATCTTCCCGAGCTTTGGAAATATCCTCAATCTGAGAATTAAGAAAAGATTGTTTCTGGGTCAACTCTTGATATTCTTCGGGCGCCGCCATATTGACGTGTCCAAGACTATTGATGCGTTTCCTTAAAAATTCCAGGCGTTCGGAATTGACATCCTCTTGCGATTCATATTTAGCTTTCGCCTCATCATAAGTGATCTGCCATTGGTCCCACAAACGGCTCTTTAAACCTTCCTGCGCGCTTTTAGAAGCGCTGGCCTCGATGTCAAGCGCATGAAGCTCTTCTTGAACGGCCTCGGCATTGCTTTTGATCACTTTTAATGATTCTTCCTTTTGATGGATGTCAAACTCCAGCTGTTGAAGTTTTTCCATCGCCGCTTTTACTTCCGATTCCGAAGAAGCCAGATTGCGATACAGAACGTCCAGTTCCTGCCGGCCCTGGGCGATATTTAAAGCGCATTCTTCCTGTTTAGATGATAAGGAACCCATCATCTCCACCGCTCGTTTAATGGAGGAAAAATGAGATTCTTTCTCTTGTTCAAAACGCTCGCAAGAGTGTTTGAGCTGATAGGCTTGCCCTTCTAAGGCCTCAAGGCGGGCTTTGGCGGCGCCTTGCCGGGCTTTTTCTTCAACTAACTTTTCTTTGAGAGCGGAAAGAACCCTAAAAGATTCTTCCTGAGACAAACGAGACTTTTCTTCCGCGGCCCGGAAGTTCTTAAGAGACTCTTTCATCTCCTTAATTTTTTCGGCGACGCCCGCCCATTCCTTTAAACTTTCAATGGCTTCAGATTCGACCACGAGGCCATTTTTTTGGCGAGCGGCTAAAACCGATTCTTTTTCCGACATCTGAGCGGCCAAAGCCTCTCTGCGGCCCAGGTTTTCGGTCATTTTTTGCGCGGCAATGCGGGATTTGTTTTCCCAATCGAGAATCGCGGCCGCCAGCGCTTCTTTTTTGTCAGCGGTTTCCGCCAAAGCCGTTTTGAGGGCTTCCAGATTTTTCCGGAGGCGCTCGATATCCGCCAAGGACAATCCTTCCTGTTCGGAAAGAGCCGCGCCGCCGCAGACCCAATGATCGCCAAAGACCAAGGGCCCCAAGGCGTAGCTTTCCGCGAAGAGAAAACGCATCAAATTCTCATAGCGCGAATCAAATTTAATTTTGGATAAAAGCGGCATTGCTTCTTCCGGATAACTTCTTTCCGAGGAATCAGAGGGAATGGAACTGAGAACTAGAAACCGGCAACGTCCGCGGCCCGAGGACTTTAAGAAATCAATCGCGTTTCGGGCGGAGTTGGAATCTTCGCAAACCACCGAATGAAGTTTTTCGCCTAAGATATCCTGAATTTGAATCCGCACGGAGTCTTCAACTTCAAAGAGAGATTGAAGGGTTCCGACAATCCCTGGAAGCCCGGAGCGCGCGATGGTCTGAGCGCCAACCCAATAAGAATCTTGTTCTCCCCGCGCCTCTAAGCCTTTAAGCTGCGCCTGCACTTCGGCGATCGCGGAATGAAGGCGAAGATTTTCCTGTTCCAGGTCTTTTTCCTTGAGGCGCGAGTTTTCCAATTCCTGGCGCATGGTCGTTAATTCCGCCTTTGACTCCTCTAAAACCTGTTCGCAATACTGAAGCTCTAAACGCACCGCGCTCAGCGCTTGAGCCAAAGAGGCGGCAACTTCCATGTCTTTGCCGTATTCTCTTAGAGAAGAGCGCATTCGCGCTTCGATTCGGGTTAAATCCGACTCGCCTTCCGAAATCTTGCGAGTTTCCATTAAAAGCCGTTCGGACGCCTCAAGGACTTCGCGGCCCTTCTCTTCCCAATCCGCCTGCGCCTGAGAAACTTGAGATGATAGGCTCTCCATTCTTTCGGTCTCGCCTTCCATCTCTTGACGGAAATTTTGAAGTTCTGCTTGCAGTTTCTCGGAATCAAGACGAGCTTTATCAAGATACTCGTCAATAGACAGCATTTTTTCTTTGAGAGCCGCTTCTTCGGCTTGAAGGGCCTTGACCCTCTCGGCGGCGGAAACGGCTTCCCTGTCCCAAGACTGAATCCGTTCTTCTAAGCGCGCCAATTGAGTTTTGATCTCGGAAGATTTTTTTCCCGCTTCCATCGCTTGAGCCTGGGCCTGAGCCTCTTCTAATTTTAAAGCCGAGATTTCAGCCCCGGAGACGTCAATTTCAACTTTCTTTTGGCCGAAGGCTTCTTCCAGCGGCTGCCGCTTTGAGCGTCCTTCTTCCAGAAGCGCCTCTAGCCGCGCAATCTCTTTGAGAATCTGGGAGGCCTCGGCGGCGGAAAGCTCTTCTTTGTATTTTTGGAACAAATTCGCTTTTTTGGCGTCGGAATCTAATTTCTTGACCTGCTCATCGACTAAAGCCCGGGCATCCATAACGCGAGCCATGTCCGCTTCGACGCGCTCAAGCTTCTTAAGAGCCTCTTCTCTCCGCGCATTATATTTGGCGACGCCAGCGGCTTCCTCAAAGAAAGCTCGTCGTTCATCCGGCTTAGCCGAAATCATCATCTCAACACGGCCTTGATCGATAACGGCATACCCTCCGCTTCCCAAGCCCGTGTCCAAAAACAAATCGCGAACGTCTTTAAGGCGGCATTGGCTTTTGTTTAAGAAGTAAAGAGACTCTCCCGATCTAAAAAGCCGTCGAGCGACGGTCACCTCGGAAAACGGAATGGGCAGGCCCTGGGAAGAATTATCGAAAGTCAAAGTCACTTCGCAAAAAGATAACGCCGGTTTCCGGGCCGTTCCCGCGAAGATGACATCCGTCATCGCTTCCGCGCGCAAGGACTTCCAAGAGCTTTCGCCTAAACACCAGCGAATTGACTCCATGATATTGGATTTCCCGCAACCGTTAGGGCCGATGATGCCATTGATGCCTTGCTGAAGATCTAAATGGGTTTTCTGCGCAAAAGATTTGTATCCGAAGATATCTACCGCTTTTAAATGCATGTTCGTTGCCTCTATTCTTCCGAATTCAGGTTCCGGAAAAGTATTTTAGCTTTTTTTCACTCGGAAGCAATGGCTCTTGACAGCCCCTCTCATTTGCGATACGATTTTCCTATGCTTATTCATCTGCTCAAGGACGTATGGTTCTATGTCTCAGCTGGCGGTTTTCTCGCCAGCCTTGTCTTGTTTATCTTTCTTTTAGGGCAATATCGCCTGGCCGTTGAGGCCGAAGAAGAAAACGACATTCCTGATGAAGATATGTCTGAGACGGCAGAAACCCCAATGCCCGAGTCCATACACTCACAACAATTTGAGGCAGACACAGACACTGCGGTAAAACAAGAAAGTCCAATCTTAATTCCAAACGCCGTTTTAGAATCCGTCGAAAAAGAAGAGTTGCCCCTTTCCTCGCCCGTTGATGCCACCATCGTTTCCGCGACCAGAGCGCAGAAAGAAGAAACCCCAACAGCCGTTTCAAAAGAATCCCCCACTCAAGAGAGTTCTCGCCAGATTGAAGAAATTAAAGTTATCAGCGAAGGGATGAATAAGCTCGCCGAACAGTTAAATTCTCTTGAGAAAGTTTTTGTCGCCGAGTCTCGCAACAATCTCAAGGCGCTTGAAAAAATATCGGCCATTCTTAAAGAACAAACCGAAAAAATAGCCCAAATCAACGTCTCTCTTCCAGCGTTTGAGCCCACGACCCCGGCCAAAGAAAATATTCCCAGCGACGAACCCGCCGGAGAAGGGGCATCCGGAAACAAAAAAATAAAACTCAGGATACCCAAAGAGAACGCGACCATCGTTCTTAAGCCGGAAAATGATTCCAAAACTCAAAAACTGGAACCAACATCTGCCCAACAGTTGGAACTCTCCATTAAAGAGGGCATAAAAGAAGACTCTTCAAAAACCGGAGAGTCTTCGTTAGAAACTAAAGTCGAACCAGCGAGTCAACAAACGGAAAAAACCAAATCCCCCTTAAAAATCAAAGATCCCAAAGATTTAGACAAGGTTGAAGGGGAAACTCTTTCGACTCGGAAGGGCCCCGTCTGGCCCATTTAATTATTCTACCGCTTATCCTGATTATCTCCGCATTGTCTTCCGGAGCCAAGGCCGCCTTTTTTTTACCCTCCAACCCTTTCTCCAGCGGCAGCATTGGAACAACTGGAGCGGAATTTCTTCAAATTCCCACGGGAGCGCGAGTTCCCGCCATGGGGGGAGTCGCCGCCGCCTCTGTCGAGGGCGCTGACGCTTTATTTTGGAACCCCGCCGGGTTGGCCCGGCTTCAGCCGGAAGACCCCTCGGAAGTTGATATCGGATACAACAGCCTTCTTCAAACGACTTACGAAGGCTCCGCCGCTTATGCCCTTCCGCTCTCGAACGGAGGAGTATTGGGAACCGGTCTTCTTTATTTCTCGCAAGCGCCTCAAACCGCCTATGATAACACCGGAAATTCCGTTGGAAGCTTCACTCCATATGATATGGCGATGAACATCTCCTACGCCCAGCATTGGAAATCTCTCTTAATCGGCGGAGGCCTTAACATTATTCGCTCTCAAATTGATACCGCCCAAGCCGCCACGGCCGCTTTAAACTTAGGGGTTCAAGCCCTTCATGTCACCGATGTTGGAAACCGCCCGGTCGATTTAGGCGCTTCGATCACCAATCTCGGCCCTCCCATACAGGTCGGCAGCGTCGCCTCTCCTCTCCCCACGGAAATTAGGGGAGGATTTATCTGGCATTTGTCCGATATTCTCAACGCCGGAATGGATGTCGTCGCCGATTCAAACCAAGCCCCCTACTTAAGCGTGGGTCTGGAAAGCGTCTTTAAAAGCGACGATATCAGCGGCGCCTTGCGCCTTGGATATAATCAAAGTTACGCCCGTGGAATCAATGGACTGAGCGGAATCGCCGGCGGCGGCGGACTTGATATTGGAAAGTTTCGAATCGACTACGCCTGGGTGCCCTTTGGGCTCTTAGGAATCACCAATCGCCTAGACATCACGCTGAGATTCTAAAAGAGTTTAAGCGATCTCTTCTTGTGGGCCCTGCATGTTTTTTATCGCAAGAGCGATATAGACCGAGGTCACCGCCAGCGAAATGGGCGCGGCCCCGGGCAAAGGTCTGGGCATGAACAGAAATATCGCGTGGATGATCACCATTAAGGTCTGGGAATATGCGGCGACGTTAAACAGAGAATTGTAAGGAAGGCGCACATCTAAAAGAGAACTAAACATCATCGCAATCAGGGAATAAAATAGAGACGCCAGGGTCTTCCAAACCATAAAGAGGCCAAAAACCAAGACCAGCACAAATGGATAAAGGATCTTGTCGAGAAAATGGCGAGCCGACTCGTAGAAATCGGTATTAATAACCAAGGGCTTATTGAGTTTTTGAGAAGTAAAGTCAAATACTCTCAACTCGCCCGGGCGGCGCATCACATAAAGGGCGTTGGCTGTGACATAGGCCATGACCTTTTGGCTTTCCAGCATTTGAGGAGTGACCGGATCGACGCGCGCGGTGTCGATGGTCAACGCGACCTCGGGATCATCGGGATGCCGAATAGTCAAAGGAGCGGTTAAATTAGACGTCATTTTGCCGTTATCCAAGGTCAGAACCGGCATGGACTTTTCAAGCCAAAAAAAGGTCTTGTCAATTTCAGGACCGACGAAAAGTTTAAAAGCCACCGTGGCGATCAAAGCGAAAGCAAAGGCGATGTAGCACAAATATCCAATGGTCCGCCCCCAAAACTGTTGGGCAATTTTTTTATAAAACTGAATGGAGGTTACCGCGTTTACGGGATCTAATATCATCATCAGAGACATTATGCCATGACTTAAGCCTTAAATCAAGCCGCTTTGAAGGAAAAACGGTTGTGAACGACGTAGCTGAGTATCACCGTAATGGGCAACAAAACCGCTTGAGCTAAAACAGGGCTAAGAGAAGTCTTATGAACCAAAAAAGGCAAAGCGAAAAAATTAAAAACAAAAATAACCCAATAAACTCCGGAAAAACGAAAATACTCCCGAAGATATCCCCCCTTGGTTTTAAAGACAAAATGCTTATATCCCAAATAGGCGTTAGCTATTCCCAGAAATTGACTGAGCAGTAGAGCGACCAAATAATGCCGCTGCATCCAAATTCCAGCATGGTAAAGAGAAACAAAGCAAACGTAGCCAAACAAAGTATTCCAAGCCCCCACGAATAAATAGCGGATTTTTTTCTCGTGGCGAAGCGCGAAATTTTTCGCCTTTACGATTTTCTTTTTCACTGTTTCTTCAAAAGCGAGTTTTGTTTAATGATGGGGATAGCGGTGGGATCTTGCCCTGACAGGGCCTCTTCTCTCATATGCTCGGCCAAGAGATTCCAGCTAACGAAATGCCCCCCGGCGGTCGGGCCGCCGGTCTCGGGATTATAATTTTCGTTCATCCCTTCGCTGTTTTTGAAATCTCTAATGAGAAATGCCTCCGTTTTCTTAGCCAGATCCAAGGCTTGAGACTTGTATCCGTAATTCAAGAGACCATGCATCATTAAATAATTTGAAAGAACCCAAACCGGCCCGCGCCAATAACCCGCCCGAGGATCGTAGAGAATTTCAGTCTTAGCCAAGCTCCGAATGCCGTTAGGCGACCAAAACTCGGCGGGATTGAGCAGATGATTGCGGATCATTTTCCGCGCTTGCCCGGGAGTGGCGATTTTAGTCCACAGCGGAATAAAATTGGTCCAGGTTTTGATCTTAATGAACTTTCCGCTCCGAGAATCAATATTCCAATAGGTTCCATCCGCTTCGGACCACATTCGATTGCGAATTAATTTTTTTAACCCCGCGGCCTTTAAGAGATACTGGGAAACATCATCTGGACGCCCGAGTCTATCGGCTAAAAATGCCAGCGCCAAATATTCCCGGTAAATATAACACTGCAAATCCACGCCCTCGGTAATTTGACTGGGAGAATTGGAAACCGCTGGATTATTGTCAATTCCGCTTTCAACTCCGTTGTACCAAACAAAAAGCCCATCCGGAGCCCGGCGATTGTTTTCCCAAAAAGAAATCATGTCTTTAAGTTTGCGGTAATAGGAACGCCGAGGGGCGGCATCAGGACGCTCAAAGATCTGGAGTTTCCGGTAATGAACATCCGTCGAAGGCGGCACATCGGAATCTTTTAACCAGTTAAAATCCACCGCTTCCAAAGAGGCAAGAACGGCGGCCTGGGCCATAAAGGGTTTACACATTTCAGGAAGAGCCCATAACGCTTCCGGCGCGATTTCTCTGGGGGCGTAACCGGTCCAATTCGCGAATTCATCGACAAAGTATAAAAAGTCCTTAATCGATCCAATCACCGGCTTAGACACATGATTGTAGCTGAGCGCTACCGCCATGAAATACATATCCCAATCGAAAAGTTGGAAATAAGGCCCGTCAGGAACGATGTAATGGTGTTTTAAAATTCCGCGCGGACCTTTGACGATTTCTTTTTTAACTTGATATTGCTCAAAGAAGGATTTTAAACTCTCAGAATTTTGGGCCGCGCGCAAAGAAGGCGACAACCCAAGGATTAGGCAAAAGATTATTTTTTCCACTTGATTGTACACCCAATAGCGTGAGTTTCCGGCAAACGAACGGGGTTTCCCTTCAATAAATCATCGAGAGCGTCCCGAAGATAGCGCTTTTGGACCGACGCGGGATTCTCCCAATTGTCGTCAATTTTCCCCGTGTAGGCCAAACGCATTTGAGAATCAAAAACAAAAAGATGCGGGGTGTGCGTCGCGGCATAGGCGCGAGCGGTTTTCTGAGTCTCATCGTGCAAGTAAGGAAAATTAAACCCCTTCGCTTTGGAACGTTTGAGCATTTCCTCAAAAGAATCATCCGGATAAGAGACGGAATCATTGGAATTAATCGCGACAAGGCTGACTTTCCGGCTTTGATAATCCCGCGCAATTTCAATCATCCGGTCTTCATATGCCTGCACATAAGGGCAATGATTGCAAGAAAAAATAACGACGAGCGCTTTGGCTTCGGAAAAAGAGGCCAGGGAATAAGTCTTTCCATCCACTCCCTTGAGCGAAAAATCAATCGCTTTTTCTCCTAGTTTCATCTGCCCCTCCTATACAGCCGGCGTAATATCTTGAAATGTAATCGCGACCCCCATTAGCCGAGACTGCGAATCTTTCAAAACCATCGTTCCATAGCCAATTAAGCGCCGGCGATTGCCGTGAAGCCAGCTTATCTCATGACGTTTAACGGGACTTCGAGTCGCCAAGGTGTCCAACAAGATTTTGGCGAAATCCGTAGCCCCGATAAGAGCCTGCTCGACCGGCAAATCTAAATTGAGCCCCTCCGGCAGATCTAAAATATGGCGAGCCGCGGGATTTAAAATCATGATTTTCCCTTCCACGTCAATGGCGATAAAACCGCCAGTTAAATTTTCGAGAATCGCCGACAAAAGCCTGGATTCAGGACTTTCTTGCATGATGTTTTCTCCTCTTATGAAAAACCCTGCGCTTTTTCCATTGATGCCGCAAAGCGATGGGGGTCTTCGGTTTCGGCTTAAGGGCCGAAGCCATGACAGGCGCTAATTTCGGATGGGCCGTCGCCACGCGCAAGCGATTAAAGAAAGATTTGACGCCCAGAACAATCGCATTTGCGATTTTATTTTGAAAAGAAGAATCCAAAAGATCGGCCTCTTGCGCCGGATCGCTTAAATACGCCGATTCAGTTAGGATGGCCGGCATTTCCGTCATTCTGAGCACCAAGTAATTTCCGTATCGGGTTCCCTCATCGGGCAAAGGCAAAAGCTTCTTATATTGTTTTTCAACCGCGCGCGCCAATTGCAGGCTTTGAGGAAGATAATAAAAAATGGAAAACCCGTGTTCTGACTTAAACGGGTTTTCTCCCGGCGAGAGGGTATTATTGTGAACGCTGATAAAAACATCAGCGCGATTGTCCCAAGCCATTTTCGGGCGATCGGCGAGCCCCACTTCTTCCGTATCGGTTTGATGGCTTAAAATCACCTTCGCGCCGTCTTTTTCCAGAATTTTTTCGGCGCGCTTGGCAATCGCGAGATTAACCTCCATTTCTTCAGTCCCAAGTCCGCCAATAGCGCCAGGCGCTGATGGCATATGGCCAGGATCTAAGAATATCGTGCGCCCTTTAAGAGGATTTTGAGCGATCTCTGGTGGGCGCCGCATTTCAATTAAAAGGGAATTCCCCTCGAAAGAAGTATGGTATCCCCATAAATGCTGCCCAGGCCTTAAATGGAGCGTGAGCTCAACGACATCTTTAGAACGCTGAGCGATTCGCGCTTGGTCAATGAAAGAATCATCCTGATAAACAATCCAATTCGTATGGATATGCGCATAATAAACAAAGACCTTTAACCGCGTTAAATCGGAAGACTCTTTCATTTCAAAGGGAACTTTCTCCGACATAACTAAAACGACCTTGGCGCCGTCGCTGGACCCCTTGACAATCACGCTTCCCGTTTCTGAATCGGGAAGCGCGGACTCAAGCGGCAACAAGTTAAGGTGGCGAGAAGAAATCCAACCGCCTTGATTCTCGCTCAATGGAACATAGGCCCATGAGCCGATGGATTCTCCCAATTTCACGCGGGCGCCGGGCAAAAGGGAAAACATCTCTCCCGCCTCCGGCAAAGACTTCATCATCACGGGATATTGGCCTTGGACAATGGCCGTTCTGTCAAAAGCGTTCGTCATCGAAACTTTTGCCTTAGTGTAAAGTTTGCGGCCGCTTAAATAAAGCTCAATGGAAGAAGGCTTGAGAGAATCTTCTCCGGTAACGCGGTAAAACCCCTGGTAGAGACCCAAAGATGGATTATATTCCAACATCTTCATCCAGGAATGATGGGGAATTTTAAACCAAGCCTTTCCACCCGGACTGCCTCTAAATGCGACAGGTAAGACGTCTCCCGGGCGCAAAGATTCATTTGAGGAAGGCATGACGCTTGAAGGGTCAATCGCGATAGGGCGGCGCGGCATCGGAGCGGGAACCGGCTCGACAAAGATATCGCGGTTATAATCATAGCTAACGCTTCCAACGCTTAAATTCGCGTGAAAAGTGAAGGTTCCGGTTTTAACTGGAAGCCAGGCGATAAAAGCTCCCGTTTTATAAACGGAAATGGTCGAGCCGTTAATCTCAAAATGCCCCTTCGGGTTTGAAATAGACCCCAAAACGAACTGATTGGAGGTAAAGGGGAAAATATCATTTTCATGCGGAAAAACAATCATGATGGGAGCTGTCGATTGTCTTAGAGACGCAACCGATTGCGCCGCTGACGCCGGCAAAGAAAAAAATAAAAACAGAAGAAATCCCATGGTCCTATTCTACTAATAATCTAATTTTCAAAAGCGTGAAACACGAAACCGCTTGAGACTTTAGGATAAAAATAAGTCGACTTCGGCGGTAAAAGGCCCAAAAGCTGAGCCGCCCGGCGAACATCGGCGACGGAAAAAGATGGAACTAAAATAGCCGCTCCCCCTAAAGAATCCGCCATTTTTTTAGCCTCTCGGGCATCTGAGCTATAATGAATATCCTGCGGAGAAATTCGAGACAAGAGATTATAATTAAGCCACTCAAGCGTTAGAAGACTCTGACAACCGCCCCGCTCCTTAGGCAAAGCGAAAAAATACTTTCCTGACTCATAAATCCCAAAGGCATATGGAGGGGATTTTTTCTTAAGAGAATTTTGAAGAATCGTCAGGCTTGGGACTGATTTCAAATGGCACAAATCTCGCGCTTCGTCTAAAATTTTTTTTGGCAGAACGCGGTGAGTGGGCAAAACCAAAAGCCCGGGATCATCTTCCGCGCAAAAATAAGCGAGGATTTTACCCGCTTCAGGATTCCCATTTTGTTTAAAATAATCGCAAGCCGCGCCAAGCCTGTGGTGCCCATCGGCCACAAAAAGAGGCGCCTTTTTTAGCGCACGCTTAATTGCCGCAATCTGATCGACGGCGTCTATCTTCCACAAACGGCAATCGGTATGGGGAAAAACGGGCAAGCGGCCCCGCTCAAATTTCTTTCCCTTGACTAGGCGTCTAATCAAATCTTCTGTTTTCCCTTTTGGATCGGGGTAAACGGTAAAAATAGGACTTAAATTCGCCTTGACCATTTGAAGGACCTTTAATCGGTCGGCGCGCGGAATAGGGAGAGTTTTTTCATGAGGGATAATCTGCGCCAAATTTCCGGGGCTTAAGCTGACCAAAGCGAGAAACCCCAAACGACGAAAGGTTTTTTTCCCGTAGTGGAAATCCTCTTCCAAAATATAAATCGCGGGAGAATCATCCCTGACAAGGGTTCCATCTTTCCGCCAGAATTCCCATAATTTAGCCGCTTGGCGGTATCCATCTTTTTTAACTCCGGCCGACAAGTCGAGATGAATGGAATTAAATTTCTTGGCGCGCAAAATCCTCTCATCTTTTTCTCCAATGGCGTCATAGGGCGGGCACAAGACTCCGCTTAAAGAAACCCGTTTGGGGTTAAAATAAAGTCCCTTAAATGGAAAAATATCTGGCATGCTCATCCATCATCGCCGATTTTAACCCCGACTGTCAAGGAGAATATGGAACGCTCAAGCACGCCGCAAACTCAGTTCACGAGCAAATGGAAAAGCGGAATCATCCAAATCGGCCTTTTTGAAATTGCTAGAATGAGTTGGTGAAAAAAATCTCCACGAGTTCGGCGAAAAAAGAAATAGAGCGCACGCTTAAAATTGAAGCCGATGCCATTCTCAAAGCGCGGGAATCGGTGGGCCCCGAATATTTTAAGGCTTTGTCGCTACTCCTTGCATGCAAAGGCAAGGTGATTTTAATGGGAGTTGGCAAATCCGGCTTAATCGCCCAAAAAATAGCGGCGACCTTTTCCTCAACTGGAACTCCGGCGATGTTTCTAGACCCAACAGAAGCCAAGCACGGCGGAATTGGGTTTATTCAAAAACAGGATTTAGTCGTCTGCTTGGGAAAATCGGGCGAATCAGAAGAATTAAACGAGCTTTTGCCGGTTCTTAAGTCCATTGGCGTTTCCATGATCGCCATCACCGCCAATTCCTCATCGACTCTCGCGAAAAGCTCAAAAGCCGCTATCATCACTCCAATCCGCGAAGAAGCCTGCCCCCTGAATTTGGCGCCAACCGCTTCCACAACCGCCGCCTTAGCCGTCGGAGATGCGATGGCGGTCGCTTTAATGAAAGCGCGAAATTTCGGCCCTCGAAGCTTCGCCCAAAATCACCCGGCCGGAAGAATCGGCAAAAGACTTCTTTTGCTTGTCAAAGACGTGATGCGTTCAGGCGAAAACAACCCGGTCGTCGATGAGGAATGGCCGCTCAGGCGCGCTCTAGTTGAAATTACCCGTCTTCAAGCCGGCGCGGCCTCGGTTCGCAACTCGCGCGGGCGTTTTGTCGGCTTAATTACCGACTACGATATCAGAATTGCTCTTGAGAAGAAAAAAAATATTCTCGATTTGCCGGTCCGCAAAATCATGAATCCCCATCCTACCTCTGTATCGCCCGAGAGTTCAGTCTTTAAGGCGATTTCCATTATGGAAAATAGGCGCAATCCTTTTAACGTTCTTCCAGTGATAGATAAGGAACGCCCCGTCGGGCTGATTCAGGTCCACGATTTAAGAGCGCGCGGACTTTAGGCCCTAAGCAATATCCTTAGGAAATTTAAGTCCCTTAAAGAAAGAAAGCATCTCGGAATGAATGCGTCCGTTGCTGGCCAAGGTTTGAGGGCCGAAGGCCTTTGGATGCTGCCAACGCCTGCCGCTAAAGTCGGTGACCCGGCCTCCGGCCTCCTCAACTAAAAGCCAACCCGCCGATACATCCCAAGGGTTTAAGCGAAACTCCCAAAAGCCATCCGCCCGCCCGCAAGCAATCCAGGCCAAATCAAGGGCGGCGCTGCCGCTTCTTCGGATATCATGAGAAGCGAGAAGAAACTTTCTCAAGCGTTCGACATAAAAATGAGAATGGCGATGGCGATCATAGGCAAAACCGGTAATCAATAGAGATTCTCTCAACGACTGAACCCCCGAGACCATGATTTTTTTCCCATTAAGAAAAGAGCCTTTGCCTTTCTCGGCGATAAAGCGTTCTCCCCGAAAAGGATCTTCAATTCCGGCTAAGATCGGCTTGTCTTTAAACAAAAGGGCTATCGAGACGCAGGAAGCCGGGTAGCCATGGGCGTAATTAGTTGTCCCATCGAGCGGATCGATGACCCAGCGGAAAGGAGAGCCGGTATCCCGAACGGCATCTTCCTCCGCTTGATAGTCATGCAAGGGAGCCAAGCGCTCAATAACCGATAAAATAGCTTTTTGGCTAAGAAGGTCGGCCTCGGTCACTAAGTTCACCCGTCCTTTATACCGCACAGAAACGCTCAAAAATTTATTTTTCAAAACCCGGGATCCCGCCGCCAAGGCTTTTAAAAGAATTGAGCGATAACGCGCGCTTTCATTTGTTGGTATTTCCACGTTTCTCTCCTACAAAACTTTTTTAAGCGCCGCAATCAAACCCGCCTGCTTCGGGCTCTGGGATTGGACGGCGCTAATTCCAAAGTTTCTGAGCGCTTTGGTTGTCACGGGACCGATGGAAACCGCCGGAATTTTCAAAAACAATTTCCGCGATTTTAAAATCCCAAAGGCCTTGATAAACTCTTTTACTGAACGTCCCGAGGCAAAGACAACCGCGTCAAAATCTTTTTCAGACATTCGCTTAAGCCTGATTATATATTTCTGATGCGGCAGGACCTGATACACCATCGGCACCTCGACCAAGGCTCCTCTCTTTCTCAATGCCCGAGGCAAAATTTCCCGGGCTTCCTTGGCCCGCGGAATCAAAATTCTAAGCCCTTTGACATTTTTAAGTTCCTCTAAAAGCCCTTCCGCGCGGAATTCCCTGGGCATTTTGACTTTTTGAAACCCCACCGCTTTTAAGGCTTCCTTGGTCTGCGGCCCAATAGCGTAGAGAATCTTGGGCTGAGAAAGCCGAAAGTTTAAATCTTTGGCGCGCAAGAAAAAAAACTGAACTGCCAGGGCGCTGGTAAAAATAACGAGATCAAATTCTTTCCATCCGTGGAGAGAGAGATCCACCGCGCGAAAAGATTTTGGAGGAACAATCTTGGTCAGGGGAAAAATTAAAGGGCGCGCGCCCAAGGCTTTGAGCTGACTGGAAAAATCCAGGGATTTCTCCTCTGGGCGAGTAATTAATATTCTCGGAGATAGGGACAGTCCCCATTTTTTTCCTTTATTTTTCAGCATAAAATAAAATTTTCAACCTTGCTTGAATCTAAACTTTAAAAAAATCTTTTATTTTAAAGCCAAAAAATGGGGACTGTCCCTATTTCTGGGCTCGCGTGATGGCCTGATGCCAGATTTCAAGCCGCTCTTCCCGCTTTTTTCTCCCCATTACGGGGATAAATTTCTTTTCCTGAATCCGAATTTTTTTAATTTCCTCCAGGTTTTTCCAAAAACCCGCTCCCAGCCCAGCCATCAAAGCCGCCCCCAAGGCCGTCGTCTCGATATTCACGGGCCGATAAAGACAAACCCCGGAATAATCAGATTGAATTTGCATTAAAAGGTTGTTGCTCGAAGCGCCGCCGTCAACCCGCAGAGTTTTAATGGGGGCACGGATATCTTTGGCCATCGCGCGCAGAATATCGACATTTTGAAGAGCGATCCCCTCTAAAGTCGCTAAAGCCAGATGCCCGCGCCCAACGCCGCGAGTCAAGCCACAGATCAGTCCTCGAACTTCGGGATTCCAATAGGGAACGCCCAAGCCGGCAAAGGCCGGAACAAACTGAACTCCCCCGTTATCCGGCACGGAAGAGGCTAGTTGTTCAATTTCAGAAGAAGAGCGGATAATCTTAAGCCCGTCTCTGAGCCATTGAACCGCCGCGCCGCAGATAAAAGCGCCGCCTTCAAGCGCGTAACTGACCCGTCCATTAAAATAAAGGGCCACCGTGCTTACATTGCCCCATCGGCTCAACACGGGAGTTTCGCCGGTATTGAGTAAAATAAAACTGCCGGTTCCAAACGTGCATTTGGCGTCTCCCTTGGAAAAACAGCGCTGTCCAAAAAGCGCCGCCTGCTGATCGCCCGCCATCGCGGAAATTGGAATTCCATCAGGGAGATTTGAAACGCCGCAGGTTACGCCAAGAATTCCCACATTGGGACAAACCTCAGGCAAAATTTTCATTGGAACGCCTAAGATGGAACACAGTTTTTTATCCCACTGAAGGGTTTTAAGATTCATTAAAAGCGTGCGAGAAGCGTTCGTCGCGTCAGTTTTATGGACTTTCCCCCCGCTTAACTTCCACAATAAAAAAGAATCGATCGTTCCAAAGGCGATCTCCCCTTTTTGAGCGCGCGCATGAATGCCCGGAACATGGTCTAAAATCCAGCGTATCTTGGTCCCGGAAAAATAGGGATCCAAAAAAAGCCCGGTTTTTTTATGGAACAAGGTTTCTCGTCCCGCTTTTTTAAGAGATGCGCAAAAAGCCGCGGTTCTCCGGTCCTGCCAAACAATCGCGGGATAGACCGCTTTGCCGCTTTGGCGTTCCCAAAGCAGGCTCGTCTCGCGCTGATTGGCAAGGCCAATAGCCGCAATCTGGGAAGAAGAGATTTTGGCTTCTTTAAGCGCGCGGGAAATTCCCTTTAATACGGAATTCCAAATATCTTCGGGAGCGTGCTCAACCCAGCCCGGCTGAGGAAAATTCTGTTTAAACTCGCAAGTCGCCTTCGCCCGCAGACAAGCTTTTGAATCAATGATAATGACGGTGGTCCCAGTCGTTCCTTGATCAATGGCAAGAATGAATTTTTGCGAGTTAGGGACTGTCCCCATCTCCGGTCAAGCCCCAGGCGAGCTCGGGGTTCCGTCGGAGTTGTAAAGTTTATTGACCAACTCCCTAATTTTTTGATCGTCTCCGCCCGTGCGGTAAATTTGATAAATATTTCTCATAAAATCCAAAGATTCTCTGACGATGCTGGGAGCCCGCGGGTCTTCGGCCGCGTTATTTAACCGCTGATAGGTAGTCAGCAACTCTTCTCCGGTTGGGTAAATCGCCTGAATGCAGTCATATTCACGGTGAAAGGCGAAAGATTCTACATCTTCTACCGATTCATGACAGATATTAGGATCCGAAGCGTGTCCCGCCTCATGAAAAAGGACGCAAGCCGCCAAGGGGCGCCCGACGGCGACCGCAATGGAAGCCAGGTGAAAGTGGAGATTAATCGTGCCAACTCTTTTTCCGACTTTATTTCCCCCGCAAATCTTATTGTAAACTCCCAATTCGTTAGAAGGGAGTTTCGCATATGAAATGCGTTGATGAGACTCCATTTTTCCAATTTTGGCCAAGGTCGCCTCGACAGTCGAGTCTGAAGCGACGCCCTGATTGGTCTCGATTCTATCCTTGGCGGCGGAAATTAAATCCTCGATGGTGGCCGGCGACTCGCCCAAGCTCGGCTCGATTTTATAGGGATGGAGATGAGGGCGAATTAAAATCGCCGCTCCGGGCATTCCAAACTCATAATCGGCCTCGGCTTTTTGATGTATAGCAAGAACAGAAGCGTTTTTATTAGCGACCAAGCGCATGATTTTCCGCGTTTCACGCCCCAGATCCAAAGCGTTGGAAGAGGCGGATTCATCCCCGCCCGAGATAAACATAGGACTTGCATAAAGAGAGGAAACGAAAGACACCAGAAAAAACGCGCTGGAAAACAAGAGCCCAATCTCGTGACAACTTCGTCGTCTTTGTTCCATTACTATTAATATAGCAAAGGAACGCGCTTACGTCCTGGGCCTAAAGGCCTAGAAGTCCTAGGACCTGGGTTTTCGTTCAAAGATTCCCACAGATTCAACATGCGCCGTTTGCGGAAACAAATCAACGGGTTGAACGGAACGCAATGAAAACCCCTCCCGCGACAAAAGGGCGGCATCGCGGCTAAACGTCGCTAAATCGCAAGAGATATAGACTATTTTCCTAATCGGCAGGCGCCCTAAAGCCTTGGGGATATGGGGAGCCATTCCGGTTCGGGGCGGATCGCATAAAACGGAAGAGCCTTCTTTAATTTCCCGCGAGATTCTAGGCAAAACCGCTTCGGATTTTCCGGCCAAGAATCGAACCCGCTCAACTTGGTTTAAACGCGCGTTCTCCCATGCGTCTTTTACCGCCAGCGGATTTTCTTCAACGCCAATGACTCGATCCGAAATCTTAGACGCCCACAAACTCGTCGTTCCCACTCCGCAATAGAGGTCTAAAACCAAGGGCGGACGCCCGCCTTCGGACAGGCCGCCCATCGCCGCGCGGTATAAAACTTCCGCAGCCGGAGTATTGACCTGAAGAAAAGAGCCAGCCGAGACCTTAAACAAAAAAGGACCAATTTTCTCGACAATCGATTCCTGGCCCCAAAGTTTTTTCCATTTCCGCCCCAGGATGACCGAAGTCTTAAGCGGCTGGATATTTTGGTGAATTCCGACAATTTGAGGAAACTCCCGGGTCAAAGAATCAAGGACCTCGCGGATTTTGGGAAAATAATCCGTGCGAGTAATGAAGGCCACCAGGGCTTTTCCCTCATAATTGGAACGTATCAATAAATGCCGCAGCCAACCGCCGCCGGAAGATTCGTCGTAGATCGGCCAATTTTCTTCTTGAGCCAAGGCTTTGACCCTCAAGGCGATGCGGACGGAAATTTCCGACTGCACCGGACAATTGGGAAAATCGACGATATGATGCGTCCCGGCCGCATAAAATCCGCAAACAACCCTGCCCGCTCTTTTTCCAAAAGGAATCTGAACCTTGTTGCGGTACTTCCAATTCTGCGGAGAAGGGAGGGTTTGATTGACATTGGGATTTTGAAACCCGCCGATTTTTTTGAGGGTATCGACGACAAGATTTCTCTTTTCAATGAGCTGGGTTGAATAATCCAAATGCTGCCAATTGCACCCGCCGCAAGCCTCGGTCTTTCGGCTTTCGGAAAAATGAAGAGAACACGCGGGCTCAACTCGCCCAGGCCCGGGAGAGAGAACCTTGATCAGTTTCCCGCGAGCGAAATTCTTCTTTAATTCCGTGATTTCAACTTGGACCCGGTCGCCCGCCGCAGCGTAAGGAACGAAAACGACGGGCCCGGTTTTCCCTTCCGGAATCGCCAGTCCAGGCCCCTCGGTGGCCAAAGCCTTAACTAAAGCCGTCAGCTCCTGGCCTGAAATCACGAGCCTACCGCCCGCGTTTGAGGAGAGAATCAATCTCCATCCACAAATTTTCCATCGTAAT
Organism: Elusimicrobiota bacterium; assembly: GCA_027406905.1. Taxonomy (GTDB): domain Bacteria; phylum Elusimicrobiota; class Elusimicrobia; order UBA1565; family UBA9628; genus JAKAQV01. The sequence goes on from DAHZHT010000002.1 coordinate 115,750, forward strand.
GGGCTTTGAGAGGAAAATGGAAGCGCCGGCTAACAGGCCTTCCACCTGATCGCGCGGATCGTTATAGCGGAAAGAAGCCGATAAAAGGACCAGGGGAATGGTTTGAAAACCGTCCATTCTCCTGATTAGGCGGCACAAATCAAATCCGTGAATATCCGGCAAGCGAACGTCGACAATGATGACGGCGGGACGAGAAATTTGAAGTTCCTTTAAGGCTTCAAGCCCGCAAGACGCGCTCTTAGCCTCAATTCCGCGCAAAGACATAACATCCAGAAAGGTCTCGCGAAAATGCGGATCATCATCAATGAGATAAACAAACAGCTTTTTTGAAAGCGGGGCTCTAGAGGGCTTAATCTTCGCTAGAATTTTGGGGGATTCTTTCACGTTTCCCCCAGAAACCCGTTCTCGCCGCGAAAAAGAATCGGCCTCCGCGCTCGATTCTGGTTTTAACTCCATTACGTTCATACTTCTATTATATCCTGATTTAAAAAATTCCCTATAGGCCAAAAGGCCTAGATTATTCCAGAAAAAAGGCCTAGAAAAACGTGGGCTATTGATTGAGATTCTGAGTGTGCTGAAGAAATTCCTGATGCATTTCTTCTTCCAGATTGTCCATTTCGTGCATCTTCCTTAGAAGAAGCTGACGGCGATTATAGGGCTTACTTTCGGTAATCGTCACATGATGGACCGGAAGGGCTTGAACGGGAGCGGCTTTTGGAGGCTGAGGAGACAGCTTTGAAGGAACTGGGATTTTTTTGGTCACCAAGGCCGACTCATTAGCGGAAGAAGGAATCGCGCTAGATGGCTTATCCTGCGCAAGATGAGAATTATTTTGGGCGACTTGTTGTTCTGGCGAATTTATAGGCGCCCCGACTGGATTTGCGTAAGCGATATCCATACCGGCATTTGAATTGAGCCACGCTCTGATGACGTCGGAACGAATCGCGAAATTGACAGCGGTAATGGCTAAACCATCCGGAGCTCGTCTAGCCATCATGGTATTCATCCCGACGATATCCGCGTTAGCATTGAGAAGCGGCCCGCCGGAATTGCCCCGGTTAATCGAGGCATCGGTCTGATATCCATAGCGGCCCTTGACCCCGCCCAAATCGGCGATGACGGCGCTGATGATTCCGGTCGTCAAAGTCCAAAGCCCGCCATCCTCGGGATCTCCAATGGCCGCGACCGGATCGCCGACTGAAACGCTGTTGGGGTTGGCCAAAGACAATATCGGGCGACCAAGGGCGGGATGATCGAGTTTTAAAAGAGCTAAATCAAGAGTGCGGTCATAAAAAGCCACGCGGGCTCGAATGGCGTGATTGAGATCTTTATCCGGATTTCCCGTCATATGCTTGGGTTTAAGATAAACGCGGACCAACGGCCACGGGCGCCCGGTCGATTTATGAATGACGACATGGGCGTTGGTCAAAACCTCGTTTTCGGCAATCAGACTGCCGCTTCCCAATTCGCCGTTTCCCCCTTCAGGGCCGCTGCAGATGACGGTCACCACCGCCGGAGCGGCTTTATCATAAATTTTTCTGGGAGAAAATTTCGCCCCGCCAGCAAAAACTAAAGTCGGGCACAAAAGAGCGCCCACAAGCGCCATCGTTCTATTTTTCTTCATAATCAAAATGTATCAGGCCGATAGGAATTTGTCAAGGACGCGGGACGGACAAATCGCTTTTGTAAATGCTCATATCCTTTCGCAATTTCCTTTGACCTGGGCAGTTAGAATTTCTGGTCTAAGTCGCGATAGCGTTGAGGCCATGCGCGGTTCCCGCAAGTTTCTTGCCTTCTTGTGTCTTTTCCTGCGGCCACATTTTTCGTCATTGCGGTAAAATTCCCTCGTTCGGGATCAGCGCCTAGCGGATTTTCTGGGGGATAACGCACCCAGGAAAATGGCCGTCTCAACATGTTCCGTTTGAGGAAAAAAGTCGAAAGCGGCAAAAGAAAGCGCTTTATAACGGGTCAAAAGCGGAATTAAATCGCGCGCGAGGGTTTTAGGATTACAGGAAACATAAAGAAGAGCCGGAATTTCCGCCTTTTCGATTACGGAAAGAGCCTTGGGGTGGATGCCCGAACGCGGAGGATCGACAATCAAAAGTTCAGGCCCCATCGCGAGCAAAGCGGGCAAAAGAATCTCGGCAAAGCCGTGATAGAAAGAAGCGTTTTTTATTCCGTTCATTTCCGCGTTTAAGCGCGCGTCTAACACCGCAGATTCAACCGATTCAAGCCCTACGGCTTTATCGCACAAATCCGCGACAGACAAGGTGATCGCGCCAAGACCGCAATAGAGGTCGACGATAAGCTTCGGCGAAACCAGCTTTACTTGTTCGCGAATAAAAGCGTGAAGGGTTTCGGAAGCGCGGGTATTTGACTGAAAAAACGATTGCGGAGAAATTTGGTATCGCAAGGCGCGCCCCCCGGTTTCAAGGGTTTCAGTAATCGCGTTTTTTCCCCAAAGAAGCTGCGGCTCTTCCACAAAAGCGGTGTCGGATAAATGATCGTTTTTTCCCCACAAGACGCCGCTGGCAGGGTAAGAGTCCAAGACCGCCCGAACAAAAGACTCTTTCGGGAAATTATCAGAAGAACTGACCAAAAGGACCATTCTTTCTTTTTTATCCCCGGACTCGCGGACAACCAAATGCCTCAACAAACCCTGATGCGAACGCGGATCATGAACGGAAAGCTTCTCCCGAAAAGCCCAGTCGCGAACGGATTTTAAAAGAGCCGGAGTCTCCGAAGACAAAAGGTGACATTCGCTCAAATTAAGGACTTTGGACCACTGTCCCCGGGCTTTGAGCCCCAAGGCCAAACCGACCCCATCAGTCCCGAAACTAAACTCCATCTTATTGCGGTAAAACCATTCCGAAGGAGACGGATAAATAACGGAAGGAACCACGCCTAAAGAAGCAAAAACATCCTTGAGATTTGACAGTTTTCCTTCAAGCTGCTGGGAATAGGAGCGATCCTGCAAGGAACAGCCGCCGCAATGCCCGAAATTAGCGCAACGCGGAGAAATCAAACTAGTTCGAGAATTTAAAAAAACAGACATCACCGTCTTTGACAATATAATCTTTCCCCTCTGAGCGAATTAAACCTTTTTCGCGAAGAACCGATTCCTTAAAATGGGCAACGATATCTTTAAACGAGTAGACCTCGGCGCGAATAAAGCCTTTTTCAAAATCGGAATGAATGACGCCCGCCGCCTGAGGCGCTTTCGCGCCTATTGGAATGGTCCAGGCCCGAACCTCGTCTTCCCCGGCGGTAAAATAACTGCATAGCCCCAAAGTTTCATAAGCGGCGAGAATCACCCGTTCAAGTCCCGTGGTTTTAATTCCCATTTCGCTTAGAAACGCTTCTCTCTCATCGGAATTGAGTTGGGCAATCTCGGATTCAATTTTGGAGCACAAGCTCAAAGCCTTGGCTCCGCGTTTTCTCGCGAGCTCTTCAAATTTCGCGACCAGGGCCGGATCGGGAGTTTCATCGGTATTGGCGACAAACAAAACGGGCTTTGAGGTCAATAGCGAAAAACTCGACAGCGTCTTAGGATTTATCTCGCAACTCCGCGCGGGGCGGCCGGAATCTAAAACCGCCTTGACCGTTTCAAGAGACTCAAGCATTTCCCGGCTTTCCTTGTCTCCAGATTTTGCTTTTCCAAAAAGTTTTTCTTTTTGCTTTTCAAGGCTCGCTAAATCCGCCAAGATAAGTTCGGTCTCAATGACCGCAACATCCCGCTCCGGATCGACTTCGCCCATGACATGCGTCACATCGGGATCTTTAAAGAGGCGAACCACCATCAATATCGCGTCCACCTCCCGGATATGCGACAAAAATTTGTTTCCCAAGCCCTCGCCGGAAGCCGCGCCCTTAACCAAACCGGCGATATCCACGAAGCGAACCGAAGCTGGGGTCGTTTTTTTCGGGTTAAAGATTTCAGTGAGGCGTTTGAGCCGAAAGTCGGGAACGGCAACGATCCCCACATTGGGCTCGATGGTGGTAAAGGGATAATTGGAAGCCTGAGCGTTGGCCGAGGTCAAGGCGTTAAAGAGAGTGGACTTTCCGACATTGGGAAGGCCCACGATTCCAATTTCCATATTATTCTCGCTATTTTACCAAACAAAACCGCGCGCCCCCCATTTCCGCACGGCAAATAATCAGATGGTGGGCAACAAACCAGTTCTCTCAGCGCATCTTTACGATGATGTTATTATCGCGCTATCAACGCCACTGGACGGGGGGCCACAGACCGCCGGAGGGCTCAGAGGAAGATTCCAAGGTCTTTGAGACCTCTGCTTTGACGCGGGTTTCGAGCTTGTCATGGTAACTCTTAAGACGCGCTTCTAAAATTTCCCTTTCCTTATTCCACATTTCTTTTTCGTGATTAAATTGCTGGCTTTCAATCTCGCGAGTCTTTTCTTCTTTTCTCAGCTTCTGCTCAAGCTCGGCTAGATTTCTCTCCAGGGACAAATTTTGAATCATCGCCGACTCGATTTCTTTTCTTATCTTTCCCACTTCTTCGATAGCGGCCTGCCGCTCGTTTTTAAGAATCTCAATTTCCTTTTGCGCCCCGGTAAGTTTCAAATCCGCCTCAAGCGCCGCCTGTCGGGCGTGGGAGAGCTCTTTTTCAAGTTGTATCAAACGATCCATTTGAGAAGCGCTCTGAGCTCGCGCTTCCCTAAATTCGGCGCTAAGGGCCTCATGCCTTTCAATAAAGTCGTTGAGCTCTTTTTTCATCCGCGCTTCGTTTGACTTTCCGCGTTCTTCGAGCGCTTCCGAGCGTTCCAGAGCTTCCGTCAAGGAATTTTGAAGCGCGACGGATTTTTTCCAAAGCTCTTCGTTTCTCTTGCGGCTTGAAGAAAACTCTTCCGTCAAAATTTGAATTCGGCCCCTTAAATTTTCAATTTCCTTTTCTGAAATTTCAGAACGCGTTTGGGCCTCGCTTAATTTCGCCTTAAGACTTTGAGATTCTTCCAAAAGCTCCAAAGCCTGCTTGCGCCACATTTCCGAATCCTTCAATAGCCCTTCCTTGTCGGCTTGATAAGCGGCTCTTTCCGCCTCACGGGAAACCACAATCCGGTCCAAACTGGCCTGGACTTGTAAATTTTTGTCTTCAGCCAAGGCCAAGAGTTTTCCCAAATCTATATTTTTAGGGCCTAATTCTTTAACCTTCGAGCGCCAATTTTCTATCTCGCGTATTAAAAGCGCGCGCTCTTCGGATGAAACTTTTTCAAGAGATTCTCTTCTCTCTTCCAGAATGCGTTCAGCCATTTGAACGCGCAAAGCCACTTCTTCCTTGATTTCGTCTCGAAAGCCCTTTAAGGCCGCCTGAAGATGAGCCCGTTCCTCCTTATAATAACTCTCAAAATGGGCTTTTCTTTCCTCTAGATTTTTTGATTCCGCCTCTATTTGGGCCTTTCGGTCGGATAACTGCGCATTTTTAGAAGAAAATTCTTCTTCCATGGCCGCGCGCCGCGCCTCTAAGGTCGCTTCCGAGCGGCGCGTTTTTTCCCGCGTTTCAGATTCCAATTCGCTTCTCAGCCGGTTAAAATCCCGCTCTAAGGCCTCTTTTCTGGCCGCGAAATCTTTCTCGAGATGCGTTTGTTTTTGAGAAAGCATCTCTTGGAGCTGAGACACCTCCAATTCTTTTTTCGCGAGCAAAGAGGCATCCAGTTTGCCTTCGAGTTTCAGAGATAAATACTCTTCAAGCTTCGCGTAATAGAGTTCGCGCTGGGTTGACTCGGCATTCTTAAGGCCGATTGTTTTTTGGAGGGAAATTAAATTTTCTTGGGTTTTTTCGCGCGACCTTTCCGCCGCTTCGGCTTTGTCGGAAAGCCCGGCTTTATCTTTCTCAAGAGACTGAATTTTTTCGAGAGCCCATCTCAAAGCCAAACGCGCGGTGTCAAGGCTTTGAATGGACTCTATATCCTGAAGGGACCTGGGCTCATCCATGGTTTGCGTTCCTATGGACTCCGGCTCCAACCACTTACTCGCTTAGGCTCGCTCACGCCCTTAACTTAACAGGCGGGTGTTACAAATTTAAGTCGAGATAGGGACAGTCCCCATCTCTTAGTCTTTGGAAGAAGGGGAATCCACCGCATTGGCGATTCCGCGCGCGATCACGGGAAAGCCCGCGAACGGAATTTTAACGCCCAAGGTGTAGGTGTTGTAATTGGTAAAGCTCGTCGGCTCTTCAGCAACCCCATTGACGGGATTATTATAGATTTGGCTTGGGAAATAGCTAAAGTAGGTGTAATGATAGCCGACAAAAACCCACATCGCGCTCAGCGCGTGCCAATCCGCTTCAAGCCCCAGGCGGAATAAAGGGCTCTTGCCCCAAAGCGGCATTGGACGGCATGGGAGGGTTGAGCGCCGGAACGGTAATATTGGGGCTGATGGTCTCTCCAATTCCAGCATCCCCTGAAAAAACCAGGTCGTGTTTGTGGAGTATATGAATTGGGGGAACGTCAGTCTGGGTCTGCCATGCCCATACCGGCGCTGAAGATAAAGACAGCGGTCCGATAATCAGGCAGAGAAAAACAGTTTAGAATTTCGTCACGAACTTAATTTCATAGAATAATATTTCATACCAATTCCGCGGCGTTTTGAGCGGCCCAGCCCTCGCGATTATTGGGCTGCGAGTATTCGTAGGGACCGCGATAGACGGAAACGGGATTGACGAAGTTCCCATGCGGCGGCGGAGAGGGGCAAGCCCAATCCAAGGTCGTCGCTTCCCAAGGATTATCGGAAACCCGCTCTCCTTTAAAAATGCTGCGGAAAAAATTGTAGATAAAGGGAATTTGGGCCAAGAGCAGAATTCCGGCGAAAACGGAACTGACGACATGCCATTTTTGCCAAGGCACGTTATGCGCCTGCGCCAAGGGGTTCCATAATCTGCGGGATTGCCCGGCAAGCCCCAAAATAAACATCGGGAAAAACGTCCCGTTAATTCCGATAACTGTCCCCCAAAAATGAATTTTCCCGAGCGTTTCATCCATCTTGCGCCCGAACCATTTGGGAAACCAAAAATAAATCCCGCCAAAAAGGGCCATCAAAATCCCCGCGACCACGACGTAGTGGAAATGCCCGATAACGTAATAGGTGTCGTGAAGATAAATATCGGTGACGGTGACCCCCAGTGGAATTCCGGTCAGTCCTCCGATTCCAAAGAGCGGCAAGAATGAAAGCGCGAAAAGCATCGGCACTGTAAAGCGGATAGAGCCCCCCTGAAGGCTAAAGACCAGACAAGTTAAAAGAATCACCGATGGCACCGAGATCGCCAAGGTCGTAATCGCGAAGAAATCCGACAAAAACGGGCTCATGCCGCTGATATAAAGATGATGCGCCCAAACGATGAAAGATAAAATAAGAATCGTCAAAAGAGATCCCACCATCGCCTTGTATCCGTAAAGAGGTTTGCGGGAATTATTGGCGATAATTTCGGCGATAATTCCAATCGCCGGAAGAAGAAGCACGTAGACCTCCGGATGTCCTAAAAACCAAAACAGATGCTGCCACAAAATCGGCTGCCCGCCGCCCGCCGCGCCCGAGGCATGGCCTAAAATCACCAATCCCTGCGGCAAATAAAAACTGGTATGGGCGACGCAATCCATCAAAAGAAGAACTGCCCCCGCTTCGACCGGCGGAAACGCCAGCAAAACGATCGCCGAAGTCACTAATTGCGCCCAGACAAAAATCGGCAGACGGCCAAGGGTCAGGCCCGGAGCCCGCATATTCAGCCCGGTTACGATAAAATTGATGGCTCCCAAAAGAGATGAGTTAATAATGAAGACCATCGCTAAAATCCAGATCGTCGTCCCGCGCGTAATCTCGGAAAGCGGCGGATAAGCCGTCCAACCCGATTGAAGCGGGCCGCTGGGGAGAAAGAAAGAAGAGGTCAAAATTAAACATCCAATGACGAAAGACCAATAAGAGAGCATATTAAGCTTTGGAAACGCCATGTCCGGCGCCCCAACTTGCAGAGGAAGGACGTAATTGCCGAACGCGGCGAAACCCAGGGGCGCGATCCCCAGGAAAATCATCGCGGTTCCATGCATGGCGCCAAGCATGTTATAGAGTTCAGGCGACATCACGCCATTGGGGGCGAGTTTAGCCGACAAAAGCCGCCCCAGAAGAGGAATCGGATGCATCGGGAAAGCCAATTCCCAACGCATGATTAAGACAAAGAAAAATCCAATCAAAAGCGCGAAGAGGGAAGTAAACATATACTGGAGCGCGATGATCTTGTGATCGGTGGCGAAAACGTATTTTTTTAGGAAACTCGTCTTATGCTCGCTCATCGAAACCCCTCTCTTTAGAAGTTATTGGCGGAACTAGCCGCAACGGAAACCGGAGTATTTTTTTTCAGCCAAGCCGCGAAATCTTCCGGGCTTTGGACGATGACATGCCCGACCATTAAACTATGCCCAAAACCGCACAGCTGAGCGCAGGCCAGATCATATGTCCCAAGCCTGGTCGGTTTAACCCACAAAGGAATATCCATTCCCGGAACGATATCTTGTTTGATGCGAAACTCAGGAACAGCAAAATCATGAACGACATCCATCGACATCAAATGGATAAGAGCCGTTTTCCCCAGAGGCAAATGAATCTCATTGGCCAGGACAATATCGTCTTTGGCCGCCGGATCGTTATAATCAAGCCCAATAGGATTAGAAAAACTGACTAGTCCTTTTTTGCGCTTTCCGAACTTGCCGTCCAAGCCGGGATATTGGATATTCCAGGCAAACTGCTGGGCTAGGACGTTGATTTCTACCACATCCGGCCCCATCGGCATGTCTTCTTTTATTTTTCCCCAAACCGGAATTTCCCAAAAGATGATCAAAATCATTTCCAGTATCAGAACCACGGCCCCCGGAAACATGGCTTTTGAAATTCCCTCGGATTTTTCGTATTCAGCCTGGACCCCGGGTCTTTTTCTATAGCGAAAAACCAAATAGGCCAAATAGACGCTCCAGGAAAAGAAGACAAAAACAATAGAGGCAAAAGTAAGCCGCAATCCAAAATCGATATCCGCGGCATAACTGGAGGCAGCGGGCGGAAGACCAAAGAGATGGAGAAGATTCATTTCATTTCGCCTCTTTCCGTAAATTTTTTACGGTTACTATTATAGAGGAAAGAAAAAAGTCCTTCTATGATCTAAGTCATAGAAGGACTTTTAAAAAATCAATGGGAAGATTTAAAGGATAAAAGGGTCAAAATACCCAGAAGCGTCACCAAAATATTGGCGAAGATGATGATATGCGGCATCGTCAAAACGGCGGCCCAAGCGGGGAAAATTTGGCTTAAGCTAGCGGCGATAAAAATAGGGAGAGTGCCCAAAATACTAGCCGTCATCATCCATTTAGAGAGATTTTTGAGTTTGGATTGAGGGAGTTTTTCCTGGTAAAGACTCATCCATTTATTGGAGTTAATCATGATCATGCCCCCCATCACTCCCGCAAGAGCCATCGACAAAGCGGGGATGGAAACAAGAGAGCTCGCCCACAAAAACGCCAAGACCGCCGCGATTCCGGAGAATGTCCAAGGTCTCTCCCCTTTTTTAGGAAGAAGAGCCATTGTCGCTAAAAACCCGAATACCCAACTTCCAAAGTCGTAAGACCCAATGATATTGCCAGCCATCTTGTCGGAGTGAAAAATTCCCAGAGAAATGGCGGCGGCAAAAACCGCATAGAGAGAAAAATGCATGAACCGAAAAAACACAAACGGAACATAATTTCGCCAAGAAAGCCCGCCCTCGGGAGTTTTCTCTAGCGCTGCCGGAGAATCGGGAGAAACGTTCGGTTTATGCAACTTTAAAGAAGCGTAAAATAAAGTTGAAATCAGGAAAAAGGAACTAGAAATTCCAAGCATCACGCTCCCGCCGAAAACGTGGAGAAGCGGAACTGAAATCATCGCCATCGCAATTGAACTTAACTCCACCCACTGATAGGCGTAGTTAAGGCCAAACTCCCGCTGGGACCTATCCGAAATTAAAAGCGGCGGAATTAAATTCTCGGTCACTCCCCGCGTCGCGCCGTAGACCAGTCCCGACAAAGCCGATCCCAACAAAAACGTTCCAAAAAGAGCGGCATGGGACAAATGAAGAAAAATGGCAACGGGGACAATTCCGCCGCTTAAAGCGGAAATAATCAGCGCGGCATTGTTAATGACCTTTGGGCTAAAATGGCCCACGAAAAAAGCCCCGATCCACGCGCCTGGAATGCGGGCAATCAAATTGACGCCGGAAGCGATAATGGCTTGGGAAAGGCCAAAGACCTGGGCGGTAAACACCGGAAGAGCCACCGCCTGCATTTCTCCCCCCATGGCGGCGATAGACCAACCCGGAACATATTTCCATAAAAACTGGGAAGGCAGTTCCTGAATTCGCCCTAGCCATTTAAATTTTTTGGGCGAAGGGGCGTTTCCCAAGTTTCCCGAGCTTTCAATGGGAACCCGAACCTCGGGCTTTTCAACAGCCCCGGAAAGATCGGCTTTAAGCGCGAGATTTGAAGCCGCAGGTCTTGAAATCTCTTCAACGCTTGGCGCAGACAAAGCGTTGGAATTTTTTTGTCGATCGAAGATACGGTTAAGAGCGCCAAGCGAAATTTTCCTTGACTCCGAAGATGAACCGGAAATCTTTTTGACGAGACCAATTAGAATCCGGCGGCTTTTGGGTAAGCGCTCTTTTGACTTCGGGAGAAAAGCGGGCGTAGTCTTGGGCAACGCTCGCGTTTGAGGCGGAGCAGGCTTAGACTCTAAAACCTTTTTCCCCTCGACTTCCGGCAAAACCACATCGGTTTTTTCCTCGACAGAAAGGCCTTCAAATTCTTCAATGGAAGGGCCTTGACCGAGAGGAGTGGAAACGGGAAGATGGGGCAATTCAAGAGAAGAAATCTCAGGATTTGGTTCTGAAAATTCCGCCGCGAAAGCCCGATAAAAAGAAAGTCCCGGAGATAAAATCGTCAGCGTCGTCGCCAGCGCCCAGGCAGTTATTTTCTTAATGGGAATTCTCCTTTATGAGTCTAAGCGGTTTTAAGCGCTTTCCCGCCATCTTATCCGGCTTTATCATTGTATCCAACAATACAGCAGACCCCAAGGGCCAAAAGGCCTAGAGCCTTTCCGGCAAAAGGCCCAGTGGCGAGTTGGGGACTGTCCCTAACTCAAACGTAGAGCCGGGGAATCCTGGAATGCGCGGCGGTGCGGCGCACGGGAAGAGTGATGACATCTCCAACTTTAGCGCGGGGAATCTCGCTGACGTCCACCAGCAGATGGGAAATCCCGCAACCGCCGATAAACGGCGCCTTGGTCTTCCCTATCATTCCCCAATACTCAAAGCCGGAACCCAAGCGAATCAGCCTCTCGGCGGGCTCCATCGTGATTCCATCGGAGTATCCGGCCAATAGCGTCGCAACCTTCATTTTTCTCGGGGAAACGTAGGCGCTCGCGTATCCCACGGACTCACCTGAGGCAATCGCGCGAATATGAATGATTCGAGCCTGAAAACGCCAGGGATTTTTGAGCGGGATTAATTTTGATTTCGCGGCGTTGATTCCATAAATCAAATTTCCGATTCGCGCCATATCCATTCTCCAGTGGGGAAAATCGAGGAAAACGGAACTATTGGCGGCGTGACAAATTAAACCCGGATGCGTCTTTTTTAGCCGTTGAGCGATCTGGCTAAAATCGCGTAATTTTTCCTCCGCTTCGACCGCATTTTTTCCGGGGATATAATCGATATGGGCGGAAAGACCTTGAAGATGAATTTTCTTAAAGCGCTTAAGGCTTGAGACGAACCAGTCTATCCGCTGCGGAGAAATTCCCCAGCGGCCGAGGCCGAAATCCAAATCGATATGGACGGAAACGGGACGAGAAAAGGATGCCTTGCTATTGAGAGCGCGGAGCTGATCCAAATTATCGACCGTGACGGAAGTTTTAAGTTTAACCGCCTCTTCGGCCATGTGCGGCAAAATCGGCGCCATTAAACAAAGGGGATGAGAAATCCCCGCGTTTCTAATTTGTCTGGCTTCTTCAACGCTCAAAACCCCTATAAAAGGAACGCCCGTTTTAACCGCCACCTTCGCCACGGGAATCATCCCGTGCCCATAGGCATCCGCTTTTAAAACCGCCATCACCTTAGTCCCGGGTCCGGCCTTAGACATCACCCAATCAAGATTGAAGCCAATGGCCTTCAAATCAATTTCAATCCATTTAAGAAACGGTTTTTGCCGCATGTCGTGATTATAGAAAATTAGAATTTTCTACAATGATTGGGTGAAGCTCAAAATTGGAACCCGAGGCTCGCCCCTGGCCCTGGCCCAAAGCCGTTGGGTCGAGAGCCGCCTTAAGGAAATCGACTCCTCTGTCGAGACCGAGCTCAAAATCATCAAGACCTCGGGAGATTTATTTCAGAACCATTCCCCCCAGGAAGCGCACGCGGCCTCTTTGTCTCCCCAAGGGACCAAGGGTCTCTTCGTCAAGGAAATCGAAGAAGCCCTGATAAAAAAAGAAATTGATTTAGCCGTCCACAGCGCCAAAGACATGCCCGCTGAAATTCCGGAAGAGCTCCATATTCTGGCCTATCCGGAACGGGAAAACCCGCAAGACGTTTTTATCGGACGCGACGGACTAAAATGGAAAGAGATTCAGGCGGGACACAAAATCGGAACCTCTTCTCTGAGAAGACAAATCCAGACTAAAATGATTTTCCCGGGGGTGACGACCGCGCCTCTTCGCGGAAATGTCGACACCCGATTAAAGAAATTGGAAGAAAAATCCTTGGATGGAATTATTTTAGCGGCAGCGGGACTCAAGAGGCTTAAGCGGGAAATTCCCTCGGCTGACCTCATTGATATTGACGCGATGGTCCCGGCCCCCGGGCAAGGGGCTCTGGCCATTGAATCTCGCGTCGAAGATGATTTGCGCCTTTTTTCTCAAATTCTCGATCACGGGCCGACTCGAATCGCGGTTGAATGGGAAAGAGAATTTTTGCGCCTTGTCGGCGGCGGATGCTCGACACCGCTTGGCGCCTTTGCCGAAATTAAGTCCGAGGGAATTGAAATGCGGGTTTTCTTGGCCCAGGAAGACGGAAGCCAGGCTCGCAATCTCAAGTCTGTTTGTAAAGACACGAGTCTGAGAGTCTCATTTCTTAAAGATCTCGCGCATAAAGTCGCCTTGAGATAAATGCCGCGCCTGATCGGACTGCCGACCGCTTCCTCCTGGGCTTACCTGGCGCAAGTTTATCTCTCCAAAAAAGAAATTCCTCTTCTCCCTGTTTTAAACGGACCGCTCATCTTTCTGGTCAATGAAGAAGAACGCCTTGAAGAAATCAGCTCCGCTTTCTCCGCGCTAATCCCCTTGTTTCCAAATAACGCAAAATTAATTTCCGCTATTTTTGGAGAAGATCACCCGCAAAGGCTCAAAAACCTTTCCCTTATTAATTCCGATACCTCTTTATTTGTCTTAAATCTCAAAGCCCTGGAATCAAAAGTCCCCTCTCCGCAATTTTTCCGCCAGAGAACTCTCGCTTTCTTGCCTGACACCACGCTAAATCGCGATGAAGCCGCCCAAAATTTAATCCAATTGGGTTACCTGCGTTCGGATTTCGTCGAATCTCCCGGCGATTTCGCCATCCGTGGCGCGATCCTTGATTTTTATAGCCCCAATTCCGAACGTCCCACGCGAATTCTCTTTGATGGAAATAAAATCGCTTCCCTGCGCTCTTTTGACCCCGGGACACAAATGAGCTCCGGAACTATTTTAAAAGCCCAAGCCGTTCCCGCCTCTTCCGAAAGCGCCCAGGTTGATTCCACGCCATTATCAGAATGGTTCGGCCAAAGTTTTCTCTCAAAGGCGCTATGGATTGCGGAAGAAGGGCTCATCCTCCCGGCGAATTTTACCGCGCCCGAAAATCGTTGGATATGGGCGGGACGCCTTCTTGAGACCTCAAGCCAGGATCTTGATTTTGGGGCCAAGCCCAATCCGCCTACAGGCGGAATCGCCGAACAGGCATTTAAAGAAATTCAAAAACTCAATCAAGAAGGATTTAAGGTCTTTATCTACAGTCTTAACCAAGGCGAGAATTCCAGAATTCAAGAAATATTCCCTGGTTCGCTCAAAGAGACTTGCCAATTTTTGATCGGCGAAATTGGAAATGGTTTTCGCCATTCGGAATTTAAAGTCGCTTTCTACAGCTCCTCTGAAATTTTTAACCGGAGATATCGCCGGGCCTTATCTTACCCGCCTCTCTCTCCGGTCCGTCTTCACTCTTCAGATCTTCAAAAAGGAGACTATGTCGTTCACCGCGATTATGGAATCGCCCGTTACGGCGGGCTTCAAATGATTCGCTCCCCAGGATTCGGACAAGTTGAATGCGCCAGGCTTTCATTTGCCGGAGATTCTGTTCTTTATCTGCCGATGAGCGAGTTCTCATCTATACAAAAATACACCTCAGGCTCTTCCGGTCGTCCGCGTCTTTCAAGCCTGGATCAAAGGCGCTGGGAAGAAATCAAGGAACGAGTGCGAGAAGGCGTCAGGGAACTGGCCGAAAAACTCCTTAAAACCCAAGCCGAACGCGCTTCATCTCCGGGATATGCCTTCCCCAAGGATAGCCCCCTCGAAGGAGAATTTGCCGAAGAGTTTCCCTATCAAGAAACTCCCGATCAAGCGCGCGCAATTGCCGAGGTCTTAGAAGATATGTCCAAGCCCCAGCCGATGGACCGCCTAGTTTTAGGAGACGTCGGATTTGGAAAAACCGAAGTGGCGATGCGCGCCTCCTTTAAATGCGCGATGGGAAACAAACAGACCTGCGTTCTGGTTCCGACCACCATCTTAGCCGAGCAGCATTTCCGGAGTTTTTCAAAAAGATTCGCCGATTATCCAATCAGCCTCGGTCTTCTCACCCGCTTTCAAAGCCCCTCAGAGCAAAAATCCGTCATTGAAAAACTTAAAGAAGGGCGCATCGACATCGTCATTGGCACCGCGCGGCTTCTTCAAAAAGACATCCGGTTTAAGGATTTGGGCTTGGCCATTATCGATGAAGAACACCGCTTTGGAGTCGAGGACAAAGAAAAAATAAAGCGCTTCCGCACGACGCTGGATGTCCTTTCATTATCAGCCACTCCCATTCCCCGCACTTTCGGACAAGCGTTGTCGGGCCTGAGATCTCTCTCTTTTATCCAGAGCGCCCCCGCTGGGCGATTGCCGATTACGACGCGCATTTTACCCTGGAGCGAAGAAACAGTTATTAGCGCCATTGAAGAGGAAATCGCCCGCGGCGGGCAAGCCTATTATGTTCATAACCGCGTCAGAACCCTGAAAGAAACAGCGGAACGCCTCAAGGATTTAATGCCCTCGACTCGATTTGTCATCGTTCACGGACAGATGAAAGGCTCTGAAATTGAAAACGCAATGTGGGACTTCTACAAAAAGAAATTCGACGTTTTACTCGCCTCAACTATTATCGAATCAGGGCTTGATATTCCATCGGTCAACACCCTTCTAGTCGAAGACGCGCATGAATTTGGACTGGCCCAACTCTATCAACTGCGTGGGAGAATCGGGCGCGAGTCCAAAAAAGCGTTCTGCTATTTTCTTTATCCAAAAGACACGGAATTTTCTCGAATATCGGAGGAAGCGCAAAAACGCCTTGAGGCCCTCAAGGAGTTTGGCCATTTGGGAAGCGGGGCGCAACTGGCGATGCGGGACATGGAGATTCGCGGAACCGGAGACCTTTTGGGCCGCCGCCAGCACGGGTTTGTCCGCGACGTGGGAATATCTCTCTACAGCCAACTCTTAACAGAGGAAGTCTCTAGTCTTCAGAAGAAAAGTCCCAGCGCTCGCTTCCCGACGGGAGAAACGACGCTGGATCTTCCGCTATCGGCCTTTATTCCTCAAGACTATTTTCCCGAGGAGAGGCAGCGTTTGGAACTTTACCGAAGGCTTAGTTCCGCGAGAAAAGAAGATTTAGAAACCCTAAAAAAGGAAATGGAAGATTTAGCCGGGCCCCTTCCGGAACCGGTCATTAATCTCTTTAATCTCATCAGAATAAAAATATCGGCCGCCGAAATCGGAATCATTAAAATTTCTCAAAGAAAAAACGAGCTTGAGCTCATTTTTGGCTCTTCCGCTAAAATCACTCCGGAACAAATTCAGTTTTGGACTCAAAAATATTCGCAAGATATTCGCTTTACCAGTTCCAAGCAGGGAGACGGGCTCATCATTTCTCTTAAGGCTCAAAGCGCGCTTGAGTGGCTCATTGCCTTCTTTGAAAAATGATAGGATAGACACTGATTATGAGAAGGATTTTTTTAATCAGCCTGGGGGTTTTTTCTCTGACCGCCTGCCAGAAACGACAAGCCGTGATAGCGACCGTAGGACCTCTCTCGATTACCCAAAAAGATTTTCAGAAAGCCCTTAATGAAGTGGACCCCGGATATCAAAATTACGTGATGACTCCCGACGGGCGGAAGCAATTTTTGGACATTCTCATCCGCGACAAATTAGAATTGGCCGCCGCCCAAGCCTCTAAAGTCCCGCAATCTCCCGAATACCTAAAAGAAGCGTCTAAAATCAAAAAAGAAGAAAAGTTGCGTCTCCATGAAGCCTTAAAATACCTGTTGATTCAAGATTGGGAGAAAAACTTAAGGGATACCCGCATCACCGCGATCAGCGAAAATGAAGCGAAATCCTATTGGAAAAGACATCCCTACGAAGTCGTCTTTAGCCAGATTTTAGTTTCATCGCCCAAGGACGCGGAAACCCTTCTTAAGCGGATACGTAGCGGCGCTAGTTTCGCACGACTTGCGCGGAAATATTCTCTCGACAGCGGCTCCGCCGTCAAAGGCGGGAAAATGCCTTCCGCTCTCTATGGAGAAATTATCCCCGAACTTCAGGATCTCATTTTTCAAATGCGGGTCAGAGAACTCAGCGGCCCGATTAAAACCAAATTTGGATATCACGTCATCCGCAAAGACTCTCAGCACAAAGTGGCTTTTGAAAAATACAAGGAGCGTTTTATCCAAATTCTTGAAAAGCAGAAATTAGACAACTATCTGCAATCGCTTCAAAAAAAATTCCCCGTGGAGATACGCGATGAACAATTCAAATAGACGACTATGGGCCGCCATTTTAGGCTTTACCGGAGCGTTCATTTTTCTAAAATCGGTGGAGGCGGCACGCGTCGATGACGTCATCGCGACAGTCAACAACGCGCCGATTTTTTTATCGCGCTACCGAAAAGAACTTGCGGCGACCTTAAATGACATGGCGCAGACCAACCCGATGGCGATGAGAGACCCCGCCTTCATCCAACAAATAAAAAACAAAGTTCTCGATGACTTAATTGACCAGCAACTTCTCTATCAGGCCGGAAAGGATTTAAAAATTAAAGTTCATCAAGACGATATAGACAAAGCTCTGGCGGAAATAAAATCACGGTTTAATGTCGATGAAAATGGAAACCAATTGACCCCGCTACAAGCTCAGGCCGCTTTCGACAAACAACTTAAAGCCATGGGTTTAAGTTATCAGCAGTACCGCAAACGCCTTGAAAAGCAAGTAATGGCCAAGAAAGTTTTGGATCAAGAAGTGAAATCAAAGGTTGAACCGCCGGCGACTCCGGAGATTCAAGATTACTTTCGCCAAATCACTCAATACATCGCCTCCGGCAGCACCCAACCTCCAGTAGGCATGGCCCCTTATCCCGCTCAAGATTTTTTGATGGCGGTCGAGAGAGTTAAATCCTCGACATCAGAAAGAGTTCAACTGGCCCGAATTTTAGTCCGCGTGTCCCCCAACGACCCTCAAGCGGAAAAAAAGCGGGCCTTAAGAGACACCAATCAATATAAAGCCATGCTGATGACCGGAACGTCCACATTTTCGGAAATCGCGAAAACTTATTCGGAAGATCCCAATAGCGCTCCTAACGGCGGGGACATCGGGTTTATTCCCAAGGGCGCCTTGCCGCCGGCTTTGGATAAAGCGGTTTTTTCTCTAGATGTCGGCCAAATCAGCGATCCGCTTTTAAACGATGAAGGATACAACATCGTCCGCGTCAAATCTCATCAAGCGGCGGAAAAGCCCGAGTTCGATAAATTTAAAAACTATCTTAAGGAAGTTTTAATGGATGTCGAAAGTCATAGGTTGATGGACAAATACATCAAGTCTTTGCGAGAAAAAGCTGTTATCGTCAAGCACAAGTCGCTTTTAAAGTAAGCTTAATTTCAGCATAAGGTCGGTTTCCCGCGAAAGAGCCTTCCCCCGTCATGCCGATGTTACGCGGATTTTGCGCGCCCGCTATGGATCAATCCCGCAAATCATTGATAGGATAACTCCGCAAGGTAAAGACATTTCGGAGGAATAAATGACAAACGATAAAAAAACAGTTTTGGGGTTTCTATCGGTCTTTCTAATCTCGCTCATGGGAGCCCATTCGGCACGGGCGCAAGTCGTCGGGCCGGAGTGGTGCCAAATTAGCGAAAAATTCTGTCTTCAGGCGCCCCAAGCCCAAACTCTCGTCAGGAAAATCCAAAAGGAGATGGACCGCTTCCATTATGATCCTAAAACCGGGAAATGCCTCAACAAAGAAGGCGTCCAGGGCTATAACAAAACCGACGATCTCATGAACGGAGAATGCGGGGATTTTCACGGGCTCGATCTCCACGGCGCCGATTTATTGGAGGCCGATCTGCGGGGAGCCAACCTCAAGGACGCCAGCTTTGAATACGCCGATTTGAGCGGAGCGGCGCTTATGGGTGCCGACCTTCGCGGCGCCAACCTCAAGAACGCCGACCTCAGCCGAGCCGAAATCGACGCTCATTCACGATTCAAAAACGCCGGCTATAACGAACACACCCAGCTCCCATTCTCGTTTGATGAAGCCTCAAAACGCGGAATGTTTGGAATAATGGATGATTGATATAGGTCTATCGGTAAGATCTGGACTGCCACTCTTCATGAGGACTCGCAATGCCCTCATCAATCGCAATTAAAGTAGATTTAACAAGCGATCTTGTTCTTTGAACATCTTTTTCTTAAGCGCGGGTTTGTCGTCGCGATATCCTCTTAGGTGTAAAACTCCGTGAATAATCAAGGTGAGAATTTCGCGCAAGAGTGAATGTCCGACTTCGGCTGCCTGCCGCCGCGCTTGGGCTACGGAAACAAAAACATCTCCAAAAGCGGGCTTTTCATCATAGGAAAAAGAAATGACGTCGGTGTCATAATCATGGCCGAGAAATTCTTTATTAAGAGAGCGCATTTCTCTTGGATTCATGAAAATAATATTGAGAGAGCCTTTCTCTTTAACCGTTTTGCCCAACGCAATCTTGGCGGCCAATAGGAACTTGCCGGTTTTTCGAGCGGAAGCGGGCACAAGACTCGTCTTAAACGCGGAAATTTTCATTCCGGATTATCCATGACGCTTTTCCCACTTTTCATAAGCGTTGAGGATATTTTTGATCAAGGGATGGCGAATGACATCTTCCTGTTCAAATCGGTGAAACACGATTCCCTCGACATTTTTAAGAATTTCCAAAATTTGGACTAATCCCGAGGCTTTAATGGAGGTTAAATCGGTCTGCGTAATATCCCCAGTCACGACAGCCTTGGACCCTTGGCCCATGCGAGTCAAAAACATCTTCATTTGTTCCGGGGTGGTATTTTGGGCCTCATCTAAAATGATAAAGGCGTTCTCAAACGTGCGTCCGCGCATATAAGCCAAGGGAACGATTTCAAGGACTTCCGTCTCTCGCCACATGCGAAAGCGCTCGGGCCCGAGAAGTGAATAAAACGAATCATAAATCGGCCTTAGATAGGGATCCACTTTCTCAAGAAGATCCCCCGGCAAAAAACCCAACTTTTCGCCGGCCTCGACCACCGGGCGGGTAACGACAATGCGCTGAATTTGCCGCATATCCAAGGCTTTAAGCGCGGAAGCGACAGCTAAAAAGGTTTTTCCGGTTCCAGCAGGCCCGATTCCAAAAACCAAATCATGCTTTTCAATCGCTTCGATATAGCGCCCCTGATTGGGAGTCCGGGGAGAAATCATTTTTCCGAAAGAGGTCCGGTAAGCCTCTTGGTCCACCCCTGTCAAAACATGTTCGCGGGAAAACCCTGAAGGAGAATCTTGGCCCTCGGTTTCGCCGCGTAAATCGCTCAGTTTCTGCCTAATTTTTTTCATCGCTCTCTCTACTCGCGTTGAATTACCCTTAACCCATAAGGCCAATTCTTCAGAATCCGAATCCTGCCGCAAAAAAAGCTGAACGCCGTAATGACTCTGCATCTCCCTTAAAGCCGAGTCGGCTTCGCCCAAAAGCCCGACGGCCTCTTCCGCCGAGCGAATCTGAATTTTCTTTTTAATCATTAAATGCGCCCTGGAGTTTTGCCGCGGGGAACGACAACCAGCCCCGAAGAATCGACGAAATAAGCTTGGGAATCTTTCTCACGGTCATATCCGATCACCGATTGAGGGGCAATCGTATTAAACCGGTCCACAATCACGCGCTTAAGCCGGGAACCTCTGCCGATGCGGCAAAAATCCATGATAATAGAATCTTCAATAATCGCGCCTTCTTCAATCTCAACGCCGCGGCCTAAAATAGAATTAGCGATGCTTGATTTTTCAATGAGCGACCCATCTCCGATGACCGAGTTGAGAATCCGCCCATCTAAAATTCGCGCCGGAGGCCCGTCATGGCGCTCGGAGTGAATCGGCCAACGATGATTATTCAAATCAAAACGTGGAAACTCTCCTAAAATATCCATATGGGATTGATAGAAGCTTTCAATAGTCCCTACGTCTCGCCAATAAGCCTTTTCCTCATGAGATTTGAGACCGGGAAGAATATTGAGCGCGAAATCATATGCGTAGGTGCGCATTTTTTTGTGAATCACGGGCAAGATGGATTTCCCGAAGTCAAATTCAGCTCCCGCGCCCAAGGTCTTATCGGAAAGAACCGCCAGCAAAGCCTCGGTTGAAAATAAGTAATTACCCATCGAGGCGTAGGCCCGGGCGGGATCGGTCGGCATCGGCTTTGCGATCTTTGGTTTTTCAACGAAAGATAGAATTTTTCCTTCCTCATCGGTCTCGATAATTCCAAATCCCTGGGAGCGTTCAATAGGAACTGGAATAGCCGAAACCGTAATGTCGGCTTCTCTCTTTAAATGAAAGTGAATCATCTGCCCAATGTCCATGCGATAAATATGGTCTGAACCAAACACCGCGACAATATCAGGATCGAAATCATAAATCAAGTTAAGATTTTGGCGAACCGCGTCGGCCGTCCCTTGATACCAATTCTGGCCCAAACGCATCTGGGGAGGGACCAGGGCGATGAATTGATCGCGAGTCAGACCCACGGTGCGCCAGCTTGAGCGCAGGTATTCAATCAAGCTTTGAGACATATACTGGACTAAAACATAAATAGACTGAACCCCGGAATTGATGCAGTTAGACAGCACGAAATCAACGATCCGGTGCTTAGCCCCAAACGGGACCGAGGGCTTTGGGCGGCTGACCGTCAAGGGATAAAGCCTTTCTCCGCGGCCTCCGGCTAAAATGAGAGCAAGAACGCGCTTGGTTGGTTCAATCGCCATAATCTTCACCCGAATTGGATTTTCTTTGTTCATCGCGGGACGGCAAAGGCTTAACCGCTTTTAACCTTTCCCAAAAAGAAGGGCCTTTGGGTTTCTTCGGCGAGCTTTTCGCTTGAGTAGCGGATCGAGCGGAGAGACCTTGAGAAATCGCCGGCGCCGTTGAAACTACAGGCATTAAAGACAAAGCGTGTTTGGGATCGTATCGGGAGGCTTTATTGAGCTCAACGTCTTTTAGAGTTAAAATTGGGCTGTGATTCGTTAGGGCTTCCGAGGCTTTTATTTCCGTCAATTCCTTCGTCGTAATCCCGGAAACGACCTCCATCGGCAGAAAAACCTTCCCTTGATAGCTAATCAACGAAGAAGTTGGAACCGCCAATACGTCATAAGCTAGAGTAATGCGCCCCGCCCATTGAAGCTCCTGGGGATAGCGCCGAACAGGAATGAAACTGTTGAAAACGCCCATTGGCGGCGCCGTCGTTTGATCGAGAGAATAATTCTGGACGCGAGTTTTCTTTTTTTTGAGCGCATTGGAAGCGGGCCAGAAAACCAACTCCTGTCCGTCTTTGACATAACGAGCATATTCCGGAGGGATTTTCCCGAACAAGGCAACCCGATAAGCCACCTGAAATAATGGATCTCCGGTTTTAATGCGTCGCCCCTCCGAAACAAAACGGTGTAAAATAAGGCAATCCCGTGGGCAAGAAACCTTCATGAGAGAATACAACGATTTCCAGCGGTCCAAAACCGCCTGTTTGGGATTCATTCCTCTAGAATCCAATAGGGCCGCAGCTTTGGTATCCGCGAGATAAGCCAAGGGCTGGCCAGCCTTGACCCAGGTCTGTTCTTGCGCGTTTACCGTTTCAACCCGGCCATCGAAAGGAGCCTCCAATTTCTCTCTTTTTTTGAAGGCAATCGTTCCTTGAACCGGAATGGAGATATCCGAGAGCCGAGCGACAGCGACGCTTTGAGCGAAAAGCGCAGAAGAAAAAAACGCCAGACAAGGGGCCAGCAAAAAGCTCATGCCTTCAATGTCAACTCCGATAACTGGCGCTTGCGCTCATCTAAAATAGGATTAACGCCTTTCCAAGCATGCCCCAAGAAAGCGGAAAAAGTCCAGGGCATTTTCTCCTCGAAAAAAGAAGCGAGCGCTTCCGCGTATTTCTGAATTTCCCACTGGGCGTGCGCGTCCGCCCTCAACGATATAAAATTCATCAAGCTACGGGCGTTGATGGTCCAATAAAACTGCGTGTACCCATTGAGCGGAAGAATCATTCTCGCCATCTCTCTAGCCGCGCCTAATTTCAAGAGTTTCTGGTAAGTTTCATAACAGGCGCGAACCTGGGAATCCAACAATCGCGTCAATTCCTCATTCGGGACATTGGCGGCGACCGAGCCCTGCTTATTTTTCAGGTCTTGTCCGCGCCAAACGGTGGGGATATAAAACTCGTCTTTAACCTCCGTATATCGGCCGGAGATCTCATTATAAGAAGCCATCCGATGGCGAATCCATTGCCTCATGACAAAAATCGGGCAAGAGACGTGAAACTTAAAAACCGATTGTTCAAAAGGCGTCATGTGATCGTTTTTTAAGAGATAGTTGATGAGCTTACGATCCGCCTCTTCGCCTTTGGATTCCGCGGCATAAGAAACCCGCGCCGACTGAACCACCGCAAGGTCTCCGCCCATAAAATCAACCAATCGGACAAAACCGCGATCCAAGAGCTTAATCCCCGCATCAATAGCCATTAAAACGCCCTCCTCATCGGATTTTTGGGAAATTCATAAAGCCTTTATTTCCCTTTTCTTTATATTTGCGCATATCGCCCATCTGAGCGCCTTCCCGCGCCATTTTCAAAACCCACGGTGCAATCAACGGATTGGGTAAAAGCGTCTTCCCATTATAGCCAACTAAAAGCCCGGAAAGAATCCTAGAGAGTCTCTGCGTCAATATATCCGAAGCCAATTCCGTAGAGAGAATAAAAACCGGGCCGCTAAGACGCAATTTCTGAACGCTCTCCCTGAACATTTTTTCGGAAACCGCCGTTTTCTCCTGGCTATCGCCCTCGCTGATCAAAAATACCTGGGTTGATTTAAATTTCGCCCGCCGCCCGATTTTAGCGGCTAAGCGGCTTAGGACTTCTTTCCAATTTTTTGCGTCCTTAGCCGAATCGGGTTCTTCAGAGATAATCGCCAAATTCTGGTCTTTGCGGCTAATCCGCAAAGAAAATATTCGGCTCAAAAGAATTTTTTCGAGCACGGAAGACGAGTCTAAAGTCGCGGTTAAAACGACCGGGACATGAATTTCTAAACGCTTCTGCGGCGGCCCCGCCAAATCCTGATAGGTTTTAAAAAGGCTCCGGGACGGATTTTTGCCGATTCCTAATAAATACCGAACTTGTTTGATCACGCTCGCTTGCGAAGAATAAAAAATCGGGACGACGACGATTTTTTTAACCCGCCGGGCTTCTAATTGATCGATTCCATGCTGCATGTCGTCGGTATCCGCCAAACCGAAAGCGAAGGCGACCGGAAAGCGCGCCATAAAGGCGGTTTTAATCTGCCGCGTGGTCTCGGTCCATTGCGGAGCATTTCCCTCTTCCAAAACCAATACCCCAAAGGCAGGCTCTCCAAAACTTGGCGGCGGAAGAGGCGGAATGGCCGCTTGAAGACTTAATCCGAAAGCGCTCAGTAAAATTAAAGATTGAATGCCCATAGATGCGTTTTTTTGGAAGAACCTATCCATAAGGCGATGATTTGAGGCGACTTTGAAGCCGAAGGATAGACCCAATCAATGTCGGAAACGACTCCCGGAAAGTCTGCGGTCCAATTTCTCTCAAAATCTTCATCTCTCCACTCAAAAGAAGAAATTTTTCCACGATCAAAAAGCCCAAATGACTCGGCGAGAAACCCCCACCGTGACTCGTTTTTAACCACAAACAAAAGCCCGTTTTTAAACAAAATTCGCGGAGAAAACTCGAGTATATGCGAACTGGAAACAGGCCATCTCAGGCGGTTGGGAGATTGCCCATATGAGCCCGGAATAGTCCATTCTTTCCCTTGGGAAGAAATCTCAAGGCGATTTCCCGGAACAATCGCCGCAAATAAATCTTGGCCCTTCAGATGAACCGCGGTTTGGGAATAAAGCCAGCGCGACAAAACCTGGTTATAACTTTTATCGGCTGAAGAATAGCTTCCTTTATAAGCTAACGGATAAATCGCGGATAGGGGAAAGGAGCCGTTGTCCAAAAGCTGTTGGCAAAAAAGCGAACCCGCCCCCGTGCCACCAATTCCGCGAACGACATATGGAATTTGGGCCAGGGGCTTCCAAATTTTTTGAGACAAGGAAAATTCAAACACCCGGGTTCCCACCTGTCCCAAGGCTCCATCGTAATATGTGACAAAAAGTTTCGCTTTGGACCCCGCGCCTAAAGGCGAGGCCGTTAAAGATAAAATTCGGGATTGGCTTTCAGGCATTACATAGACCGAGACCGGAGAAGAAGAAACAACAGGGTAGGAATAGAGAAATATTTTTCGATTGGAAGCCAACGCCAACTGAAAAGACTCTCCGCCGATAAAATTTCCGACGGCAAAATCAACGGCGTCCAGATGAAGAGGCGGGCTTTTCCAAGCGATTGGAGGCGCGCTTAAGGCCAGGGAAATGGATGAAAAAAATAACGAAGGCAAGAAAATAAGGCCCCAGCGGATAGCCCTCTCTTTTTTCCACTGGATTAGGAAATGTTCAAAAGACATTTTAAACAGAATACCATTTAAATTTTGTTTTGTTAAAACTCTTAGGAGCCGATCAAAGACCGCCCGCTAAAAATTAAGCTCAAGCCAACGGATAAAGGCCCAACGCGAATCCGCTTTAGGCGGACTCATCCAACCGCGGCCGCCATCTTTGAGGCGGCTTAAAGGCAATTCTTCTATCTGAACCGGCCCCGGGCGATATCCCGCCTTAATCATCACTTCTTGAAGAGTTGAAGAACTGACGGAGACTCCGGGCTTAAAATCGAGAATCGCCAGGGAATCGCGGAGATCGAATTTATAGCGATTAAGCCCCTTGAGCTGATCTAAGCGAACCTCTATGTTAAAAAATCCACGCGGCGAGAAAACCCCGCGGATTCCCATGGTCGCGCGCAAAACGCTTTGGCCGCCGGTTTTTTGAATGACGGGAGACGGCTGCGCATGAAGCGGCGAAAACTCCGCCGCAAAGAAACTCACGACAAACAGACAACTGAACGTACTCAAATATTTTTTCATGTCCCTAAATTGGGATGCGGCTTTTTCTTTTCCCTCCAGGAAGGCATGGCGAGATAATACTCATAAAACAGGCGAAAAGAAACGATCTGATCAATAGCCCCGGGCCCATTTAAATTTTGAATCACCGGGACTCCCACTTCGGCGCCCAATTCCCAATGCAAGGTCGCGTAATCAACGCCGGACCAAAAAAGCCAGGTAAACCCGCCAGAGGCGCTGTCTAAACTGCCGCTGACGACGCTCCGATTGTTCCAAATACAGTTGGTCTCGACAACCCCCCAAAGCTCGTTGGGCAAATAAGAGCTGGGAAGAGAACGCGGCAAAAGCCTCCATTCAAATTCTCCATCCGTTCTATATTCATCGCCCAAATCAAAGCCGCCGGAAGCCGGAAGATTATGCCGCCAAGTCGCGTCCCAGCTAAATCCGTAATTGCGGTTATAAAACGCGGCCGTCAGCCCTAAAAAAGAATCCACCGATCCCGAACCGTTTTGAAGAGCCAAGGGCAAGGGCCCGGCGCTATTGGACTGACGGTAATATCCGGTCGGCAAATAAGCCCCCACCAAAGGAGCGATGCGGAAGGTACTCCCGGGATAATCCAAATCCAAAAGCGTATAGCGGGCAAAAACAAGGGTATCTCCAAAACCGCTGGCGCTAAGACTCTGACTCCCCTGGGGCAAGCCCTCCTGCATGGAACTAAAGCCCTGCCGTGTGTCCAAGGCCAGCGCGATTTTATCGGTTAAGCCATAGAGAAAGGTTTCGGGAAACTGATCATTATTAACCTGCGTTCCTCCGGAGGGAGCCGAGGGGTTTGAGCTCAAGGTCGGATTAAAAGAAAAGCGGGCTAGGAGCTGATCTTGGGAAACCGGCAAGGCCGTGATAAAGGTCGCGGGCGCGGCTCTGAGTTTTTGGGCGGCAACAATCCCGTTCCAGCAAAAAACGCTAACGGCGATAACACAACAAACCCGCCAACGCGGATACACCCACTCTTTCAGCCAATGTAACACTCAATCTATTCTAACCAATAGCAAGCAAGCTGGACAAATCCTAAAATCTAAAGTCGGTCACTCCTCCGTGTCCTCCCCCCCCCTTGAAAAACCGTATTTTTCCCATTATACTCTGATTTTAGATTGACTTGATTGACTAAAAAGCTCGAAAAATTGATATGCTCGTGTTATCATGAAAATAAAAACAATTCTCGCCTACCTGCTCGTCGCCTTGCCCTCTCTCGCTTGGAGTTACGACACGGTCCATTTCTTGCCCTCTTTTTCCGTCTCAGAGGCCAAAAAGCCAATCGCCGTCCGCGCCGCCCTGGGCCGATATTACGTCCTCGATGAAAAGGGACGCCTCCTGGTTTATGATAAGAGCGGCAAATTAGCCGATCTCAGTTCCGAGAAAACCGCCCGCTTGCGCTACCCCGAAGGCTTGGCCGTCGCGGCTGACAAAGTCTATATCGCGGACACCGGAAATTCCGTTTTGAGGGCCTATGACCGCAATGGCAAATTCTTATTTTCCATGGGGATGCCGGGCTCCCGAGCCGGACAGTTCGACACCCCAAGCTCCATTGCCATCGGAGCGGACGGACGGATTTACGTCGCGGACACCGGAAACAGAAAAATCGAAGTATTCACCCCCGACGGCCTATTTCTTTTTTGGTTTGGAGAAAAGGGATCGATGCCGGGGCAATGGTCCAGGCCTGACAAAATCGCCGTTGACGCCTCCGACAGAATTTACGTCCTTGACCGTTCTAACCAGCGCATTGAGGAGTTCGACTCCTCAGCCCACTTTTTAGTCGCCATTCCATTTAACGGGCAAGACTTTTCCGTCGATAGATACGGTTTTATCTATGGAATTTCAGCGGCCAGAGGAAGGGTCACGGAATGGGGCCCAGATGGCGCCGAATTGGGACATTTTGGAAGCCGCGGCTTGGGAGCCGGACAATTTAAATGGTTAAGATCAATTGATATAGCCCAGAACGGAAATCTCGTCATTCTCGACGGCGGGAAAAAAACCGTGGATATCATTTCAGTGGCCAATAAATTCAAGATTCACCCTATTCACCCCAGCGCCACCACAAAGCTATTTCCCTCGGGGCCGGACTCCGTCTGGAATTATTCAGCCAACCCGATTTTACTCAATCAATCTAACACCTACGTTTATTTACCGAAAGAAGGGAAATTCGACGTCCTCGATTCTTCCGGAAATATTCTCTCTCAATTTGGGAAGAAGGGCAAAAAAGAAGATCAGACATGGAAAGCGACTGGGCTGGCCCTTGATTCCTCGCTTGGGCTTTACGTTTCAGACGCTCCAAGGCACCGCATAGAACATTTTGTCTCGGATTCCTCCGGCGCGTGGAAATGGGATAAAAATATCGCGGAACCCAGCGGTTGGTTTGATGGACTCTCTAAAGAAGGGCGAGTCAGAAAGCCAGAAGGGCTTGCGGTCAACGGAGCGGGAACGCTTTATATCGCCGATCCGGGAAATCACAGGGTGGACGCCTATACCCCGGACGGGGTTTTTCTCTTTTCGATTGGCCCCAAACTCGGCTCTTTTGAACTTGAAAAACCGGTCTCTGTCGCCTGGGACAACTCGGGGTTTGTCTATTTCCTCGACCGCAGCCTTAAAAAGGTGTTTAAATGCAATCCTTCCGGAGAACTCATCAGCTCTTGGGGTGAAATGGGAGAAGCTCCGGGAAAATTTGAAGATCCCATCGCGCTGGCTTTTGACGGAGAAAACTACGTCTATGTCCTGGACCATGATCTCAAGCGCGTTTCCTCTTTTTCAACCGATGGACGCTGGATTATGGATTTCTTTTCGGGAAGTTTAATCGGAGATCCGGTATCTCTCTCGGTAGACAAACAAGTTCTGAGAATTTCAGACCGGCTGAAAAAACATATTCTCTCCTTTCATATCCACCCTTCTCTCTCAGCCCCTCTTTCAATATCGACCGCCGCCAAAGAAGGCACGATAGAGCTTTCCTGGGAACCGGTGACAAATTCATGGACCAAGGATTACCTTATTTACCGCTCCGACAAACGTTATGAAAACTTCATGCAAGTTGGAACGACCGATAAAAATCACTTTACAGACTCTAGCGTCCAATCGGGACAAATCTATTACTACCGATTGGCCACCGAGGCGAAAACCGGAGACATCGGAACGCAAAGCCGGGCAATCAAGGCCATTAATGGAGAAAGCGCCAATCGCCCGAAAATTTCCATCTCTTCCGTGACGCTGGCCGGAATATTTCCGGCCAATTATAAATGGTATTTAAAAAACCCCATTGGTTCGGCCACCATCACCAATAATTCCGACGTGCCGTTTAATGACCTAAAACTCACTTTCCAGATCAAAAATTACATGGATTTCGGCTACGACATACGCATAAAAAAACTGGACCCGATGGCCTCAATTGTCGTCCCCCTGATCGCGACTTTAAACAATACCATCCTCAATGTCACGGAAGAAACTCCCATTCAGGCGAAATTGACGCTGACCTATTTTGAAAAAAATAAAAAGAAAACGATCTCTCTTGCCCAGCCGCTGACCGTCTATTCCCGAAATGCGATCACCTGGCAAGACCCGCGCCGAATCGCCAACTTCATCACTCCC
Organism: Elusimicrobiota bacterium; assembly: GCA_027406905.1. GTDB lineage: Bacteria > Elusimicrobiota > Elusimicrobia > UBA1565 > UBA9628 > JAKAQV01. The sequence continues at coordinate 145,207 of DAHZHT010000002.1, forward strand.
AATGATACCCCCGTGTTCGATTTTGAGAGAGCGGTTCTCCATCATCAGGAAGATTTTCCCGACGCTTCGGCTCTCAATTCCAATGTTCTAGCCGCAATGCGTTTATGGGAAGCCTTGGGAGTTTACGGCATGCAGTATACGGAAAACCCATCGAACTCTTTTGAGAAAGTTTCAACCAACCCCAATTTCCCAATTGACTATGCGCAATTTCCCAGGGAAACCCTTCGGCGAAAAAGCGGGCAATGCGATGATTTAACGACTCTATTAATTTCCATGCTCGATGCAGACAATGTTCACGCCGCCATTATCGACTACCCGGGGCATATGGCCTTCATGTTCGATACCCATGCTTCATCTTGGACCGATGCCGCGTTTCCTAAAGACAGCTTGATTAGTTACGAAGGAACCTACTGGGTCCCCGTTGAATCAACGCTGATAGGGAAATCCTTCCTCGATGCCGTAAGAAATGCCGCCTATTCCTATAAAACCGAGTTAAAGAAAGGCGGCGTTCACATCATCGATGTACGCAAAGCCTGGGAGACATATGAGCCCGTTACCATGCCGCCCACTGACTGGAAGGCGGAAACACCGAACATGGAAACGGTCGATAAATTCGTCAAAGAAAATTCCGAAAATCTCTTTCACGCGGCCTACCGTTCGATTAAAAAGAGGCTCAAAGAAAAGATCGCCGCCAACCCCTCTCTCATCGATCCGCGCCTGGCCTTGGGCGTTTGGGAGTATGAAGATGGAAATATCCATGCGGCCAAGAAAAGTTTTAAATCAGCCTTAGCCATCAGTTCCACAAGCGCGGCCGCCTATAATGATCTTGGAAACATCGCCTTTTTAAAGCGCAAATACCATGAAGCCGAAAAATGGTATCAGAAAGCCGCGCTTAACGATCCTGGAAACCCCGACATCTGGATGAATTTCCTAAAAACGGAAATCCACCTTAAAAACGCGCGAAAGGTTTCCGAATCCGCAAAACAAATACAGGAGCTCGACCCCTCTTATGGCCCAGCGGTCGATATCCTGGTCAAGAATTTTCAGGAGGGAAACCCATGAAAAAGATACTCCTTGCAATGACGTTAAGCGTCTTCACCGTCGTTTCATTAAAGGCAGACGAGGGGCAAGCGCCGCCCGTAAAAAAAGCTCAATCGACAACGACCTTACTGATGAATTGGTTTACGCAATTGGAACAGAGCCTCTCCGCTTCATCGGTAGGACAAAGCTATGAAAATAGAGATGACTTGGTCGCGGTCGCGGCAGTGCGCGGGAGCAAACAAGACCTTTCCAAACTCAACCAGCCAACTTGGGAAAAGTCCAATGTTTCCCAAAGAGAACAAATTCTCAAGGAGAGAAAGGAGTTCGCCGCCGCCGTCAAGGAAGTCGTTTCCGGAAAGATCAAACAAGCCCAAGCGGATCTAAGCGCGTTTGAAAAATCTCACCCCTCAAGTCCGCTTCTCAAAGACGTTAAAAAGGCGGAAGAGAAAATCGCGGAGCTTGAAAAATTAAACGCCAACAACAAGGGCAAGGGGAAAATTAAGTCGCCCAAGTCAAAAACGCGGGCAAAAAAGAAAGCGGCAAAAACTCAGGCGGCGGATAACCCCTGAATTTTTTTGACCAAGCCTGTCGTTGAATAGCCTGGTTTAAGCGCGATGCGGGCGACTTTTCCGGCAAAGGCGGCGCCCGCGATTTTGTCTTTGGAATAGTCAGCGCCTTTAACGAGAATATCAGGCCTTAAGAGACGAATTATTTTTTCAGGAGTTTTATCTTTAAACCCAACGACATAGTCAACAGCCGACAATGCCGCTAAAACCCGTGCGCGGTCTTTAAAGCGGTTCAACGGGCGACCCGGGCCTTTTCCCAACAGGCGAACCGACTCATCGCGGTTAAGGCCTAAAATTAAAACATCTCCCATTTTTTTAGCCCGCTCCAAAACCTGGACATGGCCAGCGTGCAAAATATCGAAAACTCCATTGGTAAAAACGACGGCCTTTCGCTGTCTTTTAAGGCTTTCGCGAATGAGCGACGCTTTTTTTAAAGAAATAAGCTCTCCCATCGCGTGTCTCAATGGGCTTTTGGCGCATCCGGGAAAAGAGAGTCCTCAATAATCCCGCACCAAATTTGGATGATGGCGATATGAGCCTCTTGAATACGCGCCACCGTCTTGGATGGAACGCAAACGCAAAAGTCGGCCATATTTTTTAGTTTTCCACCGCTTTCTCCGGAAAGTCCAATGACCAAAAGCCCCAATTTTTTTGCCGCTTCCACGGCCAGAAGGACGTTCTTGGAATTTCCCGAAGTCGATATCGCGACCGCAATATCTCCCGGTTTTGCATGGGCCTCAAGTTGCCTGGCGAAGACAACCTCGTAACCAAAATCGTTGGATATCGAGGTTAGATCCGAAGTATTGGTGGTTAAAGCCAACGCCGGAAGAGGCGGACGGTTGCGCTCGAAACGCCCGACCAGTTCATCGGCGAAATTTTGGGCGTCGCAAGCCGATCCGCCATTTCCAAAACTCAATATCTTGTTTCCTCGACGATAACAAGACACCAGCTCTTCAGCTATTTTCTCAAGCAAAGGGGCCATTTGAGCGGACTGAGAGATGACGCGTCCGCTTTCCGTCAGTTCCTCGGCAATACGGCTGTTGATTTTATTCATGGCATTTATTGTATCTCATCGGCAGCGAGTTTTGCTACAATAAAATCATTAGTCACTAGCTCTAAAAGCGCCCAAGTATCTCTTTGGGAAGGAGAAATTTATGCCGACCGCCGCCATGGATTACAAAGTCAAAGATATCACTCTCGCCGATTGGGGAAGAAAGGAAATCGCTTTAGCCGAAGCGGAAATGCCGGGGCTTATGTCTTTAAGGGCGGAATATCGCGGCAAAAAACCGCTCAAAGGGGCCCGAATCGCCGGATGCCTTCACATGACGATTGAAACGGCAGTCCTGATTGAAACGCTGATTCAATTGGGAGCGGAAGTCCGCTGGAGTTCCTGCAATATTTTCTCGACCCAAGATCATGCCGCCGCCGCGATTGCCCAAGCCGGGATTCCCGTCTTTGCCTGGAAGGGAGAAACTCTTGAAGAATATGATTGGTGCATCGAGCAAACCCTTCAATTTGAGGGCGGCCTCGGCCCTAATCTTCTGCTTGATGACGGTGGCGACTTGACGAACATGATTCACGATAAGTATCCGAATCTCTTAAAAGACATCGCCGGTTTATCGGAAGAGACCACGACCGGGGTTCATCGCCTCTATCAGCGGGAAGCCCAAGGAAAACTCAAGGTTCCGGCCATTAATGTCAATGATTCCTGCACCAAGTCTAAATTCGACAATCTTTACGGCTGCCGCGAATCATTACTAGACGGGATTAAACGCGCCACCGATGTCATGATCGCTGGAAAAATCGCGGTCGTCTGCGGATATGGAGATGTCGGCAAAGGCTGCGCCCAATCATTCAAAGGAATGGGAGCTCGCGTTTTAGTGACCGAAATAGACCCTATCAACGCGCTTCAAGCCTCCATGGAAGGCTTTTCTGTCATCACGATGGATGAAGCCGCTTCCATCGGAGATATTTTTGTGACCGCCACAGGTTGTTGCGATGTCATCACCAAAAAGCATATGGACGCGATGAAATCTCACGCCATCGTCTGCAATATCGGACACTTCGATCTTGAAATAGACGTCGCTTCTTTAATGAACGACAAAAAACTCAAAAGAACGACGGTCAAACCGCAGGTCGATCAATTTACCTGGCCGGATGGAAAAGTTTTAATCGTCCTGGCCGAAGGGCGTTTAGTCAATCTCGGATGCGCCTCGGGACACCCCTCCTTTGTGATGAGCATCTCGTTTTCCAACCAAGTTCTCGCCCAGATTGAATTATGGTCCAATCGCGACAACAAAAAATATGAAAACAAGGTCTATACGCTGCCCAAGCTGTTAGATGAGAGAGTGGCTCGAATCCATTTAGATAAACTTGGAGCTCATTTAACGCAGCTCAATCAAAAACAGGCGGAGTACTTAGGTCTTAACCCCAAAGGACCTTATAAGGCAGAGAATTACCGCTACTAGGCCTTTCGTGGACACCCTTGCGCAACAGCCAAAAAGAGAGATTAACTACCTCAATCTCTTTTGGCTGACCGCGACTCCCGCCGCCGCCCTCTTTGGAACGGCATGGTATTTAATTCATTATGGGCTTCCATGGGCGAACCTCTTCGTTTTTGCGTTCATGTATTTGGCCACGGGTCTTTCCATCACCGCCGGATACCACCGCTACTATTCCCACCGGAGTTATGAATGCGGCAAACCCCTCCAACTTTTTTATCTCATTTTTGGCGCGGCGGCCGCCCAGAATTCCGTCCTAAATTGGGCTTCGGATCACCGCGATCATCACCGCTACGTCGACAGCGAAAAAGATCCCTACAATATTGGAAAAGGTTTTTTCTACGCCCATATGGGCTGGATTTTTTACACCGATCCCTTTGCAAACGAGAGAAAGAAAAACGCCCCGGATTTAATGAAAGACCCCCTTGTTCTCTGGCAAGACCGTTGGTACCCTTTTTTAGTCGTCGCGGTCTCTTTTGGCCTGCCGACAATGATGGGCCTAGCCCTCGGGCATCCTCTTGGCGGGTTTTTATGGGGCGGTTTTTTTAGAATGGTCGTGGTTCACCATATGACCTTCCTGATTAATTCCGCCGCCCATGTTTGGGGCGGAAAACCTTATTCGATGAATAACTCGGCGCGCGACAATTGGCTTTTAGCCCCCCTGACCTTTGGAGAGGGCTATCATAATTTCCACCATAAATTTCCGGCGGATTGGAGAAATGGAATTCGCTGGCATCAGTTTGATATCACCAAGTGGTGGTTATGGGTGACCTATGCCGCTGGCCTATCTTCAAAACTAAGAAGCGTTCCAGAACCGCTGATTCTTAAAGCCCGGCTGGAAGTTGAAATGGAAAAGGCCAAGCAGAAGCTGGAAACCTTGCCGACCCCACCCCTGAAAGAAAAAATTCAAGATTCCCTCGACTCTGGCCGCAGGCAGTTTTTATCGGCCATGGAAAAATATCAAAAGGCCAAGGATAACTATTCCAAGGCCAAACGCTATTGGTCAAGGACAATGCGGCAAGAAATCCGCAATGAAATTCTTAAATATTCAAACGAGCTCAACGCCTGCCGCAAATCCTGGAGCCATGCCATGCGCCTTATTAACGGCCTGTCTTATTCCGGGGCAAGAAATATCGTCATCCTGACCACCCTCGCCGATATTTTCAAATCTCATAGCTAAACCGGACATTTTAACTTGCGGTTGAAAAGATAATTGCGGGGCTTCTCAGAAAATCATTTCGTCCGCTTAAATGCTAACATGCAGAATGTCGCCAAAGAATAAGAGCAAAAAATATTCCCTTAGAGGCATTCTCTCTTCGCCTCCCCGAGTGCTCGCGGTGGAACGAGCGCTTCCACGGTATCGTTATTCCCAGACGGAAATACTCGCGGTGTGCCGAAAAGCGTTTTTTCCGCTGCTTGATAAACCCAGTCGCGCCGATCTTTTTTCGCGCGTAGGCGTTGAGAGCAGATGTTTGGTCGAGCCCATGGAATATTATTTTTCAGGCCAGGATTTCAAATCGCGTAATCGAGATTTTTTGCGCCACGCTCTTGCCTTGTCAAAGCGCTGCATTCAGGGAGTTTTGCGTTCATCAAGAGTCAAATTTTCGGATATCGGACATGTTTTTAGCGTGACGACGACGGGACTAGCTACGCCGTCAATCGAGGCGCATTTAGTCCAATCCTTGCCGTTTTCCCCTCGAGTCAAGCGCACTCCCATTTTCGGGGTCGGCTGCGCGGGCGGCGCGGTGGCACTGGCTAGAGCGCGCGAATACTTGAGCGCGTATCCCAAAGAGACGGTTCTCGTTTTGTCGGTAGAACTTTGCAGTTTAAGTTTTTTGCCGCAAGAAAAAACGATGACGCATATTATCGCTGCCGCTCTCTTTGGTGATGGAGCCGCAGTAGTTCTCCTTTGCGGCGCAAAGTCTCCTTTTGCCGCTCGCGCCGCTTTAGAGCTTACGGATTCCGAAAGCGTTCTTTTCCCGGATTCGCTGGATGTCATGGGCTGGGAATTTGGCGGAGAAGGGATGCGGCTGGTTCTCTCTCCCAGCGCTCCCGCCTTGGTGGAGCGGGGTTTAGGGGAAGTCGTTTTGCCCTTCCTCAAGCGTCATGGCGCGGCGCCACGCGATTTGGCCACTTTGGTCATCCATCCCGGGAGTCTCAAGATACTGGACGCTTGCGAGGCTTCACTAGGACTTCCGCAGGGAGCTTGCGATCCCTCAAGGCGATTTTTGCGGCAAAACGCGAATCTTTCGTCGGCTTCCGTTTTTTTTATTCTTCGAGAAGCGCTCAAGCGGAGAGCGCCTCACGGCGCACAGGGGTTGCTCGCGGCTTTAGGACCCGGCTTTGCCTGCGAGATGACTCTCTTGCGTTGGCTTTGATTAATATCTAATCTAAGCACCGCGATTTTTGACACGCGATTTCTGGGCCTTGACAAAAAACAATCTCGGAGCTATGTTAAGGTTATGTTAGAAATATTAGAGCACCTCATCAGTCAGGAAGCGCAACACCCGCATCAGTTTAGGAAGGCCCTTTACCGCGAACTCCTTTCATCGGAGGTCTATCTTTTGACCTTGGGCGAACCCATCAAGGACGGTCTTTCCACGTTCCGAAAATCAAATGATTTTCTTCTATGGGCGGAACAAAAATCTCCGGGCGAATTTCGGGTTCCTGTTTTTCCCTCTTCCGACTCCGTCGCCAGTTTCATTTCTTCTCATCACTTAACCGCTCCCGAGGGAAAAGAATTTCTCTGGATGAGCCAGAACCCGCAAAAAGCCTTGGCCCCGCTGCTTGAGTTAAACGGTTTTTTAGGCCTCAATCTTTATCTGGCGGAAAATGAGTCCGTCGCTGTTTCCCAAGAAGAGACCAAGCTCTTAGCCCAGGGAATTATTCCTCACGCCGCTTGAATTTATTTTGATGGAGAAACTGGCTGGGACGCGGGGCTTATTGGAGCCGACGGCGCTTGATTTTTTTGCGGAATGGGAATCGTAAAGAAAAAGCGCGAGCCCTTTCCTAGTTCCGATTCGACCCCCATTTCACCGCCATGAAGTTGAACGATTTCCCGCGCGATCTTAAGCCCTAGACCAAATCCCGCCTTTCTCATCGCCTGGGCCTGTTGGGATTGGAAGAACCGTTCAAAGACTCTAGGCAAATCTTCCTTTGAAATTCCGATACCGGAATCGCGAACGCCGACAGTCAGCATTTGAGGCCCCATATCCACTTTAACCTGGACCAGTCCTCCTTCTTTCGTGTATTGGACGGCGTTGGTGCAAAGATTCTGGATGACCTGCCCGATCCGATGGGGATCTCCTTTTAACATAGGCAAATTCGGAGGAACTTGAACCTCAAAACGGATTTTTCTCTGTTGCGCGGCAATCTGAATACGGGAACTAACATCTTTTATCACTTCAGCCAGATTAAGATCGCCAAAATTGACCCTCAGCTTTCCGGACTCAATAGCCGCTAAATCAACTAAATCTGAAATCAAAAGATTTAAGGTTTGAGCGGCGGAATTAATATGGGAGGAATATTCAAGCTCTTTGGGAGAATTTTTTAAGCCCATTCCCAATATTTCAGAATAGCCCAATATCGCGGTCAATGGATTTTTGACGTCATGGGCAACCATCGCGAAGAATTTTTTTTGAAACCCGTTGATTTGTTCAAGCTGTCTATTGGACTCCTGAACTTCTTTTAGAAGGCGCGCATTTTCCAAAATCAGAAATCTGCGCTCAAGAGCCCGACGAGCGGAGAAAATAAGGCGGGAGGAGTCCACCGGTTTAAGCAAAGCGTCGTCCAATCCCAACTCGACGGATTGACTAACCCCTTGAAGCGCGGTGGTCAAAGGATAGCGGTCGACCATGAAAATGATTCTTAGATCCGGATCATGCTCTCTTAATTTTTGAGCTATTTCCAGTCCCGTATGCCGGGTATAGGCCAAAGCGGCGCCGACAACGGCCAGATGAAAACTTCCTTTAATTTGGGCCCGACGCAAGGCTTCCTCCGCGTCCATGGTCGTGACCACATCATAACCGGCCACGCGCAACGCTTGAGATAACGCGTCCAAGGTCGGCTTATAATTATCCAAAAACAGTATTTTTTCCTTGCCCCTTTGAGCGGGATCGGCCATTTGAGGGGCTTCGGTTAAAAGCTTTGGAATCAGCCCCGACTCATCGCGTAAAAGTTCGACAGGCGCGTTTTCTCTTAAACGATTAGCCATCCAACGCACGCGATCGATGCTTGAAATGTAATAGCAAACGCAATTATTGACGGCTTTTCTTAAAGCCGCGTCAAAACTGGCCACATCCGCCCAAAGCCCCGGAAAAGGGACAATGACCTGGCATTTCTTTCCCGCCCCGAAAGAAGCCGGCTCGGGCTTAGAGACCTGGGAGACTTGTTTCCAAAAAGTTTTCCCGGGATCCGAAACATCGTTCGGGGGAATCGTTCTTTCCAAAAGAAATTTCTCGAGGTTTTGCGCGCTTGGGCGTTCTTCAACGATAATTCCCGATTGTCTAAAGGCGATGGGAAGGGCATGGCTGGTAAAAAAAGCCTCATCGGCCAGAAAAACGACCGGGCGCTCAACCGAGCGCAGTTGATCGTCAAAGCCGTGGGGAGGCGGCCAGGGCAACGCCCGAATCGGGACGGATTGGACGGGAGAAAAGCTCGCCAAGGTTTGAAGAAGGAAAAGTGGAAAGCGCCCGCGAACCTTATAAGCGTTAAAAAGGGCTTGCCTTTCCGGAATAGCGATGCGCTCATAATCTAAAACCAAGGCGGCAATATCAGGCGTTCCCATGCGGATAATGGCATCGGCCGCTGAATTAAAGGCCGTTAAAGAATATTCATAATTTTTAAGATGGGTTTCCAACTCTCCAACGAGAGTCATGTCTTGCGTGACAAGGAAAATAACGCCCTTACTCACCGAAAGCCTCCCAGCCTCACAGGTTTGAGCTTGGCCGTGAAATGGCGCAAGGTCTTGGGTTCCTCCACAATCTCAAGCCCTTGGATGGACTTTTTGCGGCTCGCGATAAAACCAAAAACCTCGATGATGAAATCGACATGGCTTTGAGTGTAGACGCGCCGCGGAAGAGCCAAACGCACCAGTTCCATCTTCGCGGGTTTAAAATCTCGGCCTTTTCCGCGCCCAAACATCAAGGAACCCACCTCAACCGATCGAATCCCCGCCGCCCCATAGAGTTCGCAAACCAAGGCTTGAGCCGGAAATTGATGAGGCAAAATATGCGGCAAAAAGCTCTTTGCATCCACATAGATTGCATGCCCACCGGGCGGATTGATAATCGGCACCTTGTGTTTTCTAAGGCCTTCCGCCAAATACGCCACGGAGCGCGCGCGATAAGAAAGATAATTTTCATCCACGATTTCTTTAAGGCCCTGCGCGATGGCCTCGAGATCTCTCCCGGCTAATCCTCCATAGGTTGGAAATCCTTCTCCCAAAATCAGAAGCTCTTTCGCTTTTTTTAGCCACCCGGAATCATTAAAAGCCAGGAAGCCGCCCATATTGGCGAAGGCGTCTTTCTTGGCGCTCATCAAACATCCGTCAGCCAACGCAAACATCTCGCGCGCGATTTGAACGACCGGGCGATGCGATTGCCCGCGCTCTCGAAGTTTAATGAGGAAAGCGTTTTCGGCAAAACGCGCGGCGTCGATAATCAGAGGAATTTTATTTTGCCGGGCGACCTTTGAGGCCTCGTTTAAATTAGACAAAGAGACGGGTTGCCCCCCCAATGAATTATTGGTCACGGTCATAATAATCATCGGGATATTTCGAGCTCCGATTTCCGAGATGGATTTTTTCAACGCGGCGATATCGATATTTCCCTTAAACGGCGCAGCGGAAGAAAAATTAAACGCCTCTTTGACCGGCAAATCCAAAGCGACGCTCCCGGCGGCCTCCACATTGGCCCGGGTGGTATCAAAATGGGTATTGGCGATGACCGTTTTTCCCGGGCCGCAAGCAACCGACATAAAAATTCTCTCCGCCGCCCGGCCTTGATGGGCGGGCAAGACATAGCGATAGCCGGTCAAATCTTTAACCGCTTTTTCAAAAACATACCAGCTGCGGGCGCCGGCATAGGACTCATCTCCGCGCATAAGACACGCCCATTGTTCAGAGGACATCGCCGAAGTTCCGGAATCGGTCAAGAGATCGATTAAAACCTTATCGGCGGGGATTTGAAAAAGATTATAATGGGCTTTCTTTAACAAACTTAAGCGCTCTTTTTCCGTTGTAAAGCCCAACGGTTCGACCATCTTGATTCTGAACGGCTCTATAATCGTTTTCCACTTAGGCATAGGTGGTCCTATTGTTTGAGGAGTTTGAAGAGCAATCCGGACACGGGCAGATATCTCTTAGGTATTCAAAAGTATAAATACCCGCGCCATGCCCGTCGGAAAAAGAAAAAGCTAATGCATAATGGCCGACGACGCTTTCTCTCTGGCAAGAGAGATCGGACGGAATCGTCGAAATATCCAAAATCCTCTCTCCGGTGAATTCATACCGGCCCATCGCGCAGGGGCAATTTTCTCTTAAGTAGCGAAAGGCGTATTGGCTTTTGTGACCATCTTGCCAAGAAATATAGAGATTCTTTTGGTCTTTCTCGATTTCGGAGATAGCTGACATTTTTTGTCTAAAAAACTATTCTATTACGCCTAGTAAATGTTATAAAATTAACGGCAAAGACAAAAGTATCAAGGAGGCTAGCATGGTTAAAAAAATGAACAAAAGCGCGTTTCTAAAAGAGCCGATAGAACACATTGATATCGCAAAATTTAATGCGGTTCCGCTCATTGAAGCGATGAGCAAAATGGCTTTTTCAGCCCGAGATCTCGCGCGAGCTTCCGAAATTTATGACCGGATGCTCGCAGACAAAGACACCTCCATCATACTCTGCTTGGCGGGGTCCTTGTTTTCAGCGGGACTTAAAAAAGTCGTCTGGGACATGCTCGAAAACAATATGGTTGACGCCATCGTTTCGACCGGCGCCAATATCGTGGATCAAGACTTCTTTGAAGCCCTTGGGAACAAACACTATAAAGGCACTAAATGGGTCGACGATCACGCCTTGCGCGCGGCCCGGGTCGACAGGATCTATGACACCTTCATCGATGAAGACGCCTTGGGCGACACCGACAATGCCAGCGCTGAAATCGCGGACAAACTCCCGCCACGGCCCTACTCTTCCCGCGAATTCATCGTCGAGATGGGAAAATATTTGATGACTAAAGGCAAGATCAAAGAATCGGTGATTTTATCAGCCTATAAGAAAGGCGTGCCGATATTTGTCCCCGCGTTCTCCGACTGTTCCGCGGGCTTTGGGCTCTTGCACCATCAATGGCACAACCCGGAAGAACATGTCTCCATTGATTCCGCCAAGGACTTTGTCGAACTCGTCAAGGTCAAACTGGCTTCTAAAGACACCGGGTTGCTGATGGTCGGCGGAGGCGTTCCCAAGAATTTCGCTCAAGACGTCACTGTCGGCGTTGAAATGTTGGGTCTTGATCCCAAGATGCACAAATATGCGGTTCAAATCACGGTCGCCGATGAAAGAGACGGAGCTCTTTCCGGCTCGACATTAAGGGAAGCCTGCTCCTGGGGCAAGGTAGACACGGTTTACGAGCAGATGGTTTATTCTGAAGCGACGATAGCGCTTCCACTTCTCGCTTCTTACGCGTATCACAAAGGTTCTTGGAAAGCCCGTTCCGCCAAGAATTTCAACAACGTTCTCAAAGAGGCGCAAGAGAAAACCTTGGTTTCCGCGAAATAAGCTGGATTCATGGAGAAGAGTTTTGACCCGAACTCGGCGGCGGCCGATGGATCGGGGATTTTCGGTCTTCCGTTTAATGAATCAAACTCTTCTTTAATTTATCTGCCTATTCCCTGGGAAGCGACTACCTCTTACGGCGGAGGGACCGCCAAAGCCCCCGCCGCCATTTTCCAAGCCAGCTATCAAGTCGATCTCTTTGATGGAGAGGTCTTAAAGCCTTATGAATCGGGGCTTTTCTGTCTTCCGGAATCAAAAAAAATCAAGGACTGGAATAAGACGGCCCGAGCGGCCGCTCAAAAGGTCATCGCTTCCGCCGGCAAAACCTCAAAAAACAAAGCCATTGAGCAATCTCTAAATCTCGTCAACTCCTTAAGCGAGAAACTGAACGAAGAAGTTTACAAGGAATCGCGAAAAATTTTAGAGGCAAAAAAAATTCTCGGCGTTATCGGCGGCGACCATTCAGCTCCCTACGGGGCGATAAAGGCGGCCTGCGAGAAATTTCCCGGCCTTGGAATCCTCCATTTCGACGCTCACCATGATCTCAGGCGCGCATATGAGGGCTTTACCCATTCGCACGCTTCCATTCTCTATAACGTCTTGGAAAATATTCCAGTCTCACGGCTCGTCCAAGTCGGCATCCGAGATTTCTGCGAGGAAGAAGCCGATTATGCGCGAGAGAAAAGCGGACAGGTCTCCGTCTTTTACGACTCTCAGATAAAATCTTCCCTTTTTTCCGGCGAGCCGTGGATCGGAATTGTCGCTCGCATTATTTCTCAACTTCCGGAAAAAATTTGGATTACCTTCGACATTGACGCGCTCGATCCCAAACTCTGCCCTAACACCGGCACGCCGGTTCCCGGGGGTCTTGATTTTGAGCAGGCCGTCTATTTGATTTCTCAAGCCGTCAAAAGCGGGCGTAAAATCGTCGGCTTTGATCTCAACGAGGTTTCTCCCGGCGACAACGCCAGAAATGGCGAGTGGGACGCCAATGTCGGGGCGCGGCTTCTCTATAAAATGACCGCCTGGACCTTGGCCGCCCAAGGCTTAAGACCCTACCGCTAAACCCTGAATCCTTTTTCGCTTTTGGAGCATCCAAAAAGCGGGAGGGGTTTATGGAACTACTTAACGAAGAAGTCCGCGGCGAAATCAAACGGAGGCTGGAAGTCTTGCCCAGCGAGGTTAAGCTTATTTTCTTTAAGCAAAATCTTGATTGCCCGACTTGCGAAGTAGTGGAATCGTTGCTTCGGGAGCTCGCTTCTCTGTCTTCGCGTTTAAAACTCGAGGTTCACAACCGCGTCACGGAAGAAGAAAAAGCCAAGGAGTATGGAATCGACAAGGCACCCGCCTTGGTTTTAGAAGGAGCCGCGGGAAACCGCGTCAGATTTTACGGCCTTCCGGGAGGATATGAGTTTGCCTCTTTACTCGAAGCGATCAAGGAGGCGTCCTTTGGAACAACGGAGCTATCGGAACCCACGAAGAAAAACTTGGCCAATCTCAAATCGCCAATCCATATCCAAGTTTTTGTGACTCCGCATTGCCCCTATTGCCCCTCGGCGGTGCGCACCGCGCATAAATTAGCCCTCGCCTTTCCCAACATCACCGCCGACATGGTTGAAGCCGAGGAGTTTCCGGAACTTTCGATGAAATTCGGGGTTTCCGGGGTTCCTAAAATCATCATCAACGAAGCGGGCGGGTTTGACGGCGCACGGCCAGAATCGGCGTTTGTCTCGGCGATATTAGAGACTGCGAGAACAGCGGATTAAAATGGTGGACGTGACAGGGATCGAACCTGCGACCTCCTCGTTGCGAACGAGGCGCTCTCCCAGCTGAGCTACACGCCCATTATTGAGATTATACAACACTTTTTTGCCCGTCCTGGAAAACGGCGGGAAATGCCTGGTGGCTAAGGTGGTGGCTAATTTCATCTTTAGCAAAACTGCGCAAAGCCGGTAAAGACGAATCAAAAATCGCCATTTCAGAGACGAGATGCGCTTTAGCTAACATTGTCGAGCGCTCTTGGGCAAACTCTCTAGGCGTCCGCGTTAAGCGCCGAACATTCCCTCTAGGGGACCGCCGTTTAATTTCAGCCAGTGACGCCGCTTCTCATAGTCCGGGAGCACCGACTTTACGATGCGCCAAAACCGAGGAGAATGATCGCGCGTCTTAAGGTGGCACAGCTCATGCACAACGATATACTCCAGAACCGGAATCGGCATCATGGCGAGCCGCCAATTGCAGCGAATATCTCCATTTCTCGAGCAACTGGCCCATCTCTTTTCTTGCTCGACGACTTTGAGAGTCTTGGGCGCGACAGAAAGAGCCCGGGCGTGCTTAGAAACGACAGATCGCACTTTTTTCTCGGTCAAATTGGAATACCAGTCTTTGAGAGAACTCTGGATATCGCGCTCAAGTTCTTCTCCCGCATGACCGTTGACGAGTAATTGGAGGCTGCGACCTGACGGCTGGCAAACCGGCTGGGATAATCCCGGACGGCGTTCAATCTTAAGCCGGTAATTTCGTCCCAACGCCGAGAACGTTTCCCCATTTTTAAATTCCTTGGGCGGAAATTTCCTCGCCAGGTCGGCGAAGTAAGTCTGCCGATCCAAAAGCCAATCCGCTCTTTTGCCGACAAATTGGCGCAGTTGAGTTGCTTTGACGGACTTGGGCGCGCGAACGTCGATATCGCCGTTTCGGTGAACTTTGAGGGCTATCGTCTTTCGCCGCGCGGTTAAATGGATATCGTATTTGAGCTTCCGTCCTTTGTGACAAATCGTGGGCATTTTTACCTTTTCACCCATTGCTGGGCCAGCTCAATCATCTCCCGCGCCAAAGAAGGAAGCTCTTCTTCGTCACAGCCCTTTGTCCGAAGCAGGCGCTTGATCTCGCGCCGCATTTCCTTTTGAACGTCTTCTCGTTCCGTCCACTCGGCGACGGCCAGATTCTCTACGATCCGGATGATGTCCTTGGCGAGAGCCGCGCGGTCTTCTTTATTTTTGAGAGGAAATTTTTTTGCATGGCCGTTAATGAGGCCAAAAAAAGCGAATTCTTTCCCGCCATCAAGTCCGAGTTTGCGAGCGGCCTCATCTTTTTGGGATTCGTCTTCCTTGATCTTCATGAGAGACAAGAGAAGTTCGGCCTCGTCTTTGCGCTCGCGTTTCTGATCCGCGATGACATCTTCAAGGCGTTTTTGAAGCGCCCCATAAAACGCCGGGTCTTGGGGAGCCTTCGCGCTCAGAGTGTCGCGAATGGCGTATTCAAGATGCACGGCTTGGGCTTTCGCGCCGCCCTTGTCTCGCATCACGCTGGCAAAATCCGGCGCGCTGATCGTCAACGGCTCAAGCAAACGCTCGATTCCCTCGGCGGCGATATGAGCGTGAATCAGGGCCTCGACTTTCGCGCTCAAATCCTCGGTCTTAAGGCGTTCGTCGCGATAAAGATTTTTCGCCCCTTCTCGGACGGCGCCCAAGAATTTAAAATCTTTTAAGTAGGGCTCAAGGCGCAGCTCCGGCATGAGAAAATCCACGCTCTTGGCGAAGGCGCGATAAGCCTTGTCGAATTCTCCGCGAACAGTTTCGCTCTTTAAAGCTTCAAGGCAATTCTGGAGTATCGTTTTGGGTTCGCCGTTAAGCGAAATGCCGGCGAAAAATCCCATTGATTCTTTGCGGTAATCGGCCAAGGCCTTGAGTTCTCTTTCCACGTCATCGGCGCGGAAAAGCCCTTCCAAGTCTTCCGCGCTAAACTCTTCATGCGCCCTCGCCAACTCCTTGCCGATCCCCGCGTAATCCACAATCAGGCCAAAATTTTTCCTGGGATAGGTGCGGTTTGTCCGCGCCACCGCCTGAAGGAGGGTGTGCTCTCTCAGGCGCTTGTCCAGATACATCGCCTGAAGAATCGGCGCGTCAAAGCCGGTCAAAAGCTTGTCGCAGACGATAAGAAAACCGAGTTCACTCTTCGGATCAAGGAAGCGCTCTTTAACGCGGTCTTCCGCCTCGTCGCTCAGGCGGTAATGGTCCTGCCAATCCTGAGGGTCATCTCTTTCTATCGTCATGACGATTTCGGAGCGCCCGGGAGAAATGAGCCGGTCCAAAGCCTTTTTATAGAGATCGGCGGTCTGCCGAGTCTCGGCCACGATCATCGCCTTAAATCCATTGGGTTTGATCGCCTGCTGATAGTGTTCGACGATATCCAAGGCGACGCGATCGATTCTTCGCGGGGCCGCGGCCAAGACATCCGGAGTCGCATACTCGCGCTTGATATCCGCGATTTCCTTTTTCTTTTTATCCGGGAAAAGTCCCGCCAAAAGCGAATCCAAGGAAGCGCCGACCACTTGAAGATCCGCCAAGCGGCTCATGTATTTGATCGGAACGACGGCTTTATCCTTCTCGGCCTGCGCGATGCCGTACTTGTGGAGGTATCTCTCGCCCTCAGGACTAAAGAGGCGGTATGTGTTGCGATTTTTCTTATCAAGCGGCGTCCCGGTGAAGGCGAAGAAAGCCGCGTTCGGAAGGGCTTTGCGCAAGTTAAAAGCGAGATTCCCGTATTGAGTCCGGTGCGCTTCGTCCGTGAGCACGATGATATTGTCGGAGGTGGAAAGAGCCTTCTCGGGCATTGTTCGGAATTTCTGTATCGTCGTCATGATGGTCCGGCCGACTCCTTCTGAGAGCATCCGGTAGAGATCGCGAGAGCTCTCCGCACGGATGGGGTTGGGAAAGCCGCAATCCCGAAAATTGTCGGAAATCTGCTTGTCGAGGTCCCGCCGATCGGTGACGATCAGAAAATAAGGGTTTTTAAGCCGCGCTTCCTCGCGGCGGAGTTTGAGCGCGGCAAAAAGCATGGTCAGAGACTTTCCCGAACCCTGCCAATGCCAGACGATGCCTTTCTTGTCTTTTTCTTCAAGAACCCGGCGGGCGATTTTTTGCACCGCCGTGAACTGCTGGTAACGGCAAATCTTCTTGACGATTTTATTTTCATCCGCTTCAAAAACGATGAAATCGCGGACAATGTCCAAGAGATTTTTTTTATTGAGCAAAGCCGCGATGAGAACGTCTTGGGCGGCCGGCGTTGCGGAAAGATCGCCTTTTTTAATCAACTTAAGAGCCAGCATTTCTTTGACAGAAGCGTGATCGGCCAGATTCGGAAGCTTTTCATCCGGTTTTTCCCGCCATTCATGGAAATGATCAAGGTCCGCGCCGACAACCCCGTATTTCGCCCCAAAGAGATTTACGCCGATGAGTATTTGATTGGCGCGGAAAAGAGCCGGAATTTCCCGCTGGTAGCGCAAGAGTTGTTCCACGGCATCGACAATCCCCGTTTCTTTCGCGACCGGGCTTTTGCACTCGATGACGGCCAGGGGAATGCCGTTGACGAAAATGACGATATCCGGCCTGTCGGTCAGCTTTGGACCCTTGACCCAAAATTGATTGGCGACCAGAAAATCATTTTTTTCCGGGTTCTCAAAATCAATGTATCGAATCGTCAGCCCGCGCCGTCCCCTACCCGTTTCCTGATCGATGCTGATGCCCGAGACAAGCGCCGCATGAAAGAGTTTATTTTCATCCAAAAGCCCCGAGCCTTGAACGCTCGCGACTTTCCGGAGGGCCTTATCGATCGTAGACTCCGTCGCTTCGGGGTTTAGCTCCGCCAATTTCGCGCGCAAGCGGCCGCTCAGCACGACCTCGCGCCGGGAACCGCGCTCGGAATTCTCGCTCTCCTGCGGATCCAGCTTCTCGCCGGGGATAAATTCATAGCCCATTCTCTTAAGCTGCTCAATGGCCGGTTTTTCAGAAAGGGTGTCTTCGGTAAAGTTCATAACGCATTTTTCCAACGCCCAGTGGAATCATAATTGGGGCAAGCGCCGAAACCGGATGCTTGCCAGATCATGTCGAAAACGGGTCGAAGAAGCGCATCGGTGGTAGTCGTAAAATCCTCAACCATGATGTCCGGCAAGGCCAATATGTCGCGATCTATCTTGGTTGGTTCTTGGATCATATTCATTCGTATGGAATTTTGATGCACAAGGGAATATCCTTTGACTCCCAGTAGCGTCAAAAAAATAATAATTGGCGGATTAATTCCGATATCCTGTTGTAATTCAAGATAGCGCTCAACCACCTTATTTAATTCCAACTCAAACCCTGGACTGGGAATAGAATTTCCATTACTAAGCAGTAACGATTCCGCAGCTTCGACCGCGCCATTGCGAAATACTTGCAGGTAAGTGGTATTGCCATAGGCAAGAAAACCATCAAAATTATAACGGATAGTGTGGCCAGAAGAGCAAATGGGGGCAAGGTTTTTATTTTCCTGAACTTGACTCATATCGACCACGCTTGTAGACGCCATCGAAGAAAGAGGGATCAAATGCAGCACGACCCGATGCTTCCCAATAAGTGGCGCCGGAGTTTCATCCGCCAATATCTTCGCGATTCGATCCTCGCGAAATCTCCTAATTTTTTCCGGCAGGGTCTCAGACAACGCAAAAGCGGATCGAATCTCTCCCAGATCCAGCTGATATTTTCCCGCATTATTTCTCGCGTAAAACTTTGAGGATTGCTGAAATGCGACCATGTGAGGCGAATTCCAGCTTTTTGGAACGTAAATTAAAACAACGCAACCATTCGGGAAGCCGGACAACGACTTCATTTGCACGCCTGTTATTCTTGGATCAACGCCATCACGCAATATGGCATCAAGCCGCTTGATCTCCTCATCGGCGTTTATCTCTCCAAGACCTCCGGCGCTTTCTGGCATCCCGGTAGCCTTGCCGTTGTCATCGCGTTTCTCTGTGACACCATATATGAGCCAGCCTCCGAGAGAATTCGCAAACGAAGAAACATCCGCGAGGAATTCTTTCTTGTCGCCGTCGGTATTTCCTGGTAGGGCCTGCTTATAATCCAACCGCCTGCCTTCCTGCGTTTTGTTGGAAACCAGTTCATCTATATCTTCTTTAACGACTTTGTCGAATGGTTTAGTAATCATATTTAGAAAGTGAGGCCCATCTGGGTCAGTTGTTTAATTGTCGAGCAATCATTTTGAGTTTCCTTGTCGCATTAACCAATTGACAAAAGTGATCCGAACTGTTTGCCGCATCTCATTCCACGCCAAACTATCTTGCCAATCCCAATGGGCGCCCGAATCGCCGGAAAGAAGACGCTTCCCATGAGAAAGCTCGGAACGAATTTTATACAAGCGCTTCCGCCCCTGTTTGATACCGCCTCCATTCGGCGCATAGGTTTTTAGAAACATCTCGAACTGTTCGGTGAGTTTGTATTTTGGCTGGCCGCACTCAGCGCAATTCGAGCTGCCACCGGAAGGGAGCAGTACCTCAATAGCCTGAACGAGGGCTATGTATGAGGCAGATTCAGAATCCTGCGACACCTGCAAGGCATGATGGAACCAGAAACAGGCGGTTAAGAAATTTTTCTGGTCACCTACCGGCAAAGCAAAAAATCTGTCGAATAGCTCCCCAAGATTTTCTGGGCAGTGCATTTTCCAATCGGTGCCCGCATATCCAAAACGGGAATAAAACTCCCCGGGCGCGATAGCTTCCAAGGCCGGACTTTCATTCAGTAAAGAGAACTCGGCCTTTTCTGGCTGAAATCCCTCGAAAGAATACCCCTCATAGGCGCAAACCGTTTTTGACTGCTGCGGAGAATCTCCCAACAAAACCCAATGCCACCTCGCGCTACTATTTCTGACAATAATGTGGCCTTCAAGAAATGCGTTCAGCAGTAGGCCGATTTCTTGCTTTTTCCGGCTTATTCGCCTACTACGTATAACCCAATCAGGGCTATTCTTGATTGAAAACTCAATTTGGAACGGATGGGAGGCTGTCGGTTGATGAGGTCGCGGCGCAGCATTGGGCACTGGAAAAATCTGAAACAGATTCCCATGCCTCCAACTCCCATTGACAGGCAACGCGCTAAACAAGATGGCCGCTCCAATCAAAGTTCCGTGGTCTGCAATAAGCGCATCATGAACTTCCTTCGTAAGGTCATTCAATATGTCTTGAGTGAAGGCTGGGCCGCCTTCGATTGCCCGCAATGCTCCTTCCTTGTTATGGCTCAGTTTAAGCGCGTAGTTGCCTTCCGAGGCAGTGAGGGGAAGGTCGTTATGTGCGGATAGAAAGACTCCATCTCCATCGGCATGGCCAGACGCGCTTCCAAAATGCCTATGTATCAGATCCTCAAATTCAGATTGATCAACACCATTGGGCATAAGCCGATCCAGAAGATTCCTATTAATCATTTTAGTTCTGCTCATCTTGCCAGAAGCAAATGCATTAAGTTTTTTGGGTAGAACACTTGGAAATATCGACTCTACGCTCCACCTCATACTGATTAATGCAGGCGTCAATCAAGCTAATAATCTGTGCGGCAGCGCGCAACACTCCCTGCCCATGCAAATCCTTGTTTCCAAGGCCAGCCTGACGCAAGCGCGCGAGAACAAACTTATCGGCCACGATCCACCTTCTATCTACTACCAGTCGGGTAGGCCGGGCAATCCCGAGCACCGATCCCCCATCTCTTGCTTTGAGATCAGCGGCCCAGTCGCCGACATCCTTGTCAGAATAGTGAAAGGCCGATAGCCGCAGTTTTTTCGCCAGCTCCAACGGGGTCTTTCCACCGTCGAATCTTTTGCCCAAAAGGTCGCAAACTTTTTGGCGTATCTTCTCCACGTTGTCGCACTCAGCGATTCTCTTAACGATAGGCGACTCAATCTTGTCTTTCTGATTAAAGGTCAGCCAGGCCTCGCAAGTCTGCGCCATCAACATCCGGTAGAAGAACAGGTAATGGCTATTCTGATAGGCTTTGCGCAAATCATCGGAACTGGGCGTTTCTTCGCCAAAGGATGCCAACAGTTTTAGCGTGATGCTGATGTCATTTCGCGCCGTCATGAGCTCTAAAATCCACCGGGAGGCGGAGTCGTCGGGGAACCACGCGTCAAAATCGCCTCGAATGGGTTCCAGCGTCTCTCCCGAACGAGGCTCAAACATTTCCGGTATTGGGGACAACACTTCTTCGTCTGTATCGCCATGGGTCGAATCATTGGCCATCGGCTACACCCGCACCTTCCCCGTCAAAAGCGCCTGCATGAGGCCTTTTTTAAGCCCTTCCATTATTTTACGCGCATTTTCTTCTTTTTCGATTTCCTCATCCACCGCAGTCAGAATCTCGGCGATTTTCTTTTGCTCATAGAGTGGAGGAGTTGGCAAGAAAAGTCCAGCGTATTCGCTTCCATTAATGTTCGGCTGAGCTCCCGCTCGTAGCATGCCCTTCACCCACTGATAGTAAATTTGCGAATGGGTAAACTGTGATAAAAATTCTGGTAATAAACGCTGAGGGTTGGGTTTGAACCGGATTGTATAGCCAGCAAATGCGCAAACCCCATCCGACTTCTGATACAGATACGTCTTGCCAACAGTTGCGCCACTCCTCGCAAATAGAATATCGCCCTCTCCTAGCAAATATGGCTGAGCATCCTTTGGTTTGATAGATTTTTTATCCGCAGAAGAAAGAATACCCTCTTCATTGATATCAGTAATGCGGACATATCTTGGACAGTCTGCTCTAAATTCGATAGCGGAGATATTTGCACCATACTCTGGCGCCACTAAACACAATTCCCCTAATGTCCGAGCTTCCCACTCCACCGGGATTTCCCCAACGGGGGTTTTCTTGAATTTCTTATGCCCGATGCCGCGGGTGAGAAGGGTTTGCATGAGGGCTTTTTTGAGTTCCTTGGTTTTTTCGATGACGGCGCGGGTTTTCTCGATAGACTTATCCACCGCGGTCAAAATCTCGGCGATTTTCTTTTGTTCGGATATGGATGGAAGCGCTATCTCGGTCTGAGCGACAATAGAGGTATTAAGATTTTTCTGTGCTCCTGGTTGACCCTTGCCTGCTAGATAATTCTCTTTAGATTGAAGAAAGTAGAAAAGGAAATCTTTACTGATCTGTGATGATAATTTTTCAAAAAGGACGAAACCATCGTGGATACACGCTTTCATATCCACAATAACAGGTTTCCCAATCGTTGCACAAATGCTCATGATTACGTCGCCCGGATCCACCTGAACACTGTTGGATTCACCGAGAGGAGAAAGTCTTTGTTCGGTCACTCTAAGGTATTTCGAACTTCTAGTAACATCTATGATTCTAACCCAGCCCCGTCCTTCCCCAAAAAATTTAGGATCGCCAATCGGACGCGGAGATGCTCCCCTTCTAATTTCTGCAAGATCTCCAAGGGTTAGCATCTCCCACTCCACCGGAATCTCGCCGGCGGGGGTTTTCTTGAATTTTTTTCCCATATCGAGCGTGGTAATTTGATTGGTCATGATTTAAACCTTGGCGAAATCGGCTTCGTTTTCAAGCCCGATTATTTTGCCCAAGAAGCGCAGAGCCATCCGCTGATGCAATTGAGGCGTAAGACCGGCTTTCGGAATGGGAACGTCAAAACCCGCGCGGGCGAACTCTTGGGCGACGAACTCCAGACTGTCTTGAAGTTTGGACGAAGCCATATAATCCGAGCGGGGATTTTTAGCGAGATCGTCAAGCGTTTTCCAAACATTTTCAAGGCCCTTAAAAATAGCGATCCAGTCAAGCCATTTCGGAGACACTCCGTCATCAAAATGGGTTGAAGCCAAAAACTCCCACCACTTTCTTTGAGAAAGCCAGTATTCCAATTTCTTGCCCTTGGGCTTGGTGAGCACCAGACCCGATTGGGCGAGACCTAAAAGAGCCTGATGAAGGCTCAGCCAAAAAAGACCGACCGCCTCCGCGATTTCGCGCGGGTGGGCGCTCTCGTGGGTCATGAGATAAAGCAAGGCCTCTGATTTCGCGCCGGCGCCGAAAAGCGCGCGCAAAAGAAAACGCAGATTGGCTCTGGCGTTGACTGGGACTTCTTTAGCCGGTTTTTGAATTTTAATGCGGAGACGGTTGAGACCAAAAGCCGCAAAAGCGGGGTCCCGCTTGTCGCCTTCCGCCCGAGGATGGAAAATTCCCGATCTTTCTTTAAAGAGCGGTTCCTCAACGCCGCGCATCGAGACTTGTCGGCTGTGGCAAAACGCGGCGAGATTTTTCCACTTTCTTTCTTGCCCGCGCTCTTCAATATAGCGCAAAGCCCCGCCGATTACGGCAATAACGTCCTCGTATTCCTTTGAAAGAAGCTGTCTCAGTCTTGAAGCGTCAAGCCGCTCTCCATTGGTCAAAAGCCAAGCCAAAATCTCGTCAAACAGGCGCGGCTCATAGCGCGCGATGGGCAAAGAAAAAATGAGCAAGGCTTCCGGGTCGATGATCCAACTCTCTTCCGCGCTGGAATCCCCCAAAACGCCCAAAGCCGACCACTGCCGCCAAAGAAAGGTCAGCAGCCTGTCAAGCAGCGCTTCTCTAAAGTCGTTGAGCGACATCGCCATGCCCCATCTCTTTTAGAATCCGCTTCACGTCGCTGCGGTAGGTTTCCGAAACATCGTGCGTCATGCTCCAGCGCGCGGCCTTCTCCAGCTCATCTCCGGTGGGCCTGAGGTCCAACAAGTCCTGATAGTGCTTTCCACCCTGATCGACCGCCGCGTAGAGCTTGAAATGCACCTGATCATACCGGCTGATAAAGCGCACCGTGAACGCGCTTCCATAATTGCGCAACTCCGCGCGTCCAAGCACTCCTTCGGGCAATCCAAAATCCAATGCCGAGGTCGGGCCCGGATTGATCCATCCGTCCTTGAGCCGGAAATCGCGCTCGACCTTCTTCGCGGCCTCGATTAAATGCGGCGGCAGAGGATTGGCCGAACTCATGATCAGGCCGTCGGTGGGGCTCTTTGAAACAAGAGCCACAACGTCCACGTCCTTGGTCGTCCTTGTGACCAACCCCAAAGCATGGAGCGCCGCCCCGCCGCAGACGAGCATATCGACATGCGGCTTCTTGAGCGCGGCGAGCTGCTCGCCTAAAGCGGCGAGGGCCTGCTCGATTTCTTCTCTGTTCATAAAATCCCTTAGGCTTAAACCTTGTAGCCCAGCTCTTTCAGATAGCCCTCGACCTTGTCATCGGATTGGTCGCGTTCTTTTTTCAGTTGGGCCAGTTCGTTGATGGTCGCTTGAACGTCGATTGACTCCTCGGCTTCGGTGATGTCAATATAGCGCGGAATATTCAGGTTGTAGTCATTGCGGCGGATTTCATCCAAGGCCACCGGACGACAATATTTCTCGATAGCGGCATAGGCTTGATAGGCCTTGACGATCTTCTCAATGTCCTCCGGGCGCAGTTCGTTCTGATTCTTGAGCTGTTGGAAGTCCCGCGCGCCATAGAGAAAGAAAACCTTACCCTTGCGCTGAACCGGCTTTTTCTTGTTTAAGATAAACAGGCAAGCCGGAATGCTCGCGCCGTAAAACAAGTTCGAGGGTAGGCCGATCACGGCTTCGACTAAATCTTCTTCAAGTATGCCTTGGCGAATCTTCCCCTCCGCGCCGCCGCGGAAAAGGACTCCATGCGGAAGAACGACGCCCGCCCGTCCGGAAGGTTTTAGCGTCGCGATCATGTGCTGGACGAAGGCCAGGTCGCCATAACTTTTTGGAGGCAAGCCGTATCTAAAGCGCCCAAAAGCGTCGCTTGCGGCGGATTCGACGCCCCAATTCTTCAGTGAAAACGGCGGGTTCGCGATCACGATGTCGTACTCGACGAGCTTGCCCTTCTGGAGCAGCTTCGGCTCGCGGATGGTGTCGCCTTTCTCGATCCGGGCTCCCGAGATTCCGTGAAGCAAGATATTCATCTTGCAGATGGCCCAAGTGCCGAGATTTCTCTCTTGGCCGTGCAAAACCAGGTTTTTCGTGTTTTGATGGATGGCCTTAAGGTGGTGAACGGCCTGAACCAACATTCCGCCGGAGCCGCAAGCCGGGTCGCAAATATACATGCCTTCCCTTGGATCAAGAATATCGACCAAAAGTGTCACGACTTCTTTTGGCGTGTAAAACTCCCCGCCTTTTTTCCCCGCGTCATCGGCGAACTGGGAAATCAGATATTCATAGGCGCGCCCCAAAATATCGGGCTCGGACAAATCCTCATTGCGCAAGCGGAGCTTGGAAAAATGAATAATGAGCTTGGACAGCGTGCCGTCGGGAAGCCTTTCCTTGTCATTGAAATCGGTAGCCGACAAAACGCCTTCAAGAGAGCGATTATGCTCTTCGAGTTGATCGTTCGCCTTGTTGATGGCGTCCCCCAAATTGTGGGTCAGCGTGGTCAGATATTTCCAATGGGCTTTAGGAGAAATGAAAAACTCATGCTCGTCAGGGTCTTCAAGCGCGATTTTCTTACTCTTGCCTTCTCTTAAGAGTTTCTCAGCTTCTTCATCAAAAACATCGGACAGCCTTTTCAGGAAGAGGAGACCGAAAATATAATTCTTGTAGTCGGAGGCGTCAATGCTTCCCCTCAGAATGTTGGCGGATTCCCAAAGGTGACTTGTCAGTGTTTCAAGTTCTAATTTTTCCATATCCTGTTTCCCATTCTCTTGAGCTTTCTCATTTATAAAGGATAGCACATAAAATGAATATTGTCAATATAGTATAAATAAGTGAATAACTATTATTTTAACTATTGTTTATCTATAAATATAATTTATAAAAATACCTTCTAAACTCAATGTTCTAGTTTACACTTTAAGAAAGTAAAAAAATCCGCCTGGGAACACGAGTTCTGTCCAGCGGCCAAGAAATGATATGATGGCCGAGAGATATGGGACCTAAATGGCTGGACCAATTAGAAAGAAAATTGGGCTTTTTATCGATCCCGGACCTGGCGACGTTTCTGGCCGGAATGAACGCCATCATCGGAATTCTCACCCTCTTTAAACCCCAATTCCCCGACATCCTCGTCTTTGACCCGCAGTCTTTTCTAGGCGGACAGTATTGGCGCGCCGTCACTTTTCTCTTCGTTCCCCCTGAAATGGGGCCCTTGTGGCTGGCGTTCTGGCTAATCTTCTTTTATTGGCTAATGAACCGGCTTGAACAAATATGGGGAGATTTTAAATTTCTCATCTATTGCTCAATCGGAGCCTTGTCGGTAATCGCTTCTTCTCTCGCGCTCGGCCGGGAATTTTCCAATTCGATTTTTACGACGAGTTTGGTTCTCGCCTTTGCCCGGCTCAACGCCGATGTCGAGATTCTTTTATTTTTCTTTTTGCCGATTAAAATGCGATGGGTCTGGGCCGTCGGTTGCTTTGTCATCGCTTGGACCCTGTTATTTGGCTCTTTGGGAGATCGAATCTACTATGGTCTTGGAGTTCTTAACTATCTGGTTTTCTTCGGAACGGAACACTGGATGGAAATTCGCCTGGCCTGGCGGCGCGGCCGGGCAAGAATGTGATCTGGGACCTTCTAGGCCTTTTGGCCCTGGACAGATGTTCTTTAAACGGTAAAACTGGAAAAGAGCTTTCTTTTTTCGCTCAATAGACGAATATGAGAAAATTTTTATTTTCATTCGGGTTTTTGTTTTGCGTCTTCGCCTCTCCCGTTGCGGGGCAAAATGTTTCTCTTTTTGACCGAGCGTCTTCTCCCCTTTATAATCGAATCAAAGACTTTAAACTAAAATGGCCGCTCAAGGCGATTCTTATTTGGAATAAAAAAACTGGGCGCTTTATTTGCGAGAACCCCCTAACCAGAAGAGAGTCTTATAATTCCGTCAATATCCAGAAACTGGTGCGAACAAAAAAAGGAAATTGCGCGAATTTATCCTCGGCCCAATTGATGGGCGTTCCTCTTTACCATGCGCGGCTCATCGGAGCCACTCTTGAGAGCGCGGATTTAACCAACGCCAATCTCGCGATGTCGGATTTAAGAAATGCGAGCTTTGTCAAAGCCACTTCCCTGGGAGGCACTCTTTTTAACGGGGCCAACCTCAAAGGGGCAACGCTCAACTCCGCTTCCTTTGAAAGCCCTAAAATGATTAAAACCGATCTTGACGACTCCGACATGACGGGAGCTATCCTATCCGACGCCGATTTTTCGCAGGCCCTTCTCATCAAAGCCAAACTCGTCTCATCTGTCATTGAAGGCGCGCGTTTTAACGGGGCCGCGATGGATAAAGCCGATCTCACCGGAGCCGACGCTCAAAAAAATCCTCAAACCGGAGAAGCCACCGATTTCTCGGGGGCTCAAATGCAAAACGCGCGTTTTGACGGAGCCAATTTATCCGGCGCTAATTTTTCCGCTTCCATTCTCTCTCAAGCCAGCTTTGAGCACGCAAACCTGGGCGAAGCCAATTTTTCAGACGCAAACCTGGAAGGCGCCAACCTCAGCGCTGAAAATCTTGCCTTGGCTCATTTTGAACGGGCGGATTTAAGAGGGGCGAAGATTACCACGCCTTTAACCCAAGCGACAATGACCGGCGCGGTTTATGACTCAAAAACCGTTCTTCCCTTCGATGACGCCAAAGCCCACGAATTGGGCATGATTAAAAAGTAAAAGCCTTAAAGGGTTCGCTTCCATGCGTGAGAGCGCAGTTTATCCAACACGGGCTTTTCAAACGGTTTTGAATGCGCCAAGGCGATATTAGATTCCACATGTTTAATCTTTCGCATTCCAGGAATAACGACAGAAACCTCGGGAAAACTCAGGCAAAACTTAAGCGCGGCTTCCGGCAAGCTTAAAGCGAGCTTGTTATCCTTGACTAAGTAGTCTTCTAAAATTTTGGCGCGGCGAACGGTTTCCTTAAGCAGTCCTCCGGCGAAATAATTGGAACGGAAATCATCCTCCTCGAATTTTGAATCTGCGCTCAAAGTTCCGCTTAAGCCGCCCTCATCTAAAGGCACGCGGGCGATCACGCCCACGTTTTTTTCGCGGCACAGGGGAAACAGTTCTTCCAGGGGCTCTTGTTCAAACAAATTAAAAACGACTTGAATGGTATCGACCACCCCCGAACGCGCAATTTCAAGCGCGCTTTTAGGATCGCGGGTATTGACCGAAACCCCGAAGAATTTTATTTTTCCATGTCTTTTGAGAACCTGAACGGCTTTAAGAGTCTTTTCCCATTCCGGCTCTTGAAGCCAAG
Organism: Elusimicrobiota bacterium; assembly: GCA_027406905.1. Lineage (GTDB taxonomy): Bacteria > Elusimicrobiota > Elusimicrobia > UBA1565 > UBA9628 > JAKAQV01. The sequence goes on from DAHZHT010000002.1 coordinate 173,122, forward strand.
AATCCTGCCAAACGTGAAGCTGTTGAATTTCGACGCAATCAGTCTTAAGATTGCGCAAACTTCTCTCGGTGCAGAAAATCAGCCAATCGGCGGGAAACGAATCTTTGAGAAGCCCTCGGCTGGGCCAGGAAAAATTTTTGGGCGGGGCTTTGGTCGCGACAAAAGCGCGGCTCCCATATTCCTCAAAGGCCTTGGCGATCAGGCTTTCGGAATGACCATCGCCGTAAACATATGCGGTGTCAAAGAAATTGCATCCCAATTCCAGAGCCTTCAAAAGAGATTTCAAGGATTCCGCATCATCGGTTTTCCCCCACATGCTTTTCCCCACGCCCCAAGCCCCGTATCCGACGGGCAAGACGTTAAGGCCGGTTCGTCCTAATTGACGAAAAGACTGTTGAAGGGAATTCATCTCTGGTAAACTCCGACCAACTCAGCGGAAGCGAGCACATGCCCTTTCATCGCCTTTAAGAGCTCGTTTTTTGTCGCCTGGGAAGGAGACAAGTTCAGCGCTTTGTCGAGGGCGAAAAGTTTAAAAAAATAATGGTGGACTTTTCCCGGAGGCGGAAGCGGGCCGTAATAGCCGACGCGCTCAAAAGAATCCACCCCCCAGCAGGGACCTTGCTTGGTCCCGTCTTTCAATGCTTCTTTTTTGGGAAAATTTTCCGGCAAGCGCCGCGTGTCGGAGGGCAAATTATAAATCACCCAATGAACCCAGGTTCCCGGAGGCGCGTCCGGGTCATCCATAATCAAGGCCAGGCTTTTCGCTTTTTCCGGGACGTTGATAAATTCCAGTTCCGGAGAAACGTCTTCTCCTTCCCCCGTATATTTTTTAGGAATCGGCTGATTCATCGAAAAGGCCGAACTTTTAATTTCCATTTTTTTCACCTCTCTATGCCGAGCATGAATCGTCCCTGCCTGAAGGCCCGGCGGGACAATCAAGAAAACCGCCGCGAAATAAGCGCGCAATCCCATGACTCCCTTATTGTAGAATAATCTCATGGCGATGCCGGAAGACCCCGATAAAAAAAAGGATTATCTCTCGCGTTTAATCGAAGGGCTGAAGCAGACCATCGAAAATCAAAAATTCGAGCTTCCTTATTATCAGGAGGGAGATGTCATGCTCGTCTACGCCAAAAAATTCATCGCCTCCTGTGAGCGGAATCTGCTTAAAGCCCAAACAGAATTAGCCGAATTAGAACGTGGGCGGTAATAATCTGGGCCGTGAGGGATTCGAACCCCCGACCTGTCGCGTGTAAGGCGAACGCTCTACCGCTGAGCTAACGGCCCGGTCTGATTTGATTCTACTATTATAGAGTAAATCCCGCCTGCGAAGGACAAACGCAACTCTCTAGGGCAATAAAACCGTAGAACCTGTGGTTTTGCGGCTCTCCAAATCCTGATGCGCCCTGGCGGCCTCGCGCAAAGGATAGGCCTGATTGATAAATATCTTGACCCCGCCCCCAGCGACCACGCTAAAGAGGTCTGAAGCGGCCGCCAAAAGATCTTCTCGCCTTGAAGTGTAATGAGCAAGAGACGCCCGCGTTAAAAATAAAGAACCTTTCTGGCCTAAAACTCCGATATCAAAAGGCGGCACGGGCCCGGAGGCGTTGCCGAAACTCACCATGAGCCCGCGCACCGACAAGGAATCTAGCGAACCCATGAAGGTTTCTTTTCCCACTCCATCATAAACCACCGGCACGCCTTCTCCCTTGGTAATTTCCTTGACCCGCTCAACGAAATTCTCGCGCGCTGAAATAATGACGTGAGCGCAACCCGCTTTTCGCGCTAAATTGGCCTTCTCTTCCGAGCCGACCACGCCAATAACCTCAACCCCGATTTGAGCGGCCCATTGGCAGAGAATCAGTCCCACACCTCCCGCCGCCGCATGCACCAAAATTCGCTGTCCGGACTTGACTGGGAAAGTGCGCCGCAAAAGATACCACGCCGTCATGCCCTTGAGCATGATCGCGGCCGCAGTCTTATCGTCAATGGCATCGGGAATTTTGACCAGCCTATCGGCCGGACGCAATAAGACCTCGCAATAAGCCCCTATCGGACTGGCATAGGCCACGCGATCCCCCGGTTTTAAGTCTTGAACCCCAGGGCCGATTTTTTCAACTCGCCCCGCGCCTTCCATGCCCAAAATAACCGGTAACGACGTCGGATAAAGGCCGCTGCGGTAATAAGTATCGATATAATTGAGACCAATGGCGACGTTGCGGACTAAAACTTCTCCGGGCCCCGGAGATGCGAGCGAAACTTCCACCCATTTAAGATTTTCCGGCCCTCCGATTTTATCAAGGCGAATGGCATATGGCATGGCTACCCTCCAAACAAGTTAACGACGAAAAACAACTTCCCCTTTTTTCATGGTCCAACGAACTAGGACGATTATGTGTGCTTTCACGCATAGATCAATTTCCAGACTTGCCAATCTGATTTTTTACGGGGGCAGACTGACCATTGGCATAACCTCTACACTCCACGCTAGTCCCGAAGGCAAATGGACTACGATACGAGATACAAGCTCCAATCTGCTTATTATTCGCGTCAAATGTCCTGACATAGGACATGCATCCAGAAGCACTGACGCTAAATCCTACAAGTAAGAAGCCAATTAGTATTTTCATTTTTCTCCTTAACTACCGTTGCCATGGGAGTGGCCCATCGCCCCAAGGCAAATGCTCCATATGCTCAGCGTTAAAATTACCAATTTTATTAGAGTGTAGACGTTCCGTTCTGATATAGGAAAAAATCATGGAACGGATCTCGGAATTTTTAGCTAATCTGACTGCGTTATCTCCGTTATTGTTCTTATAATCAACGTTGGCATTATTCTTGAGCAATATCTTGACGATATCAATTTGCCCCTCGGAAGCCGCTAGCATTAGTGCGGTAAAACCATGATAGTTTAAAGCATTAACATTAGCTCCAGACTTGAGAAGTAAAGAAACCACATCAGCATGGCCATTCACTGCCGCGTCGATCAACGCGGTATTCCAAAACCAATCCCTAGCATTAACGTCAGCGCCAGCCTTAAGAAGAAGGCGGACCTCATTGACATGGCCAGACGAAGCCGCCCACATAAGCGCAGTATGCCCTCCCTGATAACTCCTAACGTCCACATCAGCGCCGGCCTTAAGAGATGCTTCAAGCCCAGGAATGTCGCCAGCTTTTGCCGCGCCCAAAAAGTTACTGTTTGGCCCCGCGCATGCGGAGAGGAAAAGTAAGGCGGCCTGGAACACAGTGCTCAGAGAAATTCTGGCAAATCGCTTTCCGTTCATTTCCTTACTCTCTACACGCTCTAAATGTCCATATTATTCTGTCACAGAGCCTAACTATTCCACTAACGAGGTAAAAATCCAATTGGGGGCCTAGGCTTTTCCGGCTCTTCCACTGGCTCCATAAGCCGATGAATAGCGTCAAAGAGAGAACGGATATGCTCGTCATGGCCCTCGACTTTCCGCTCAAGCTCTTCAAGCTTGGCGGCGAGTTCCTTGTGAGCAGAAATCATCTCCCTCAATTTCACAAACGCCCGCATGATGGCGATGTTGACCTGGATGGCGCGGTCGCTGCGCAGGACGCTGGAAAGCATGGCGACGCCCTGCTCGGTAAAGGCGTAGGGAACCGCCCTTCTTAATCCACCCCAACTTGAAGTCACAAATTGTGATTTCAAGTTTTTCCACTCCGCTGCCGTCAACTGAAATAAGAAATCCTTGGGAAATCTCTCGATATTGCGCTTGACGGCTTGGACAAGAACCCGCGGCTCTACTCCGTAGAGATGAGCCAAATCAATGCTGAGCATGACCTTATGCCCGCGAATCAGATAAATTCGCCGCTCAATATGGTCGACGGAGAGTAGGCTTTTCATGGTATTGAGCCCGCTGGGGCCAGAGACATTATACTATCTCCTCGCCTGAAGAAACCCGTGTGCTTTTCAAGACGAACGACGAAAAACAACTTCCCCTTTTTTCATGGTCCAAAGGACCGGAGATTGACCGAAATAATAAGGAATCTCGCGGTAATCCTCGGCCTCATGGCAAACCAAATCGGCGACTTTTCCCGCCTGAAGACTGCCATGGGTTTCCCCACGACCCGCGGCAAAAGCGCCATTGACAATCGCGGCAGACAAAGCTTCTTCAATTTTCATCTTCATTTGGGCGCAAGCAATCGACAAAATCATTCGCATATCCCAACAAGGACAGGTTCCCGGGTTAAAATCGCTGGCTAGAGCCACCGCAACGCCCGAGTCAATCAGTTTTCGCGCGGGGGGATAAGGCTTGGAAAGAAAATAATTGGAACCGGGAACTAAACTGGCGATGACCTTGGATCTGGCCAAGGCGCGAATGTCCGCCTCACTGGCATAATCTAAATGATCGGCGCTCAAAGCCTCAAATTCGACCGCCAGGTTCGCCCCGCCGCTTTGAGATAACTGCTCCGCATGAATTTTAAGTCCTAAACCCGCTTTTTTAGAAGCCTCGAGAATTTCGCGGGACTCTTCTTTTGAAAAATATCCGGCCTCGCAAAAAACATCCGAAAACCGGGCCAGATTTTCGCGCGCGACCCGAGGAATCATTTCATCAATCAGGCGCCGAATATAAATCTCCCGGCGATCTTGAGTCTCCACGGGAATGGCATGGGCGCCCAGAAAAGTCGAAACGATTTCAAGCGGCCCTTCTTTGTTGACTTGAGAGAGAACCCTTAAAATTTTTCGCTCGTTTTCCCAATCCAAACCATATCCCGACTTCGCTTCCAAAGTCGTCGTACCGCTCTCCAAGAATTTCCTCGACCATCTCCTCAGCGAGGCCGCGAGATTTTCTTCGCTGGATTTACGCACCAAATCAACCGTGGATAAGATGCCTCCCCCCAAAGCGGCGATCTCGGAATAGGTTTTTCCTTGAAGCCTTTGTTCAAAATCGAGAATTCTGGGAGCGGCAAAAACCGGATGAGTATGCGAATCCACAAAACCCGGCAAGACCACCCGGGCTTCGGCGTCAACAATGCGGCATTTTTCCGGGCTGGTTCTCCGGCAAACGACCTCCCTCGGGCCGGCGGCGACAACAAGGCCTTCTTTAATAAGGACTGCGGCATCCCGAATCATCCCGACAGAATTGAGATCGCGCCCGCGCCGAGGTTCATCAAGCCCCGGGAAAGTCAAAAGCTGCGAGATATTGAGAACCAGGATTTCTTCCACGCTATGATTATAGGACTTTTTCCATTTATGCTAAAGTCAAGTTATGAAATCCGCGACTCCAAACCGATTGATTCATGAGAAAAGCCCCTATCTTCTCCAGCACGCGTTTAATCCCGTCGATTGGCGCCCCTGGGGAAAAGAGGCCCATGAAAAAGCCCGGATGGACAACAAACCCATCTTTCTCTCTATCGGATATTCCACCTGCCACTGGTGCCATGTCATGGAAAAGGAAAGCTTCTCTAATCCCGATATCGCGGAAATTCTCAACAAAAACTTTATCCCCATCAAGCTCGACCGCGAGGAGCGCCCGGAGATAGACAAAATTTATATGACCGCCGTTCAAGCGATGTCTGGCCGAGGCGGCTGGCCCCTCAACGTCTTTTTAACTCCGGATTTAAAGCCTTTCTACGGAGGCACTTACTTTCCCCCCGAACCGAAATGGGGAATGCAGGGATTTCCCCAACTATTAAGCCGAATCGCGGATTTGTGGTCCAAAGAACAAAATGGAATTGCCGCCGACGCTGAACGAATTTCAGAAGCGCTTAAAGAAATGCTTGACGGCCCCGCCATCGGTCCGGATCTCGATTCCGCTCTTTTAGACCGCGCGCTCAACGCGTTTGAAGGCTCCTTTGACCCCGAAAATTTTGGATTCGGCGGCGCTCCCAAATTTCCCGTGCCGGGAAATCAAGGGTTTCTGCTGCGTTCATTTATTAGGACTCAAAACCCCAAGGCCAAGGAAATGGCGCTTCAAACTTTAAGGGCCATGGCCTCGGGCGGAATTTATGATCATCTCGGCGGCGGATTTCACCGCTATTCCACCGACGCGTTTTGGCGTCTGCCGCATTTTGAAAAAATGCTCTATGACAACGCCCAGCTTGCCGTCAATTATCTTGAGGCCTACCAGATTTCCAAAGATTCTTTCTTCCTTAAAGTCGCCGAGGAAACCCTCGAATACGTCTTAAGAGATATGACCTCGCCCGAAGGGGCTTTTTATTCGGCCGAAGACGCCGACAGCTTGCCAACGGCGGAAGATTCGCATAAAAATCCAAAACAGGCGGGAGAAAAATCTGAAGGCTTGTTTTATCTGTGGGATGAGGTAGAAATAAGAAACGCTCTGGGAGATGGGGCCGATATCTTCTGCCACTATTACGGAATTACTCCCGAAGGAAATTTATCCGGCAATGAGAGCGGTGAATTTGAAGGCAAAAACATCCTTTATATCGCGGAAGCGCTGGATAAAACCGCCCGCCACTTCGGCCTATCTGTGGCCGAAACGGAATCTAAAATCCAATTGGAAAAGAAAAAACTTTTGGAAATCAGAAGCAAGAGAATTCGCCCCCTGCGCGATGAAAAAATCATCGCTTCCTGGAATGGCCTGACTCTCTCGGCCCTGTCTCGGGTATATGAAGCGACCGGGAACCCAAAGTATTTGAGCGCGGCAAAAAAAGCCGCCAGCTATATCCGCGAAAATCTCTACCTGCCGGACTTAAGGGTTTTGGTTCACTCCTCCAGCGTCAACCCTTCTTTGAGCGAAGGTTTTTCCGACGATTATGCGTTCATGGCCCAGGGGCTTTTAGATCTTTATGAAGCGGAAGGCGACGAGTCAAATCTATCTTGGTCCCTGGAGCTTTCCGAAAAACTCATCAAAGATTTTGCCGCCTCTTACGGAGGGTTTTATCTTTCCAGCGAGAAGGCGAAAAGCGGAGTTCTCCACCGCGTGATGGACTGCGCCGATTCAGTCGAACCTTGTTCCAGCTCGGTCGCCGCATCGGTTTTATTGCGCCTTTCTCTTATTTTAGATCGCCAGGATTTAAAAAACATCTCTCTTAAAACTCTGCGGAGATTTTCCGGGCTAATGAATGAGCGGCCGCTTTCTCTTTCCAACATGCTCTCGGCGTTCCAGATGTCTTTATCAAAGCCAGTTTTGATCGCCGTATCCGGAAAAACCGCGTCCAAAGAAGGGCAAGCCCTCTTATCTGAAATCCGCCGCCATTTTATTCCCAACAGGGCGCTTGTTTTTATTCCTGAAAACCTCGACAAAAGTCTGCTCCCGAACTTATTCAAAGAGATGAAGATTGTCTCCGGCAAAACCACCGTTTATGTCTGCCGAGACCTGTCTTGCCAAAACCCGGCCACGACCGTTGATGAATTGTCAAAACTTCTCTCCCTGCCTTAGGGTTCGCAACCGCTTCGAAACCAAACGACGCGGAGAAATTTCCAAAATTACGAATTAGTAGAACTACTTCCTAATTTGTTTTCTGCCTTAATTTTTTCACTTAATTTTTTAACGAAGCAAAGTCCAGGCCTTTTGTGATAAAATGAGATAAAATTACTTGGGCCACAAAATGGATTCTACAGAAGAAACAAATATTGGCTTTTTGCTCACCGAAAAAACAATCCTTCGCGCCGAGCCTTTTACAAAAAAAGAAGTCTTGATGAACGCGCTTATTTCCCGAATATGCGAAGCTCATCATATCTCAAATTTTGAATTTCTCCAATCCAAGGTCCATGAGAGAGAAAAAGGGATCCCTACGACCTTGGATACGGGGCTGAGTCTTCCACACGCGCGAATAGACGGGCTCAACGATTTCGCCGCCGCCTTGGCTTTACTGCCTTACGGTCTCAATGAACAAAACGATTCCGCCAACATGATTCGACTGATGTTTATTTTTTTATCCCCCAACAAAAAAGAATTTTATCCTCAGCACCTCCAAATACTCCGCAAAGCCGCCCTTTTGTTTCAGCCGGATTTTATTGACGCGCTCAACTTGGCGTCCGCCGAAGAAGCCCTGCGGCTTATTCGCTCCAGAAAAATATAATGGCTGTGATGAGAATTACCAAGCACGGAGAAAAAGTTCTTAAGGCCGTCTCTGTTCCCATTGATTACGACAAGATAAAGCCGAAACTCTCCAAACTCCTCAAGGACATGTGGGCGACCATGTATTCCGTCAATGGGGTGGGGCTCGCGGCGCCTCAAATCGGCCTCAACATACGGCTTTGTATTATCGATGTCAAGCCGGAAGGAAAATCCCAAAAAATTGTTTTAATCAACCCGGAAATCATCGACAAAGATGGTCAAATCGAAGAGGAAGAGGGTTGTTTGTCGGTCCCCGGGGTTTATGCCAAGGTGAAAAGATTTTCCCGCGCAAAAATCCGCGCCCTCAACGCCGAAGGCAAACCTTTTGAAATGTCAGGGGAAGGCCTTTTGGCGCGGGCTTTCCAGCATGAAGTCGACCATTTAGACGGAAAACTCTTCATCGATCGTCTCGACTTCGCCAGCAAGCTGAAGGTCTTGTCTCTGGTTAAAGATCTGAAGAAGAACTGGAACTAAGAGAACCGTATCCTCATGCGAACTCTGTTTTACGGAACCCCCAGCATCGCCGTCTCTTATCTGCAATTAGCGGCGGAAGAATCGGAAGTTGCCGCCGTCATCACCCAGCCGGACCGCCCCGTGGGCCGCGGTCTTGAGACAAAACCCAGCCCAGTCAAGGAAGCGGCCCTAAAACTCAAATTACCCGTTCTTCAGCCAGAACGCCCTTCCGAGATAGCGGCGCAAATTAAAGCCTTCGATGCCGATTTAGGGATTGCCATCGCTTATGGTCAAATTCTCAAGCCCGACGCGCTCAAAGCTACTCGTTTAGGGCACATCAACGTCCATTTCTCGCTATTGCCCAAATACCGCGGTTCCGCTCCGGTCCCCTGGGCTCTAATCAACGGAGAAACCAAAACCGGGGTCTCTCTGTTCTGGCTGGATGAAGGAATGGACACCGGCCCCCTTTTAAGTCAAAAAGAGGCGGAAATATTACCGGATGAAAACGCCTCTCAAGTCATGGAAAAGCTTCATATCCTCGGATTAGATTTACTGAAGACGGCTCTTGGAAAGATTTCCCATGGGGATTATCCACGAATTCCGCAAGAGGGCGCCCCCAGCTATGCCCCCTTGCTCAAAAAGGCCGATGGGCTCATCGATTTTGAAAATTCAGCCGTTCAAATCCACAATCTCGTCCGCGGGCTCTTTATATGGCCCCGCGCCTACTTCGTTTTGAGAGACTCTTCCGGAGAAAAGCGCGTTTCTGTTCTTCAAACGACCCTAAACTCGGTCTCCTCCTCTCCATTTCCAGCCCCCATTGGAACAATTCTACGCGTTGAACAACAGCGAGGCTTTTTGTTACAATGTGGACAAGGCAGTTCTGTTTGGATTTCGCGTGTCCAGCCTGAGGGAAAAAGTCCGATGGGAGCGGCCGAATTTTTAAATGGTCGACGCTTGACCGTGGGGCACAGTCTCCCTTTAAAACGTGGAAAATAGAGAAAATTTATCATTTGTGCGTTGGTGGGAAGCCGCCATCGCCCTCATATTTCTAGGTATCGTTTTATTTTTTATGCTCCAGTGGGCTATTGAAGGCGCCGTGCACAGTAGAAAAACGCAGGTCGTGCCCGATCTGCGCGGAAAATCTTTGTCCGCTGCCCTTGATATTCTTTCCCCCCTTCATCTCGGTCTTGAAAAAACAAGTTCTGATTTTGACGCCTCCGTTCCAATTGACTCCATACTCCGGCAAAATCCCCCCGGCGGGACAGTCGTCAGGGAAGAAAAAATTATTCGCGTAGTCATCAGCCAAGGCGGAGAAACCGTCCTGGTTCCCAATGTCACGGGATTGCCGCTCAGAAACGCGGAAATGCTTCTCCGGGAATCACAGCTGACGGAAGGAGATATCTCAAAGGCCTATTCGCTTAAAGAAGACAAAGGGATTGTTTTATCTCAAGATCCGAAAGCCGATTTGGGGGTCGCTCGTAATTCCCCCATCAGCTTAGCCGTCTCGGACGGACCGCCGCCATCCGGAGTCATTTTGATGCCCGATTTTCTCCGCAAAAACGTAACCGAAGCGCAGGCCTGGGCCGGACAACAGAATCTGTCTATCACCATCAATCAAGACCCTTCTTCATTATTTCCAGCCGGGGTCATTTTAAGCCAAACTCCTGATTCCGACACCGTTCTCTCCTCCTCAACCGCTATCTCAATTACCGTCAGCGCTAAAGCCTCGGGCTCCGCCTCTTCGTCCGCGCCCCAAGCCAATGAATTTCACTATGAGGTCCCGCAAGGGGCGAGCGCGAGCTTGGTTAGAATCGTCGCCATTGATAAATATGGAGAGCATGAGATTTTTAATGGTCTCAGAAAACCCGGCACGAAAATTGATATTCCCCTCAATGAATCGGGCAAGGCTCAGATTCGCATATTTCTCAACGGAATCCTGGTTGAAGAAAAAGATATATGACCATGACCAGAAAACATTCTGTTGAAATCGTCCCGTCGCTATTGGCCTGCGATTTAGCGCATATGGAAGAAGCCATTCAAGCGGTTAAATCGGCGGGAATCTCCTGGGTCTCTGTCGACATCATGGACGGCCACTTTGTTCCCAATTTAAGTTTTGGCCCCGATCACGTACGCATGGCCAAGAAATATGGGATCACCGTCGATTCTCACCTCATGGTTGAAGACCCCGAGTCCATCGCGCCATGGTTTACCAAGGCGGGCGCCGACATCGTCACTTTTCATATCGAGGCGGCCAAGAACGCCAAAAATCTTGCGCAAAAAATCCGCCAAGAAGGGAAAAAGGCGGGAATTGCTCTCAGGCCTCAGACCCCCGCGGACCGAGTCCTTCCCCTGCTGCCGGAAATTGATTTGGTTTTGGTCATGACCGTTGACCCCGGCTTTGGCGGATCCCATTTCATGAAGGAAATGCTTCCCAAGATTTCAACCTTGCGGCAAGCGATTGATTCCGCCAACCTCGATTGTTGGATTCAAGCCGACGGCGGGATTAACCCGCAGACCGCCTCACTCGCCTCCGAGGCCGGCGCCGACAGCTTAGTGGCGGGAACGGCGATATTTGGACAAAAAAATATAGCGCAGGCCGCTCAAATTTTGAAGGATCAAGTCAAAAATAAATAACAGGGGGATGATGAATGGCGGTAACAATTAGACTTAAAAGAGTTGGAAAACCAAAACACCCGCACTTTCGCGTGGTGGCTATCGAAAAAATGAGAGGGCCGGCTGGACAGCCGTTGGAGATTCTTGGAACCTACGACCCCAAAGAGACGAGTTCCGCCAAAAAACTGACGATCAATCAGGAGCGGATAGATCACTGGATTAAAAACGGAGCGAAACCCTCTGAAACAGTGGCACAGTTGCTCAAGGCCATGACTTCAAAAAAGGAGAAAGCCTGACGTAAAATTCCTGGATTAAATAGATTAAAATGAAAGACCTCACTCTCTATCTAATTCAAAAATTGACCATCCATCCCGAAGCGGTCGCGGTGGAAGAAAAAGAAGAAAATGGAATCATTAATATTACCGTCAAAGTCGCCGAAGATGACAAAGGGCGCGTCATTGGAAAAGAAGGGCGCATCATCAAGGCGATACGGGCTCTGGTTGGAGCCGCGTCGGCCAAACAGGGGAAACGGAGTCATGTCCAAATCAGCTAAACCCCCTCTGAAAATAGACTTTGTCACTCTATTTCCCGAAATGGTCGAGACGGTTTTAAATACCAGCATTCTCTCACGGGCCAGAAGCAACAAATTCCTTGAAACCCGTTGTATCAATCCGCGGGATTTCAGCGATGACAAGCACCGTAAAGTGGACGAAAGACCTTACGGCGGCGGCCCGGGAATGGTTTTGATGGCGGAACCCGTTCATCAAGCGATACGCAAGGCTTCTTCTTCAAAATCTCATGTCATTTTTCTTTCCCCTCAAGGCCGGCGCCTCAACCAAGAAATAGCGCAGGAATTATCCCGTAAACCGCATTTAGTTCTGGTCTGCGGCCATTATGAAGGAGTTGATGAACGCCTTAGAAGCGACTTTGATGAAGAAATTTCAATCGGCGATTATGTCTTGACCGGCGGAGAATTGCCGGCCCTCGTCTTAGCCGACGCCGTGACCCGCCTGATTCCCGGGGTTCTAAAAAAGGCGGAGGCGATCGAACAAGAATCTTTTTCCAGTCCGTTTCTCGATTTTCCGCAATATACCCGCCCTCAAAATTGGCGCGGGAAAAAAATCCCAGAAGTTCTTATTTCTGGAAATCACCAGCTCATTAGACAATGGCGTTCTCAGGCGGCAGAAACAATTACCCGCCTTAAGCGCCCCGATTTAATGACGCAGCAGACAGGGAGAAAAAAATGACCGCAGAACCTAAGGATAAAACAAAAAAAATTCCGGAATTCCGGGTAGGAGACTCGGTTCGAGTTTCCATTAAAGTCGTCGAAGGAGATTCTGAGCGCATCCAAGCCTTTGAAGGAGTCGTTTTGCTCAAAAGGGGTTCTGGAGTTGCGGAGAGTTTCACGGTGAGAAAAATATCGTTTGGAGTGGGAGTTGAAAGGACATTCCCCCTTCACTCGCCGCTGATTGAAAAAATCGAAGTCGTCCGCTCCGGGAAGGTTCGCCGGTCTCGCCTTTATTATCTGAGGAATTTGAAAGGGAAAGCCGCGCGGCTTAACGAAACGGACCGCTCTTCGTCTCAAATGGGTTCTTCGCCTGAAGCCGCGAGCGCTTCCGCCGCGAAGCCTCATCCGGAGAAATCCTCATCTGAAAAAGGAAACGGGGTCTCCAATGCGGCAAAGCCGAAAGCTCAATCCGCTCCCGTTCTTGGAACCGCAAAGTAAAAGTCCCAGGGACTTCGATCGGGAAATAAAGCGAGCTTTTGGCGCTGATTCTCTCATCGGAATCGATGAAGCGGGGCGCGGCCCTTTGGCCGGCCCCGTTTTTATTGCGGCCGTTCTCCTCAAAAAAGACGATTTTCCTCTGTCAGATGAAATCCGGGATTCCAAAAAAGTTTCTCCAAAACAAAGAAAGCTTCTCTCTCTAGAAATACAACGCCGCGCTGAAAAGATTTCAATCGCATGGTCTTATCCCTCCGAAATCGACAAGCTCAATATTTTAGAAGCGACTCTCCGCGCGATGAATCGCGCCGCAAAAAAAGCCGTTCAATTTAAAGCCGCGCCCGTTTTAGTCGATGGCCCTTTTCCGATACCAGACTTCAAAGGCAGGCAGCTCGCGATTATCAAAGGAGATCAAAAGTCTCTGGCCATTGCCTGCGCCTCCATCATCGCAAAAGTTTATCGCGACCGCTGGATGGAAACAATCGACCGCCGTTTCCCCGGATACGGATTTTCAAAGCATAAAGGATATGGAACGAAAGATCATCTAAAAGCTCTCTATTGTTTGGGAGTCTCTCCCGTTCATCGAAAAAGTTATGCCCCGGTCAACAATTTCTAGGCCTTTGGGTCTAAGAGGCTCTTTTCCCGCAACAAATACGCGCCAAACACAACTAACAGGCTGTCAAACACGACGTAGAGCGGCCAATAGGTCTCATGCAAATTTTTCCAAAACCCTTGCGTCCCATGAATAGTCGCAATCCAGGCGATAGCGGCCATGACGGCGGTCAAGAAACTCGTTGAGATCGCCAAAACGATCAGATTTCTGCCTTTTAACTTCCAACCGGTCAGTATCGCCACTATAAAAATGCCCAAAAGCGGCCCATAGGTAAAGGCGGTAATACGGAAAGCCATCCATAAAAGATTGTCTAAATGCCTTACAATCAGAGCAAAAACGATAAAGAAAACCCCAAAAGCGAGAAATGAAATTTTAGAAGCTTTTAGCCTATTGTCTTCGGATGACTTGGGATTAATAAAAGGCACATAGAAATCGATGATAAACGAAGTCGCCAAAGACGCCATCGCGGAATCGGCGCTCCCCATCGCGGCGGAAAAAATCGCGGCTAGCAAAAGACCCCGCAAGCCGTTGGGAACAACCGTCAAAATAAAACGCGGAAAAATATGGTCCGGATCTTTCATCCCGGATATCAATCCCGGGTGGAAATGGGCATAGGCATAGAGAGAAGCTCCGATGCTTAAAAAGACAAAGACGATGGGAACGCTGGAAAGCCCCCACATCATCAGACTCAAACGCGCCCCTTTCTCATTACGGCAGGCGAGCAACCTTTGAACCATATCCTGATCAGTGCCGTAGGCAGCCGAGGAATTAAAAAACGCCCAAATCATCATCAAGCCGAAAATCCCAAGGTTAGGCGGGCTCAACAAATCTAAAAAATTAAATTTATTATAGACCGTCCCGTCCGGTTTGACCGCGTGTCGGCCCAAGGCGATGACGGTCAAAACCCCTCCCGGGATATGGGTCAAAAGGTAAAACAAAGCCGCCAAGGCGCCTCCGATCAAAAGGAAAAATTGAATGGTGTCTGTCCAGGCGACCGCGCGACCGCCCCCCAACGTCGCATAGACTAAAATAAAGCCGACAATAATCAAAACGCTATTTAAATAAGAAAGCTCCCCTCCGCTGACCACCTCAAGAACCTTCGCCACCGCGACCACGCGAACTGTCGATGCAAGCAGGCGCGTGATAAGAAAATAAGCCGATGTTAGAGTTCGGGCGGAAGATCCAAAGCGCAAGCCAATCGCCTCATAAATTGAAGTCACCCGCAGTTTTTGAAAATGGGGCAAAAAAGCGTAGGCGATGAAAAAAGTAGCGGCAATATCCCCGGAACTGCTCAACAAATATCTAAAATCAGAGGAATAACCCTCCGCCGGAGCTCCAATGAAGACGACCGCGCTAAGGCAGGTGGCCACGAAGCCGGCCCAAGTCACGAAAGAAGGAATAGACCTTCCCGCTAAAAAATAATCATCCGTATTCTTTTTACCGCGCCGCGCCGCCCAAAAGCCGATACCGGAAACGATCGCGACATATGCGATTAGAATCGCCCAATCAAATCCCCCTAAATGGATGAAATGTCTCACAGGTCCAAATTAGCATAATTTACGGAATATTTTACCGGCGAATCTTGGGAATCCGTCCCGAGAGGAGATTGCGCGCCGCGGCGTTATCGCCAAAGACCATCTCGCTGGATGGATCCGATTGAAACAGATAGACAACCGCCTTGCGCTTGGAAGAGTCTCCAAAGGTTACGCGATAGCGGACCAGGTAAATTCCTTGGGATAATTTACCAGCGCTCCACTCTTGTTTGGCATCCGCGTCCGCTCCAAAAGCGTAATCAAGCCAACTTCCCACGTTCGCGGCGGACCCTTCCAACGGATACTGTTTGACAAAATCAATCGCCTTCTCCGATGGAGTTTTAACCGTTTTTACCGGGGATTTTTCCGAGTCTTGCGGCAATGGAGAACTCGGCGCTTGAGGAGCCTCCGACTGAGAAGCCGAATTGGCCGCTTCCGGAGAAACTGGATTTCCGGGATTTGAAGCAGCGGGGGGTGTGGCCTCAGATGGAGCCGAAGACATTGGCGAGCTTGGAGATGCCTGCGGGTTTGCAACAGGAGTTTGTGGAGACTGGTCCATTCCCAAGGGCCGTTGGTTTGAGCCGGGACTGAGCATGCTGCTGATATCCTTGGGGTTTCGAAAAAACAGGAAAAACGAAACCGCCGCCAAGGCGACGGCGCCAAGTCCTAAAACCGGAAGAATTTTTGAACGCTTTTTCTTGGCCGCTTTTTTCGTCTGATTCTTATCTAAAGCCGGAGCTTCGGGTTTGGCGAACCGGTTCAATAACTCTTGTGAATCCGGAGAACTTTGAAACGGGCTCGGAGCCCCCACGTCAAGAGGCGCGGGAACTCCAAAGCCTGGCGGCATACCTTCAGGGAAAGCGCTGGGGGAATTCGGCTCGTTGAAAATCGGGGTAATCAATGGTTCAGCGGAGCTGCCTTGCCCGGATTGGAGAGGACTTTCAATCACAATTTGAGAGACAGGTTCTGAAGTTCTACCCTGGGGCGAATCTTGAATAGGAGTAGAAATAGGCGCCTCGCTCGGAGATGAAAATTGAATCAAGCTCTCCGGCGCTCCGGAAACCGGAGGGTTTTCCGTAGGGATCGGGCTCTCGGGATTTGGACTACTCACTGGAAACGTAAAAGAGGCCATTTCTCCCTGAGGAGAATTCTCCGTTGGATTGCCCATGGGCTGAGCCGATAGCGGAATTTCAGAAGCAGCGGGCGCGAGATTTAATTCCGCTCCGCCAGGGGCGCTCTGCGGCGCAGGCAATTCGCTTAAAGCTTCTTGAGGAACAGGAGAAATCTGGATTTGAGGAGATTCTGCCCCGGGAGAAACCTCCGCCAGTGGAGACTCTAATTCCATAGGCTTCTGTTCGAGGGTTTGCGCTAAAGGTTGAGGGACTTCAGCGCTAGATTGGCTCACAGTCATCGGGGTTTCTGTTTCTTGAGGGGACTGCAACGGAGGACGGAGGGTGATATTCTCACTCTCCGCTTGCGCGGGCGTTTCCTCAACAACTTCAAAGGAATCTCCCATTTGAATATTTAAGCCGTCGCCAGATGATTTCTCCGCGGAATCAAAAGATTCTCTCATCTCGAAGCGAAGTTCTCCTCCGTTTTCATCCGCTTGAAGCGGTTCTTGATTGCCTGGGATTTCCACCGGAGAGACTTGGGCCTGAGGCGTTTGCGCCTTGTCATCGTCTTTCTTTTCTGGAGAAATATCGGCTTGCGGCGGAGACAAAGGAGGAAGAGGCTGAAGATTGAACGCAATGGGAGCCGATTTAAGAACGGGAGGAATCGGCGTTTGAGCGGAAACTAGAGGCGGCGCAGGAGAAGGAGGCGGTGGCGACTCTTTCGCCTGTCGGATATCCTTAAATGATTCAAGCCTCTCTTCAAACATTGCAAGATAACGTTTGAGAATCTGCTCAAAATCGGGCGGGGGCGGAGACGTTGTGGGCTGCGCTGGCGTCAGAGACGCTTGTGGCGCCAAAAATTCAGGACGCTGGGGAGGGAAACCAAACAAAGGGATATCAGTTTGATTAAACAAGTCGCCCTTTAATTTTCCTTCTAGTTCCGAGAATTGAGAGTCATCCTTAAAAAAAGGGACGGCCCACTCCAACTCATCAAAATCTTCGGAAGAAACACCCCTTTCATTGACCAAAGAATTTCTAGGAGAATATCCCGGGCCAAACAAATCCACTAATGAATACCAGCGTCCATCGGGCGCCCCCGCTTCCTCCTCGCAAATTAAGGTGTCAGGAGACCCTGCCCAAGATTGGATATCCGCCAATTTATAAGGTCCAGAAATTCTGTTTTCTCTGTAGAGATAATAAGACATAAAAAGCCACTCTTCAAAAGCGTCCAGAGAAAGTGTAGATGAAACTTGTTAAAAATTCAATACATAAAAAATCCCCCTCCTCTTAAATAGAGAAAGGGGATTATGTTGGTTTGTCGAACAGAATTTTTTACGCGACCCCGAAGTCGGAATCCTTATCGTCGCCCCCCACCGCGACATCAGCCAAGTCTTCAGCGGACTCTTCAACGGAAGCATGTTCGGAAGCGCTCTGGCAGGAAATGCAGTACCGAGCGAAAGGAAGCGCCTTAAGCCGAGGCTTGGGAATTGGATTATGGCACGATTCACAAAGGCCGTAGATTCCCTTCTCGATTTTTCTGATGGCGGCCTCGATCTGGTCTAAGGTCACGCGCTCATTGTCCGACAATTCGAAAATAAGCTCTTTTTCCGTCGAAAGATTCGCCTGGTCCATGGAATCCCCCATTTCGGAATCATCTGGAAGAGATTTCCGTGAAACAGTCTTGAGCAAATCCTCTTTCATATCCAGGAGCTCTTTATGGATCGCCGAAAAATTACCGGATACGGGGGATTTTGTCGCCGTCTTTTTAGGAGCTGCTTTCTTTTTAACCGCGGTTTTCATATTTTTCTCCTTAACTTTCTATATGAGTCAAATCTATTACGCTTTAAATTACAAAAAGTTCGCCATCCCAAGCTACCATATTTTAGGGCTTAGGCTGTGGACCTGCGGCCAATAGCCGAGAAGATTCTTTAAGTCTTTTAGTGACCTCCTCTCGGCCCATCACCTCCAGCATTAAAAAAAGGGTCGGCCCGTCTGTCCTGCCTGAAACAGCCGCGCGAAGCGGGTGAAAAACCTGCCCGGCTTTAAAGCCTTTTTCCTGGGCATATTGGCGAACGGCGGCCTCGATTTCTTTTTCCTTAAAACTCGACATCGCCTCCAAAAGGGTCGCCAAGTCTTCAAGAATACTCGGGACCCCAGGAGCGGAAAGGGATTTTTCCCGCGCGACAGGCGAAATCTCAAGGGGCTGATAGAAAAAACTAATCAAAGCTGGTATCTCGTTTAATTTTTTATATTTCTGATGTTCTAAGGAAATCGCGGCTTCAAGAGGGGCTAAACCGGAAGAGGGGCGAATGCCGACCTGATCGAGAAAAGGCTTGGCGGCTTCAACAAGTTCGGAAATCGGCATCTTGCGGATATATTCCCCATTCATCCAGGTCAGTTTGGCGTTATCAAAAGTCGCCGGGTTTTTTTGGCAACCCTCGATGTCAAAACTGGAGATCAGTTCTTCATATGAGAACAGATCTTGGGAATTTTTCGTCGCCCAGCCTAAAAGCGCGAGATAGTTTCTCAAGGCTCCGGGGATAAAGCCCTCATTTTTATATTCCAAAACCGAGGTCGCTCCATGCCGCTTGGACAATTTAGCGCCATCTGGCCCCAAAATCATGGACAAATGGGCAAAAGCCGGAGGGGCCCAGCCCAAAGCCTCGTAAAGTCTCAGCTGAGACGGAGTATTGGACAAATGCTCATCGCCCCGAATGACATGGCTTATTTCCATTAAGTGGTCGTCAATGACGCAAGCGAAATTGTATGTCGGAACCCCGCTGGTCTTGACGATGACAAAATCTTGAAGGAGATTGTTTTCAAAGGAAACCTTGCCCCGAATCAAATCGTCAACCGTGGTCGTTCCGGAATCGGGCATTTTAAATCGTATCGAGTATTTTTTTCCGGCGGCTTCGTATTCTTTTTTTTGATGGTCCGTTAGATTTCGGCATCGGCCTTCGTAGCGGGGCGGACGCTTCTCCAAAGCGGCCAAGCGGCGCATTTCGTCTAAATCTTCCTTTGAGCAATAGCAACGATAGGCCTTCCCGTCCCGCATTAATTGGTCCAAAAATTTTTTATAGATATCCAAACGCTGCATTTGGAAATAAGGCCCGTAGGGCCCTTCGCTTAACCGACTGTCTTTGGGGCCTTCGTCCCAATTGAGACCCAGCCAGCGAATGGAATCTAAAATAGCTTGAACGGAATCCTCGGTGGATCTCACCTCATCGGTATCTTCGATGCGAAGAACAAATGTCCCTTTATGTTTGCGCGCGAAAAGCCAATTAAAAAGGGCGGTGCGCGCCCCTCCGATATGGAGAAATCCCGTCGGAGACGGAGCGAAACGAGTTCTAATTTTCATTATTTTTTCCCTGCCTTTTCCACGCGCTCTTTTTCGAGAGGAATTGCCTTTTTATTTTGTTCTCGCTCGAAAGAGGACAAATTTCCGGATTCTTCCAAAAGCTCTCGCGCATGCCGGAAACTGGCAGGCGTGGGGCTCCCTCCCAACATCACCGCGAGGACCTCAAGGCGCCCATCGCCTGACAATTTTTTGACCCGGGTTTTCATGGCTCCGGCGCTCATTTCCTTTGAGACGTGAAACTGGGTTTGGGCCAGGCTCGCGATTTGAGGCAAATGGGTCACGCATAAAATTTGCCGCCCCTGGGCTAAATTAAGCAACTTCTCTCCAATGGCGCGAGCCGCCGCCCCCCCTACACCAGCGTCCACCTCGTCAAAAATTAAAACCGGAGTCTTGTCCGCCTGGGCTAAGACCGTTTTAAGGCCCAACATCACGCGCGATAATTCGCCACCCGAAGCGGTTTCTCTCAAAGGCCTCAGGGGAGCCCCAGGATTGGCGGCAAACATAAATTCTATTTCATCGGCCCCATAGGCATGGTAATGCCCTTCTTCCATTTCAATTGAAATTTTCAACTCCGCGTGCCCAAGGCCCAAACCTTTAAACTCAGCGGATAAGGCCCGTTCGAGCTTCTGAGCCCCCTTAATTCGCGCGCTGTGAAGTTTCTCGCACAATCGTTTTAATTCCGATTCCGCCTCGGATTTTTGGCGTTCCAGTTGTCCCAAACCTTCTTCTCTGTTTTCAAGACGGAAAACTTCTTCAGCGATGGTTCTTTTTTCAATTAAAAGCCCGGCGAAATCTTTGCCATATTTTTTCTTTAACCGCGAAATTTGATCCAGTCTCTCTAACATCGAGTCCAATCTCGCCGGATCGACGCTTAAGCGGGATTGATAATTCGACAAAGCATCGGCAATCTCTGAAAGGGCCATCCGCGCTTGAGATAGAGAAGTTTTTAAACGCTCAAGAGACGGGTCCATCTTGGCCAATTCCAAGATTTGGCGGTCTAATTCTTGAACTTGGGCCAAGCAGGACGCTTCACTGGAATATAAAATCCCATAAGCCTCAAAAGCCGCGGATTTAAGGCGCTCAGCGTTTCTCAAGGATGGAAGTTCCGCCTCTAACCTTTCTTCTTCTCCTTCCTCAAGATGGGCCGCTTCAAGCTCATCCAGCCGAAAGCGCAGGTAATCTAATTTCTCGTTTCTTTCGGCCTCGGATAAGCTTAAGGACTCAATTTTTTGCTTGAGAAAAGACCAGCGCTCAAAAGAGGCTTTAACTTCTTTTAAAAGCTCGCCCTCTTCCGCAAAGGAGTCCAGAAATTCCCGCTGAAAAGCGGGCTTCATTAGCTTCTGATGTTGATTTTGCCCGTGGAAATCGATAAGCGAATCCGCGATTTGAGACAAAACCGCCGCCGCAACGGGCTCTTCGTTGATAAAAGCCCGGCTTTTGCCGCCCTCATCAATTTCCCGGCGGATATGGATCAAGGAACCGGTTTTCTGCGTTTTGGGGGGCAAGAAATGAGACCAAGGGCCGGAATCAAAAGTCGCCTCAATTTGAAGAGCCTTAGCCCCCGAACGAATCCAGCTTGAGCTGCCGCGTCCGCCCATTAAAAACCCCAAGGCCTCCATCAAGATAGATTTTCCGGCGCC
The DNA here is from genome assembly GCA_027406905.1 of Elusimicrobiota bacterium. Taxonomy (GTDB): domain Bacteria; phylum Elusimicrobiota; class Elusimicrobia; order UBA1565; family UBA9628; genus JAKAQV01. The sequence continues at coordinate 194,217 of DAHZHT010000002.1, forward strand.
GGTTTCCCCGGTCAAGACGTTAAATCCGGTCGAGAAATCCAGTTTCGCCTCCTCGATGACGGCAAAATTTTTAACGCTGAGGGATCTTAGCATTAGGCCTTACCTCTCTCCCCAGTGAATTTTTCGCCGCAAGGTCTCATAATAAGAAGATTCTGGGCTCAGCAAAACTTTAAGAGGTTTTTTAAAGCGGCGGAGATGAACCTCGTCTTCTACATCTATCGGGCGAGATATCTGTCCGTCTATGGATAAGAAAACCTGGGGGATGTCGTTAGAACGGCGTTTGCGCAAAATCACCGAGACCCGTTCCGAAGCCGGGAAAATAAGGGGACGCTGGGTCATCATATGAGAGCAGATAGGCAAAGACAATAACACCTGCAAAGACGGCTCAATAAGCGGACCAGAGGCTGCCAGGGCATAAGCGCTCGAGCCCGTCGGGGTAGAAACAATTAGGCCATCGCCCAAATAATCCGCGATCTTATGCCCCTCTGATTTCATTTCCAAAAGAACCGCGCGCGCCTGGTCCCCGCAACGAATAACGCAATCATTAAGCGCCAAGACCGGCCCAAAAATTTTTTGTTTCTCACGCCAAATTTCCGTCTCAATCATTAAACGCTCTTCTTGCCTGAAACGTCCGGAAAGAATCTCAAGCGCGTAGCGCGAGAAATCAGGGGCTTCAAGCCCGGCCAAAAAGCCCAAACCACCGGAGTTGATTCCCAGAAGCGGAACCCCAAAAGGAGCGACATTGCGCGCCGCTTTAAGCATCGTCCCATCCCCGCCGACGGCAATGGCGAGGTCGGAAAGGGCAAGATGATTGAAAAAATCGGCGTCTCCCTCGGTGTTGATGTCTACCCGGTATGAGCGCAAAACGGCGGCGATTTTTTTTAAATTCCGCACCGCCTCGGGTTTATCAGAGTTAAAAAACAGGGAAACAGACTTAAAAGCTCGCATCGATTTTAATTCCGCGGTCATTGATTTCCGCCCTCACGGCATGGCGGCGCAGCGAAGTGATTATATCAAACTTCCTTGTCCCGTCTTGTATCTCGGGAGAGGAAAAATAAAAGCGGTAGCCCCCTCTCTGGATTTGAAAATCAGCGTTCTCTCTTTGAACCGCGAGAATCTTTAAATGAGAGGCGAGTCTTTCAGCCTCAAGAGAAGAGGAACCCGGCAATAAAAATAAATTCCGTATTTTCCTAACGCCTTCAGAACGAAGAATCTTAAGGACCAAGCCCGCATTGGCGTTAAAAAAAACCAAGGACGCCCCGCGGTTTTTTTCTTGAATTAAAGCCGCTTGTCCGCGCGGGAGGCTCAAATAGGTGATTTCCGTCGGTGATCGAGACATCAGGTCACGAGCAAGGCCAAAGAGTAAAACCGACAAGGCTGCGGCTGCGAAATAAGCCGAGAGTTTCCATCTGGGACACAAGAAAAGAGAAAACATGGCCAGATAATAGGCCGCCAGGGAAAAGGGGCTCCAATGCGATAAAAAAACAAAAGACCAAGGCAATCCGGAAAAAAACCGGCAAACCGCGCAGAAAAATGACAGCCCTCCGTTTAAGCCCCAGGTCAATATTTGGGATATCCATTCAAGATGGGCCAAGACGCTCAACCATAACGCCAATCCGCCAAACATGAACGCTCCCGCCAAGGGAAAAAGAATTAGATTGGCCAATGCGCCTAAAAAAGGGGCGCAGCCAAAACCCAAGGCAAAGATCGGCCAAAGAACCGCTTCGACAATCACGGTCGCCCCGAATATTTGAATAATTCTCCGCGGAAAATTCCCCTTGATCAAGGATGAATACCCCTCCAAATGGGGAAACCCGAGGATAAGCCCAAAGGCCGCGGCATAGCTCATCTGAAATCCCATCGAAAACAAAGACATCGGGTCCCACAAAAGTTCGCTCCAAGCCGATAAAACTAAGGCTTGAAAAGGGACCGCGTCGCGCCCGCTTCTTAAACCCCACTCGAAAAATAAAGCGGCCAAAAGGGCCCTGACATAAGGAGGCTCTCCGCCAACCGCGATTGCATAAAAACTGCCGGCCAATGCGGCAAGCCCCCAGCGCGGCAAAGGCCTCAAAGACATTCGGTAGCCCAAAAACCAAATTCCCGCCAGAATCAACGCGACCTTGGTCCCCGAGGGAACCAATAGATGCATCACCCCCGCGTTTTGGATTTGTCGGTTCAGAGTCTTAGGCAAACGCCCTTTAAGTCCTAAAACCATTCCGCTTAAAAGCCGGGCTTTAACTGGATCAAATCGCGAACCAAAAGCCCCCTGAATGGATTTTCGGAAGACGGCCGCCCAAGAAAAGATTCGCCAGCGCAGGCTCAGTGAACGAGCGACAAATTTCAATGAATAAGCGTCTATTCTGTAGGAAATTCCATGGATGGCAAAAAAAGAGCGAACGTCGAAATCTCCGGGATTGCGCGCGGGTTCGGGAATTATTAGTTTTCCGGAAACCCAGACAATATCTCCCGGCCTAACATCTACTAAAGGAAAATTCCTGGGAAAACGCGCCAAAACCAGGCCACGCATTGGCGAGCGAAGAATTTGGCCTTCAAAAATCCATCCTCCCCATCCCTCCTGGCTCGGGGTTCGAGCCAAAACTAAAAACCCGGAGTCAAAGGAAAGCGCGGATTTTGAAGCCTTCTTAAAATCAACGCCTAAATATCCGAAATGATAAGCCAAGGACAAAATGGCGATATAAACGCACAGACACACAAAAGAAGCGCGGCGAAAATAGTCTAGGGGCATATCTCTCTTACGGTTTAAGACCCGTTTTGTTCCCGATTTAGATCTCGCGCGCAAAAGCGTAAGCGCAGATATCGACGGCGCCGGAATGTTTAAGCGCCTCGGCACAAGCCTCAAGAGAAAAGCCGGTTGTGCAGACATCGTCAATTAAGACTATCCGCCTTCCCCAAACATCTCCCGGACGCGAAACCTTAAAAGCCCCCGCGATATTTTTTTGGCGACTTTTCTTGTCTAATTTCCATTGCGCTTGAGTCTCCCGAACGCGAGTGAGGGGGTTTAAAACCGGAATGCCGGTTTCTTTTGATATAGCCCGCGCCAAAATCTCCGCCTGATTGTATCCTCTTTCGTTTTCCCGGCGAAAATGAAGGGGAACAGAAACCAAGATATCCGGCAACGGAAGTTCTCGAAAGCGAGCCCAATTTCGCGCCATCAATCGGCCGGCTTCCTGGGCGGCGGGAAACCGACCCCGATATTTAAAAGAATAGACCCAGGAATGAATCGGCCCCCGGTAAAGAAAGGCCGCGCGAATAAGTCGGCAGGCAAATTTCTTCTCACGGCAAGAGTCGCAAAGAGCCCGGCCAAGATTAGACGCGTCCGCGCATCTTAAGCAAAACGGCGCTTCTAAGGGAATTAATTGCGCGCGGCAAGAATGGCACAGAGTTCCGCCGGCGCTATTGGGCAAATCTCTTCTACAATGCGCGCAAATCGGAGGCCAAAGAATATCCAGACATTTTTGCCGCCAAAGCCGAAAGTTCACCCTCTTCTTACGCTTGGAGGCGAAAAAAGTTCCCTTAAAAGCCGATTTTACAGATATCGGTTAATGACAATCCCGACCCGGCTTTGCCGCGGGCTGACGGAATTAGGATAGATGCCGACAAAATCTCCCGGAACCGGAGGTCCGATTTTCCCCTTTGCGCTCAACTGGGCTTCCACCGTCAGCGGATATTTTAAATGAGCGTCGGGCAGCAAAAGATCATCGGAGCTGATTTTATAGAAAACCGGAAATTGGGGATTGACAATGCGCTTAACCGCGATGGGAGTTCCCCCGGCGTCTTTGACTACAATGAACAGGGACTCTTCCCTATGCATGACTTCATTGATAAGATGCCCTGAAACGGTAATTGAGCCTGAGATGGCGAGATTGCCCCGGAATTTTTGGCAGGAGGCAAAACCCAGGCACAGCAAAGCCGCGCAAATAATCTTAAAACCTAATTGAATTTTCACGATTTCAACGCAAGAACCGAAAGGTCCTCATCAGTAGATTATAACATCCTGCACCCGACCGTGAGTGAGTGTTGCATTTTTTTTCCACTTATGGCACAATGGGGCTTAATAAGGGGGCTTTATGTCTAAAAATAAAAAACTATCCTTTCTGCCTGCCGTGATGTTATCTGTCTGTTTAATTCTCTCCCAAAATTCTTTTAGCGATTCTTCCGTTTCTAAAGAAAGCTTCTTGCCTCCCAATCACCTCCAAAATCCGATTAATTCCATGTGGTTCAAGAGCGGCATCACGGAAAAACAATTTAACGAGGTCATTGACGAGGTCGAGACCGTCTATGCCCCGATTGTCGCCGCCCATGGCGGAACCCTGGTCTTTAACCGTCTATGGAGTGACCCGACCGTTAATTCCGATGCCGAACAAGTCAACGGGCAATGGATCATCAACAGCTATGGAGGTCTGGCGCGAGATAAACATATGACCCAAGATGGTTTTGCCCTGGTCGCCTGTCATGAAATGGGACACCATTTAGGCGGAGCGCCCAAATATGGCGGCGGGGACGATTGGGCTTCCGATGAAGGGGAAGCCGATTATTTTTCAACCTCTAAATGCCTCCACCGCGTTTTTAAAGATTCTGGGTCCGCTCAATTTACCCGTTTTTGGGGCAATAAAGATTCTGCCTTCGTTAGAAAAGCCTGCGCGAAATCTTATCCCAACAATCAAGGAGAAATTTCAATTTGCGTGCGTGAAGCCATGGCCGGACTTTCCGTTTCAGGGCTTTTGGCGGAATTGACAAGGGATCATAAGCCTCTTCATTTCTATACGCCGGATCCCCATATCGTCAGTCAAACCAACGATGACCACCCCGCCGCCCAATGCCGGTTAGACACCTATTTTCAAGGCGCTCTCTGCAACAAGTCTTATTTAATCGATATGAGCAACACCGACCCCGCCGTTGGGGCTTGCGTTCTTTCCCAAGGATACTCTTCAGGAATTCGGCCTTTGTGCTGGTATAAACCCTCGCCAGATGAATTGCCGCCCTCGATTCATGTCGCCAATGCTTCTTCTAATCTAAAGACCAACGCGATGAGCTTTCTTAAAAGCCCGTCTTTATGGAAAGGCCGTTGATAAATCTTAGCAGCGGATGGACCGCAGAGAAAAAGGCGCGCAATCAGAAGAAGCGGCCGCTCGACATCTGACGCGAAAGGGGTACCGAATTCTCCAAAGAAATTTCCGCTGGAAAGGCGGTGAAATCGACATCATCGCCCAAAGAAATGAGTTAATCGTGTTTGTAGAAGTAAGAGCCCGCTCCTATTCCACATTCGGATCGGCGGCAGAGACAATCAACGCCTCTAAAAAAGAAAAAATTAAGCGCACGGCCCTTCTTTATCTCCAAAAAAACCGCTTGGACTCTCCCGTTCGTTTTGACGTCATTACTTTCGATGGAGACAATCTAGCACACATCGAAAACGCCTTTGATTAGGCGCGCTCAAGCCTCAAGATGCCGCGGCGCTATCCGGTTTTTATAGTCGACTTTCTCGCCGGTTAAGCGAAAATAATTTCCGAAAACCTTTTTGACGTAATCGACGGTTTCATGAAAGCGCGGAATAAGACCATAGCGAAAAGCCTTTCTTCCCTCGCCGCTATTATAAGCCGCGACCATTAAAACCTCATCATTATGAAACTTCTGCCGCAAAAATTTCAAATAGCGAATCATCCCCTCAATATTTTGCCTGGGATCGAAGGGATTAGCGACTCCAAAACGACGAGCGGTTTGAGGCATCAATTGTCCAAGCCCCATCGCCCCTACTTTTGAAACCGCGTAGCGGTTGCCTCCGCTTTCCTGTTTGATCATCGCCAAGGCCAAATTAGGGTCAACGGAATATTTTTGAGAATAGTAGCCAACCAAGCTCTCGATATAGCTTGGAATTTTTAGAACGCCAGTTTTCACTCTCCTGACAGCGGATAAAAACTGATTTCCCATCCGGCTCAATGAGTTTGCGCGCGCAATTGCAGTGGGGTTCTCATCAGAAAGCACTTTTTGAATTAAAGGTTCCGGAATAGAAGAGTTTGATTTTTTAACCGCGACTGCGGTTTGCTTTGGAAAATAAAAATGAGAGGCCTTGGGGGATAAAAACTTGGCGCTCAAAGAAAGGCTCGCTTGGGGTCTATATAAAGAAACGGGCTTTGGCACATAAACT
>DAHZHT010000002.1:200389-233027 GCA_027406905.1 Elusimicrobiota bacterium
GATTTTTTCCCCAGTTTTGATATTTCCCTTCTCAAACAATCAAAATGAGTTGAAGAGACATTTTTCCGGCAACGCTTAAGCCCTTCAAGATTGTCTCTCTGAACAGGGTTTCTCTTTGGAACAACTTTGACTCTCGCGAAACTTTGGCGCTTATCGGTGGGCAAGGAAGCTCCGGAGATCACCGAACTCAACTGCGCATGGGCAGCGGAAACTTCTAGAGCGAGAAGCGCTGCCGCTATCATTTTCCTCATGCTTAAAGGATAAGCGAAAAACGCCTCTAATGCCTGGGTCCAAAGGCCTAGAGCTTTTCTGGGCCTTACTGTGGATTTTGAGAGGGATTAGAACCCGGAGTTTGACCCTGTCCGCGATTGAGATAGCGATTGAGCTCATCTAAGCTCATATTCGCGGCATTTTTGTGCGGACTCCCGGAATTTGCGGGAGCTTTGGGCAAAACCGCTTTTGCGGGTTTAGGAGTTTGGCTTGCCGGAGAAATAGGGCGCGGAAGAGAAGAAGGCCTTGCGGGCGCCGGAATGAACACAGGCTTATGAGCCTTAGATTTTCGAGCCATATCGGTTAAAGAATACGCCGGGGCCTCCGTCAGCGGTTCATCGATAGCATTCCAAAAAAACCTGTTTTGAGCCGCCCAAACCTTGGCCGCATGGGGATTCAAATCAAGCCACGCATTAAAATTAAGGGGCTTAAGGGTCTTATTTTGAACGTCGCAATCAAAAACGTCTTTTCCGCCGGACAGGGACCATGGCGATGGAGAAGACGCTTCCACGCGAACATGAGAATTGGGGAGAGAAAAAGAGCTCCACTGAAAAGCCAGATTTTTTTCAAGAAAAGCCCCTCCCCTGTTTTTCCACTCTTGAGGATTTTGAGCGATTGATATTTCTCCGGAAATAGGGCTTAAGCCCTCCGCTTTCAAAAGGATAAGGGTCTCAAGAGAAAGAGCGCCTAGCGCTTTTTCTTCAAGCAACTCACCCAAGGTCTTAGGAGTTTTCCATTTTGAAGGCAATAGGACATCCGCGATTCGTCTCGGGTAATTTCTATTTGGAGGCATGATGGGAAAAGCCTTGACTATTTCAACAGCCTGAGATCCCATATCTTGAGTCTGGGAAGGAGCTACGGAATGCAACTTGAGCGCTTGGATGCGAGAACTGAAAAAAGAAATGAGTTTTGGAGAAAAATAAACGGCGCAGGCAAGCAGAATAGACAAAAAGAGTATTTTAAGCCCCGTTTTCCGAGATGGCGGATTTTGCTCTTGAGATTTTTGAGAGTCGTTTTCTTCGTCTTTTTTCGCCGTCTCGGCCTCTTCCAGATCGGCCAAACGGCCCATCCGGGTTTTTTCGGGAAGCTGGGCTTCCGGACGCGCTTTTTGCGGAGGCGGCTTAATGAGATAATATTGAGCTGGTTTCCATTGGTTGGAACTCTGCGCGTTTTCCGGGCAAATGAGACTCTTGGCGTTAAAGCCCGGGAGATTCTTGCGTTCTTCTTCTTCAAACGGCCCCGTCGGGCCCTTCCCGTCAAAGAACCAGTATCTCAAAAGAATTTATAGCTCAAAGCGCTAATCGAGATTTTTAAGACAGGCCTCGATAATATGCGGAGCGGAAAGGCCGTGTTTATGATAAAGTTCTTCCCCTGTTCCCGATTCCCCGAAGGAATGCGCTCCCAGCCTCACGACCTGGACCGGGGTTTTGATTTGGGACACGGCTTCACAAACGGCGCTCCCTAATCCGCCATTGATATTATGATCTTCCACCGTAACGAAGCGAGAGCTGTCCAACGCGAAATTCTCGATAGAATCGGGGCCAAAGGGAGACAAGGTCGCCACGTTGACCACCCGCACTTTAAACCCTTTCTCCAAGAGGCCTTTGGCCGCATGAACCGCCGGCCCCACCGTCCCGCCGGAAGAAAACACCGTCGCTTGGTAATGCCGAGGTTTTGATTCCGGCTCCCAGACGATATCGGGAACGCCAAAGGCAAAACGATAGTTCGCGTCGTGAACGTCTTCAAGTTTTTGGCGGGTCAACCTCAAATAAACCGGGCCGTTATTAGCCAAAGCCCAAGCAACCGCCTGTTTGGTTTCAACCGCGTCGGCGGGCTGCAAGACCGCCATATTGGGAAGAGCCCGCATGGCCGCGATATCTTCCAGCCCCATTTGAGAAGCTCCATCATCTCCAATTCCAAGTCCCGCATGCGTTCCAACCAACTTGACATTGGTCTTGTTATACGCGACGGCAATGCGAATTGTCTCAAGCCGCCCGATCAAAAAACAGGCGAAACTAGCGGCAAAGGGAACTTTCCCGCACAAAGCCAGACCCGCCGCCGCGCCGATCATATTCTGCTCGGCGATTCCGAAATCAAAATGGCGTTCCGGAAATTTTTTCTTAAAATCCTGGGTCATTGTGGATTTGGACAAATCCGCATCCAGAACCACCAGCTGGGGATTGGCCGGAGCCAACTCCGACAGCGCTTCTCCGAAAGATTCACGAGTCGCTTTAGGCATTGAGTATTTCCTCCACGGCGCGGTCCGCTTCCTCTTTATTAGGAGCCTTTCCGTGCCAAGCAATGACGTTTTCCATGAAACTTACGCCCTTGCCTTTGACTGTTTTAGCGACAATGGCGTGCGGCATTCCACCGGCCTTTTGCGCTTGAGTGAAAGCCTTCTCAATCTGCGCGAAATCATGGCCGTCGATGGCTGAAACTTCCCAGCCGAAAGATTTAAGCTTGTCTTCCATCGGATCGATAGGCATCACCTCATCTACATGTCCGTCAATTTGCCCGTTATTGTGATCCAGAATCATGACCAGGTTGTCGAGCTTAAATTTTGGAGCCGCCATCAAAGCCTCCCAGCATTGCCCTTCCTGAATCTCGCCGTCGCCCAAGATGACATAGGTCTTGAAATCCTTCTTGTCTAATTTCGCGGCCAGAGCCATTCCAATCCCCACCGAGAGGCCTTGGCCCAAAGAGCCGCTCGAAAATTCGATGCCGGGAAGTTTCAAGCGATCGGGATGACCCTGAAGGGGGCTTCCCAGTTTTCTCAGCGTCATTAGATTTTCCTTAGGGAAATATCCGGTATAAGCCATCACCGCATAGAGGGCGGGACAGGCATGTCCCTTCGAGAGAATCACGCGATCTCTCTCCGGCCAATCCGGGCGCTTGGGATCATGGCGTAAAAATTTCAGATAAAGAACCGTCAGAAGATCGATAACCGATAAAGACCCTCCGGGGTGTCCGGAACCAGCGGCCTCAATCATGCGAATAATATCCACTCTTAACTGTTTGGCCGCCGGCTTGAACTCGGCCACGTCATTTTGAACTATCGCCACCTTACTCATAAAGCACCTCCCAGACCAAGTATTACAAAATGCGCACTATAACTTCATTATAACTAAATTTGGGAAAAGCAAACTCAAACCTCTGTTTTTAATCCATCCCCTGGGTTTTTTTGGGTTTAAGCCAACGGGATTGAGGCATAATTTTCATCGCCGATTCCACGAGTTTGAGCCTCAATCTCCCGGCTCGAATTTCACTCGGAGTCTGCCCTGTATTGAATGCCTTAAATCCGGCGGCGATATTCGCGAGATTTTTTTTCTCTTCCATTCCTCCGTCAAGATGCTCCAAGTGATGGGTCACCATCTGCGCTCGGCTAAAACTATGCATTCTCCCCGTTTTTGAATTATAAAACAAGCGCATAAATTTCGGGAAGTGAACAGGCATGCATTCAGAAATAAATAGATAGCGACCCTGACGAGAACGCAGGCAATTGCAGACAAAAGTTTCGGGCGTTTTTTTAAATTTAAAAATATCGGGGTTGTTTTTTAGAAACCGCATTTCCACGATCGCAAAATCCAACGCAAGCGAGTGCACCTTCTTGATCCATTCCGCGCTCGCCCAAACCGCTTTTTTGGCCTGCATCAATCGAATATATTTATCAACCAGCCTATCTGAAAAAACCCAGGTGTCGGCTTCCAACAAAACGGCGTATTTAAATTGATCTGGAATAAATTGAAGCCCCTCGAGAAGAAGTTGGGAAGAACCTGAAATATGTTCCAGGGGCTCTAACTCTATAACTTTATCGGCTAAAGCGCGAATTTCATCCGAAATGTCGTATCCCTTCTTGACGCCGTTAGAAACAACGACGACATGATAATCATAAATCTTCCAATATTTGCGAATGACTTCAAGACATACCTTAAGGTCCGTGGTTCTCTGATGAACTCGAACTAAAACCGCGACGCCGGGACGCTTCATTTTGAGGATGTCCTCTCCGTAGTTTTCTTGATGGATGCGTAGACTTGTTCGACAGCAATGGCGCGACAATTTCTCTCTTCTCCCACCAGCCCCAAATGGCGGTCGCCCGTAATACGCCAAATCTTCCAATCATAACCCATGTAAAGGGAAAGGGTTGAAACCCCCAGAGCCGCGGCGACATGAGAAGAACCATTGAGACTGGAGACAAACAAGTCCGCTTGCCTAATAAAGGCGGCGGCTTCTTTTAAAGGCCTGGGACCGATAACATAGGATGGTTCTATTCCGATTTGAGCGGCCAAATTTTCGACCCAGGGCCTTTCTCCCGGGCCGGCAAGGAAAAAAAGTGAGAAATTTTCAGAACGAAGGCGCTTTCCCAAATCCGCGAATTTTTCCATCGGCCACCGCACCCCTGATTCCCGTTTCAAATCTCCGGGATGAATCAAGATTCGGGGCCTCGCAAGATTTAAGTTTTGAATTTCACGCTCGGCCAGTTTTTCATCTTCGGAAAATACGCGCAATTCTGGACGAGCTTGATACGGGATATCCATCTCCCGTGCAAGAATAGCGTATCTCTCAAGCATCGGGCATTCCCCTTCCGGGAGATGAACTCGAATCTGAAACTTCTCGTTTCCAATTCTCTCAAACCCCGCCTTGATTTCAGCGCGAGTCAATTGCGCGAAAATCCAGCCGCCGCGGGAAAAAGCGGGATTGGGATCGAGATCGATATAAAGGTCCCAAATCCCCGAGGTAAACAAAAATTTTAACAGCCTGAGATTTTGCCCGATATTTTCAGGGCGGCCCAAAACATGAAATCGGTCAATGAAGGGAATCAGCGGCATGACCGCCGCGCTTTTAGCCGAAGCGACGGCGACGATTTCGGTCTCGGGAAATTTTTCCCTCAAGCCGCGCAAAAAGGGCGTAACGACGACCCAATCGCCTATGCGGCGCGGATAAAACATCAAAATCCGGCGCGGGCGCTCAAGGGAAAAAACGCCCATTTTATCCTTTCGACGAAAAGGAGTGTTCGGAAGCGGGAAAAGCGCCTTTCCTGACTTCTTGGGAATAGCGCTGGGCCGATTCAATCATGATCTCCCTTAAATTCGCGTAGCGTTTGACGAATTTAAGCGCGGGACCCGCGCTGAGGCCCCACAAATCGTCGCAGACCAAAATCTGACCGTCGCAAAAAGGACCGGCTCCAATTCCAATCGTGGGAATCGAAACAGCCGCCGTGATTTTTTTCGCCAAATCAGCCGGCACGCATTCTAAAACCAGGGCAAAAACACCCGCCTTCTCAAGCAATTTCGCCTCCGCTAAAATTTTTTCCGCGCCCTTTAAATCTCGCCCTTGGACCTTGTATCCTCCCAGGCGATTGACAGATTGTGGAGTTAGCCCCAAATGGCCCATCACGGGAACATGGATTTTCAAAAGCTCCTTAACGACAGGGACGATCGCTTTTCCCCCTTCGACTTTGACCGCCTGGGCTCCGCCTTCTTTAATCAAGCGCCCGGCATTTTTAAGGGCTTCCTTGAGCTCTATTTCATAACTGAGATACGGCATATCCGCGACCAAAAGCGGTCCGGAAATTCCACGTTTGACGGCCTTGACATGGTGAATCATTTCATCCATTGAAACTGGAAGAGTGCTCTCGTAACCCAGCTTCACCATCCCCAACGAATCTCCAACCAGGACAACATCCACGCCGCTTAAGCTGACAATTTGGGCCGTGGGATAATCATAGGCCGTTAAGGCGGCGATTTTTTCGCCTTTTCTCTTCATTTCAATAAGGGACAAAGGAGTTTTCATGAGAATAATTTAACAGTTCCGGAAATATCCTTCAACCGAGACAAGGCTTCTTGAACCGTCGCGCGAGAAGCTAATTTTATCCTGGGGGCGATTTCAGACAACGGAACCAAGACAAAAGCCCTTTTCGCGGCCTCGGGATGTGGAACCGTTAGCCAAGGAGTTTTGATTCTCGCGTTTCCGTAAGTAATTAAGTCAATATCCAAAGGCCTTGGCCCCCAACGCTTTCCCGGCTTGCGTCCCGACAAAAACTCAAGGCGCTTAAACTCGATTAAAAGCCCCAGGGCCGTTCTTGTCGTTCTTATTTTGAGCGCGCAATTGAGAAAATCTCGGCGGCTTGGGCCCAAGGGTTGAGTCTGGTAAACCCGGGATTTTTTCAAGACCTTAACTCCAGGGAGTTTGTCGATATCTGAAATGGCCTGTTTAAGACGCGAAATCCGGTTTCCTCTATTACTTCCCAAGGCGATAAAACAATCAACGGCTTTCACGATCTTTTTTTGTCCTTCCCGCCGCATCCTGATAGCTGCGGTGCAAAACAATCACAAGCCCGACTAAAATGATAAACGCTCCGAGATTTCCGATCCAACCGCGAAACACTCCCATCTGGTAGGGAGAACCGCGATAGCCGTAATCGGCCAAGGTTTTAGATCCAATTAGAACACGCAAAAAAGGCCCGACCTTAGAGAAAAGGCCGCCGTCATAAACCAAAAGCGTCCATAAAAGCCAATAAAGAGCGCCTAAGGCGGCCAGGCTCGCGACTAGCGCCGCCGCCAAATGGACCGGGTCGTAAATCGGTCGCGACGAATCATCGTCTTCCCCGATCCATTGCGCGCAAAAGTAAGCAAGAGATTTAAGCCTTCGCATTTTTCCTAAATAAATCTTCCATGCCGTAAAGCCCGGGTCTTTGCCTCTTCAGCCAGAAAGCGGCCTCCAAGGCTCCGCGCGCGAAAACATCCCGGCTGTGCGCGCGATGAGTTATCTCCAAACGCTCAAAAGGCCCCGCCAAAACCACAGTGTGCTCTCCGACAATATCGCCAACTCGCAAGGAATGGATTTTGGCCTTACCGCCCAAAAGCTGAGCGATATCTTTAGCTGTTCCCGAAGGCGCGTCTTTTTTAGCCTTGTGATGAATTTCGAGAATTGACATATCGTAGCGCGGCAGGGCGCGGGAGATTTCGCTCGCCAAACGCTTCATCCAAAAAACTCCCGGGCTGAAATTAGAAGCGAGGAAAACTGGAATTCTGCGGGAAACCGCTTTAATTTGAGACATCTGAGCCGAAGAAAATCCCGTGACTCCAATGACCACCGGAATTTTTTCCAAGGCGGCTTTTTTTAGAATCGCTAGCGATCCTTCGGGCGAGGAGAAATCAATGACGAGATCCAAATCCGACCAAAGGGTCCGCGCAAAATTCTCGCGATGAATTAAGGCCGCCAAATGAAAGCGCGGGTCTTTCGAGACCAAATCGCAAACGCGTCTTCCCATGCGCCCCAAAGCGCCGGCGACGCCCAATCGGATTGGATGGTTCATAGAGACCTCTGTATTTTATCAGTTTCTCTCCTATCGCCGATATCTTTTACTGAGGAACACCGATAAAAAGCTAAAATATCCTCCAGGGTAGTAAGTTCCGAACCCCGAAGAATATCAAGATGAACTGTCTGAATGTTAGGATAATTTAATGAACGCCGAACGACTATACGCTGTTGCCCAAAGTGTCCAGGAAGAACTAAATACAGCGAACTCCCTGGGAAAACTGCAAACCGTAGTTAACACACTTCAAGCGATGCTCAATCAACCCAATCAAAGCTATCAGCACAATCTCGCAAATCAACTTCTTGAAGTTTATAAAGCCCTAACGGATGCCCCCAGCGACAGCTTTAGTCCATCTTGGAAACAGATACTCCGAGAAATTGGAGGAGAAGATGTCCTTGGAAATAATCTTAAGCTGACCATCGAAGGAGTTTTCGCACGGAATCAAATTACTTATGCGTTGGCGCTAACGGATGTCAAGAATTTGTTCCAGAAACTTCAAGAATTTAAAACTGGCATCGATCAGGCAGTTCAAGCATTTAAGAATTTGAGGGTTGGGAAGGAGGATTTAAAGCCTGGAGAATGCGAGATCGGCATTCTCATTCCCCGTGCAGCAATTGAAAATAAATTCAGCGACTTTCATAAGGAATTGAAAGAATTTGATTTTATCTTATCCACATTCTCCGAAATTGTTTCTGGTAAAAAAGAAGATTTTAAAATACATACCCTATCATCAAGTGAGCTATTAATTCATCTAGGAACGCTCCCCCGTACAGCAGCTTGCATTGCGCTTGCCATCGAACGGCTAATAGAGGGCTATAAAAAACTGTTGGAAATAAAGAAATTGAGAAGAGAACTTCAAACACAAGGGGTCCCCGCAGAGAATACCAAGGAACTTGATGCCTATGTTAATTCCATGATGGAAAAAAGCATTGATGAACTTGGCAGCGAAATTATGAAGATGTATCATAAGAACCCTGATAAAGAACGCCGCAACGAACTTTCTACTGCTCTAAAGATTTGCCTGAATAAAATTGCCAACAGAATAGACCGGGGGTATAACATTGAAGTTCGGGCAGCCTTGCCGGAAACGCCAACCAAAGCCAAGGAAGAATCTGACGACTCTGATGGTGTGCGGGAGTCTATGGAGAAAATACAAAAAGCAACAAAAACCATGCAGTTTATAAATCAAGAAGATAGATCAATACTTACACTGCCAGAAGAAGAAAAAAAGAAAAGCAAGTAGCTTGCAATAAATTATTATATGCCCAGAAACACAGTTTTAGGACCGCCTAAAAGGGAACTTTTTTGGGGTGTCAATCGTAATTACTTTAGGAGGACTGAGACTAAAGTGGCGATTGATACCGGGTTTCCCGTAAATCAGGCGGATACCCTAGCAAAAATAGAGTCATTCAATAAACATCTATTCAGACCGAATACCTATCTTCATAAGTGGTGGGCGAGGCGTTCGGGGACGACATTTCGACATATCCTAAAGCAACTATGCGACTCACCCGGAGATCAGGATTATTATGCGGCGGGTGGCCTCAAAGGGAAAATAATATTAGACCCGATGATGGGTGGCGGGACAACCATTCATGAAGCAATTCGCATGGGCGCCTGTGTGGTGGGCTGTGATATAGACCCCATACCTGTTTTGCAGGCAAAAGCTTCCCTCGCGCCAATAAGGCTCGAAGACAAGATCTCAGCATTCGAGCAATTCTTGGGGAAATTAAAATCGGAATTATCGCGATTCTTTATTACAACGTGCCCCTCATGCAAGAATGACTGTGAGATAAAATTCGTCATTTACGGATTAATGAAGACGTGCGCCTGTGGTCCCGCAATATTTGTGGACTCTCTGTGCCTCAGAGAAGAATCCAATGGTGAGAGAGTTAAAATCTGTCCGGAAACGGGATTTCCATATACCACAGAAAAACCCGCCGCTAACGTAGAAACGCATAGAATCTATGAAAAGGGTATTAAAGAATGTCCCCACTGTCATACATCATTCCGAGAACTCCTAAAAAAGCCATTCTTTGAACGTTATGTGCCCATAGTTATATCAGGGCAGTGCCGAACTCACGGGCAATTTTTTAAAAAAGTAGACGGAAAGGATATGTCTCAACTAGAAAAAGCTCGGCGCTGTGCCAGCAAAAGCATTAAATTACCTCTACAAGATTTAGAAATTCCGGACGGACCGAAGTCAAGCGACTTGGCAAATCGGGAGATAAAATATTTCTCGGAATTATTTACACAACGCCAGCTACTTTACATCGCAAAATCTAAAGAACTTTTAGACGCCGCTCCCAAAGAACACCGTCTTTGGCTTGGGCTATTGTTATCTACATCGCTGGAATTCAATTCTCTCTTATGTGGATATAAAGGTTCAGACAAACGTAGACCGGGCGCTATACGACATGTTTTCTCACACCACGCTTATTCTTTTCCCCATACAGCCATTGAAAATAATCCAGTCTTCAGCGGTAATGCATCAGGGACTTTAGGGCTCCTCTTTTCAAAACGCATTAAAGCCGCAACGATATGGGCATCAACACCTATAGAGCGGATTCCCAATGGTAATGCTTGGAAAGAAATAGCAGTTTTAGGAGAATCAGATTCGGGCGCATCGGCAAGCTCATTCGATGCCTTGCGATCAAGCACAAAAGCAACCCTTTTAATTCAGCAGGACGCATCTAAACTTCCCTTGCCTGACGATTCCATCGATCATGTTGTCACTGACCCGCCCTATTTTGATAGCGTCCAATATAGCGACTTGTCGCATTTTTTCCGTGCATGGTTGAAATGGTTTTTGCCTGACGCCGCTAATTGGGATTATGAGGTTACCAGGAGTGCCGTCGCAGAGGTAGAGCAAAATGGGAATAAATACGCACGGGTTCTCTCTGCTATCTGGGAAGAATGCTATCGGGTTTTAAAAAAACCTAGCGGTCGCTTAATATTCACTTTTCACCATTGGAGACCAAAAGCTTGGGCGCATTTAACGATGTCTCTCAAAAATGCTGGTTTTGAATTGGTCAATGCCTATACTGTTCACTCGGAGAATCCCACATCTGTACATATAAGTAATCTCAGATCTTTGAAGCACGATTCTATTCTCGTTCTTAAGCCTCGCACATCGGGAGAAAGTTCAAATGGACACCAAACCATTGATCGAATCGACACACGGGACAGTGCTTCATTTTGTTCTTGTTGCGCTGATTTGCTGAAATACTGTTTGAATACGTCTTTAAGTGAACAAGAGGTTTTTCAAGTGTGGGAAAAGGCATTAGGAGCATGAGTTCTGAAAAATATCCATCAGAAATCTTTGGATATGCCCACAGCGCACAAAGTAAGAAAGCTACTTCCGACCGCAAGAAACATTGGTGCCCATTCGTTGACCAGATTTGCAACAAGCAAAGCCGCCTCGTAAACTACCCCTTCGGGGTATGCACGGCACATATCGAAAACAGCGAAATAGCTTTGTGCCCTCGCCGATTCCTTGATGGACATCTAGTTTTCTCTGACGTTGCCCGCCACTATTTCAAAACAAAAGATAATATACTCTTATTTTCAGAAATTCGTTTACCGGACATTGGCAGTTTTGATTATGTGATGCTGAAACATAAGCCGCTCTCATCCGACATAGAAGACTTCGTTGTAATAGAATTTCAAACGGGACAAACCACGGGCACGGGTGGCTTAGTCAGCGGGTTGAAAGACTTTACTGCGGGCAAACCTGTGGCGGGAAAATCCTATAAATTTGGACTCAATACCTACGATATCTGGAAGCGCACTTTTACTCAGATACTAAATAAAGGGGTGATCCTAGAGAAGTGGAAGAAAAAAATATATTGGGTGGTTCAGGAGCAGATATACCAAAATTTTGCCGACCGCTATAATCTTCAAGACCTCACTTATAACGACAAACATTCCACGATATTTGCTCTCTATGATTTAAAACCCTCTTCAGAAAGATTCGATCTTGTCGCCACCCGGAAAGTTTCTGCGTCACTGGATCGTCTGTTTAGCTCTATGCGAAAGAAGCCCGATATTCCCTCTGTGGATGAATTTATCAAAAAACTGCAAGAGAAAATAAAAAATTCTGCTCAGCTTTCTCTGCGGCTGGACGCCAAAAAGTAAATTTCTTGCCCTTACAGTGGAAGCAGCTTCCCTATTACCATTCTCTTTGCTACCATTTGCGACTTTTTCTCTTTTCATTTTTGGCTCCTTTTAATTTCACTTTATTATTGTACGTGGGGGAGCACCTCAAGGATAATTCTATTGACTTCTGATAATTGTCTGCTACACTTCTAAGATGGGGCATTTAAAAGGCGAAAATGCCTTAAAAAGCCAAGGCGGAGCGAGCTTGGTTGAAATGATGATCGCCTTAGGCATTCTTTCAGTGGCGACCTTGGGCCTGGTCGCGTCTTTTCGGGATGTTCAGCGTTCGATTCAAATGTCTCGGGATAAAACCCTCGCCGCCAACCTCGCGCAGGAACAAATTCAAATCATAGAAGAGGAGTCCTACCCCAACGTGATTCCGACTCTGAACCCTTCTTTTTTGTCCAATGGAACGCCCTACGACACGGTCAATTTTCCGCCGGAAACCATCCTTGAAGGCGGAGTTAATTTCACGCGCTACACCGATATTCAAGTCATCATGGATAAAAATGGGACCTTGACCCCTCTTCCCCCAACCACTCCGGACACGGGAATGCGCCAAATCACCGTCACCGTGACCTGGACTCAAGACAGCCAAACGCAATACCTCTCTCTTAACAGCGTGATGTCCAACCCGGATACCGTGGAGGCGAATTCTTCACTGACCGGGACCGTCTCGGACGCGACGACGGGAAACCCTATCGCCGGCGCCAATGTAGACGTAGCGGAAGATCTCGGATGGAGCAGTTTAACCAATCCCTCCGGCCTTTATACGATTTCATTGTCTCCCGGAAGTTTTAATCTGGTCGCCTCCGCTCCGGGATATTTCACGGGGTATTCTTTCCAATCGGTCCCCGCCAACAACACGATCACGGTCAATTTTTCCCTGACCCCGATGAGCTCCGGAACCGTCACCGGGGAGGCTTGGATTGAGCCAAATCTCGTCATAAGCCAAATCGTCGTTTCAACCCCCCAGGCCGATGGATACGACGTTGAATATGTCGAACTCTTCAACCCGACGACTAATACAATCGCGATCAACGGGAATATCGAACTCAACTACGTTTCCGGCTATAATGCCACCCAATGTTCCGACATCCCGTTAAACTACGTCACGGATAATATCCCGCCGCAGGAGTATTATTTAATCGCCAACACCACGACTTTTACTGTCAACGGCAGTTCAATTTCCGCCGACGCCTATTACGCCGACAACGCCAATCTCAGTTGCACGCCTTCCGCTTACAACTGGAGTCCGCCCTCGACTCAAGACATCATGGCGCGAGGACACAGCGGAACAATCTGGATAACAAATGGGTCTGGAAACATCATAGACGCGGTGGGATGGACCAACAACGGATCGACGCATAATCCGAGTTACTGTAATGGAACCTGTATCCCGCAGCCCAGCGGCGGGCTTGCGCCCGGACAAGAAATCGTGCGCGCCTCAAGTCCCTCTTACGTCAATTCTTTTTTCGCTCCCGCCTACAATTCAGGAAACAACAGCGTCGATTTCGCCTATCCGGGAAATTTAAATCCTTCTCTTGGGATATCTCAAATCCCCATTTCTCCCGCCAACTCGCAATACGCTTCTCCCACCTTGATTTCGGGAGTTCCGGCCGCCGGAGCCGTCATCACTTCTAATGACGGGCTCTCTTCCTCGACCGAGGCATTTATTTCCGGAAATCCTCCGGTCGCCGCTTTTAACCTCATCAATGTAGCGACCGGAACCTGGAGCGTGGTGATTACCAGTTCATCTTATGAAACGGAAAATGACACCGTCACTATCGCCGCTTCCAATTCCATTTATGTTTTTCCAAGCACGATGAGCATTCTCAATCAAACTCCCAGTTCCGGCTTTATCTCAGGAACCGTAACCGACGCCAACGGCAACCCCATTTCAATACCGACCGCCATCGAAGTTTCCGCCGCGGGATCGGATAGCTTCGCCAACTCTTCAACTGGAAGATACCTTTTGCGCGTTTCCAGCGGAATGACCGATGTCACGGCTAACCCGTCTTCCTTGAACGCCGATTATGTTTCAATGTCCTCCAATGCCATAACGGTCTTGCCGGGTCAAATTGAAAGCGGAATCAATTTTATCCTGACCCAAGGCGGGCGGCTCAGCGGATGGGTGACCCGGGACGGGATCAACGGTCTTGAAGGAATTCCCATGAGCGCCATTGATTCTAACGGAAATACCCAAGATCAAGAAGTCACCGACGCTACCGGGCACTTCCAAACGGTCAACCTAGCCACGGGAACCTATACCGTCCGCATTCCCTTAGACAGCACCGAGGTTTCAAATCCCGTGGTCGTTTCAGCCAACGCTCTTTCAGGCCAAACGGTTTTCGTTGGAACATTTACCATCACCGGGGCCCTGGGAACTATCGGCGGAAACGTAACTTACAAAGGAAATCCCATATCCACCGGCGTTTTAATTGTGGTGACTACCGACACCTTGCCCAGCGGCCCGCCTAATCTCAGCTCCGCGTCTTTAACTGGAATCTCTTATTACTCGACTTCGAGCAAGGAAGATGGAACCTTTAGCCTTCAAGTCAGGCAAAGCACCTCTCCAGCCTATAATATCTACGGATATTATCCGGAAATCTTGCCTTCGGGAGCCATTAGCATCGTCACCCAATCTCTGTCTAACGTTTCCATACTCCAAGGCCAAACAGTCTCGGGACAAAATCTATCATGGTAAAGAAAAACGGATTTAGCCTGCTTGAAGCGATGATCACGCTCGCCATTGTCGGAACCTTGATATCGGTGGGGGCTGGAATCACCATAGAGGCCAATCGCTACTTTATGTTGTCTAACGCGAAGGTTCAACTCCAAGAAGAAGGCCGGAGTATTCTCTACGTGATTACCCGCAGTCTAAGGCAAGCTCAGAGTTCGACAATTACGCTTAGCCGCTACTCCTCAAGCCAGCCTTATTATTCCCAAATCACTTTTACCACCTCCCAGGGAACGACCATGAGTTTTTTCCAAAATGGTAATCTTCTTGAGATGCAATCGGGAAATATGACCAAGGTGTTATCCAAAGACCTGATTTATCTCGCGTTCACGTTCCCAAGATCCGACGATATGAATATTATTTCCGTTTCAGTCACCTTTCAATCCGGAATTTACCAAGGGGGAAGCAAAGCGCTTCATATGGCGTCTGAAGAAGTCGAGGTCATGAATTAACATGGAAAAAAGCCTTTGGGCCCAAAAGAGCGGCCAGGTCTTGGTCGGGGCGCTTCTTTTGATGCTCCTCCTCCTGGCGATTGTGCCGGCGGTGGTCCAATGGGTTCAGACGGAAGCGCGGACCTCGGTTAAAAACCAAAAATCAACCACGGCCTTAAATCTCGCTGAAGCGGCCGTCAATCGCGGCTATTGGAAGGCTAAAAGCTCAACTGGAACTTTCGCGGCGATGTCGGCCGGGGTCGCGTTCCCGGGATACCAATTCGACAAAACCTACAGCGATATCCCCGGCGGGACTTACCGAATTCTCATTACCTCGGCCGCCAACGGAGGGATTACCGTTTTCGGAGAAGGACGCGATAATTCCAATAATGAACTCCGCGAAATCGAAGCGGTCTTTCAAAATGAAACGGTCTATAGCCCGCTTCTGACCCAGGGAAACGTCAACTACAATAAGGGGATCAGCATTTTCTGGGGCCCCATTATTTCCCAAAGCAATATCACTCTTGACAACACCACCGCTCAATGGTATTTTCCGCAAAAATACGCGAGAGGCGACATCATCGGAACGACCAATAATCCGCGCGACACGACCTGGCCTCTGCCGCCAAATACCGACGGCATCGAGTGGTGGGCCAATTACGCCAAGGTTCCAGAATTGCCAATACTTGATTTTGCCACTCTTCGCTCTTCCGCCGCCGCGACCAATACGCTCAATGTTTACGGCTGCAGAGACAGCTCCCGCTATACCGATCCCTCAACCGGAGCCAATATGTCGGGAAGAGCGCCTTGGGACAATCGCGGCCATTGCCAATCCGGCTCTCCGCACTATTCCGGAACTGGAGGAGCCTGTTACGGTTCTTCCTGCCATTTCGGAAATTCCTGGAATCATCCACTCTCGCCGCAAAATCAGCCAAATACCGATTATGTCTGGTATTGGGATGGAGACGTCACCTTTGCCGGACAGGGAGCCGCGCCATCTGCCGGGTTAGACACCGGCTTGAGAGGAACAGTCATCGTGCGTGGAAATCTGACTATCGATAGCGGAGGCGATTACGATTATACCGGCCATGTTCCCGCCAACGCATGGGAGCAGGATCAGAAATTTACCGAAACCCTCTACGACACTCCGGCCAGCGGGGAATATCCCGCCGATATTGGATACCACCAAAGCGCCGCCACCTGGGCCTTCGGAACCAATTCATTTTGTTTTCCAAGCCATCCCCCCAACACGATGACCTGCGGCTGGGTCAACACCGTGGGGGTCAGGGGATTTACCTATGTGGGCGGAAACCTCATCATCAAAAACTTCATGGATTTTAACGGAGCGGTTTGGGTGGGAGGATCCGTAATCGCCAGTTGTCCCGCGGGAGACCCGAATTGTCTAAGCAGTTTCTGCGGTGTTTTCTATAACGACCAACTTCAAGTTCCAACTTTAAATGTGGTCTTGGTTCAAACCGATTGGCAAGACATCAAGCCGCAGGCGTGGCCGTAAGGAACTAAATAAGAAACTTCCCGTTGTCAACGGGAATCGGGTGCGAAGGGATATCAGGCTTAGAGCGGTTAAAAGCCCGGTTGAGCTGGGTTAAAAACTGGAGAAAAGAGTCCGGGTCAAGATGATGGGTTATGACGTTTTTTCTCATGATCGCGAAATCTTCCCTGCGCTTGAGGGAATTGGCGTCCTCTAGGAACCCCCGCTTCTCTTCTTCGCTAAACATAATAACGCTCCTTGATGATCTTAAATTCGTTTTCCATTTTGAAAAGCCTATAATAATCCTCAATTCTTTTCCAATCAATGGGCCTGCCTTCTATTTTCGCGATTTCCAATAAGGCCGCGATATCCGCGGCATCTTTCTCTTTTCTCAGAGGGTTATTGGCGATGGCCTGAACTTTAAGACCGATGATATCTTCGGCTCGCACGACTCTAATCTTCCATTCCCCCCCAAGAACGGTTTTTTCCAGACTCTCATCCAACATTTTTCGGGCAGTGGGCCGAAACGCCTTAAGAAAATCCACATAGCCCCAAATGAGAAAAATATCGCCTTGATATTGAGAAACGTTTTCGCTGTCAAAAATTCTTTTATACCCCAAAGAACTCATCAATTGATAAAGCTTCTCGGAATCCTCGCTTTGAACTAGAAAATCGAGATCCTGAGTCAGGCGCTCCGCTCCCAATAAACCCAGGGCGTAGCCGCCGATGGCCGCATAGCGGATGCCGCGTTCTTCAAATCCCTCTAAAAGTTTTCTCAGGACAAGCTCAAATTCCACGCCGCGACTCCTCGCTCACGATTCTCATAAACTGTTCAGCCCATTCTATCTTTTTGGCGACTAGAGAAATTCTTGCCCTATGGCAATCCGCTCGGCCAGACCGGTTGAATTTCTTTCCATGAAACGCGCTCGTAACTGGTCTTGGTAACCTTAAGATTATTGCCGACATTCGCGTCATAATAAACAGACACATGAGAATTAGAATTGAGATGAACCTTCCCGGCCACCATTAAAACTCCGAACACAAGAACGCTATTGCCGCCGCCGTTGGGCCCGGTAAAATCGCCTCCCACATAAAGAAGCCCCTGAACGGCCGGGCTGATAGAATAAGTAATAGAAGGCGACGACAAATAACTGCTGCTGAGACCCGGACAATTGCTTGGGTAGTGAGATTGGGCGTAGGTGTCGTTATAAGTCGTTAGATAAAAACTCCAATCATTGCAGTATTGCGCCCATGCGTTTTGCGGCATGGCCGCGTTAATGGAGGTCCCGCTCAACGCTCCATTAGGAGTCGTCACGTCTCCCAACACAATGACATTGCCCGCTATAGGGCCGTCAAACGAAGTCCAATTGCCAGTCACGTAATAAGTGTTCCCGCTTAAATCATTACAGCTCCCTGAACGATTTCCGTTGGTGTAATAACTGCCGCCGCAAGGACTGACACCCTCGGACTGGGCCAGACTCTCATAATAATTGAAGTTAAGAGAAGGCATCGGCGGCAAATTCGAATCATAGGCATGCCACCACCAACAATTGGGAGAATCGCAGTTGGGTGGAGTATTATTGGTATCAAAGGGAATAATTTCTCCGCTGCTCCACAACGACGGGTGAAGCCTGGAAGAATTGGCTGTCATCGAGCTTTGGCTGATAATCGCCCCCCACTCGACATGCATATTCGTTCCGCTTTCATCCACTCCGCCGCCGCCGACGATCGCGTTTTTCCCGCCGCCGCCATTTTCATACAAAGACTGGATTTCACGAGTTTCCTTTTTTAGATTGTCCCGCCCGATGCCGGTAATGATGATATCGCTTGAAGAGTCGCTGGAGATTTGAATCGCGTAGGTCCCGCCGGCAAGATCATTATATTCCTGGTCAAAATTGTATCCGGTAATGGGAATATTGGCCGTTGGGGAACTCAATTGGCTAATCTCCCAATAACCGCGCTCGGTCGCGGCTTCGGCCAACTGAAAGGCCGTGGTCGTTTTTTGTTCTTTGACGGTCCATTTTGATTCATAGACAATATAAGAGACCATCGCGGCGCCTAAAATCATCAGTCCAATCAAAAGGGCCATCGCCCCGATTGAAATTTGTCCGCGCGACTGATTCTTCGATAAATTTTTCATTAGTTCATCACCCGCACTTCTTCAATGGACAACTCTAACGCCTTGCTGCGGCCCAAGTAGGTGCTTTTCTGAGTCGTCATCGCCACCGACAAAATGCTGGGGGCCGAAGTGTCCGGAAAGGTAAAAGAAACAAACTCCAAGTTTTTCGTCAGCATCGAGACCGTCGCGTTAAATTTTTCGTAGAGATAATTTCCCTGTTGATAGAAAGACACGGAGTTGCCCTTAATATCGGTAAAGCTGATTTCAGAATAGGGCGGTTGCTGGGGATAATTAGAGAGAACAATGGTCGAACTCTGGGCTTGACGAATGGCTCGGTTCATTAAATCCATGGAAACACGAGCGTCCCTCTCGATGACCGCTCGCGCCTGGGTCAACCTCCAAAAACTCGTCATGTTGGTCAACAAAGGAGAAATCAAAGCGACCACGACCGAGAATATCGCGACCGTCACCATGATTTCTATGAGGGTGTACCCCCTGAGCAACCGCCGGCCTTCAAGATATTTCATAATCCGGTGAAATTAATGGTCTGGGTTTGTCCGGCATCGACCGAGCCCGACTGCGTCTGGGAAACGACAGTAACAGCGCCGCTAGTCTCATTGACCGATGGATAAATCGCCAGAAGATTGTAGGTGTAGGTAGTCGAAGAATTGCTTCCCCTGACTGGCAAAGAATAAGTTCCATCGGGCTGACTCATCGTCGCGTAATAAATTTGACCGGCGCCGGATCCCGTGATGTTGGGCGGCGGATAAGAAAGAGTTCCGGTTGAGGCCATAATAATGGCTCCAGTCGTGATGGGATTTCCTCCGGAGGACACGCTGCCGGAAAAAGTTCCCATGATTCCGGAGATGGTAAAACTCGCGGAAAAAACTTCCAGATTTCCGCTGCCCACATTGACGGAAGCCTGGGCCGGGCTCGAGGTTTGCCCGGAAGAAAGTTGCGGAATAACCGTGTAAGTCCCGGTAGTTAGATTCGGAATATAAAAATGTCCGGTGTCATCGGTGGTCCCGGCCTGGGTAGTTTCGGTGTTAGAGGCGACAAAAACAATCCCTGGCAAAACAGAAATCCCGCTGGTAGCATAGCCGATGATTTCCCCTCCCTGAGAAAGGGTGAAATTCTGAACCGTCACCTCGCCAAAATAGACATTGACCGAAGCTGTCTGGCTAACATAAAG
This sequence comes from Elusimicrobiota bacterium, assembly GCA_027406905.1. Taxonomy (GTDB): domain Bacteria; phylum Elusimicrobiota; class Elusimicrobia; order UBA1565; family UBA9628; genus JAKAQV01. The sequence continues at coordinate 220,107 of DAHZHT010000002.1, forward strand.
CGGATTTTGCTGATTGGGGTTGACTGATAAGGACACAGCGGTTCCCAAGGCGGCCGTTCCGGTCGAGGAAGAAAGAAAATAAAACCCCGATGAATTAGTCAGCGCGCTAGAGGCTCCGCCTAAAATAGTAATGCCGCTCAAGGGATTTCCCTGAACGCTCGTCACCGTTCCGGCGATATACCCGCCCAAAGCGGCCGAAGAAAGCGGCAAAAATCCCACGGGAGCGTAAGAAGAAACCGGCGCGGTAAAAGAATTGAGAACGGAAATGGTTTGCCCGGAATAGGAAATGGTAACGCTGGAAACGCTCTGCTGATAAGCGCCGCTTGCGACTACCACCGTCCAGGTTCCGGTCGCGACATTGGTCAAATTAAAACTCGCATATGGACAATATCCGGCGGGAGAAATGGAATCAAAAGAATTCGGTAAAAGCAGTTCAAAGATAGCGCTCGGGGCGGAAAGCCCGTCATCGGAAGAAACATATCCGCCGATGGCGGGATCTCCGGAAATCAAGGCCTGAGTGGAAGAGAGAGTATCATAAACCGGATTTAAAAAATAACTTCCCCCTATTCCAGTGGTATCGTACCCAAAATTATCGGCATTATCCTGGGTATCATAAGCCCGTCCCAAACCGGCGATAACCGCGCAAGGGCTCGACATCCGGACAATCTGATCTCCGCTTTGAATTCCGCCTTTCTGAGGAATCGGGTTACCCCAAGCCAAAACGGGATTATGTCCATTAGCGGTGTTGGACCAACCGACTTCGTCAATTACGCCGCTTCCTATAGTTCCAGGGCCTTGAATCTGAACCGCTCCGGCATGACCCGTTTGAATAATCTCCGTCGTAGGCCAGTTATCGTCGGGATAATAATTATTCTTGAAATAGGCGTCGGGAGAAACGGTTTCTCCCGCCACGGTAAAAGTCTCGGTGGTATTGGCAATCAAGTAATAGGAACCGGACTCAACGGATGAAGAAATATAACAAAGGGCGATAGGGGTCTGATCGTTTGAAGTGCAACTGGCCCCATTTCCGCAGTAGTAGTTCATTTGAATGTAGGGAGTGACGGAATTGGAACATCCCGGACCGGAAACATCGCTCGCTACGGAGACAACTCCTGTCGTTGGATTAAAAAGCTCGACATACTGGACATCTTGGGAGCTGCCATCTCCGACTACGGTTTTTGTGTCGGCCACGATTTGACTAATGAGGACATTTCCGGAGAAATAGACGCTGTCAGAGACAACCGTCCCTGAAGCCATCTGGGTTAGGTAAAAATTTTGGCTCACGGAACCTCCCGAGGGCGCGGACAAAAGAGGAGAAGAGGCGGAAAAAAAACCGATGGAAGAGGCGACAACAGTATAAGAGCCGGCGGCGACGCTTAAGCTAAAACTCCCGTTTAAGGAAGATTCCGTATTCCACTGCGGACTGCCCAAAACGCTGACAATCGCTCCGGATAAAGGGCTATTGCCGGAAGAGGAGTCATAAACAAAACCGGTAATTTGGGAGTTTAGTGTCGAGACATTGGGGTTTTCCAACAGATTTTGCATTTCCACTTCCCGCCAAGCAACTCCGTCATTCCACCACACATAAACGGTAATCATTTTAAGCCCGGGATCGTTGGCAGTATAAGGCAAAGGCTGCATCTGCCCGCCGACTGGAGCCGCATATTGAATGTAAACCGCGCGAGTCAGCGAATTTCCCCAATAACTGAAGGTTTGGGGCGGATAGGCGGAGTTGTCATAGGTCAGATTGGGAGTAAAATTGGAATTAGACAAGCTCGACGTCGTCACTAAAAGAGTGTAGTAGGAAAAATTTTTTAGATATTCGACTTCTTCCTGAGCCAAATTCGTCGCGATGGTCCGCATTCTCGCCGACTGCAACGCGCGGTTAATGCCCTGAAAAGCGCTGATAAAAGCCATCGCTCCAATGGCGATTAAAGCCACGGTGACCATCAGCTCTATAACGGAAATTCCCGAGGATTGTTTCACCTTAACGTCTAAAGTGTAACGGAGAAGAAGAGGACTGTCAATAGAAGAATTAATCTGGTGCCCCCGACGAGAATCGAACTCGTGTTTCGGCCTTGAAAGGGCCGCGTCCTAGCCGTTAGACGACGGGGGCGAATATTTAAAACCTGTGAGCCCGGTGGGATTCGAACCCACGACCCCTCGCTTAAAAGGCGAATGCTCTACCCCTGAGCTACGAGCTCAACTTTTTGATTTTACAATATTAATGTAGAATCATGATATGCGGTCGTTAAAAATCGCGGCTTTATTCGTCATTAGTTCGCTTGCGTCCTCCTCCGCGCGCGCGGAAATGTTGGCCGCCGCGGGCAAGGTCGATATTACGCCAAACATCAAGACCGAAAAGACCTATCTCGCCGGATATGGATTCATGGGACGAAACCCCGTCGGCGTTCACGATCCGCTTTACGCGCGAATCCTTATTCTCTCCAACAAAAAAGAAACCTTGGCGATTGTCGGGCTTGATCTCATCGGGTTTTTCCATAATCAAGTCCAGGATTTAAGAAAACTTTCAGGATTTGACCAACCCGGAAAATATCTTTTTGTCGCCTCAACTCATGATCATTCCGGCCCGGATACCTTGGGGCTTTGGGGGCCCTGGCCCGGGGTCTCCGGCGTTAATTCGCGATACCTCCAAAGAATTGAGTCGGCGGTCGCGAAAAAAATAAATGAACTGTCGCAAAATCTTAAGCCCGTCCGACTCTCGGGGCTGACCAAGGAATTGCCGCCCAACGGGCTTTGCCGCGACAGCCGGGACCCCGTCGTCATCGATCCTTATTTTTCCATCGTCCATATTCAAAGCCGCGACCGAAAAACCGTCGCCAATATCGTCCATTGGCCCTGCCATGCGGAAGTTCTCAACCACGCCAATCAATTTCTGACCGCAGATTTCCCCGGGGTCCTCTGCGACCGCATGGAAAAAAAATCCGGAGGAACCTGCGTTTTTATCAACGGCCCCATCGGAGGTCTTCTCACCCCCGAGGAAACAAAAGGGAAAGACGGCTCTTGGGAGGAAAATAATCGCATTGGAAAAGCCGTCGCCGATTTCGCGCTTAAAAATCTTCCCCATTTGATGACCATCAATGCCTCGAAAATTTCCGTTTCAAGCCAAACAATCCTGATTCCCGTTCAAAATTCACGATACCTTCTTTTTCTCTATTCCCTGGTTTTTGGGCACAAGCTCTTTTTAAAAGACGGCACGCCGCTCAAACAAAGCCCTTATTGGATCGCGCTCAAGCACGCTTTTCACCTCCTTAAACCGAAAGAAAGCCCCTGGGTCAAAAGCGAGGTCAGCTTAATTCGCGTCGGCCCTCTGACGATTTTGGGCATTCCGGGAGAGATATTCCCGGAACTGGTCATCGGCGGATATCACGGCCGCTACCGCTTTGGACATCCTCTCATCAAACCCTCAAACCCCAATCCGCCGGATCTCTCAAAAGCGCCGAAAGGTCCTTACCTGTGGAGCGAAATTCCGGGAAAAATAAAAATCGTCGCGGGGCTCGCCAATGACGAGCTGGGATACATGGTTCCGGGATATGATTTTAAGGTCACGCGCGATCTCATCATGGAGCCTCGCCCCAAGGGCGATCATTATGAGGAGACTAATTCCGTCGGTCCCGCAGTGACCGATATCGTTCTCAAAGCCGCAAAATCCCTTCTTTCCGCCCAATAGCTCGTAGTGGTCGAGTGTTTTTGACCCATACTTGAGCTAAATGATAAACTATCATCGGAGCTTCAAACATGAGTCATCTGAAGCTCTAGGAGAATAAAATGAAGAAAACAATGATCGCGTTGTTTGCGGCGTCCATGATGGCCGCAGCTCCCCTCGCCTGGTCCCATGACATGGACCATATGAAGGGAATGAACATGAAAGGCGAAAAGCACGAAGCCGCAGATAAAACCATCACCGGCGAAATCGTGGATTTGGCCTGCTACCTTAGCCACGGAGCTAAAGGGGCCAAACACGCCGAGTGCGCCAAGAAATGCCTGGCCGACGGATCCCCCATGGGATTACTGACAAAGAAGGGATCTCTTTTCCTTTTGGTCAACAACCATGAAAAGCAATCCGCCTATGATTCCGCCAAAAAATTAGCGGCGAAACTGGTTAAAGTCACGGGCGACATGACCCACAAAGGCGGCCTTAAAGCCTTGATCGTCGACAAAGTCGAAAAAGTAAAAAGCTAAGTTCGGCAAAAGACAAGGGACAGTCTCAATGAGACTGTCCCTTTTTCGTCATGAAAATTCCTCCTCTCTATCTTTTCCACCCCATCGCCGTCCATTTTCCCATCGCGCTTTTGTCTATAGGATTTTTCGCGGCCTTCTTAGCCGGCCTTTTGCGAAAGAGAACCGCCTTTACCTGGATTGACGACGCCGCATCCTGGCTTTTATGGCTGGGAACTCTTGGAGCTTGGGTGGCGATGGGGCTTGGGCTTTTGGCCGAAGACAAAGCCCCGCATGTGCCTGAGGCCTGGGAAGTTCTCTCCGATCACAAAACCCGCGCTTTTTGGACGGTCGGAGTTTTTAGCGTTTTGTCAATCTGGAGAATTTTTCGCAAAAAAGATTTTAAGCCCCAACTGATAGCCTGGGCGCTTTGCCTTGGGCTTCTTCTTTCCACGGCATACCTCGGCGGACGCCTGGTCTTTGATTTTGGAATGGGCGTCGTGAAAGTCGGCTGGGGCGGCTAAAAACTGTCTGCGCTGGAAGAGGGTTTAGGCCCCAAGGACAAAAGATAATCGGCGACATCCGAAATTTCGGACTGAGACAAAACCTTGCCCCAAGACGGCATGAAAATCATCGGAAGCGGCTTATTGGGATCGGCAGGAGCCGGCTGAGGAACTCCATTGGTAATTTTCCGGATGAGTTCTTTCCGGCTATATCCCAATGAAACCTGGGTTAAACCCGGAATCTGGCCGCCGACCACATTATTGTTGGGATATCCGCCTCTCCCATCTTGCCCGTGACAGGCGACGCAACCCGCTTTATTAAAAAGGATATGTCCGCGCTCAAGGGCGGTCAAGCCCGGCTTATTCCAGGGTCTTTCGGCGTCGGTCCAGGCCTGGCCTTTTTGGGCGGAGAGATATGCCACCAAGGAGGTCAATTCATCCTGGCTTAAATGAAAATTGGGCATGACCGTTTTCTGATTCCAGGAATGAGGGCTCTTAAGCCACAAGGTCAGCCACTCTGGGCTTTTGCGAAAACCGATGAAGGTGAGATTCGGCCCCCAAGTTCCGCCTTGATCTCCAATTTGATGGCATTGCATGCATCCCAGCGCGTGAAAATAGACATCTCCCCTGGTGACGGGATCCTGGGAAACTGTCTGGCAGGCGGATAAAACCGCCATCAAGAGTCCAAAGCCGATTAAAGTTTTCTTCACCATTTTAAGCTCCTATCCAAAGCATTCCGAAAATAAGGGGCAGATAAATGAGCGAAGCTAAAAATAAACGCTTTGTGTCCGCTCTTTCCAGTCCCCAGCTGGCCTTAAGGCCCAAACCCATATAGGCGGTTCCTACGCACAACGCCGCCAACTCATATCCCGTTCCCGCCATACCGCAAAAAGCCGGCAAAAGAACGACCGGCAAAACAGAGAAGGAATGAAGAGCGATCTGGGCAGAGGTAATTTTTCCTTCAGGGTCCAGAGCCGGCATCACCTTAAACCCCGCCCGCGCATAATCCTCTCTATGCATCCAAAACAGAGCCAGAAAATGGGGAATCTGCCACAAAAACTGAATCGCGAATAATATCCACGCCTCAAGAGAGAGTTTCCCTGTCGCCGCGGCCCAACCAATCAAAGGCGGCATCGCCCCGGCGAAAGCCCCAATCCAGGTCGTCTGCGGAGTCGCCATTTTAAGCGGGGTATAAATCAAGACGTATACCGCCACCGTCAACTCGGTCAAAAACAAGGTCAGGAAATTTGACTTAAGCAAAAGAATCAAAAACCCGGAGAAAGCCAAGACAAGGCCGAAGGCCAAAGCCGCTCTCGGAGAGATTCGCCCTTGAGGGATTGGGCGCTTTTTGGTTCTTTCCATAAGAGCGTCCTGCTTAAACTCCAGCCACTGGTTCAAGCAGGCGCTGGCCGAAGAGCTTAAGGTCACGCCGAGTATCGCCCAGTTTAAATGAGCCCCGGAAGACCCGTGGGCTAAAACGTATCCCAAAGCCGCAGTCAAGGCAACCAAAAGAGAAATTCTCGGCTTACAGAGAGACAAATAATCTTTAATCATTTCAATTGATAGGCGCGAAACGTCCACACGACACAAGAGCCTAAAAGCGCCGCCCCCAAGGCCACATGAATTGAAGTCAATAAAGCCCCAGCGCTGTAACCCGGCTGCATATCCAAAGACACCCGGCGCATATAAGCCAAAAGCCCTAAGGCGACCTGAAAAAAGACGAAAACCCCCGCAAAAAGCGAAATCCCTCTTAAATTCTTGGCCTTGCTTTTCATCCCCACGACTCCCATGATAATCAGCGAAATCGCCGCGGCAATGGACCAACCGTAATGGAGAAACCCGTATTTTCCCGAATGCCTTAAAACCGCGCCAAAAAGGAGTTGCAGATACAAAGCCGTCACCGCCGCCGCGCCGTATTTCCAAAACCCGGATTGAGAAGCCTCAATTTTAGATTGAAAAGATTGCGAAGAAGCGTCGGCTAAAATCAAAAGAAGACAAAAAACCGTTTGCCCGAGTAGCGCGTGAAAAACCGCAATCGCTGGAGGCAAGAGTAGCAGAACCGTGAGTCCGCCTAAAATAGCCTGAAGTAAAATGGCGAAAGCGATCAGATAACTCAAAAGGCGGACGGGTTTTGACAAACGGGAGAAATAAGCCCACAAAGCCAAGACCCAAGTCATAATGGCCACAGTGCCGGCAATCATCCGGTGCCCATGCTCAAACAAGACGCCGCCCGTCATCGGCGGAAAAAACTTGCCGAAAGAAAGCGGCCAATCGGGAACGGCCAAGGCCGACCCGGTCGAAGTCACCATCGCGCCCACAAAGACCAAGACAAAAGCGCAAACGGCGGTGATCACGGCAAAGAGATGAAAAGAGGCGGGGGGCGGAGAAATTTCGAGCGACGCGGAAGAGACTTCACTCATGAAAGGCGAGGGGCGTCAGCCGCATTTTTGCGGACTTCCATATCGTGGACCGTTTTAACAAGGACCGCTAAAATCGAAAAGACAAAAGCGAGCAAAATTACGCCGCTGATAATAAGCCCGCGCAAAAGTTCTGGAGAGCCTTTAGCGCCAAAACAAACCGCACAGGAAAGACAAGGCCGCGCAATTTGATTGACTAAAGGCGCCAAAAATCTCATAAGCTTTTATATTTCACCCTAAACCAATTCGCGTAAATAAGCCCAATGATAAATCCGACAACGGCGGTAGCGCCTGTTCCAATCCAATCCTTGCCCAAACTGCGCTGATGAAGGGCCCAGGCTCCGACAAATACCATTAATAGTAAGCTCGTCGTTATAAAAAATAGATGAAATTTCTTAAGCGACATTATTTTTCCGCCTGCATCGCCACCGGCGCGTGAACGGCATGGCCGCCAACATCAACCACGTCGAAAGATGGTCCGGCGATCAAAAAAAGAACGAAAAAGACTGTCATGCCTAAAAGTCCGTAAATAATAATCCGTTCGCCTTTTAAATGCATAAAAACGGCGGCGACCAAAGCCGATTTTAAAGTCGCAATCGCCAAGGCGACTGCCACCGCCATCTTAATCGGCAAATGCCAATAAGACACAAGCACTGTCACAACCGTCAAGAATAAAAGCGCGCCAAAAACCGTCATATAGGCCCGGACATTTGGCCCATGGGAAGAATGCTCGTTTGATGCGACTGCGCTTGCGCTCATATTGCCTCCAACTATAGCAGGTATAAGGCCGGAAATAAGAATATCCAAACGATATCGACAAAATGCCAATAAAGCCCGGCGCCTTCGACTCGGCCTAAGAAAAGAGGGTGATCGAAGTCGGTTTTTGAAAGATAAAGCAAGGTCGAGTTGACAATAATGCCGCCGATGACATGAAGGCCGTGAAGGCCGGTCAAGGTAAAATAGACGGCATGAAAAATGGAAGTAGACGGAAACTCATTGTGGCGAAAATGAGCGCTGTATTCAATTCCTTTGTTGATTAAAAAGACGAAGGCCAGAAAAATAGTCAAAGACATATAGGTCTGAAAGCCCTTGAGGTTTTTTTCATGCGCCTTAGCATATGCCATGACCATGGTCACGCTAGAGGTGATCAAGACAAAGGTGTTGATCATGCCAAGAGGGACATTTAAAACATCCCAACCGCGAGGCCAGGAGGCCGCGCCGAGCCTTAAGACGATATAGGTCGTAAAAAGAGTCGAGAAAAGCATAATCTCGGAGGCTAAAAAGAGCCATATCCCGAGTTTGGCGTTGGTGACTCCGGTGGACTCTCCGGAATGATGAACCGGGGTGTGTTCGGAAACGGCAGTCGCGGAACTCATGCTAAAACCTCCTCATTTTGAGGCGCCCAATCCGTTTTTTGTCCGGCCAGGGAATACTCATAGGGACCGTGATAAACGCGAATAGGTTTTGTGAAATTTCCATGCGGCGGCGGGGAAGGGCAGGCCCAGTCCAAGGTCGTGGCCTGCCAGGGATTATCTCCGACTTTTTCCCCGTGAGAAATGCTGTGAAAGAAATTATAGATAAAGGGGATCTGAGACAAGAAAAGAAGACCCGCGAAAGCGGAGCTGACGACATGAAGAGGCTGGGTCGGAACGCTGTGCAAGGCCGCCATCGGATCATAATAGCGACGATCTTGCCCCGCCAAACCTTGAATGAACATCGGGAAGAAAACGCCGTTCATGCAGATAAGGCTTGTCCAAAAATGCCATTTTCCCAACGTGTCATCCATTTTCCGCCCAAACCATTTTGGAAACCAATAATAGACTCCCCCCATCAACGCCAAAAGAGAACCCGGAACGACGATATAATGGAAATGGCCTATGATGTAATAAGTATCATGCAAATAAATATCGGTCACGGTCAGGCCTAAGGGCAGGCCGGTCAGACCTCCGATTCCGAACATCGGCAAAAACGCCAGGGCAAAAAGCATAGGAGTCGTAAACCGAATAGAGCCTCCTCTGAGACTAAAAACAAAACTCGTCAAAATGGCGACCGACGGCACCGAAATAATCATCGTCGTCACCAAGAAAAAGTCGCTTAAAACCGCGCTCATGCCGCTGATAAACATATGGTGCGCCCAAACAACGAAGGCCAATATTCCAATGGCAATCATGGATCCGACGATCACGTTGTAGCCATGAATGGGTTTGCGGGTATTGTTGGCGATGATTTCCGAAACAATTCCCATCGCGGGAAGCAAAAGGACATAGACCTCAGGGTGCGCCAAAAACCAGAAAAGGTGCTGCCATAAAAGCGGTTGGCCGCCGCCGGAGGCGATATGACGCATCCCCAAAATGACCAGGCCTTGCGGCAAATAAAAACTCGTGTGGGCGATGCGGTCCATTAATTGAAGAACAGAGGCCGCCTCTAACGGCGGAAAAGCCAAAAGAAGAAGAAACGCCGTCACGATCTGGGCCCAGACAAAAATCGGCAAACGCGAGAGCTTCATCCCCTGGGCGCGCAAATTAAAGGAAGTGACCAGGAAATTAATCGCCCCCAAAAGCGAAGAGGTAATGAGCATGACCATCGCGAAAAGCCAGACCGTCTGCCCGGGATTAATGATCGCCAAGGGCGGATAAGAAGTCCACCCCGACTGCGCCGCGCCCCCGGGAAGGATAAAGGAAGAAAGCATCAAAAGCCCGCCCAAGAGGAAAAACCAGTAACTCGCGAGATTAAGGCGGGGAAACGCCATGTCTTCCGCGCCGATTTGGAGAGGAAGAACGTAATTGCCGAACCCACCGACGCCCAAGGGAACGATTCCCAAAAAGACCATGATGGTTCCATGCATGGCGCCCAAGGCATTGTAAAAATCAGGCGTCATGACCCCATTGGGAGCCAAACTCGGAGAGAGAATGCGGCCCAAAAGAGGAATCGGACTCCCAGGAAAAGCCAATTGCCAGCGCATGACCAGCATCAGCATGAACCCGCACAACAAAAACATGAGAGCGGTTACTATATAAAGGAGGCCTATCACCTTATGATCCGTCGAAAAAAAGTAGCTGTAAAAAGATTTATGCGCCTGAGAATCTTGATGTTCGTGAGCCATTAAAATGCCTCGCTTGCGGGAACGCTCGCCGCAGCCGCTTTCGGAGCCTCGCTTTTAAGCCAGGCATCATAGTCGGCCTGACTCTGGACGATGACCTTCCCGCGCATAAAACTGTGCGCCATACCGCAAAGTTGGGCGCAAGAAATCTCGAAAGTCCCGGTTTTCGTCGGCGTCACCCAGACGGGAATTTTCATTCCAGGCACTGCGTCCTGCTTAAGTCTAAATTCCGGTATAAAAAGGCTATGAATGACGTCCATCGAGGTCAGTTCAATGATCGTGGGCTTATCCACGGGCAAATGCAATTCGTTGGCAATGACGATATCATCTTTAGCTGCGGGGTCGTTATAATCAAGCCCGATGGGATTGGAAAAATGAACATACTTGGGATCGGTCTTTCCAAATTTACCATCGGGTCCGGGGTAATGGATATTCCATGACCATTGTTGAGCTTCGATAGCCACCATGTTCGCTTTTCCGGAGGGCGGAGTGTCGATTTTAATCTTGCTCCAAACGGGAATCGCGTAAACCGCGATCAAAACGATCTCAAAAACCATGACAATGATGTCGGGAATGAGGCTCTTAACCACCCCGTGAGCTTCATCGCGCCGGGCGGACATGCCGGTTTTTTTTCGGTATTTAATAAGGAGATAGGTAAAGAAAACGCCCCAGATGACGAAAATCAGGATCATGACGGCGTGAATGAGATAAATTCCGAAATCAATACTTCCGGCGTAACTTGACGCGCCGAGAGGCAGGCCCCAACCGTATTGTTTCATCTCTTTTATTGAAACAAATTTAATCTTCCAACGCAAATTTTATGACGAAGGTTCAAGAGCGTTGGGTCATAAACTAAAAGTTTCAGCCTTTCTTTGCCTTTTAGGGACACAGAAGGATAGGCCTTTTGCCGGAACTCGGCCTAGGCCCTTTGGCCCAGGCAAAAAATCTCAGATGAGGTTATACTCATGTTATGGAAACACAAAAACTCCGCCTCAAAATCTCTCTGTTTGCGATCCTCTCAATTCTGAGCGCAAGGACCTCTTTTGCGGTCTTGGAAGCCCCTCAAGAGCGCGGCGTGAATGAGGCCATTCCTGTTCTCCCCGCGATGATTCCGCAAAACTCCTTATCTCTACCAGAGAACTCTTTCGATGAAAATTCTCTTGAAGCGCCCCTTTTTCCAAGCGAACGAGAAATGCCCGAAGTTCCCCCCATTTTAGAAAAAGGACCCGAACCCGCGCTCTTGCCGGCGCGCACTCAAAAAACTCCTCGCATCAAACACATTCCGCAATCTACATCTATAAAGACCCTCGGAAAACACGAGCGAAAAGCGGCTTCTCCGCTCAATCAATTGGCCGGTTCCTTAAAAAAGTCAAACTCCCTTGGAGCCCTCTCTCATTTTATTGATGGAGCCCAAAGCTATCCCGCGGCGGATATTGGCGAAGGCGAAAGATTCGCCCGCGAAATCGTGGAAGCCCCGCAAGAAATTCAAAAAAGAGGCGTTGCCGCCTCGATTACCGTTTTCGGCAGCGCGCGGCTTCTCCCCCGGCAAAAGGCCCTTGCCGAGCACAGAAAAGCCTTGGCTTTGTCGCGACTCAACCCTAACGACAAAAACGTTCAGGAAGCGCTCAAATTGGCGCGGCAAAACTTGCAGATGTCAAGATATTATGAGGAAGCCTATCGATTCGGACAAATTGTCACACGGGAAAGCGGCGGAAAAATCGCCGTCGCCACCGGAGGCGGCCCCGGCATCATGGAAGCGGCCAACCGCGGGGCCTTTGAAGCCGGCGGAACCTCTATCGGACACACGATACGCCTTCCTCACGAAGAGGCTTCAAACCCCTATATCACCCGCGGGCTTAACTTCATTTATGATAATTTCGCGCCCAGGAAAATCAATCTCCGCCGCGGAGCCGCGGCTTTGGCGTTTTTCCCCGGAGGTTTCGGGACCATGGATGAACTTTTTGAAACCCTAACCCTGATTCAAACCGGAAAAATCCCGCGCGTCCCCATCGTTCTCGTCGGAAAAAAATATTGGAATCAGATCCTCAATTTCAAGTCTTTCTCGAAAATGGGAGTCATCTCGCCCAAAGACCTTTCGCTTTTTAAAATCGTAGACACCGCCGATGAGGCCTGGACTTCTTTGACCGCGCAAGAAAACATCGCTCATTAAAAATCCCCGAAGCCTTCCTCCTCGGGCAAACGGCGCGCCCGCTGCCGGATGTGCTAAAATTCAAAGCGAATGAATACCCGCATCTATCTTGAGATGATTGAGGAATCAACCAAATTTATCCGCAAGCAAACGAGTATCGAACCCCGCGCCGGAGTGATTTTAGGCAGCGGACTTTCAAAAGCGACTCCCGACTTGGAAAAACGCCGGGAAATTCCCTATCGGGACATTCCCGGTTTTCCCAAGACCAATGTCGCCGGACATTTAGGCCGGCTTATCTTCGGCGAGTATCGGGGTTTTCCGGTCGCCATCATGCAGGGGCGCCTTCATTATTATGAAGGCCACGACTTATCCGAAGTCACGTTTCCGCTGCGCGTCCTTAAAAACTTGGGCATTCAATCCCTGATTATCACCGCCGCCGTGGGATCGCTCAATAAAAAAATAAAGCCCGGAAGCGTCGTGGTTATTAAAGACCACATTAATCTCATGGGGCAAAACCCTCTCCGCGGGCTCATTGCCGCAGAATTTGGGGCGATGTTTCCCGATCTCAGCCAT
>DAHZHT010000002.1:233037-241248 GCA_027406905.1 Elusimicrobiota bacterium
CATGCCTATAATCCGCGGATGGTCCAAACGGCATTATCGGTCTGCCGAAAGCTTAAAATCCGCGCTCAATCGGGGGTTTATGTCGCCGTCTCCGGCCCGTCTTACGAAACCCCCTCTGAAATCCGCGCGTTCCGGAAACTGGGAGGAGACGTGGTTGGAATGTCGGTAGTTCCGGAAGTCATCGCGGCCGCTCAGATGGGGATTAAAACCTCGGCATTGACCTGGGTTTCCAATATGGGAAGCGGAATCCAAGGCGCGCTTCTCAGCCACGATGAAGTTTTGTCTTTAGGGGAAAAAGTTTCAAGCTCAATCGGGAAAGTCCTAGGAGAGTTGATTGCGGTTCATTGATCTTATCGAGAAAAAAAAATTAGGGTTTTCCCATTCTCCCGAAGAATTGCGCTTTATCGCCGAATCGGCCGCCCAAGGAGCCGTTCCCGATTATCAACTCTCCGCCTGGCTGATGGCCGCTCTCTGGCGCAAAATGGATAAAAGTGAAATCGCGGAATGGACAAAAGCGATGGCCAAGTCCGGAGAAATTCTCAATTTAAAAAAAATTAAAAGCCCGAAAATCGACAAACATTCAACCGGCGGAGTGGGAGACGGGGTTTCCCTGGTTCTCGCGCCGCTTTTAGCGGAAGCGGGCCTGATTGTTCCGATGATGTCGGGACGAGGCCTCGGTCACACCGGCGGAACCCTGGACAAACTGGAATCAATCCCCGGCTTTCGCGTCCGGTTTTCAAAATCCGAAATAGAATCTCAACTCAAAAAAATCGGAGTCTGTCTTTTCGGCCAAAACCAAAATATCGCCCCCGCCGACAGAAAACTCTATCAACTCCGCGACGCCACCTCAACGGTTGACTCCGTGCCGTTAATCGTCTCAAGCATTCTCTCAAAGAAAATGGCGGAGAATTTAGACGGATTGGTTTTGGATATCAAGGTCGGCTCCGGCGCCATCTTTCAAACGGCCCACGAAGCCGAGAATTTGGCCGCGGCCCTCATCGAGACCAGCCGCCGGTTGAAACTCAAAGCCGTCGCGGTTTTAACCCGAATGAAAGAGCCCTTGGGACAAGCCGTCGGAAACGCCATTGAAGTTAAACAAGCCATTGAAGCGCTCAACGGCGATTTTTCCGCCCGCGATTTTGTCGAGTGCACGCTCTCTTTGGGGGGCTGGGCGCTCAAAATCGCCCGCAGGGCGAGAACCGTCGACGAAGGCCGGGAAAAACTGGAAAAACTTCTTAAAAACGGTCAAGCCCTCAAGCGCATGAAGCGAATCATCATTTCCCAAGGCGGAGACGCTCGCGTCTTAAACAACCCTTCTATTCTCCCGAAGGCCAAAAAAATGATTCTCTTTAAAGCCCCCCAATCCGGATTTATCTCTCGCATCGACGCCCGAAAAACGGGAGAGACGGCGGTCTTATTGGGAGCCGGAAGAAGCCGGGCGGAAGACAAGATAGATTACGGCGCGGGAATTTATTTTTTCAAAAAAACCGGAGACAAAGTTAAGTCCGAAGAACCCATCGCCGCTTTTTATGCCCGCGATGAGAAAAAAATCAAAGAGGCCCTCTCACGCTTTAAGGAAGGCTTTTTACTCTCGTCAAACCCGACGAAAGAAAAACCTGTCGTCATTAAAACGTTAGGCTCCGTGACAGAATAATATGGACATTAGGAGATTAATTTATGCCCGCGAAAGTCAACATCTGCTCTCACCCCCTGGTCCAAGATAAGCTCTCGGCCCTAAGAGATAAAAGGACCCGCCCCGAGGATTTCCGCCACATATTGGCCGAAGCCTCGGCCCTAATGGCATATGATATTTTCAAAGGGCTCCACACGCGCCGATCTCTGGTTCAAACCCCGCTTAAAAGCGCTCCGGCGGAATATATCGATCAGGAAATCGCTCTCATCGCCATTTTGCGCGCCGGACTCGGAATGGTTGACGGGGTCAGCCAAATCGCGCCCAACGCCCACATCGGCCACATCGGGCTCTACCGAAACGAAGAATCATTAAACCCGGTCCGCTATTACGTGCGCCTCCCCCTTCAAATAGCGGAGTCCTTCGTCGTCTTGTGCGACCCGATGCTCGCCACCGGGGGATCGGCTTGCGAGGCGATTCAAATTCTTAAAACCGACGGCGCAAGACAAATATCCCTTTTGACTCTTCTTTCCTGCAAGGCGGGCATTAAGCGCGTCCAGGAAGCTCATCCCGACGTTCCCATCTACACCGCCGTCATTGATCCCATCTTAAACAAGTCCGGATATATCGTGCCCGGGCTTGGGGATGCTGGCGACAGAATTTTTGGGACCTAACGGGATTTAGAACTGTCCCTTAGCTGGAGGAAGACGCTAGGCGTTTTAACTCTTCTTCTTTAAGAATCTTGATGCTTTTTTCCTCGCGTTTAATCAAACCTTTGAGCTCAAGCTCATGAAGGGTGCGGACCGAGGTTTCCAAAGTAAGTCCCGCCATTTCGGCCAAGTCTTTTCTCTTGATGTTGATGAAAAGGGGATAGGATTTCCCTTGCGGCCGCGCGGTCCGAATCAAGGTGTCGGCAATGCGGGATTTGGCGGATTTAAAAGCGATGTCGCGGGCTTTGTTTTCCCCCCTGCGCACGTCCCGAGACAACTCCCGCAGAAGAGCGCGGGTGGCATCGGGAAATCGAGCCAAGAAATCAAAAAAACTTTTTGATTCGATCATGGAAATGACGCTAGGCTCTAAGGCCTCGGCCGTTCCGGTGTAAGGGCCCTCATCGGCCAAAAGCGTAATATGCCCCAAAAGATCACCCGCAAGCTCAATACGCGCGATCAATTGCTGGCCGGTTCTGGTCGATTTATAAACCTTCGCGCTTCCCTTACAAATAACATAGAGGCCCGGGGCCGGAGTTCCCTCATGGAAAACAATCTCCCCAGATTTAAAGCGAGACGCGACCCGCATCTCCCGCCAAGCCTTTTTGGATTCGGAATCTCCCAAGAAATTATAAAAACAGGTTTTCTTGTGAGGACACCAGTCGCAATTCGGCGCTTCGCTCTTTAAAAAAGCCATCCTAACTTGAATATACTATTTTTTGCCCCCTCTCGGGTGAAATAGTATAATAACGGCGGTTCTCGGTGGCTGTAGCTCAGCTGGTTAGAGCGCCTGGCTGTGAACCAGGAGGTCGGGGGTTCAAGTCCCCTCAGCCACCCCTCTTTGGAGTTAGGGACAGTCCCCAATTCGGGGCCAGGCGGAATTTAAGACCTCAGCGACAGAATCGCGGTCCGCGCGCGCGGTATCGGCGCGACGCTTGAGGTCCACACAACCAAAAAGACGCGGATAAGACTCCGCATCAAGACCATGCGCCAGAATATAATCTTGATCGTCGGGACTAATAAAAGAAATAGTTTTCCTAGGCGCGTATAGAGAAGCCAGCGTTTCAAGTATTTTTTGAAAAGCCGTTTCATGAGCATGGCCGACAATCTCAAGCTCGATTCGGCCCTGAAGGCGCATATCCAAAATTTTCGCGAGATAAACTGCGGCGTCTTTAGAACCCGCTTGATCTAAAAACCGGTGAAGAGCCAAATCAATCCATTTAAAATAAGTGTTTTGACCTTTTAAATAGCCTAATCTCCAAAGCGCCTCCAAGGCCGTCGCATTGTCTAAAATTATCTGTTGTGAAACGCCGCCTTGGGAAGATTCCATGCCCGGGCGAGATAAAAAAGCCCCCTTGTCTCTATCCCATAATTCCTGGAAAAGATATTTGGCCAAAGTATCGGCGAAATCGCGATAAGACTTGTTTCCGCTTTGAAGATAGGCCTCTGTCAAGGCCAGGGCGGCCCAAGAAGAATCCGCCAAACGGCCGTATTCCAAACTCGAAGAGTTGGGCGGAAACTGGCTCACAAGACCGAGTAAAGGATCATAAAGCTTTTCTTGAATGAATTTAAGCGCGCACTCGGCTTTTTTTTGAATTTCCTGATTTTTAAGATGCGGCCAGGCCGATAAAAAAGCCCAGGCTCCCAAGGCGTTGTCCAGAGCCTTTCCCACTCCTTTTTCTTTTGAGAGAACAAAAGCCCCGAACTGAGGATCATAAAAGCCGTCCATAAATTCAATCAAGCTCCGGCCAGATTGCTTAAATTCCTCGATCTGAAACAAAGAAAAGGCATCAAAGAAAAGCCGCGCTCCTTGAGAGGCGATAAAAAAATTCCGATCCGAATAGGCAAAAGGAAAATATTGAGGATTGGAAAACCTTTGAGCGGCCTCTAATAATTTGTCCTTCACAAAATCACGGCTGATTTCTTTTTTTTCAGCCGCCGCGTAGAGAAGAAAAGAAAGAGAATCGAAATCAAGAGATTGGTTCTGGCTAAGCCGAGCCTCAAAATCCTTAAGAACGCGCGGAAACAAACTGGGGTCAAAATCCAAAGCCGGTTTAGAAGCCCCGGAAAGCGCGCCCCAGCCGTTTCCCATTAAAGCGCGGCTCCGTCCTCGGACATCTCGAACATCTTTTCAATCGGACGCTTGGCGCGCGAGGCGATTTCCGATGCCACCTCGATAACGCTTAACGGACGTGGATCTTCCAGAGCGCGCAAGACAGCCTTTAAATCGGTCGCCCGCATATGGGGACACAAGCGGCACATCGGGACAAACGTCTTTTCAGGAAATTTCGTTCGCGCCAGATCCCCAAGCCCGCATTCGGTAATAAGCATGTAATGCGGAGCCTTGGTTTTTTCGACATAGCGCATCATATCCCCTGTTCCGCCGACTAAATCAACCAGCGAAACAAGACTGGGACTACATTCGGAATGCGCTAAAATTTTAACCCCGGGATAAATTTTCCGGTAATACGCAATTGAAGAAGCGTCGAAATTTTCATGGACGATGCAGCTTCCCTTCCAAACAATAAGCTCGACGCCGACTTTTTTGTCCAGCGCTTTCGCCAAATTTTTCCCCATCATCTCATCCGGCAAGAAGATGACTTTCTTATGAGTTTCAAATAGCTTTGAAAGAATCTTTGGGGCGTTGGCGCTAGTGACAATCACGTCGGACTCCGCCTTGACCGCGGCCGAGGTATTGATATAGGTCGCGACTGGAGCCCCAAGGTGTTCCGCGCGCAAACGGCGAACGTCTTCGGGGGCGATACTTTCAGAAAGAGAACACCCCGCCTCGGGGGCCGGCAACAAAACCTCTTTTTCCGGGTTTAAAATCTTGGCCGTTTCGGCCATAAAGCGCACGCCGCAAAAAATAATGCGCTCGGAGGAATTTCCCTGGCAGAGGCGGGCTAGTTTGTAAGAATCTCCGATAAAATCGGCCACTCCGTGCAAAATCTCGGCGCGCTGATAGACATGAGCCGGGATGACGGCATTTCTTTCCCTCTTAAGGGCGTTGATTTTCCACGTCAGGTCCGCGCAGCGAAGTAAATCATCTTCAGAATACCCCAAATCTCCGAGACCTTTTGAAAACAGGCGTTCGGCCTCAAGCTCGATATCTTTTGCCGTCGGCTTTGGAGATTTTGATGCGGTTTTAGAATTCATTTTTCATTTCCGGGAAATTAGTAAAAATTCCGTCTACCCCTATCTTGGCCAATCGCCTGGCCTCTTGAATTTTGTTGACCGTATACACCAAAACTTTAAACCCCTTCCGATGGGCTTGAGAGACAATTTGAGCGCTCACCTGTCTCGCGCTTAAGTTTAGGCTCTCGGCCTTTAAATCCGCCATTTCCTCAAAAGCTCTTGATAAAGAAGTTCGCCCCAAAAGATAACCGATGCGAGCTCGGGAATCCAAGGCTCTAAAATGAAACAGAGCCTCATGGTCGAAACTGGAAATTAAAACCCGGGACTTAAGAGCCCTTCTTTTCAATAAACGGCAAAGCTTCTCTTCTATTTTAGGATAAATTCGGCACCCGCCCTTCATTTCAACATTGATTTCCGCTTTTCTCCCGACGAGTTCAAAAACATCCTCCAGGGTGGGGACGCCTTCTTGAGCATATCTTTCCGAGAACCAGGAACCAACATCCATCTTTTTGAGTTGCGCCGCTGTATAGGTCTCAACGCGGCCAGGCATCCCCGCCACTCTTTTGAGATTGTCATCATGAATAACGACGAGGCGCCCGTCTCGGCTTTCGGCGATATCCAGCTCGATAAACCGCGCCTTCATCTCAAGAGCCTTTTTAAAAGAGGCCAGGGTATTTTCCGGCGCGTGAGCGCTGGCCCCTCTATGCGCGATAAATTCCATAAGGACACGCCTCCAGCCGCTTTAGAAATCCTTGGTAAACTTCATCTGGAATTTCAACGCCAAAAACCTTATCTCGCCCGCTGCCAGGACCATGAAAATCGCTGCCACCGGTCAAAAGCAGATTCTTTTCTTGCGCTAAATTGCGCCATTTTTGCGGATGATTTAAATCGGCATAATAACCTTCCAGGCCCTCAAGCCCCCAATCAATCCACTCCGGAATTCTTTCGGCTTTTTTGATGATATGGGGATGCGCCAAGGAGGCGAAACCGCCAAAGCCGCGAATGAGTTCAATGGCTTCTTTGGGGGAGGGGCCCAAGGACTCGACGTATCCGGGCTTTCCCCCGCTTAAGAGCCGATCAAAAGCCTCCTGGCGGCTTTTGACCAAGCCCTTTTTCACCAGGGCATCCGCGATATGAGGGCGGCCCAAACTTTCTTTTGACACTTGGCCCACATCCTCAAAATCAATTGGGAACCCCAAAGATCTGAGCTTTCCCAGCATTTTTTCGACCCGCAAACGCCGACGCGCCCGGAAATCCGACAAGGTTTCCATCAACAAAGGCGAGTCCCACTTAAAACCGTAGCCCAAAATATGCACCCCAGAATCGGCAGTATTGATTTCAATTCCACAGGCCACAGAAACTTTATAGAGTTTGGCGGCCTCTAGCAATTCGGGAAAACCGGCCACGGTATCATGATCGGTTAAAATCAAAATTTCAAGACCCGATTTTTCCGCGCGCCGCGCGAGATCTTCCGGACGAGAAGTGCCGTCTGAATAATGGGAATGGGTGTGAAAGTCTATTTTCTTCACGCCAGGATAACTGCTTTAACTTCCGGCGCCTTGGATTTGACCGCTCTTTCAATTCCGCTCTTAAGAGTCGCTTGCGCGCCCGGACAACCCTGGCAAGCCCCTTTAAGAGAAACGCGCACGACTCCGGTCGTCTCGTTAACATCAACCAAGGAAACCTTTCCACCGTCCATTTCGATATAGGGACGCACTTGATCTAAAGCGCTCAAAATTCGCGTGTTTAGCTCGGAATTCATCTCAGCGCCCCTGTCGCGCTTGGGATTACCTCTGGTTCGGCAATCAATTGCTCAATTGTCACGGAATCAAGATAGTTCTCGATAATATCTCCTAATTTTTTCCAAACCGGAGAAATCGCGCAAGAACTCTGATGGCGGCATCCTCTTTCGCCAGATTCATATTTTTCGCAGATACCTTCTAAAATCCGTCCGTTCATTCCGCGCAGAACGTCTCCGAGCTTAATTTCAGATGGAGGCCGAGAAAGGACGTATCCTCCTCCCGCGCCCCGCCGACTTTCAACCAAGCCCGCCCGGCGCAAATGCATCAAGATTTGATCGACAAAATCCGGCGGAATATTTTCGATTTCGGCGAGTTTTTTTGAAGCGACCGCATCCCCGCCATGGAATTTCCCCAAAGCTACAATTAAGCGCGTCGCATATTCAACTGAACTTGTAATTTTCATAAAGGCCTCGTCTAAAATAACCCCAACTGTTCTTTGGCCTCTTCGCTGGCCATTGTCTTTGGGTCCCAAGGCGGATCAAAGACCAAATCGATGTCGACTTCCTCCATCCCGACGATTTTAGCCAACGAGCTATGGGCGGAAGAAAGAAGCATCGGCCCATAAGGACAAGCCGGCGAGGTCAAGCTCATATAAACCTTGAGCATCGGCGTTTCTCCTCTGCGAATTTCCGCTCCGTAGATGAGGCCTAAATCCACGATGCTCATATGAATCTCTGGATCAAAAACCGGGCGCAAAGCCTCTCCAATTTCTTTAAAAGTAATTTCTTTGGTCAATTCACTCATGGTTTCCTTCCGTACGAAATCTGGCGCCAACCACTTCCTCGCCTAAGGTCACTGTCCATCTCCTTGAGGAAAACTTTTTTGAATCGTGTTCCACGCCAGCGTCGCGCATTTAACGCGCAACGGAAATTTTCGGACCCCTTCTAGGGCTTTCATCACTTCAAGATTGGCGGGCAACAAATCAAGAGGAGTCTTT
>DAHZHT010000030.1 GCA_027406905.1 Elusimicrobiota bacterium
GTTCCGTTAAAATCCGTTGATGAGGCGTCCAGCTCATATCCTTGATTTGTTCCGCTTCCAGCCGTCCAAGAGAGAGCGGCGGCGTCGGTTGAAATAGACAAAAGAGTGAGTCCGGACGGCGCGCCGGCCAATGTGGAAGTCTCTCCTGCGGAAATATAATTAGGAACATCGTCCCAGTTGAGGCTTCCAATGCGGAAATAATACGTCGTGTCGGAGTTGAGCCCTGAAAGAGAAAGCGATATTTGCGCGTTGGAATTAGTGGTAGAAGAAAAAATCGTTCCGGAAAAATCGGAAGCGGTCGAGGCGTCGAGTTCATAGCCTTCGGATGTGACCGATGAGGGAGAGGGCAAAAGCCCTGTCCAGCTTAAAGAAAAGGCGCTTGAGGAAACGGAAATGATTTGGGGGGATGAAATCGCGTGCGCGAGAGTCGAGAGAGACTGCGCGGCTGAAAAAGCGGAGATGTTGGTCGCCGCATCTTCGGCCCGGGCGCGAACGTAATAGGTTGTGTTGGCGTTTAAAGAATTAAATGTAAAGCTCGAGCCTGAAATAAATCCGGAGTCCGCGTTGACGACGCCAAAATTGGGGTCGGTGGAGGCCTCAATGTCGAAAGGCTGGGCGGCAAGTCCGCTCAAAGCGTCATATCCTGAGAGTCCATGAACCGTCAAGCTAAAAGTGGTGGGATTAATCAGCGAAGTAAAATTGGGGACTAACGGCGGCGTTGTATCAACTAAAACCGTGTATTGAGAAGAGCCAATTTCAGATTTTACGTCCGAGGCGAGAAAGAAAATTTGGTTGGTGGCCGCTAACGGCGCGGTTGATTGAATTAGGCTTAAGCCCGAGATTGAAATCGTCGAACTCCACAGTTGGGTTGAAGTCGTGCCGGTCGTTCCGGTGATGTCAAAGGCCGCCGTTGACATCCGAACCCAGGTATCGGCGTCTCCCGCCGTAGTTGAAATGTCCACGCTGGGCTCTCCTAACTCATGAGAATTTTTGACGGTTTCGTAATAAGCCAGGGCTTGAGAGGGGCTTAAGGCGTCATTGGTGTCGATAAAAACTTCATCAATGTTTCCTTGGAAATA
Organism: Elusimicrobiota bacterium; assembly: GCA_027406905.1. Taxonomy (GTDB): domain Bacteria; phylum Elusimicrobiota; class Elusimicrobia; order UBA1565; family UBA9628; genus JAKAQV01. Next base: position 1,080 of record DAHZHT010000030.1, read on the forward strand.
ATAGCTGCTGGGAGCGTTGGGCCAGCCATTTAGATTGTCGTAGCCGACTCTCCAGTATCCGGCGTAGGCCTGGGAAGCGGTATTCGCGTTTGTTCCCACTTTTTGACCGTCCACATAGAGATACATTCCGGCGGAAGAAATCGTCGCCATTGCGTAATGCCAATTTCCATCATTATAAGAGCTTGGACTTGTAATGGTATAAGTTGCATTGTTGTAAACGCCGAAAATAACTTGCCCGCTATTAATCATGTAAATATGGCGGTCGTAATTACTGCTCGCGCCGGTCTGGACGTTTCCAAAACCGATGATTTTTCCGCCCAAACCATAACCCGCCGGAGTTTTAAACCAGACGGCGATGGTAAAAGTCGTCGGATTATTGACTTGGTTCACGCTGTAGCCATATGTCGTAGCGCCGTCAAAGTAAACGGAATCTCCCACAATGCCGGGCTGCCAGGCGACATTGCCCGTTAAATCGACATTGTTTCCGTGCAAGCTCGCGTCATATCCGACCGTGCCCGATCCTTCGTCAAAATGCCAGATGGCCCAGGTGTTGGGCGTATTGGTGATAGACAGTCCCGGATTAAAAGCCGAGAGAACTTGAACCTGAAGACTTGGCGTCGTCGTGTCGGTATAAAGAGTCGGACTTTGAAAAACGCCGAGCGCGTTTGTGACTAAAAAAGTTCCGGATAAAAACGAGGGGACAGCCGAAATCAGAGTGGAAGTAGATCCGTAATCAACGTAGGAAGTGGGGATATTTTGCCAGTTAAGGGCTCTTGCGCGGGTGTAATAAACGGTGTTGGGAGTCAGTCCCTCAAAGGTGGCGGAAGTGGTGCTGACAATGACATCGACCACGCCGGAAGTAAACCCGGAATCAAGAGCCGCCTGGGCTTCATAAATCCCATTTCCGGGGTTAAACCCTGTCGCGCTCGTTCCCGAAGACCAAGACAATGTAAATCCCGAGCCTGATAGATTGCTGTAAGATTGCGAAAGCGTTCCCGGCAAGACTGAAAGAGTGGCCGTCGATCCCAGATTTTGATAGACCGATAAAACGCCGAGATTGTTTTCTCCCGCGGCTTGGGAATAGTAAGTTGTGTCGGGCAAAAGTCCGGTAAATCCCGCCGATAAGTTCGCGGTAACGCTGGTCAAGTAGACCGAGAAAGCGGGATCGGTCGAAATTTGAACGTCATAGAAAGTCCCAACTGGGTTGGCGGGACTTCCATTTTGGAAAGTGACGGTTAAACTCGTGATATAAACCGGGTTAAAGCTGGGGCTTACTGTTTGGGGAGAAGAGGCCTGGGTCATGGTGGAACCCAAGGCGGTAAAAGCGGAAGAAATATTGTTGATTCCGGTTGCCGCAACTTCGGCGTAATAGGTGGTGTTGGGGTTAAGCCCGGTCAAGGTCGCGGAAAGATTGAGGGTAGTGGATGAGAAAAGAGTTCCTGAAAAATTAGAAGCGGTAGACAGATTCAGCAGATAATTGACTCCCGTGGGGTTGCCATTGGAAGCCCACTCAACGGTGGTAGAGGTAATTCCGACCATGGTAAAAGCGGGACTCGCTAAAGTCGGAGGCGCGGCAGAAGTGATCGTTGAACCGATAGAAACAAAATCCGGTGATTGATTCCAGTTAAGAGAACCGACGCGGAAATAATAGGTGGTGTCGGGGGTAAGTCCCGCAACGGTGAGGGTTGAATCAAGGACGCTGGTAGTGACGGAAGAGAGAATGGTTCCCGAAAAATCAGAAGCGGTCGAGGCGTCAAGCTCGTAGCCTTCGGAGGTTGAAGATGAGGGATTTTGTGGCAAGCCCGCCCAAGCAAGAGTTGAGGAACTGCTCCCCACCATCAAAAAGCTTGAACTCAGAGAATTAATGGGCTGAGAAAGAGTCGCCACCACCGCGCCGCTGGAGAGATAGCTCAAATTGCCAAAGGGATCTTCCGTCCAAAGTCCATAAAAATACGTTGTATTGGGCAAAAGTCCGGAAACGGGATATCCTTGAGCGTCGCCGGGATTCACCCCGCCGGTTGAGATTGCAATTTGGGAGTTTGAATAATCCCAATTGGGAATGGCGCTCGCGTATTCGACATGATAGCTGCTGCCATTAGGGAGAGTCCCTAATGAACCGTCAATTCCTGGCGCGTTCCAATTAATTTGCGCGGCGACGCTCGACAAAGCGACGGCTGAAAAATTCGACGCCAGACCCGGGAAAGAGTTAATTTGAAGAAGCCCCGGGAAAAGCTGAAAGCCGGAAAAGGAGATGGTTGATCCCGAAAGTTCGCCTAAATCAGCGTTGAGTTGGGAACCGGTGAAGCTAACCGTGCTGCCGGATTGATTGACCGCGTTTCGGACGATTTCGTTTGATGCGGTGTCGATGGGAGAACCGGCAAAAGCCGGAACCGCGCCAAAAATCAAAAGAAAAATGGCAACAATCCATCTCTCTTGACTTTGTCGAAGGCTCATGTTACACTAATCCCATGGACGAGAATCGCGAACATTTGATCCCTATTACCATAGAAGCTTTGGAAGAAGGGGGCTATTTGGCGACCAGCGACGTTCTTCAGGGACTCATCGCTCAGGGGCGGACAATCGCCGAAACCATAGAAATCGCCCAAGATGTCGCCCGTAAAATCATTGAGTCGCGCTTGGCTAATGGAGAGGAACTCCCGCCAATATGGTCTTCGGTCCCTGCCTTCAAAACCCATTGGGAAATTCCTGTTTCTGCTCCACGATAACTCTTGAAACCCGCAGAAATAATCCGTAAATTGAGAAGAGCGGGGTTTATCTTTGATCGTCAAGCCAAAGGAAGCCATGAAATCTGGCGCCATCCCGTCAGCGGTCGCCGAACGACGATCCCGAATCATCCAGGAGACTTGCCCAAGGGAACCTTGCACGCGGTCATTAAGGAGTCTGGTTTGTCCTACGACGAATTTTTGCGACTCTAATCTTGTCTTTGCGACGCTTATCAGTAGGCCTCTCAAATACTCAGAGTAAATACTCGGCATGCTGACATTTGCGATGGCGAATATCCGCCTCTCTCTCTCTTGACTTTGTCGAAGGCTCATGTTACACTCAGAATATGAAGAGAACGGGGTTTCTTGTGGCGATTCATAAAAGTGAGTATGGGTATGACGCTTCTTGTCCTTCGCTCCCGGGATGCGTGAGCCAGGGAGAGACGCGGCGAGAGGCTTTGGAAAATATCCGTTCGGCCATCCAAGAGTATCTTGAAGCCGTGCCCCATACGCTGAAGGCCATTCTCAAGGGCGCCGGAATTTCCGAACGAGAATTTCAAGAGCTGATCTAGAACCGCGTTGCGGACAATGGCGTTTGAAGCGGCGCCGATTTGATATCCGGCCCGCGCCCTTTGCGGAATAGAAAAATTCTTTCGTTGGCTCATCGGCTTTGTAGATTCTATTAATTTAAAACGCGCGCGTATAAGGAAGTATGCCGCTTTTTGTGGAAAAAGTCTCGCGAATTTAATGCGAAATTAAATTCACAAATTAAAATTTAAATCCAATCTTCTGAAAGGCCTGTTTCCAAGGCAAGACAAGAATTCCGTCCGTTTCTTGCGGCGTCGCAACTTGCGAGGCGCAGATCATATCCGCTTCAGGAAAATCTTTGGAAAAATGGCGCAGACTGCGCACATGGCGTTCGTCGATTTTAGACGCGGATTTAATTTCAACTAAAACCGCGCTCTGGCCTGGACGCTCGATAATCAGATCGACTTCGACGCCGTCTTTGGTTCGCAAATAAGAGAATGAAAAATCCTTGCGCTGATAATCGTTAAGGCGATGACATTCGTTGATGAACCAGGCTTCAAAAGCCTCGCCATAATCGCGCGTTTGCCTTAAAAGCGGCTGACTGAGCGTTTTCTGCAGCGCTCGTTTGACGCCATAATCGAAGAAATAAAATTTCGGGCTTTGTCTTTGAACCCTTCTGAGCGATCGCGCGTAGGAGTTTAGGAATAGACCCATATGAGTTTCTTCAAGTATCTCGAAATAAGTTTGAACCGTTTTGTGGTCCGCGCCTACATCGGCGGCGATATTTGAAAAATTAACGATTTGACCGTTCATCTGGGCCGCGACGGGGAGAAACAGGCGAAAAGGATCCAATCGGCGCAGCAACTGCTCGGCCACGATTTCCTCTTTCAGATAGGTCTGGACATAGGCGCGGAGAAATTCCGCCTTGTCGGAATCGCGCTTGAGCTTGTAAACGCTGGGTAGAGCGCCCCACTCAAGAGTTTTCTGGAGATCGAAGTCCGAACCCAATTCGGCGAAAGAAAATGGAAAGAGATGGTAGATGAATGCTCGTCCCGCCAGCAAATTAGCCCCGCCCCTTTTGAGTTTTCGCGCGCTCGACCCCGTGAGGGCGAATTTTTGGCCGCGGCCTTCGATTGTTCTGTGGACGACATCCAAGAGTTTGGGAGCTTTTTGGACCTCATCAATAATAACCCATCTTCTCGAATTAAAGGCGGCAATTTGCTCTTCCAGGAGACTGGGATTAAAGGCATAGCGCTCTTCGGTTTCCGGATCAAGCAGGTCAATATAAAAAGCGTCTTTTAAAAACGGCATTTGCTTAAGCAAGGTGGATTTGCCCGTTCCGCGGGCTCCAAACAAAAGGAAGCTGCTGTTTTGGGAGGGGCGGCATAGCCGTGGTATCATAATCCCAATTTTAACGATATTTTGGGAGTATTGTCAAAGAATATAGGGAAATAGGGACTGTCCCCATCTCTAGTTTCCTTGCCAAATCAGAACCGAGAAAGTTTGTCCCGCTCCGGTGGTTCCGGTGATCGCCTTGCCAATTGGAGCGCCTGCGGTACCGCAGGAGATCACTTCCCCAAGAGTCGTCGATGTGCAAACGCGGGCCCCAATAGCAATAGTTCCCGCGGAAACAGCCTCGCCAAAAATTCCCGTCGCCGCAACCCAAACTGTGTTACCGGCGGTTGCCGAGGTCACGGCAAAGCCTGCGGAAAGCGCGCTACTATTTGCCGATGCGGCGGCAACGCCGCCACCGGTTAAGAGAACGGCGTTTCCAAAAGCGATCGTATTTTGAGCGGTAAACGGATAGGCGATATAATTGTCTCCGTTGGGAGTTCCATTAAAAAACACGCTGGTGCTAAACATCACTCCCGGTTGGCCATTGGGCACGGCAATTCCGGTGTTGGGAGCGTTAATCGTCAGGGGATCTCCCAAGACAATGCGGCTTGTGCCTCCGGAATCATTGAGGTTGCCGCCGTTAATTTGGGCGTTTCCTCCAACAATGACATTCCCTGTAAAAGAGTGAGGCCCCGCGCCGGTCGCGGTAATATTTCCGGCAATCGTTGTATTGCTGCTGATCGTCACTGCGCCCACCGCGCTTCCCAAGGTCACGGTTCCAGTGGCGACAAAAGGGCCGCCAACGGTCGCGCTTGAAACATAAAAAACCGCGCCGGATTGAAGGCTTTGCGTATTTTGGATGTAATTCGGATTTCCAGGAACGAGATTTTCGGCGGTTAAAGCGACGGTGGCCGTGTCGGCTTCACCCGATGAAAAAGCGTAAGGGCTTGTCACCAGCTCTTGCCTGGGACTTCCCGTTTGGCCGGCGATATCCACCTCTAAATAAGTGGGAGAGCTGACAAATACGCTTTGAGGAATAGCCGTGACGGCTCCTAGTTGGACCGAGAAGACTCCGTTCGTGACGGGAACGCTGGGCTGGGTTTCAGTCCATAATGCGGAACCGCCAGTCGCGACATTATAAATAGAAAACGTCATGCTAAACGTCCCATTTTTTGGATTATTGCTGGTGTCTAAAAGTTTTCCCTGGAAGTTGATGAGGCCTGGAATCTGGGCATAAAGCGGCGATATCAATAAAGCTGATAGAAGAATAACCCCAACTAACATGTTTTTTAATCTCATTTTATTTCCTCAAGTTGGCGTAAACAGCAAAGCGTAAATTGGGGATAAAACATCATCGCCGGTGACGCGCGGAATCTTTTTTCAGCGCGCTTAATTTGTGTTCATCGCCGTTAGACATAGACGTTGTTGTTCGTGCGTAGGGGTAT
>DAHZHT010000031.1 GCA_027406905.1 Elusimicrobiota bacterium
AAATTTTATTTTGGTCCTTGCCTCTGGCCGTTTGGTTTTCAAGGAAAAACCAATTTTTAAGGCGCCTGCTGGCGTTTTCATCGATTTACATCGCGGTCTGGTTTTTGACGGGCGTAGTCTTAAGGTTTTTGATTGTCCTTTGCCCTCTTCTATGCTTATTAGCCGGCAACGCCCTTGAAAAACTCAAGGAGCGCCTAAGCCCTTCAAGCAAGATTATTTTGATATCGGCGGTATCTCTTCTCATTTTAACGCACCTTTTGCTTTTTCTTTTTGTTAATTTTGGGGTCTTTGATGCCGGACAAGTCTTATTGGGGATTAAAAGCAGGACAGAATATCTGTCTCAAAGACTTCTTTATTATCCATGCGCAAATTACGCCTCCCAGCACGCAAAACGAAATGATAAGATTCTCATTATGGGTGAGCAGCGCAGTTATTACGCTCCAGCAGGTTCTATCGCCAGCTCTATTTTCGCGCCCAACCTTTTAATTGAAGACTCAAACTCTTCGCCGACAGAGAAAGAGCTTAAATCAAAACTCAAGCAAAAAGGCGTTACGGAAATTCTATGGGTTCCGGAAGAAATGCGCCGTTTAGGGGATTCCTTAGGGAAATTTACGGCGCCAGGAGAAATCAATTTCCAAAATCTTCTTCAAAAATCTCCCATTCTCTACCGCTCAAGCGGCTGCATTCTTTTCTCCGTTAAATGATAAGCATTGACAACTGGCGTCTTTATGCAATCGCGATATTTTCGTCTTTCTTTTTATCTTTTAGTTTAACTCCACTCATCCGAAAAATAGCCCTGGCCTTGGACTGGGTTGACCGCCCGTCTTCACCTATCAAAACCCACAGAGTTACGACTCCGGTCGTAGGCGGAATCGCCCTCTATGCCGCCTACGCGCTCACTCTCATTTTCTTGCGGCTTTGGACGAAATTTCCAACCGGCACATTACACAACCTAAGGTCTTTGCTTATTGGGGCCAGCATGATTTTCGCGTGCGGAATTTTTGATGATATCAACAAGCCCAAAGGCCTTGATTACCGCGTCAAATTTCTAATCGAGTTTGCCGCCGCATCCATCGTTTTACTCAACGGCATCCGCATCCGTTTTATTTCCCCCGCCTATTTCGCCTCTTTTTTAACCGTTTTATGGATCGTCGGAATTACCAATGCCCTCAATATCATCGACATCATGGACGGTCTTTCTGCAAGCCAAGCCGCGATAGCGGCGCTGGGGTTTCTTCTTATTTCTCTTCCCTCCGAACAGCTTTACGTCAATTTCGCTTCCGCAGCGCTAGCCGGAGCCGCGATCGGATTCTTGCCTTGGAATTTTTCAAAAAAAAGAAAAATTTTCATGGGAGATTCCGGCAGCCTTGTTCTTGGCTTTTTGCTCGCCTGCGTCTCTTTAGGCACCCGCTATTCCGATATTAACCCCGCCGGGGTCTATGCCCCTCTTTTAATTTTACTCGTACCGATGTATGACACTTTTTTCGTGATGATACTGCGTTTGATGAAGGGAAAGTCGCCTTTCATGGGGTCCAAAGATCACTTCGCTCTGAGGCTAGAAAAAATGGGTTATTCCCGGATTCAGGTCGTTTTAATCGCCGCCGCCATCGCCGGTTTTCTCGGTTTTTGCGGATTTTTAGCCACCCAGCTTCATCTGTTGGGAGCGATTATTCTCTATGGGGTATTGACCGTCCCTATTTTATATCTCAGCCGCGCCCTTGCCCGCGTCGTCATTTACGATGATTAAAACCGATGTCTTGATTTTAGGCGGCGGCTTGGCTGGTTTGTCCGCCGCTTATCATCTCAACAAAATTTCAAAATTATCGTCTTTAATCGTAGAAAAAGAATCTCGACCTGGCGGAACCGCTTCCTCAATCTCGAAAAACGGATTTACTTTTGATGTTACCGGCCACCTCCTCCATCTTCACGATCCTTACGGAAAGGCGTTCATTAAAGACTTGCTAAAAGGAAATTTACGCGAACTCAAGCGCAGTTCTTGGATTTATTCGCACGAGGTTTTGACGCGCTATCCTTTTCAGGCCAACACCTACGGTCTCCCCGATCCGGTCATTGACGAATGTCTGTTTGGATTTTTAAAAACCATCCATGGACCACAAGGAAATGAAAAAAAGGCGCCGTCTCTCTCTTTTAAAGATTGGGCGCTAAAAACTTTTGGAGAGGGTATCTGCAAACATTTTCTGTTTCCCTACAATGAAAAACTATGGCAAAGGCCATTGTCTACAATGACGACGGAATGGCAAGGCCGCTTTGTTCCCGCCCCCAAGGTTTCCGAGGTTTTATATGGAGCGCTGATGGACCAAAAGAAAGCTTTTGGATACAACGCGTCCTTTCTCTATCCTCAAAAAGGCGGCATCCAATCTCTGCCTAATGCCTTAGCATCTCGGCTAAAAAAAGATCAACTCGCCGTTAACAGCGAAGTTCTTTCAATCGATTTAAGGAACAATCACGCTCTTATCAAAAACCTGGGCGTCGTTTCATTTAAAAGACTGGTCAATACCATCCCGCTTAATCAGTTTATTTCTCTAATAAAAGAAATCCCCGTTCAAATTCAGAAGGCGACAGACGAATTATCTTCTAACTCCGTCTACTGCCTTAATCTTGGCGTTTCCGGAAAGGTCGCGGCGGGAAAACACTGGATTTATTTTCCGGAAAAAAAATATCCATTTTATCGGGTCGGATTCTATCATCAATTTTCCCCGTTCAACGCGCCCGTAAAATCAAGTTCTCTCTATGTCGAGTTTTCAAGAAATTCTAAATCCAAGGTCGATTTATCCACACTAGAATCTCTGGCGTTAAAAGCCCTTAAGGATTGTAAAATATTAGGGTCTAAGAACAGGGTGCTTGTTAAAGAATGGCTTCCCATTTCCTGCGGGTATGTTGTTTACGACTTTAAGAGAACTAAAGCCTTAAAAGTCATATTTCCTTATCTCGCGAAAAAAAAGGTGGAATCCATCGGGCGCTACGGAGCCTGGAAATACTCTTTCATGGAAGAAGCGATCATGGACGGCAAAAAATGCGCGGAGAAATTGGCTTTGTGCTAAAAAACCAAAAAAGACCCTTGGTGTTTATGGATATCGAAAGCACCGGGCTTTCAACCACCAACGATCGCATTATCGAGATATCTCTGATAAAAATGGAACTCAATGGCGTTGAAAAGTCGTTTTCATCTTTTGTGAATCCCGAGACGTTTATTCCTGAACCCGCTTTCCGCATCCATCATATCACCAACGATATGGTCAAAAATGCGCCCACTTTCAAGGAAATCGGTCCTCAAATCAGAGATTTTATAGGAACTGCCGATTTAGGAGGCTATGGGATTATCAAATTCGATATTCCCATACTCCAAGCCGAATTTGACCGCGCTGGAATTCCCTTTTTCATGGACGGGAGAAACGTGATAGACGCTTTAATTATTTTCCGTAGAATGGAGCGCCGCAACTTGTCGGCAGCCTATCAATTCTACTGCGGAAAATCCTTGGAAGGGGCGCACCGGGCGGAAGAAGATGTCCGTGCTTCATGGGAAGTATTTTGGGCGCAAATGAAGCGCTACGACAATCTTTCCAAAGATCCCGGCGAATTAGACAGATTCTGCCGAGAGTTTAAAAACCACTCTGAAAACTAATGTCTGGAAAACTTCCCCAAAAATCGAAAAAGGCTGTTGTTTTGTTATCTGGCGGCCTTGATTCCTCAACCGCTCTTTATTGGGCGCAATCTCAAGGCTATGACTGCAGAGGCTTATCTATTGACTATGGGCAGCGGCACCGCCGGGAGCTTTTATCGGCACAAGCCCTGGCTCAAAAAGCCAATATCGAAATAAATCAAATTCGTCTCGATTTACCTTGGCTTCAAGTCAGCTCATTAGCCAACAAAACAAAGAAATTGCCCAATTTGCCGCTATCTCAAATAGGACGAGGGCCAATTCCATCAACCTACGTGCCTGGGCGCAACACGGTTTTCTTATCTCTGGGACTTTCCTTGGCCGACGCGATCGGAGCTAAAGCCATCGTCATTGGAGCCAATGCCCTCGATTACAGCGGCTATCCAGATTGCCGCCCCAATTATCTCAACGCCTTTGAGAGGGTAGCCTGGCTTGGAAGTAAAAGCGGACTTTCCGGTGGGAAAATAAAAATCTTATCCCCCCTTTTGCGCCTTGATAAATCGCAAATCGTTAATTTGGCTCTTAAGCTCAAGGTTCCACTTGATCTAACCTGGTCTTGTTACGCTGGAAAAAAATTTCCCTGTGGAAAATGCGACTCTTGCAAGCTCAGGGCCAAAGGCTTTGCCTTGGCAAAGGCAACAGATCCGGCGCTAAAGCCTAAAGGGTCAACCCATGTCTACTAGTCTTAAGCTTTCAAATTCCAATTCAGCGCGGATTGTTGAAATCTTTTCTTCTCTTCAAGGCGAAGGAATTTACCTCGGGGAACGACAAATTTTCGTTCGTTTTGGAGGGTGCAATCTCCACTGCGATTATTGCGATGAACCAGAAACAATTCCAATTCCATCCGGCGAAGTCATGGAATTAAGCCAATTTAAATCGGAAATTTTAAAGCTCAAGGCCGAAAAAAAACATAAATCCCTTTCCTGGACCGGCGGCGAGCCCTTGCTTCATGTCCCTTTTCTTTTGAGCGCGATGCCTTGGGTCAGGAAAGAAGGCCTTTTAAATTATTTGGAAACCAATGGGACCAAGGTAGACGCCTTTAAACAGGTTCGGGACCTCTGCGATGTCGTCTCCATGGATATCAAGCTTCCCTCTTCAACCGGAAGAGAGTTTTGGTCCGAACATTTAGAATTTCTGCGCTTACTCCCAAAGAGATCATACGCCAAGGTCATTTTGACCAGTCAAACTACCGAAGCGGAATGGAGACAAGTCATTCGCATTTTGCAGGAAAGTTCTCCCGATATTCCGCTCGTTCTTCAACCCGCGACTCCCACTAAAGACATTAAGCCCATTATGCCCTCTCAAGCCCTTAAGTTTCTCAGGCAGGCCCAATCTCTTTTAAAAGAGGCGCGGCTGATTCCGCAATGGCACCCCATTTGGGGCGTAAGATAACCGGTAGATCTTAAGAACTGGACCGGCGATATTTTCCGCGACGGGATCAAACTCTTTAAGCAAAACGGCCTGGGAATTAAGCTGATCAAAAAACTTTCTCAATTCAAGAGCTCTGTTGAGATTGACTCCTTGACTTGAAGTGATAACGTATTGAACCCCCGCATTTTCTGCGGCCAAAATTCCTTTTGAAACATCCAACATCGGCGAATCTTCTTGCGAGAGATGAACCTGGAGAGGGTGGTAGACATCCAAGTCCCAGGGCGAGCGCTTAATGCGATAAACCCAGTATCCTCCTCCAGGATGGGTTTCGGCCATCGCGAAATAAAGCCGACTTCTGGGAGAACCGTTTTTTTCCGCGCGTTCGGCCAAAGCCAAAAGTTCTTGTCGAAGCATGAACAAACGCGGCTCTGTATCCGGCTCATCGGCTAAAATAACCGACCCCTGCGGGATGTCTTTTGAAATCCATTTTTCCGCCAGCGCACGGGTGTCGGGCAATCTCATAAATTGGTCTCTCTCCCAAGCCTTGAGAATGGCCGGGAGTAAAACAAAAACGCCAAGCAAAACCGCAACCAAGACTTGACGCAATCTATTCTTCTGTTTTAGAAGAAAGAAAATTCCAGCGGAAGCCATAAAATCGAGAGCCGGGAAAATGGAGGTTAAATATCTTGGCACTCCGCCATCGGGATTGTTGACCAAAATCGCAAAAGAAACAAGAATCGGAGACAAAAGGAAAAACGCCATTTTTAGGTCGCAATAGAAAAGATAAGAAATTCCAAGCAGCGCCAAGAACCCCGCCATGAAATTAAATCCCTCAAAGCCCAACAAATTAAACGCGATATGTTGAGCCACGGCCGCTCGAGTCCAGAGCCGAAAAGAATTCATCGCTGCGGGACTATGCATATGAATCCAAAACCAGAAATTATGAAAATCAAGAACCGAATAGGGAGAACCTAAGACAAACGCGAGAAGAAAAACCGCGACGGCCTCAAAAGCCCAAATTCTAGGCGTGTTTTTGGGAGAAATAAAATCAAGAATCACTAAACCGCTTAAAACCGGAAGGGCGGTAAACTGACTGGAAAAGGCAAGCCCCCAAAAAACAGCAGACAAAAAGTGATCTTTTCTTCCGCCGCTTTTAAAAAATTTAACGGCATAATGCCAGCCTAGACAAATAAAGAAAAACATCAGGCTATCGGCTTTTGCCTCATGAGCCGAATAAATGAGAAGCGGAGAAAATGCGGCAAAAACCCAGGCCCAAGAAAACGCCTCTATTTCTTTTCCTGTTTGAAAAATAACCCAAACGGCGAGTGAAGAAAATATCGCAGCGGATAAGCGGGCAATTAAGTAAAACCCGCTCGGATGCCAACCGTAGAGCCCGGCAAAAGCCCCAACCCCATGTAAAAGCCCAAATCCAGACCAGATGAGAAAATAGATTCCATAGCACAGAAACAAGAAATACGGCCAAAGAGTTGGATATTTAAAAGCGTAGGGCCTTAAAGAGCCGCGGCCAAAAGAAACCGCGAGATTTAAAAAATGCGGTTCATCCCCGTTGAAAATATTGGGAAGCCCCCATTTGATCCCAGCCAAGCGCAAGCTCAAGGCTAAAACAATCGCCAAGACAAAGAAAAATTT
>DAHZHT010000032.1 GCA_027406905.1 Elusimicrobiota bacterium
CATCCAAGGAGAAAAAAGGATGCTGACAATCAATGTAAAAGATATGGCGTCTTTGAGGGCTTGGGACCTGGAGTTTTTGGGAAAAATGATGCGCCCCCAGAGGGCCGTTCCTAATATTCCAACCGTAATTCCGGCGTAATATTTCGTTCCCAAGGCCAGCCCGGAAAAGACCGCGGATAAAATCAGCCAGGCTTTTGAATCGGGGGAAGCGAAGCGAATCTCTTCCCAGCGGAGGAAAGACAAAACAGCGGCGGTGGTCCACAGCATTACCAAAGGTTCCACATATGAAGAGGCCGATAAAAGCATGACCGAACTCTGCGTGAGGAGTAAAACGATGGAGAGTATCACCGCTTCCATTGGAATTTCAAGACGGGCGATTTCAAAAATCCACCAGGAACTTAAGAAAAGAGAAAACCACATGAACATCTGAGCGAGAATATCTGATTTCAAGAGAAGAGAAATGGTAAACAACATTTCCCCGTTTTGCGGAAAGTGGCTGTAAAAAAGCCAGGGAGTCTTTACCAGCCCATGAGCTTTTACATAGTTTGCGGCTAAAGGCAAATGGTAGACCAGCGAGTCATATTGATGCGGCGGGATTAAACAGCACCAAAGGACGAGCGAAAGAGATAAAAGGGAGATTAAGGATGCAAAAGGCCGGCTTAAAAGCATTTTTTTCGCGGAGTTAACCGATGAAAACAAGGCCTTTAACTCCGTAAACCCCGCAATCCAGACAATAGAGAGAAAAACGGTGAGGGCCACAAGATTGAGGTAATGAATGGCGGCCAGGAAAAAAGCGCTTAGGCTCAAAATTCCGAGCCCTAAGCTCGCGCCAATCAAGGTTTTTTGAGAAGGACTGATGTCCGATGAACCAAGGGATTTAACGATCATGCACCCGACCCCGGAAGCGCCGGATATGATGAGTAGAAGTTCTAGAAAAGCCAATAGTCCTGGCAGGAACGGGAGCAGAAAATAAGAAGCGAAGGTGTAGATTGAGAAAAAAAGGGTTAGGATTGCCGCGATTAAAAAAACAAATTTTCCATCCCGCATCATCTAAGGCCTAAAGATTGTTTCTTGGTTTTGGGGCCGCGGCGAAAGCCAGTTAAAATGAACGAGACCCAAGCGATGGGGGAGATATTGGGCGAGAATCTTAAGCGTGGAAAGCCCATAGACGACACTCCTTTTGAAATTAATCGAGGAAGCTTCGGAAAAATATCTCGCCGCGACTGGGATATCCCCAATTTTAAGATGGCAGGCCGCTGCTTGGAGGAGCAACTCTTGATCGAAAACGAAATCATCGGAATTGTGTTCCCAGCGGACTGTCTCAAGGCTTTTGCGGGAATAGGCCCTAAGTCCAGAATGCCATTCGCCTAAATTTTGTCCAGTGCAGGTGTTTTCAAGAATGGTGAGAAAACGGTTGGAGAGATACTTATACAAGGGCATTCCTCCAGACAACGCTTCCCAGCGTGTTCTAATCCGGTTTCCTAGGACAATATCGCATATCCCGTTTTTTATCAGGGAAATCATGATCGGGGCCAACCTCGCGTCATACTGATAATCAGGGTGAATCATGATAATGATATCGGCTCCGCGTTTAAGAGCCTCTTGATAGCAAGTTTTCTGATTGCCGCCATATCCCTTATTTTTTTCATGGACAATGGTTGTTAGTCCCAGTTTTTTTGAAAGGGCGGCAGTTCCGTCTTGGGAACAGTCATCCACCAAAATGATCTCGTCTACGCTGTTCTGGGGAATATCAGAAATGGTCTTTTCCAAAGTCTTTTCCGCGTTGTAGGCGGGCAAAACCGCGATCGTTTTCATGATTCTTGTAAGAAATTAGAAATATCCATCTGCGACGATTATGTATAGAATAGCATAAGCTCTTATATAGGGAAGACTTGAAAAAAGCCGGGGCTTCTGTTATAACTCTACTGGCATATCATGGGACAATCTCAAGATTGGGAAAAGATGGGGATTGCGGGCATCGAATCCATTAACAATCTGGATACGGCGCGAATGACCTTGCGTTGGGCCCTTGAGCGTTTAAGAACCATCGAAGAAAAAAATAACGCTTTTGAAAAGAAAATCAAGGAGTTTGGGGACATTAAGGAAAAGCTGGAAGAAGAAAGGAGCGCTCTTAAGCGCGCCTTATCCGTTCGCGATGAAGAAGAGAAATGGCGCGATGATTATTATCAGCGGCTAAGACAAAGGATTCAGGATTTGGTTTCGGAGAGGCTTTCTGGAAATGCCAGCGCTTCTAATCTCGCCGCTCGCGAGCTGGAATTGGCCAAGCTTGAAGAAGAAAATCATCAGAGACGTTCAGCCTTGGAAAAAGAATATTCGGCTAGACTTAGGGCCAGTCAATCGGAATATGAACGCCTTAAAAGAGCGTTGGATGAGCAAGCTAAAAGCCAAGCCGAACAATGGGAAAAGGCGGAAGCCGAACGCCAAATTCGTTTTAACGAATTCATGACGCAACAACGAAATCTTCTGGAAATGCAAAGCCGGCAAGTGGAAGCGGAATCGGCGCGGGTTTCCTCATGGAGGCTGGAACAGGCCTCGGAATCTTGGGCCAAGGAGAAAGAAAGCCTTCTTAAAGAGATTGCGCAGTTAAAACAAACGCAAGAGAAATTGCGCCTCAGTCTTGCAGATGAGAGGCGCACTTTAGATGCCGCAAGAGAGGAATCTCTTAACATTTCCCGCTCCGCTGAAATCCGCCTGAGAAGTCTTGAAGAAGAGCGTAAAATTTTTGAGAAAGACAAAGAGGCGATCAAAACCGAGTCAAATCTTTGGCGGCTTAAAGCTGGAGAGGCGATGAGCTTGGTTTCGGAGCTTAAGAAAAAGTCCGTTGAGATTGAAAATCAACTCAAAGAAGTCCAGGCCATTTTGCCCGAAGAGACGGCTAAGAGAAAGGCGGCGGAAGAAAGATTTCAGGTTTATGAGAGAAGTTGGTCGAAAAGGCAAACGGATTTGGATTTGATTGAAGAGTCTCTTCTTAAAAAATTTAAAGACCTTGAAGATGAGGTCGCTCGCAGGGATCGGGTTTGGAAGGATCGGGAAGAATTTATGCGCAAGCGCGATCAAAATTGGCATAATCGCATAGAAGAATGGCAATCAATGATGCAGGAAAAGTCCGAAGGAGTTGAAAAGTTAAGGGCCGAGTTGCTAGAAGCCGTTCGCGGTTACATCAAGAGAAAAAAAGGGGATAAATATGGAAATGGAGAATATGGCGAATTCCGAGGGCTTTCAGAATCCTCACCAGAGGCTTGACGAGGTCTGGGGCCGGCTCAGCGATGTTTGCCGCAAGCTTTGGGAGGAAGATTCTCCAGCTGCGGTAGGTCTTGAGGCCATCATTGAGGAATTCAAAGGAGAGGTTCGCCGCTTAGGCCAGGCTTTGGCCGCATCCCAGAAAACCCTTTCAGAGCAGAAATATATGCTCTCCAAGGAGTTTAACGAGTTTTTCTCGGATCAGATTTTGGAGTTAAAGTCGCAGATTAGCCGCGGTTCGGTTCGCATCGCGGCTCTTGAAAAAACCTTGTCCAGCCGCGAGGCGGAAATTGACAATCTCTTAAAAGCCTTGGCAGACAAAGAGGCTGAAAACGTCAAGTTTCATGACGAGTATTTAAAGGCCGCCTCTCAGTCAGATGAGATGCAGGCTCGAAAAATGGAGGTTTTCTATCAGGAGCTTAAAAACAAAGAGGGGGAGCTTGAAAAAACCTGGGAAAGCCGAAAAAAGGCTTTGGAAGAAGACCATCGCCAGCATATTGAATCTCTCCATAAAAAAGAAACCGCTCTTGAGGAAAAATTCGCTCAGAGAGAAAAAGAGCTTCGAGAATTCCAGGAACGCCTTATGCAGGAACGCATGACCTGGGAATCCCAAACTCTGCAACAGCGCGAGATATTCAACAAGAGAGAAGAGGATCTCAAGAAACAAAGCCAAGATCTCTTGAGCGAATATAAGATGAAGCAAGATGAGTTGCAACGCATCAAAGAAGGCATGAAAACTGAAATCGCGGAACTGGTGAGGCAGTATCAGGCTAAGCTCAAGGCGCAGTTGCCGTCAAGATAGCTTTGTAGAGAAATTGGAGTATGATTCAATGGAAAAAAAATCCGCCGAAGAATTCTGTTTGGCCAGGATTGAAGAGATAAAAAGAGAATATTACTCTCGTTTAGATTCCATTGATTTAAGTTTTTCCATTCTCAATAAAGATAAGCCTCCGCACGACTATTTTGCGGACTTCCCCGAAAATAAAGACCCTGTTTCCGTTCAATCCCAGACAACGCTACTGGAAGAGCCTCCCAGTTCAATAGAGGATGCCTCCACGAGCGTAAATTTGCCTTCTCATCAGATTTTAGATGAATTGCCTTTGGGACATGGAGTTATTAAAGAACTACTTTCTGAGCCCGCTCCGCAACAAGCGACTCCCAAGAAAGATTTTTTTGTGGAAATAAAGACGACGCCTGAAACCGAGAAAAAACCGCCGATTAAAAAAGAAGCGGAAATTGTTCCTAAACAGGCGGAAATAAAACCGGAAGAAACGGCGCCTTTTGATGAGAAAATAGATTCTATTTTAAAGCCGGCGTCTAGTTCAAAGATTGATTTTTTTCCTAATTTTCCCGATCAGCCGGTTAAGACTGTAAGCGAAGATGAGGATAAGGCGGATAAAGGAGAAGATATCCCTCCCATTGATGGCGCCGCATCTGTGGAAAAAGTTGGGGTCTTGTCCCAAGAGGCGCCTTTTTCCACGACAATGCCTGAAAACTCGCCGTCGCTGGATTCCAAACCCAAAGATTATTTCCCTAGTATAAAGCCAGCGCCGTTTTCTTCGCTTAAAAAGACATTTTTTTCTCGCTTTAAAAACATCCCTCTTTCTAAAAAGCCATTCTCTTTTTACGCTTTGCTTGGGCTGGGGACGTTGATATTAGGTGGGATTGCTTTAGGAATCTTAAAGTTTTATAACTCTTCATGGGAATATTCTCTTCCTTTTAATAAGCCAGTGGGCCTAGTCGCTCTTCAAGACCAGCTACTCTCTTTGGATTTTGCGGAAAAGCAGATTTATACGCTCAGAGCCTCTTCAGGCAAGGTTTTGAAAAAAGATCAATTTGTCTGCGATAACGCATCAGGGTTTGCCGCTTTTCAAAAAGAATTCTGGTGTTCCGAGGCCGATAAAGAAGACGTTCGGCGTTATTTTTTAGTTAATGGAAACGAATACGAGCTTCAAAGGGTTTATCAGACTTTTGGAGCTAAAATCGGGCCCATCTATTCCGATGGAAATTATTTATGGGGAGCGGATTTTGCCAGCGGGGAAATTTTTCAATATTTAATCGTTCAGGCTTTAACCGGCACTCTGTTAACCCCTATCGATCGTTTTAACATTCCCGGTATCTCTCCTGCGGGGCTCTACGCTTCCAACGGAATTTTATGGGTTTTAGACGCTAAAAGTTGGAAAATCTTGCGCTTTAAAATTTCCGTTTCCAAGGCCGATTTAATTGACGCCTACGATCTCAATCCCAAAATGAAGTCCATGGGCGCTCTTGCGGGCCTCTCAGTCCAAAACCAAAGAATTTGGATTTTAACTCGCCATCCTTCTAAAATTTTTAGCTTTAATTTGGGGGACTTGCCTCGTCATTTAAACGGAGCCGCTTTGCCGCAAAACGGCGCGAACGCGCGCTAGAAATTCTTCTTTTTTGTAAGGCTTGGCGATAAAATCATCGACCCCAAAATGGAGAGCTTCAAGCTCGGCTTCGGTTTTGGAATTAACGGTGAGCATGATAATGGGAGTTTTTTTCAGAGAGGAGTCTTCCCTCAGCTTTCGGCAGAAAGTTTCCCCGTCCATTTTAGGCATTTTCCAATCCAGTAAGATGATGTCAGGCTTGACTTTCTTTGCCGAAACAAGTCCTTCCGCTCCGTCTTTGGAGCTAAAAACCTCAAAGCCTGAAGACTTGAGTATATCTTCAGCGATTAAACGGAAATCTTCCTCATCGTCGATGACCAAGGCTTTATGAGACATCTGTTTTTCCTCCTTGCGCCGTTAAATATCAGAGACGTTTATACTATTTTTGCGTTTCAACCGCGCTTTTGGCTTCTTTCAGGGTAAAAATAAACACGCTTCCCTGCCCGGGGCTTGAACGCACGCTTATTTTCCCTCCATGAGCCTCGACAATTGATTTTACGATATAAAGGCCCAGTCCCGTCCCGCGTTCTGCGCCGGATAGGCCTTGGGACCCTGCGTTATTTCCTTGCGAAAAAGCCTGAAAGAGTTTTTTTAAGTCTTCTTCGTTCATTCCTTTTCCATTGTCCTGAACTGAAAATTCAAAGAAACGCTCGTCTCCTTCTCTAAATTTTTCCGCTTTAATCTTAATTTCGCCATTGGCAGGAGTAAATT
>DAHZHT010000033.1 GCA_027406905.1 Elusimicrobiota bacterium
TCCGCTTTTAATGGAAAAAGATTTCGCGGCAGAATCAAGAGCTTCTTCCGCGATATACTGGATGTCTCGGTCGATGGTTAGCGCCAGCGGTTTTGGGGTAAAGCCGGAATTGTCGGCGTTAAGATAAATCATTTTGCCTGAGCCGTCGCGAATAACCCTTAACTTTTGAGGTTTTCCGCTGAGTCGAGCATCCCAAGACAGTTCCACCCCGGAGAGGCCTTGCCCGTGGGAAGCTTTCCCTAAAATGTTGCTGGCCAAAGAGCCATTGGGATAGAACCTGCGTTCTCTAAGCGAAAGCCCAAGCCCTGAAATTTTCATTTTTTCGATAGTCTCGGCTTGATCATATGAGAGCGAATCGGCGAGAGTGGGAAAACGTTTTTCGGACTTATAACGCTTGAGTATTTCCTGAGGGGTTTCTTTTAAGACTCTTGAAATTTTTCTGGCGATGGAATCCGGATTTTGAATCATTTTTTTATCCGCAAAAAGCCGCCAGACCGGAAGAGATTCCGCTAGGATATTTCCCTTTCTGTCGGTAATGTCGGCTCGCGGAGAAACTTCCCACAAAGTCCGCGAAAATTCTTTGTCGGCTTTAAGGCTTAATTGGGCGTGGTCTCGCACCTGCAGTTCCAGCAACCGAATCAGAAGCGGAATAACGGGCAAAAGAAAGAGAAGAGAGACAAAAGAAATTCTCTTTTTGGGCGACATTAGAATTCTATGCGGCTATGAATGCCGCCAAAATTTAAATTTGTTCCACAGAGAGTTAGGAAAACCTTGAGAAGAGGCTATTTCCGGCAAGGGTGGCGAATCCATAAATTTAATCGATTTGAGCGGCGCTGGAGACATCTGGAGTTTCTCGCTTGCCAGTCGCGCCAAGGCGAAGGGAGACGAGGCGGTTTCAAGTTGTTTCTCTAAAAGGGATGCCTGGGATTGCAAAGCCTCTATGGATTTTCTCCCCTCTTCGACACGGTATCCCAATTCTGTCGCTTCTATTCTTTCCCAGGCAATCAGAAGAATTCCCAAGGCCAGCCCAAACATCAATTTTCCCGAAATAAAATCTTTTTTCATAAATCCATTCCCTCAGTTTTCGTTTCCCCTATTTTCTTGGGGTCAAACGCTTATTTTGTATTGTAGATTATTAGTGTATTTTGTTTACCTCCTTTAGAAATACCCGCTTCCAAACGTAGGCGCTTAGCCCCTCGTTTTGCAAGTAAACCAGGCTGACGATTGGGCGCGTTTGATATTGCGCGTACGGGTGTGGTAGGAGGCAAGACGCATGCAGAGAATTCTCATTTTTCATTTGTTTTCTCCATAACGCGAAGTTTAGCGCTTCTCGCTCGCGGATTGTCTTGAATTTCCTCTTGGCTTGGACGTGTTTGCTTCTCGCCGACAAATTGGCCTTTGCCTTCAGAGACAAAAGTTTGAAGCAGGTTTTTGACGATGCGATCTTCCAGTGAGTGAAACGTCAAAATGGCCATGCGCCCGCCTTTTTTAAGGCAGGAAAAGCATCCTCGAATTCCCGGTTCAATATTGCTCAACTCTCCGTTGACCGCGATTCGAAGCGCCATAAACGCGCGGGTTGCGGGGTGAATCTTGCCGTGAAACCCAATACGAGAAATCAGAGACGCGAGTTCTTTTGTCGTTTCGATAGGCTTTGTTTTTCTCTCAACAACTATTTGTTTCGCGATTTTTCGAGCCGAGGGTTCTTCCCCATATTCCTTTAGAATTTGGCAAATCTGCCCTTCTGGCCAGCGGTTGATGATCATCGCGGCGGTCAAGGGATTTTTCTGGGAGAAGCGCATATCCAAAGGGCCGTCTTCTCTGAAACTAAAACCTTTGCTGGGGTTGTCCAATTGAAGGGAGCTGACTCCGAGATCAAAGACCGCTCCCGTCAAGGGCAAAAACCCGTTTTCTTTTAAAATCGACTCAGTGTCTTTGAAGTTGCCTTCAATGAGATAAAACTTTCCTTTAAAAGGAGATAGCGCTTTTTCGGCGTAAAGAAGAGCCTGCGAATCTTGATCCAGTCCCAGGAGTTTTCCGTCTTTGAGAAAGCCGGCGATTTTACTTGCGTGTCCGCCTAGCCCCACGGTGGCATCAAGATAAAATCCATCCGGATCTCGTAAAATCAGCTGAGAGATTTCTCGTTCCATGATAGGTTTGTGGGAATAGAGCATAGTGTTCATTTAGATTCTTAGGCTTTTAGTCGCGAGGCGATAGGCGGGCTCGGCTTTCTTGCTGTGATAGCTTTTCCAGGTCGAGAAACCCCATATTTCGCCGCGCGTGCCAGCGCCTTGAACGAGAACCGGGCCGTTTAGCTTGGCGTACTCTTTGAGATATTGAGGAATGAGAATTCTTCCCACTCCGTCTAACTCGACTTCGACCGCCTCCGAGAAAAATTTTCTTTTAAACGCGCGTTCTTCTTCCGTTTTCGCCAGGGAAAGGGCTTGAAGGTCGTTTTCCAAAAGGCGATTCCATTGGGACGGCAAAAAGAGGTAAAGGCATCCCTCTAGTCCGCTGGTAATATAAAAACGGGTTCCTTTTTCAGAATTCAACGCTTCTCGAAACTTAGGCGGAACCCCAAGGCGATTTTTCGGGTCCAACCTGTATTCGTAGCGGCCGATTAATAAAGTCATGAATGGACTATTTTACACTATTTACCACTTTATTTATTTTTTTAACATTTTTTACCACAGCGGAATCAGTATAGAGGATGAACTCGTTTTTGTCAAGGCCCATGTCTTGGAAAAAATTTGCGGCGCTTTAGTTGGTGGCGGATAAGGAGGGAATTTTTCCCGTCAGGCTTGCGCGCCAAGCGTATTCAAGAGAACTGATTTTGTTAAACGGCATTCCGTAAGCTTGATAGAGGCTTTCGCGGACGGGATATCCGTTTCGGATATATTTGGAGAATCGGTAAAACATGCTGGAATAATGTTCGCGAAATAAATAATGGACCAGGCTATAAGACTCGGTATACCACAATTGAATTTCGGGAGTGGGAGCGTTTCCCATGGTCGTGACCGCCATTAAATCTTTAAGAGAATATCCTCCCTCCTCTTCAATGACTTTGAGATTATCCCGAAGCCATTGGGGCCTGGCAAAGCCTCTTTCAACTTGAATCATCGTGGCCATTCCTTCGCTCAACCATAAAGGATCAGGGTGGCCGCCGATATAAAATCCGTCATAATAAATATGGCAAAGCTCATGGGCGAGAATTCCCGTTAATTCACGGCTCTTATAGACGTAGAGCTTTCTCTCTGACACCGCGCTGGCTCCGCCGGACCACTCCGGGCGGCCGGTGACCAAGTGATAACTCTTGGCGTCTTGGAATAAAAAAATGCTGACGCGCCCTTCTTCGGCCCATGGAGAAAAGGCGGCCAAATCAATCATTAGGTTTTTGTGCAGATTTTCAGCCATGGAAATAAAGCTCTTGCTGGGTGGATGTCCTTCAGCGTAAATATTAAAGTGCTTAGTCTCTACGAGGAAAAAACCATTGGGGGCGGAAGGTTCGACCGCGCTGAGCGAAGACGACTCATCTTGGACCGGTTCAGAGCTTTGAGGGCGCGGCTCTTGAGATTGTTCATAGGCCGGTTCCGCGCCCTTGAGCGGGGTTATGAGATCCAAAGAAGAGGGCGAATTAATTCCGGAGGCTTTTTCTGATTGAGCTAGCGCTTTCCCAGCTGCCGCTCCGGCCGCGGCGAGTTTTTCAGGATCGACATAGTCTTCATCTCCCCTTTTAGAAACGCCTTCCGAAAAAATTTTCTTTCCTAAATAAGAGCTTTGACCGATATCCTGATAGAGCATCGCTCCCCATAGCGAAATGACGGTAATCCAAATAAGGATTCTTATCCGTAGGGATATGTCCATTGGGGGATAAAATCAGCGGCTAATATTGGCGTCTCTGAGTCTTAGAGCCGCTTGGGCCAATCCGTGAACGAAAAGAGAAAAAATGACGATAAATGCCGCTTCGACAAAGGCCATGCCTGCTGCCGGGCCGCCATCAAAAACTCCCCGTTTCCAATAAATAGCGAGCATCGTTGCGGAAACAAAAGTCGAGGTTAAACAGGTTTGCCAAAAGGTGAAATAGAGAGCAGCGGTCACTGGAGCCATGACAAAAAGAAGCCACATCGGTCCCCAATACGGCTGAAGGAGATAAAAAAGCGGGACGGCCCAAACAAAGTTGATCCAAACTTGAATTTTGCGGATATGGCGGGCTAGGCGCGGAATTCGGTAAATGTTTTTAGACAGCCACCAGTTGACAAGAATTGAACTCAGCAATATCAGCAGAGACAATTTGTAGTCGCGGGGATCGGGTTGGCTAAAATAAATGGCCGATAAAATTAAAATTAAGGCAAACGGCGTAAAGTAGCGATTGAGCATTTGCATGGATTAGTCCCCTCTTTGGCAAAGAATAAGATAGCGATTTTTGTCATCCGCAGGAAGGCGGTAGTTCAGTTTTTCCTTGATTTTTAGCGGCAAAGCGGGTTCGGGATCATGCCTAAGCGTTGATTGGTCGCTGGAGTTTTGACCTTGATAGGCGATGAAAAACCCTTGCGGCCTTAAAAGTGGTTGGGCTATTTTGGCCGCCTCATGAAGCGGGGCCACCGCCCTTTCGATGACGATGTCGAAAAGGAAAGGCTCTTGACTTGTCCTGATTGGCTTTTTAATGAGATGGATTTCTTTAAGGCCTAGGGCGATGAGCGCAAGATTAAGAAAATCAAAACGCCGCTTCAAAGGCTCAATTAGGGTCATATTGATTTCCGGCAAAGCGATTTTAATGACAATGCCGATAAAGCCGGCACCGGAGCCGAGATCGGCCATGCGTAAAATTTGATCAGAAGAAATGGAGTTCTGAATGCGTTGAAGGATGGGCAGGCAGGCCAAGGCGTCTGCGGCATGGCGTAAAAGAAGATTTTGCGGAGAAATATCTGCGGTCAGGCCCGCTTCCAAATCATGATATGCGACCAGGTTAAGATAGTTTTCAATCTGTTTTCTTTTTTCTTCGTTTAAAGAGACGTTCCACTCATCGAGAAATTCCGTGAGCGCGGCCCAGTCATAAAGGCGATGGAGCTTAAAACTCATTTCTTTTATCTCAGCAGACATTTTCAGCCGTCTCTTCAGGCTCATTTTGGATTCGGCTTTTTTCCACGAGCACCCAAAGAATCTGAATGTCCGCGGGAGACATTCCGGGAATACGACTGGCTTGCCCAAGGGTTTTAGGCTTGACGCGGTTTAGTTTTTGACGCGCTTCAAGACCCAAGGCCGGAATCGAAAGATAAGAAATAGAATCGGGAATGCGGACGTGTTCAAGTTTCTGAAGCTTGTCGGCAATTTGTTTTTCGCGCGCAAGGTATCCCGCGTAACTTTTTTCTATTTCGTTTTCTTCTTGCGCTTGTTTGAGAGACCAGGGATAAAGATCCGAGTCGCGATATTGTCGATTTCCGTAAACGCTTTCGCGGTAGCGCTTAAAAGAATCAAATAGAGAGTCGGAGATGAGCCCTAGCTGGCGGCCTTTCTCCATGAGCCTTAAATCGGCGTTGTC
>DAHZHT010000034.1 GCA_027406905.1 Elusimicrobiota bacterium
GTTTTTCCGGACGTGAGAATTAAAAAATTTACGCGGAGTTATCTCGCTTTCCGGACGGCTCTGTGAGGAGGAAATGAACATGCGCAAAATAATTCCCCTTATTTTTTTGGGTTTTTCGCTGAGCGCCTGCGCTTCTTTTCAAACGAGAAGCTCTTTTTCCGTTAAAAGGCCGTCTTGGATCAATGGTAGCGATGACCATTATCCCAACACCTTTTATTTGACCGGAGTCGGATCGGGAGGCAGTCATGCCTCGGCTGGAAATTCCGCCAGGGCTGAGATCGCTAAAATTATCAGCAGTCGCGTGACGGTTCACGATAATGTTTCTGAAGCGGAAGGGACCAAGACGGCCAACGGGAAAGTAAAAAATACTTTTTCGCAATCGGTTTCTCAGGCGGTTGCGGTCGCTTCCCAAGAGGTTTTAAGAGGCGTTCGGGTCGTGAAATACTGGGAAAACCCTTTGACTAAAAACTATTACGCCCTGGCCGTCATGGACCGGCAAAAAGCCTCTATTTCCCTTAATGACAAGATTTCAAGAATCGATCATGAGCTCAAAGATTGGGCTGAGACCCTTAATACCTCTAAAGAAAAATTTGGACGCGCTCGCGCGGCGATGAAGGTCTTGGCCCTTTTAAAAGCGCGAGAACATTTGGCCCAAGAGCTTCAAGTGATTTCCGCGACAGGTCAGGCGCCCGACTGCCCCATTGACGAGTCGAAGGCCAAGGCCCGGGTTGAAGAGGCCTTGTCGGCTCTTGTCATTTCCGTTCATATCTCCGGCAAAGACGGGGGCATCGTCGAAACCGGCGTGGTTGAAGGCCTCAACGGCTTGGGGATGTCGGCGGTTGTGGATTATTCGACTAAAACCCCCGACATCGTTATTGAAGGAAAAGTGTCGTCAGAAAAACTGACCCAGTTGCCGCCTCCGTGGAAATGGGGGAAATCCCAGGCGATTATTTCGATAGAAAACGCGCTCTCAAAGGCCATATTCGCCCAATTTGAAGCCCAAGATCGCGAAGCCTCTTCCATTAGCTATTCCGACGCGGTCAATCGCTCGGAGATTTCTCTGGCCAAAAAAGTGTCAAAGAAAATTCACGATGCCATCGCGTCTTATTTCGAGAATATTTAATTACGGTCTAACTCGCGATAGCGTTGGCGGGCAATGCAGGCGATGGAGTTCGCCTAAACCGCCTTGGCTTTACTTGAGGCTGATGACTCCTATCGATTTTCTCGATTGGAAACAGCTAATTTAGCCCAAGATGGGGAAATGGCGCGGGCGCTTTGGCTGCCGCCGTTGGCCGCGGTGTAGCCGGATGTCCCTGTGGTGACGGCAGAGCTTTGGGGAGAAATGGAGTTGTTGGTTGTTCCCGCTAGAATTTGTTGCGGCACGTTGTTTTGCTTGAATACCAAGCTTCCGAGCCCGCATCCCGCGTCATTTTGATTCCCGGAGTAAACCATTCCAGACACAAACGCGACCGTTGCGACCGCGAACATCATCTTTTTGATCATGATTTCTCCTTTTCCATTTTATTTCGCCTTCGCTGCGGGCGTTGAATCTCCCCGCGTTCGATAAGATTGGATTAATTATGCGGACCAGTGTCAATAAAAAATTCCCGGGCGGGCTTAGGTCTTTTGTCGGACTCGCCCTAGGCCTTTTGGCCCTGTTTTCTTTGCCGAGCTCGGCGTATAATTTTATCAGCGTCGGATGTTTCGGCACATTTTAGGCGTTCCGCTTTTTAAGCGGAGGAGAATGAAAATGACGAAAACGAAAATGATATTGGTGGCGATGGCGCTTGGCGCGTCGGCGGTTTTGCCGATGCAAGCGCAAGCGGACCAGTGGGCGCCCGCGAACATCCAGGCGACGGTCAAGGGCATGAAGGCGACAGCCTCGAAGATGGCCAGCGCGAATCCGGTCAAGGCGGTTCCCGTTGCCGGGAAAGGGGACGCTGTCGATTCTTTGATTTTGCGGCTGGACGCGCTTAATCATGAACTTAACCGCCAAGTGGTGGTGGTTATAGAGGACCTCATACCGACATGGCGCGCGAGATGCCAAGATAATCCGGAAGTTTCAAGCGAAAGAGGTCTTGAATGCTTGAATATGGAAAACCAGTTTCTACAGGACTATGGAAAGTATGTGACGCGGGTGCGGGCATTAAAACTCTTCACCGCCGCGATGCTGGGAACCGGAGACGCGCGGGAACCTGGGATATACCAATCCTTGGATTTGACGCAGGCCCTGAAAATCCGCAATAGGCTCGCTGCGGGCATCTTCGCTATCTACGGCGACAACAACAATTTTCCTTGGTGGGCGCGCCAATTTCATATTAATGGCGCGGGCTCGGAGCAGTTGGGAGGCGATATCGCGAAACTTGGCGCCTTAGCCGATGAACAGGAAAGAGACGTCAACTTTATCATCGACAGGTATATTACGGTTGTTTGCGGGGGAGATTTTCGCCCTTCTCATGGGGCGTTGGCGTCTTTCCGTGAAACCGCGGCTCCCGTTATCCCGTTCGATGAATACAAACTCCTCCAAGGATTTTCCTTAAAGCTTTGCGGGAAATAAGAGAAGAAAAAACGCCGAGTGAAATTTCCGCGTCGTGGGCGCTTCCGGTAATTTTAATTCAATCAATTTTAAGAAATATATTTTGATGAATTTGATAAAATAAAAAAGATAGGCGATGGAGTTCGCCTAAACCGCCTTGGCTTTACTTGAGGCTGATGACTCCTATCGATTTTCAGATCG
>DAHZHT010000035.1 GCA_027406905.1 Elusimicrobiota bacterium
CGCAGCGCTCGGCGCAGGAGCTGTTGCGCATCGTCGACGACATCCTCGATTACTCCAAGGTCGAGGCCGGCAAGCTCGAACTGGAAAACGTCACCCTCAACCTGCGCGATCTGCTGGACAGCGTGCAGGCGCTGATGGAAAAGGCCGCCGAAGCCAAGCACCTCACGCTGCGCCTCAGTGTCGACGACGACGTGCGCACGCTGCTGCGCGGCGATCCGGTGCGCATTCGCCAGGTGCTCAGCAACCTGGTCAGCAACGGGCTCAAGTTCACCGAGCGCGGCGGAGTGTCGGTGCGCGTCAGCCGGCGCGCGGAGACGCCCACCCACGAGGAAATCGTGTTCGCCGTGCGCGACACCGGCATCGGCATCGCGCCCGAGGCCGCCGCACGCCTGTTCCAGCCCTTCAGCCAGGCAGAAAGCAGCACTACGCGGCGCTACGGCGGCACCGGCCTCGGCCTGACCATCTGCAAGAAGCTGGTCGAGCTGATGGGCGGCAAGATCGGCGTGCGCTCCGAATCGGGCAAGGGCTCGGTGTTCTGGTTCAGCCTGCCGCTGGCCAAGCTGCCGGGCGAAGTGGCGCAGGGCCGGCTCAGCCTGCAGGGCGTACGCGGCGTCTATGTCGGCAGCCAGCGCGGCTACGAAAAGCTCAACCCGCTGTTGGCCGGCCTGGGCTTGCAGATCGAACTGGTGCCACAGGCCGCCGAGGCGCTGGCGCGCCTGCGCCGCTCGGCGCCGTTGGGCCGCAGCTTCGGTCACGAGTTGCTGGTCGCCGAGATCGGCGGCGCGCCCGGTGAAACGCAGACCCTGGTGCGCAACGTGCTGCGCGAGCCGACGCTGGAGCGCGTACGCGTCCTGCTGCCGGGCGCGCCGGCCGAAGCCGGCGCGGCGCGCATCGGCGTGCTGCCGCGCGAGCCGGACGAGTCCGCGTTGCGTGCCGCGCTGGAGAGCCTGTTTTCGCTCAGTTCGCAGACGCGGCCCGAACCGCTGATCGCGCGTGCCAGCGCCCCCACGCGCGCGGCGTTGACGCCGGCCAACGAACTGGAGCCGCCCCTGCGCGGACGCGTGTTGCTGGTCGAGGATCATCCGGTCAACCAGCAGGTCGCCACCAAACTGCTCGGGCGCCTGGGCCTGGAGGTGGTGCAGGCCAACCACGGCAGCGAAGCACTGGATCTGCTCGGCAAGGGTGTATTCGATCTGGTGCTGATGGACTGCCAGATGCCGGTGATGGATGGCTATGCCGCCACG
>DAHZHT010000036.1 GCA_027406905.1 Elusimicrobiota bacterium
GATATCGTCGACCACCGGGTAGATCACGCGGCCGTCGCGGGTGATCAGGCCAGCCACGAGCGGCGTTGCGACAGCGGCGCCGGCCACGGTGGCCACTTCGCCGGCGCTGATCGCGCGGTTGAGGACAGCCAGCTCGCCCACGCTCAGCGGGCGCAGCGGCGCCTTGCTCACCGGGCACACGAGCAGGTCGAGCAGGCGTTTGTCCATGGGCGGCGCATCGCGTGGAGCGGGAGCCGTACAATAGCGTTTTTCGGGCAGGATCGGCCATGGCATCGAGCGAGCAGGCGCCGCGCGTGGGTGTGGTGATGGGGTCGCGTTCCGACTGGGAAACCATGCAGCACGCGGTGCAGGCGCTGTCGCGACTGGAAATCGCCCATGAAGTGCGCGTGGTCGGCGCACCGTACCCCCGATCTGCTGTTCGATTACGCCGGTCAGGCCGTTGCCCGCGGACTGGCCGTGCTGATCGCCGGCGCCGGCGGCGCGGCGCATCTGCCCGGGATGCTGGCGGCCAAGACCCGCCTGCCGGTGCTCGGGGTGCCAGTGCAGTCGCAAGCGTTGAGCGGTCTCGATTCGCTGCTGTCGATGGTACAGATGCCGGCCGGGGTACCGGTGGGCACGCTGGCGATCGGGCGCGCCGGCGCGATCAATGCCGCGCTGCTGGCGGCGGCGATGCTGGCGGTGACGGATCCCGCGCTCGCCGTGCGGCTGGAGCAGTGGCGCAGCGCGCAGACCGCGGAAGTGCTGGCCCGGCCCGATCCGAGCGACGCATGAGTCGGCGCCAGCCGACCCTGGGTGTACTCGGCGGCGGCCAGCTGGCACGCATGCTGGCGCTGGCAGCGGCGCCGCTGGGTGCGCGTACCCTGGTGGTCGACAGCGCGGCCGATGCCTGTGCGGCCCAGGTGGCGCCATTGCTGGTCGCGGACTGGCGCGATTATGAGGCCCTGGCGCGTTTCGCCGAACG
>DAHZHT010000037.1 GCA_027406905.1 Elusimicrobiota bacterium
AGTCTCTTCTTTCTATCTACACCAGCAGAACAATCCTCATGGTTTATATGTACTTGGGCACCCGGTTCTTGGGGGGCATGTTCCATAAATTCACTTGGGTTTAGTCTCATTGTCTATATCTTTCTTTTTGCATCTTCAGCACTCTTTCTTTGTTTGCTTCATACCAATTCTTTTGGTATATCTGCCTGTTTGTTATAGCCAAGTCTCACCTTCTACATCCAAAAGACGGCTTGCTTCGTCTAAATCTTCTATACTATCTACAGTCTCTTCAGTAGGATCACAGAATCTATCATCCATAAATGAAGAGGCTCTACAGATACCACACAACTCTTCTAACTTCCCTGTCTTTTTATTAATGTAAATCTCTCTCTGTTTTAAAACTTCATTACAGGCACGACATCTCAATTTATTGTTACCTACCTTTATAAAATTTTATATGGTGCCGGAACCTAGAATCGAACTAGGAACCTACCGCTTACAAGGCGGTTGCTCTGCCTGTTGAGCTATTCCGGCGATCACCCTCTAGGAGTCGAACCTAGATTCTAGGATTCAAAGTCCTTTGTCCTGCCAGTTAGACGAAGGGTGAATAATATGGTCAGCGTGGTTGGGGTCGAACCAACGTCCTCTAGAAACCTAGCCGTCTACCACTGACTTACACGCTGAAAGATAGCCTTGGTTGGATTTGAACCAACAACAGCCCGTTTATAGGTCAGGTGCTCTACCGAGTTGAGCTACAAGGCACTACATAGTAGTCGTAAGACTACACTAAAATGGGCAAGAAATAATCGTGAGGTAATATTGCTTTGTTATCGTTCAATTTTAATTGAAGTCCACTTTACTCAACTCTTTCGTTAAGTCTTGCC
>DAHZHT010000038.1 GCA_027406905.1 Elusimicrobiota bacterium
CCACCACTCCTCACTCCCGTATTTGGTTCAGTGTCAGCTCGTGCTGGCCTTGAGCCAAAAGCGGTGTCGCAAGACTATGCTTTTCGCCTCAGGGCGACGTCGTGATAAAGTTCGACGGAATTTCTTTGATAATCGAGATGATTTGGGTAATACAAGGCCGAGCACGCTCGCTTAATCCTGTGAGGGATTGAGCAAGTTAGTGTTCAAATGTAAAGAGTGTCTTTAGGAGAACGCTACTGTCGTGAGGCGGAAGCGATCTCAAGGCGAAACAAGGAGTAGCTTTTGTGTGGGACCGAAGAGATTCGGCTCCCTGCGCTGGAGTTAATTCTATGGTCAAGCTACTAAGGGCGCACGGTGGATGCCTTGGCAGAGACAGGCGAAGAAGGACGTGGCAAGCTGCGATAAGCTTCGGGGAGCCGCACACAGGCGTTATCATCCGAAGATCTCCGAATGGGGAAACCCTCCTGAGCAAACCTCAGGAACGGCCCGCTGAATTCATAGGCGGGTTCGAGCGAACCCAGGGAAGTGAACCATCTCAGTACCTGGAGGAAAAGAAAGAAACCTCGATTCCGAAAGTAGTGGCGAGCGAAATCGGAATAGCCCAAACCCGTAGCATTTCGGTGCTTCGGGGGTTGTAGGGTCTGCAATAGTAGAGTTACCAATCCAGTTGTTAGTCGAATCCTCTGGAAAGTGGATCCATAGAGCGTGACAGGCGCGTAGACGAAAGCAATCTGGACTCGAAGCAGATACCTGAGTAAGGCGGGGCACGTGAAACCCTGCTTGAATCCACGGGGACCATCCCGTAAGGCTAAATACTAGTCTCTGACCG
>DAHZHT010000039.1:0-339 GCA_027406905.1 Elusimicrobiota bacterium
CCTCCTGTTCTGGCTCTCGCTTATTCCCTTCGCGACGGACTGGATGGGCGCGCATGTCTGGGCGCGCGGGCCGGTGGCGTTCTACGGCGCGGTGCTTCTGATGGCGGCGTGCGCCTATTGGGCGCTGGCGCATTGCCTGATGAGCCGGCACGGTCCGGATTCTCTGATTGCGCGCGCCTTGGGCCGGGACTTCAAGGGGCTCATCTCGGTCATCATCTACGCAGCGGCCATCACGGCGGCGTTCTTGGATGTGCGCCTATCTTATGCGGGCTATTTGCTGGTCGCGGTCATTTGGCTGGTGCCGGACCGGCGCATTGAGAAAATCATCGTCGCGGGCTG
>DAHZHT010000039.1:349-743 GCA_027406905.1 Elusimicrobiota bacterium
CTGACGGATTTTCCCGCTTACCAGGTTATTCACCTGGCGGACGTCTGGCGGACTGCTTCATCGGCCGCGTTGCGGAGTTCCCCGTGGATTTGCTATTCTCTGTACGCGGGGTAGAGCAGCCCGGTAGCTCGCAAGGCTCATAACCTTGAGGTCGCTGGTTCAAATCCAGCCCCCGCAACCATTTCGGCTCGTTTCTCGACGGAGAACGCGACAAAACCCTGGTCCAAAAGGCCAGGGTTTTTCTTTTGCGAAACCCTCGCCACACCACAAGGTTAGTTGGGGGTCAAAACATGAAAAAGACGCTCGCGTTCAAGCCTGCCGGACAATTTGAAGTAACACTAGGTTCGGCCTCGGAGGCTTTTCGGCTTCGCTGCCAGGCCCAGCATCTCTCGCC
>DAHZHT010000003.1 GCA_027406905.1 Elusimicrobiota bacterium
ATACGGGGTGAGCCACAATACGTTTTACGCCTGGCGGAGGAAGTTTGACGGGATGACGGTACCTGATATCAGGAAACTACGGATCCTGGAAGAGGAGAATCTCAAGCTCAAGCGGAAGGTTGGGGATATGACGATGGATTTAGACGCGGCCAAGGAATTGCCAGAACCATACGTTGAGAACAAGCGGTAGTCATGGTTGCAGGGTATCAGCCACGACGGCGTCGGCAAACACGGGAGGGTAATCTCCGAGGCCGAGGCTACTCAGCTTTAACGCGCGTTTGCTCAACTCTGCGAGTCCTCCAAGAGGCTGAAATAGGTTCTCCAGCATTGATCGGGCGAAGCCATTTTGAAGCAATATGACAGCGATGCCCGCAGCCAGGAGAGGATCTTCGCCGAAGAGCCCGGAAGCCTTTTCAAATACCGACTTGATGTTCGTCCTGAAGACCAACGGCGCGTAAGCGAAGAGCATCGTCAATTCGCGAGCGAGAGATGAGTTCGCCGCTCGAGCCAACCCCAAGTGCATCTCCACCTCATGTATGAACAAGAATTCCCACAACCTCTGAGCCGATTGCAGGGCATCTTCCGGCGGGGCTTTCGAAACCATCCAACCCAGCGCACCACGCCCGGATTCCAGAAAATGAACCGACGGGCGGGAAGCGTCTCCGCCGATTTGGAATCTCGCTTCGAAGCGCTGGTCGAAAAGCCTTTTCCAACCGGTTTCAACGACACCTATGGGGTCCTGACTCGAAGCGATCAAGCGACCAACAATTTGGAAATGCCAATCGGACCTATTGCCGTAGGGGTTCAAGTGCTGGATCAGGTTGGTATCTCTTTTTTTAAGAAGTTCGGAATACCACTCCCACTGATCATTCACGGCGGAATCATCGAAGATGCAATAGGTGAGGAACGGATAGTAGTCAGAGATTCTCTTGGTCACTTCCGTGAAGTCATTTTTTCTCTCGAAGAGCTCTTGGCGAATCCATGAAGAAGACCTCGATTCGGCGACCTTCTGCAGACTTTGGACCGCGATCCAATGGACATCCTGGGAATCTCCAAGCCGCTTGTTATTTCCAAGAAGCATGACCAAGTGGACGGCGAAGTGCTTTAGAAGAAAGCTCCCATCATCTCTCGCGAGCATAGCGGCGAAGGCCTCATCGAACCACGCCGGGAGTTCGGTTTGACAGAGCTGGGTTATTGGGTGTGCCGGCGAATGCGGTGACCCCGTCTCTGTCGATCTCGTCGCTGATTCAACACTCTGCTTCAAATTGATGGCGTATTCCAAGACCAACTCAGGCAGAAATGCTCCCGCCACTCGACCAGTTGCCTTACGATTGGCATCGACGATGGGCAAAGTGGATCGAATGAAAGCAAGCAGTGCCTCTCGGTCTCGGCCGATTCCCAACTCGTCGCAGGCCTCTTTGATCGCGCCTGGAATTTCAAATCTGTCCAGAACCTTTGCAACTTCGCCAGGATTTATCAGCACCAGCGCCCACAGGCGCATCCTCAACGGATGCATTAGATGGCACCGGGATATTCCCCTCCAAAGAGAATAGAGGTCTATCGAGCCTGCGGTATTCGCTTGTTCGCGCGCAGCCTGCAATTCCGAGAGACCCGAGTTGCCGAATCCAATATATTCGGCCTGTTTCGGCTGTGTGCCCGCCAGGGCTTGCGACCAGGCCTTTGCATCGCTAGCTTTCAGTTGGGCAATGAACTCCGTCCAACTACGGAGGTTGAGATCGAAGAATCCCGCAGCTCTGTCGAAGCCGGTCAATTTCGGGCGGGGGAATGTCCTCGCGATTGCCATTCCGATCAGTCGGTAGGCCACGCCATCCATGATCACATCGCCTTCCGCGTTGCGAGAGGTTGCGACCCGATCCAGTGCTTTGGTTGCCTCGTCGCTTCGCCGGATGAACTTGCTGGGTCTCAGCGCAAGCGGCAGTTCGCCGAGACGTGGCTCTGCCCGGGATCGAACTCTTTTCCACCAAGCGGTTAAGCCCGGCAGGTAGATGTCCTTAGGGCATTCGGAGAACTTCTGTTCAATCCTGATATCTCGATCCTTCTCGCGTTCTTTTACAATCATCAGGCGCGAGTCAAATCTGGGATCAATCATTCGACATCCTTCCAAAGGCGCATGAAAACTTCCCGGAATTCATTCGAGGACCAGCCTCTGGTCGTCGCGCTAAACTTCGGAAACGCGCCGCCCACCGTTGAGCCGAAATGCCACAGCTCCCCGTCCAGGGCCGCGAAACGGTCGTGAAAGTCAATCGCAGATTTCCGGATCTCGATTGGGCGGGTATTTTTCTTCTCTGTCAGCCATTCCATGATCCGTGCATTGGAATCTTTCTTTGTTGTAAGAATTTTGATTTCCGTTGCCGTGCTGTATGGAAGAAAATCCCAGATTGCGCGAAGCCCGATTGGCAAATCAAAGAAGGGATCAAGGATCAAAATGCTCTGTCTGGTCGTGGCAATTGCCTCTAGAAAAACATCGAGGCCTTGAGGCGCCCAATCTGGTTCTCCGGGCCGATGGTCTGCGCCGGGCCGTGGGAAATTTGGTGTTCCAGGACCTCCGGTAGTCCAAAGCCAGAAGATTTGATTCGGCCCTCCAGGTGGAGGCGGTGGCGGCGGCATCGCAACTACGACGGGAGACAGAATCGGTTTCATGGCTTCGGCGAATTGCCTTCATACTGCTCAAGAGGGATCGCCTTCACCCATACTTTGTCTATCTCCGCGCGTATGGCCTCGGGAGTTCGAAGCCGAACCATCATCGTACCGCGCGCGCCAAACTCATTGAGCGACGAGCCCAGCAGCCAAGCTTCGTCATCCGCGATCAAGAAACGGTCATGGATGCCCGGCTTCTTGCCCCCCATGACTCGGACTTCAATTTTGTTAGTAAACCCCTGGACTGCAAGCGATTTAACGTGCTTGGCGAGTTGAATCCCGGCCTTATGCCCATCCTCCTTCAAGTAGGCGGCAGAGGTCATGATTTCAATAGACGATCTCGATGATGTCGTGGCCAACGCAAAGCTCTGAAGTTCTCGGGCACCAAGGTACGGATCGACAATCCGAATACTGCGGGTGGCCTTCGCGATGATCTCGCGGATGGCAGCCTTCGCCTGTGCAACATCATCGAACCATCGTTGAGAGCTCTCGGCATCGAGAGAGGCCTCACGTTGCATCTGGTCCTTAAGAACTGATAGCAATCCCTCGGCCGACGGCGTGGAGCTTCCCGTGGTGGACTTCGTGGTCGATCCGACGACCGGTACTTCAAAGGTTTCTGGGGTTCCTCCAGGCGGATTGCTCGGCACGAAGACCTTTCTCTTGGCCGTTATGAGGCCCATATTAATGTCGATAGAATGGACGAAGGTGGTCGGCGGCGACGAAAAGAGCACTCCACGCGTAGCGCATACAATCTCAAAACTGACCTTATGAGGTTCGTGCCCGAAATCTACCGAGAAGAGGTTCGAGACATTCGGGACTTTGATAACATTGATTTGGCCGTCGGGTCGAAATTCACGAAAGGTAGCTTTTAGAGTCGAGATATCTGCTCCCGGATAACTGTGGAGCCTCACGTTCAATCTAGGGGGAGTCGATGTCTCCAGGCGGGTATGGACGTCTCCAAAGAGCGGATTGGGCAAGACAAGATGGCAGGAGCCAAGCAGCCCGGGGCGTTCGGTCAGTTCAAAAGGAAGGAGTTCCTGCAAGTATCCCATTGCCTTCTCCCGCTCCTTCAATACGAGACCCGAAAGGACCTCGTTCGCCTGAGCAGAGGCCAGAAGTTGATGCCGTCGAATGCCTCCCGAGAAAAATCCCCAGAAAGGGCTCTTCTGCCAAAAGTATTCGCCGTCGATCTCGCAAGCCACGGCCGGCCACGGCGGCTCTTCCGCAATAGGCGTGGCGGGAACGGTGAATGGGGTGGCGTTGGCTGCTTTTTCGTCCGCAGTCTGAGGGATATCGACAGCGACTCCGCCTCGAATACGGGAATAATATTCGATTGCGTTCGCGACGGGCATCTTACTCCGACGGAAATGCACGGTGTAAAAAGAACTACCCCCTAGCCGTCTTTCAGGTCGAACTTCTTCGGGACCTGATTCCAACCACTTCGGAATCAGAGTGACGACTTCAAGGATTCGCCTATTCCACCCTTGAGGGTCGCACTTGCGAAGGTAGACGAGCGTGAGTTCAGCAAATCGATAGTCGCGCTCAAGTATTGGGATATCGTTCGCCTGGGGCTTGGTCGGGGCAAACGTCGGTAAATTGTCGGACATCAAAATTTTCCTCGCAATTCCTCACCCAAGTTTTACTTTCTGGAGAGATTCGGCCCCGAATCCCAGTTTTTCTAGGGCGTCTTTTATTGGTTCCATCTTTGTTCCCGACGCGCCAGGCCTTGCATTGGAGGGAGAAACGAAGGTAACGCCCCCGACCTATAGGAGGTGCTTATGGAAGGAACGAAGGATTGGATGGGCGAGAGATATGTCTGACTCACGCCCTTGAGATACTTGAATAAAATCTCCCCATCGTCAGGTGTCAGGAAGCCGCTGACTTGTACATCCAATTTCTCTCCGCCCCGTGCGGGCCTAGTCGCATAGCCAGCGGGCGGCTTGTCGAGCTTCAAGTCAAAGAGCACTGCTCCTCCTATCAAACACTGAGCAGGTTGGCATGGTGAAGGAACTCCTCAATTACAACCCGGCACCCGGCTTGGACTTTGTCTAAATCCTCTTTTTGAGCAAGAAAGTACCGCC
The DNA here is from genome assembly GCA_027406905.1 of Elusimicrobiota bacterium. Lineage (GTDB taxonomy): Bacteria > Elusimicrobiota > Elusimicrobia > UBA1565 > UBA9628 > JAKAQV01. Next base: position 4,740 of record DAHZHT010000003.1, read on the forward strand.
CATGTGCAGACATGTGTCCGACATCGCGCAACTGGGGCAAAAACTTCTTGGCGTTTCTTGAAAGCGGAAAGACCGGCTCCGCAAGAGCCCGGGCGATCAGTTCCGTCAACTGGAAATAGTTTCCGCTCTTATCCTGTATTTTTGCGGAAAGACTCTTGTTCTCAAAGGCCTCAATTATCGATATTTCGAGAAGGCGCCGCATCATCACAGCAGCGGCATCGTACCAGCCTCCTCCATAGCACCCGTTCATCTGGCGACCTATCGTCACCAAATATCCGCGCTTCGTTTCGGACAGGATCGTTAGAGGAAAGAGTCCTGTCGCTGTTTCCGGCACAGTGACCTTTGACTCCCTCCAGGTGGTCCGAAGCGCATACGTAAATTCCCTTGCTGCCGCCACCCTGTCCTTTGGGGCGGTTTGCGCTGCAAATACTGCCTCCAACAATTCGGCCAGCGCTGAGGTGTCCCCGGCCGATTGTGCGGAGAGTCCACGGAAGACACTGGCCGCGTCCGCCCGAAGTTCGGCCAGCTTGTTTCCGTAGTAGTTGTCGTTGCTTAGGTTTTGGCTATGTCTGCGCGCCTTTTTGACGACGGCGAGAGCTTGTTGCGCTAGCTCTCCAAGAGTTTCACTCGGCGTTTCTTTGCCGTCGTTCTTGGGCTGTCCCACGAAGGTCTTACCAGGTCGAATATGCGAACGTCTGCTTCTTATCCGAAGTTTTGATTCTTTGACGTCGGAGCTTCTTTCTCTGACAGAGCTTTTGCAACGGACCGCTCAGTGAAGTTAATGGGATATGGTGCCCCCGGTTCTCAAGCTCAGCCTTAACATGAGCAATAGTCTTCTGCTTCTTAAAAAAATCATCGCCAACAAGTTCCTCGACATATGCTTGCGTGCCAGTTCGTGATGCTTTTTTTTGTCCGGTTTGCGATGCTGATTTTTTCCGCGCTGGGCCCGATGCGCGAACACCGGGAGCGACTGATCCGCCTAGCAAATCATCGAGGACCTTCTGGAATGCGATGCGCCTCAGCTCTGGGTCTTTGACACTGGCAACGGCCATCTCAGCCTGGGAAACCACTTCTGCATAATCAGGACGGTTCGTCATGCGTAATCCTCCTCTCAGACTTCTTGCTTCTACAAGTTTGCCCCCGTACAAAGAAGGCCTCATCGGACTCAAACCAATACCTTGCTTTAATCGCGTCGTTCGCAATTCAGTTCTCGCACTCAAGTTTGCCCGTTAAAAAATTCCGTCGACGAAACCAGTAAAAATACCTTGCCTGTAAATCTGGCTGCGGGACTAGGATTCGAACCTAGAAAAGCAGATTCAGAGTCTGCCGTGATACCGTTTCACCATCCCGCAATAAATCGGCGAATTTAAGAACTTAAATTTATTTTATCAAATCCGCCGCGCAGGGCGAACGCTTGTGGCCTAATGCAGCGCCTCAGGATTGCGGGACTCTTGGGCGTTTAAATTCCGCGAATCGGGAAGAATGGAGAAAGACCAGCGGCAGCTTTGACAGACCTCGTTGAGCGGCCGACCGAGCATCGGCGAGGAAGTGCCGCTTCCACATTCGTTGGGGAGCGGCCAGCGCACCAGAGCGGCCTTTAACTGAAAGGGCTTTCCGCATTCCGGACAAGCGACCGAACTATCAACGACCACCCTGTCAACCACGCCCGCCCGAACGGCCAGGAAAACCCCGAGAATCAGGAAAAAAGGGACCAATATAAAATGAAGCAGCGGGAAAAGAACGCAAAAAAGCCCAATTCCCCAATAAAGGCCCAGTTGGCGCAAGGCGTTTTGAACTCTCCGGGAAGGCCCCAGGGTTTGAATGCGGACAAAACCCGAAGCGGTTTTTTGGCTGCTTTGGGCCACAATTCCAATCTGAGATATCTCGCGGCTCACAAGATGATTATAACAAAAACGAAATTCCCGCTTGGCAAGCGTAAAACGGAGGAATCGGCCGGCAATTTAAATCAATTGCTCAAGAAAAACGGAAGCGGGGCGACGGGAAGCTCTCGCCGCAATATCTTTTCGCGGTGTTCGGCCACGTCCCAATTGAGATAGCCCGTCTCGTCTTTAAGGAGGCTTTTTCCCATCGTCGTTTTCCCGCATTGCCGCGGCCCTAAAAGAATCTCCATTGACTGGTAATTTTCAAGGATGAAAATTATCCGCTGAAATTTCAGCATCAGGCGGCCGACTTGCATGGGCGGAATTTTTGGGCGCGTAAATTTTGTCAGGAGTTGAGGAGAAGTCTTGACAGGACCCAGGAATATGGGTAATATGAATATTAGAAATTCAAATTACACACTATGTTCCATCGCCTCCTTGCTCCGTTCCTCAGAAAAGCCGCAAGCCGCTATCCTGTCGTCACCGTTACAGGCCCGCGACAATCGGGAAAAACGACGCTGGTGAAAACGACGTTCAAGTCCCATGAATACGTCTCTCTGGAATTGCCGGACCAAAGGCGCATGGCCCTGGAGGACCCGCGCGGATTTTTAAGACGCTTCAAAGGCCCCGCCATCATTGACGAGGCTCAAAGAGCCCCTGAAATCTTTTCCTATATCCAGGCGAATGTGGATGAGGACGCGCGCCCAGGCCGCTTCATTCTCACCGGCTCTCAAAATTTTCTGCTTCTGCAGAACATCTCGCAATCCTTGGCCGGACGCTGCGCCATCCTTCATCTTTTGCCCCTTTCTCTCGGGGAGTTGTCCGGCGCGAGCGCGGCGCCTCCGGAGGCTTGGGGAAGACCAATCTCTCCTCGCCGCCGAGGAACTTGGCGCAAAAAATTAGCGAAGACGCTTTTTGCGGGATTTTATCCCCGCATCCATGATCAAAAACTTCCGCCCCAGGAGTGGCTGGCCAACTACTACCAGACCTATCTTGAGCGGGACGTGCGCAACGTTCTTCAAGTCGGAGATTTGGAAACTTTCGGGCGATTTGTCCGGCTTTGCGCGGGGCGAAGCGGACAGATATTGAACCTGTCTGGTCTGGCCAGTGATTGCGGCGTCACCCACACGACGGCGAAACGCTGGATATCGGTATTGGAGGCCAGTTTTTTGATCCTGCTTCTAAGGCCGTACCACAATAATTTTGGGAAACGCCTCATCAAAAATCCCAAGCTCTACTTTTTGGATACGGGCCTTCTTTGCTATCTTTTGCGCGTCGGCTCTCCGGAAGAACTTAATTCCCATGCGGCCAGGGGAGCCGTATTTGAAAGCTTTATCGTCTCCGAGCTCGTAAAAAATTTCATTCACCGCGGGCAAAAACCGGAGGTTTATTTTTGGCGCGATTCAAAAGGGCATGAGATCGATTTTTTGATCGATTTTGGCGGTCGCCTTGTCCCCATGGAAGCCAAATCAGGAGAAACTGTCGCCGCCGATTTTTTTAACTCTCTCAATTATTGGAAAGCGTTGCCAGGGCAAAAAGACGCCCCCGCCGTCTTGGTCTACGGTGGAGACGCGGCCTTTACGCATGCGGGCGCGGCGGTTTACCCCTGGTTCGCCCTGTGATTTACCCCGACTAAGACTAAACAGAAAATTCCCCTTGACACCCGTCGGAAAAAATTGCTAGCCTCAATTTGTCCGGAAGACCCGGGGTCGTTTATTTCGCAATCGAGGTGTCATCAAAATGAAAAAGAACGCCGTCTACGCTTCAAGCCTTTGCGCTCTCGCTGCCCTTCTCGCCTTTACCGCCTGCAAGAAAAGCAGCAGCTCGTCTTCCAATGGATCCGCCGCTGGGGCTGCATCAAGCCTTTCATCCCTTGGTTTTAGCGGCGGAGCTGGAACCCTATCGCTCAAGCCGCATACTTCCTCTAACCCATGTTCCACAGGAAGTATAGCATTAAACCCGTCTCAACCTACCCTTCATTCCACATCAAGCAGTTGCACAGCGCCTGATGGGACCACATCCAATAGCAACGAGTTAACGGTTTCCGAAAGCTTCACTGAAATAATGAGTAGTTGCACTTCTGGAGGCTACACCTTTAATGGATCATTGACCTTTACGGCTCCGGCAAGCGGGCAAACTTTTGTTGTTTGCGAGTCAACCAATCCAAATGGGCCTTATAAAATGAGTGGTTCTCTTAATTTTAACGGAACTCCAACCGTAAATGGTAACGGGATTACCCTGTCTGGCACCACCAATATAACCCTCGATATGACAGACTCTAATGGATCGTTCAGTGGTTCGGTGTCTGGCGAAGCTTTTGGCCAGACCATTCCTTCAACGAGCTTCTAACTCTCTCCAACAAAGCCCCGGGCGCAAAACCCGGGGCTTTTTATTTTTCCCTTAACAATTCCATATATCTATGTAAAGTGGAAGTGTGTATTCCAGATTGATAAAGCCGCCCAATAAGAGTTTTTTTCTTTTCGGCCCCAGGGGGACCGAAAAAACCACGTGGGTCAGGAATTTCTTGCCGGAGGCGGTTTATCTTGATCTATTGGAATCGGAATTATTCAACGATCTCACGGCCAACCCGCAGAGGCTGGAGGGTCTTCTGCCGCCGGGCCGCGGCGGCTGGACAATCATTGACGAAGTGCAGCGGATACCGGAACTCCTCAATGAGGTCCACAGGCTGCTGGCATCTCGTCCGAGCCTATGGCCGATATCTCTGTAGGATAATCCAGCACTCCTCCAAACTGCGATCTTTTCTCGTTCATGTAATGTGATACGCTTGTATTTCCTCATACCTGCCTATCCTACCGCAGGTCTTCACTTTTTCAAAGTGTTGCATTAGCATATTGAACTTGCGCGGAACTTTTGGGCGCTTAAACCGCCGGAAAATAAGTTAGAATATCCCTCGCGTTTATCTATCGAAGTTAAGGAGAAAAATGAAAGAAAATAAGCCTCTCATCCGGCGTTCGGCCCTTTTTGTTTCCCTTTTATCCATGGGAATTTTGTCTTGCCATTTAGCTTTCGCGGAACAGTGGAACGTGTTTGACCCGCGAGCGATGGCCATGGGAGGAACGGGGGTCGCCAGCGCTAACGGCGCCGTCGGGGATTATTGGAACCCGGCCTCTTTAGGCCAAGCCGACAACCCCTCCGGTTTTCAGTTGCCGGTCGGCGCGCACGCCAATATCGCCGGAGGCGTTTTGCAGGGGGCTAACGATCTCTCGAATATTTATTCAAGCTGCGGAAGCGGCCAGGGAGGGTCTTTTTGCTTGGCCCTTAACTCGGGGCAGATACAAAACGACTTAAACATGATGACCGGCCCTGGAAACGGCGCGCTGGCTGATTTAGGCGCGGGAGCGGATTTTAAATTCGGCCATATCGCTTTTTTCGTCAATGAACTCGGATACGGAGGCGCACAAGGCGAACTCAACGGAGCGACGGGGGGCCAGGTTTATAACCATATCCACAATGGAACGTATCTTAGCAATAACCCTTCCTTGAACGTCCGAGCTCTGGCCGTAACGGAAGCGGGGTTTGGATACGGACATGAAGTCCCCCATGTCCCGGGGTTATATCTCGGCGGAAATTTAAAAGCCCTGGTCGGCTACGCCGGTTATGACAATAACTGTTTATTTACCAGCAACGCCAATATGGCCGGTTGTTCCAACGCCAACGGCGGGGGAAAATTCTCGCTTAAAAACTCGCTTCAGGAAAGCGTGGCCCCGGGCGTGGACTTAGGCGCCTTGTGGGACGTGGACCAAGCCTTTAAATGGATGCCGTTTCATCCGAAAATCGGAATCACGGGGCGGGATATCAACGACCCCACTTTTTCGGAATCCCAGGCCGCGATCACGGCGGGCGCGGGAGGGCAGATGGCTCTGGGTGGAAACGTGAGAGGTGGAATTTCACTAAGCCCCTTTCATTGGTGGAACATTTCCGCCGATGTCGATTTAACGCGGAACGTAACCTTGGTTGACGGGCTTTTGTATCAGATGGCCGGAATCGGAACCGAGATCAATATTTTCAATCGCCCCTGGATGAATTTGGCCTTACGCGCGGGGCTTGAAGACAATATCGCCTCTCCCACCTCCGCATTAATCGCGACCGGCGGCTTTGGGCTCAACATCTTCCACTTAATGGTGGACCTGGGCGTTCAGATTACGCCTCAGATGCAGTATCTTCAGACCACTCAAGGCGGAAGCTCTTCATCTCAGCAAATTCCGTCCGATATCGCCGGGTCTCTTCAGATCGGCTTGATGTTTTAGAAGTTAGAAATAAAAGGAGGAAGTAAATCGATGAAAAATGCGCGTAAAGCTTGCGCTTGGGTCATGGGAGCGGCTCTTTTTGTTCCCGCCCTGGCGTTAGCTCAAAACAACATGAACGGCATGAACATGCCTCAAAACGGGCAGCAACAGGCCCAACCGGCCGCAACCCCGACCCACAAGAAACCGGCCCATGCCAAGCACAAAGTCAAACACCACTGGAAAAAAGGGCACTCCAAAATGGCGAAACATTCCAAGGCTCACAAGCACTGGAAAAAGCATAGCCACTTGGCGCATCACAAGACGAAAAAAGGAAAGCATCACAAGCATCCCAAGAAAGCCGCCCCCCAGAGCGCGACTCCGACGCAAAACCCCCAACAACAGCAATAAAAAATACGTATTCCTTAGAAAAGGCCTCGCGTTTAGCGCGCGGGGCCTTTTCATCGCAATTAGAACACGGGTCGGGGCAACGTGGTATAATATTCTCATGGAGAAAAAGAAGGTTTTTATCTTTTGGGATAACTCGAACATCTTTATCGGCGCGAAGGCTGCGGCGATGGAGATTAAGCCCCAAGATGACCCCTACAAATTGCGTATAGATTTTCACAAACTGCTTCAACTTGCGGCCGCTGGTCGGCCTATCGAGTACGCGATTGCGGTTGGTTCTGTCCCACCGGAATTGCGCCATGTTTGGAATAGACTTGAAAGCACGGGCATTAAAGTCGAACTTTTCGAACGCGGGTCCCAGTCTGAAAAAGAACAAGCGGTAGATCAGGCCCTCCAAGTCCATATGCTTAGGAAGGCTTTTGACTATAACGGACAGGCCGGGACGGCCGTTATGCTTACCGGGGATGGAAAAGGATTTTTTGATGGAGTTGGGTTTCAGGCGGATCTGGAGAGAATGCATAAAAAGGGATGGAATGTGGAAATTCTAGCCTGGGATAAAACCTGTAATTTGAGAATGAGGGAGTGGGCAAGGAAAATCGGAATTTTTATCCCGCTGGAAGATTTTTACGATAGCATCACTTTTACGGACGATTATTCAGGAAGCATCCGCCATTCAAAACCTGTCGATCTAAAGAATCGTCCCGTCAGCGCGTCATAGCGCTTGCGCTTCCTTTCTGGCGATTGAATAAACGGGCGAACTTTTTTGTAAACTAAACGTATTAGTAAAGTGGCCGCCAAAAGCGGCCTGGACTAGTCCAAACCAAGGAGGAGTACTCGATGAAGAATGCGCGCAAAACCTGCGCTTTTGTGATGGGAGCGGCTCTTTTCGTTCCCGCGCTAGCGTTGGCTCAAAACAACATGAACGGCATGAACATGCCCCAAAACGGGCAGCAACAGGCCGCTTCACCCGCACAGCCTGCGGGATCTCAGGCTAAGCCGAGCTACAAGGACCTTCTCAACAAAAAGAAGTCCCTGTTGCAAAAAAAGAAGGCCAGAATCGCCAAGAAAAACAGCGATTTAAAAGCCCTCTCGGCCAACGAAAAGAAAGAGATCGCCGCCGTCAAAGCGGATAAATCTCTGACGAAGTCTCAGAAACACGCCAAAATCGCCGCCATTAAAAAAGACTACGCCAATAAGCGCAAAGGTCTCTGGGCGGACTTTAAAAAAGACATGGGCGGTATCGGCCATGATCTCGCCGGAGTAGGCAAGGACATGGAGTTCTGGAGATCTCACCACCACCACCACAAGAAACATAAGATCGCCAAAGCCCCGAAAGCGTCCCAACCGGCAGCGGCAACGCCTGCGTCTAACTAATCATTAACAACGCAAAAAAGCCCCTGCGCGCTGGACCGGCGCAGGGGTTCTTTTTGAGATGAAAATAAAAAGGAGTCTTCTTTGGGCCATCGCGATATCTTTATTTTCAACCCGCGCCTTTAGCACCCAATTTCTTTCCCTTGAGGACGCGGTTGCGCGGGCCGAGCGTTTTTCTCCCCAAGCTATTATCGGCTTTTTGCGGGAAGCCCGCGCCCATTCAGCAGCCCTGGGTGCCCAAGACGCTCTTTTACCCCAGCTATCGGCCATAGGAAATTACCAACAATCCAATAGCCAATCAATTCAAGCCGTCGACATCAACCAGGCCTCTTTAAATCTCGCGCAAAACATCTCTCCGTTTTCGCCGCAATGGGTTTTAGCCCGCCAGAAAAAAGCCGAATATCGAGCGGCCAAGGCACAACGCCTCGCGACGGAAGAAGATGTCGAACTCGAGGTTAAAACCTTGTATCTGGCGATTTTAAAAGAAAAAGACTACCTTCAAGGTTTCAGTCTCCTTCAAAAGAAATTAAAGGCGATGAAAGCCGCCTTGATTCCCCGCTACAGCGTCGGGCGCGTGCCGCCCTTTGATTTGGTTAAAATCGAGATGGAGCTGAGCAGTCTCGACAAAGACCGAGAACTGACCGAAGCCCAGCTATCGGCCGACAAGGAAAGCCTCGCTTTAATTACGGGATTTAAAAGCGGAGATCAAATCGAACTTAAGGAGTTAAGAAAGATTCCCCCCTTTCCCTTCAATCAAGATTCTTTCGCGAAAAACTCCAATCCCCGTCTTCTGGCTTTAACGCGTCAGGTTGAGTCTTCCGTCCTGGCGGTCAAGGCCGCTCAATACGAGAGATATCCCTCTTTAAACGCCGGGCTTAATTACGGCTATGAAGGCTCTAACGGGTTTTTGAACCTCGTTCCCAATACCAGCTATCCGGGAAACATCTACGGGTTGCCGCTTGAGTCGGGCTGGAACGCGTCTTTGTCTTTAAATTTGCCCATTTGGGACTGGGGCCAGATATCGGCAAGAATATCGCGCAGAGAAAAAGAAGCGGCCCTATACAAAAGCCAATTAGATCTTCAAAGACAATCTCTCCAGGTTCGATTTATCAAATGGGAAAAATTGGCCCAATCGCATCTCGCCGACAAAAAAAGAATGGACCAGCTTTTGCCGCAGACCAAGCAGGCGGCGAAAATTCAGATCAAGCGCTATCGTTTGGGGGCCAGCGGAATTTTAGAGGCGGCGGACGCCTTGGATATCTGGCTTAAGACCATGATTTCAGAGAGAGACGACTACTATTCCTATCTTTCCGATATCGCCCATATCGAGCATGTGATGGGAAAAAACGTCATTAGCTATGAATAAGCGCGCGAAAAAACTTGGTTTGATCTTTTTGCTGACCCTTGGGGCTTGCTCTAAAAAACAGAGCTTTAAAATCGGGTCTTTTCCCGGCGAAATATCCATCGCCCAAGCGAAAATCAAAAACATGAAAACCAAGATTCCCGCCTACGGCATCGTCATCGAGAAAAACGGGAGAAAAGAGCTGGAAGTCAACATCGAAGCCGGAGACACCCAAAGTCTTCGCGTCGGGCAAAAGGCGAAAGCCTTTATCGGCTCCGCCTCAAAACCCGTTTCCGCCAAGGTCTCCCATATCTTGCGCGCGGTCAGCTCGGAAACCGGCCAATCCTTGGCCTGGCTGAGGCCGCTTGGAAAATTCCCCGTCACTCCGGGGCAGTTTGTCACCGCCTGGATTTACACCTCTAAAGAAAAAAGAGCCGTCGCCATTCCCAAATCCGCCGTTTTACTCCGCGGGGGGCGCAAATTTGTCGTGATAAAGTCTCAAGACCAGTACCGCGTCCAGGAAATCCAAACCGGAATCTCCTCGGGCAAAGAAATTGAAGTCACAGCCGGAGTTAGAGCCGGAGACTCTATTCTCACCCAGGGCGGAATATTTTTTCTCTACCCCGATTTTAAGGCGGCGGAAGACTAATGTTTGAAAAATTTCTATCTAAAATTCTCAAATCCCCGGCCATCGTCGGGATTCTCGTCGTTTTCCTCTTTATCGTAGGCATTATTTCCTACCGCGGCCTCAACGTAGATTTATTTCCCCCTCTTGATTTTCCCGTTCTCAACATCGTCGCCGAAGCCCCGGGGTTTTCGTCTTTGGAAATGGAGCGGCAAGTCACTCTCCCGATTGAAAGCGCGGTCAGCGGCGTTCTCGGGGTTATTCGCGTTCGCTCGGTGATGGCCACCGGCATATCGATGGTCTCCGCCGAATTTCAGTGGGGCGCGGACATGATCACCGCCCGGCAGCTGATTTTAGCGGCTTTGGCTCAGACGGCGGGGCAACTGCCGCAAGAGGTCGAGCCCTCGGTTGAAAGTTTAAGCGCGACCTTGGCTCTGATTGAAGGCTACAGCCTTCAGGGCGGAGATGATTTAATTAAACTCCGGGATATCGCCAATTATCAACTCAAGCCGCGCCTTCAGGGAATCTTGGGGGTTTACAAAGTCGTCGTCGTCGGCGGAAAAGTAAGGGAATACGCGGTCTACCCAAATCCTTTTTTAATGATGAAATACGGCTTAGCCCTCAACGATTTAAAACGGGCGTTAGCCTCCAACAATATTCTCGTTTCTCCGGGGGTCGTCAACAATTACTCCCAGGAATTTGTCGTCAGGGCCAACGGACAATTTAAAGACGTCTCTGACGTCAAAAACGTCGTCGTGGCCGTCAAGGCCGGAATTCCGGTCAGAATACGGGATCTGGCACGAGTCTCAAATACCTATCAGTTCCAACGCCAAGACGCTTCCGAAAAAGGAAAACCCTCGATTCTAATCAACATTTACAAACAGCCGCGCTTTGACACTATTGAAGTCGCCAACGCCGTGGCGAAAAAAATCAAGGAATTTCAAAAAACCCTGCCGGCGGGATTTACCATCCATAATTATTACGACCAATCTCAATTAGTGAAAGACTCTATCGGCAGCGTCAAAGAGAGCGTCGCCATCGGAGCCGTCTTGGTCGTCGTTATTTTGCTCGTTTTTTTGCGCAGCCCGCGCCTGACGTTGGTCGCGACCTTGAGCATCCCCATTTCGGCGATTGCCGCCATCATTTTAATGCGCCTGTTCGGAGTAGGGCTCAACATCATGTCTTTGGGCGGCCTCGCGGTCGGAAGCGGAATCATCGTCGATGACGCCATCGTCGTTTTGGAAAATATTTTTCGCCACCTCGCCCACTTAAACTCAAGTTCAAACTCATCAACCTTAGATACCATCGTCAGCGCCGCTTCCGAAGTCGTTCGCCCCGTCGTCGTCTCGACCTTAACCAATATCGGAATCTTCGCGCCGATGGTTTTTATCGCAGGTTTAGCGGGACGTCTTTTTAAGCCGGTGGCCTTGACCGTCACCTTCGCGTTGTCGGCGTCTTTAATCGTCGCTTTGACGGTAATTCCGGTTTTGGTCCTTCAAATAGCCTCCCGCGTCCGCATCGATGAAAATTCAGGAGGACCTTTTGAAAAAACTTACCGCTGGCTTCTTGATTTATCTCTCAAACGCCCGTGGATGACCATCTTTTTCTTGGCGCTGATTCCCTTTTTAATTTCCTGGACCGCGTTTAAACGCCTTAATACCGCGTTTCTCCCGGCTCTTGATGAAAGCGCCATTCAACTTCAAACCACGCTTCCCCCGGGCGCCTCTTTAGCTGAATCCCGCGCGGTCAACGGCGCGATAGAAAAGTGGCTTAACAATATCTCGGGCATTATCACGGTCGTCCGCAACACCGGGCACGCGCCGGGAACTCTCGATGTCGACAGCGTCAACCGAAGCGATATCAATATCAAACTAGTCCCCAAAAGGCAAAGGCCGATTCCGATGGATGAGCTGATCGCAAAACTATCGGAAAAAACCTCCAAGCTGCCCGGGGTCAATGTCGAATATTTAATGCCCTTGGCCGATAAAATCAACGACGCGATGGGAGGAATCCCTTACGATATCGGTATTGATTTCTTCGGCCCCAGCCTCAAAACATTGGGAGAACTTTCCTCAAACCTAACCGAGCGCGTTAAAAATATTCCCGGAGTCGCCGATATCAAGCCGCCCGAGAACATCCCACTTCCCGCTCTTCAAACATCCATCAACCGAAAAGAGGCGGGGCGTCTGGGAATATCCGAACGCGCGATTTTTGATTTACTGGAGGCCTATTCGGTGGGGCTCACCGCGACCCATGTCCGCCGCCTTTTTAAATCCATTGGAGTCGTTTTGCACTTTACCAAACCCGGGCAAAATTTGGACCTCGAAGCCTTAAGAAGCCTACCGCTAAAAACCGCCGGGGGAAACATCGTTCCCTTGGAGCAAGTCGCCCATTTTTACTACTCGGACGTTCCTAGCAAGATCTATCACGAACATCTCTCCCGCAAAATGACCGTGGCCTTCAATGTCCGGGGCCGAAACATCAATGACGTCGCCTCCAAAGTCGCGCAAGAAATCGAAAAAATGAAATTGCCGAAAGGATACAGCTGGAGCTATTCCGGGAAATACGCCTCGGGAAAAAGCGCGATCAACAACATGGGAATGGTTTTTTTGATGGCGATTTTAGTCGTGGCCATCATCTTGTGGCTGGAATTTAGATCGCTTCTCCAAGTGGGACTCATTTTGCTGACGGTTCCCCTGGCCTCCATCGGCGCGGCTGTGGGCTTATGGCTTTTTCACGAGAGTCTCAACGTCTCTTCGATGATCGGGGCGGTAATGCTTATTGGAATCGTCGTCAGAAACGGGATTATCATGCTTGATTACATGAATTCGGAAATAGAGTCCGGCCAAGAAGTCGAAGAGGCGGTGCGCTCTTCCGCTCTTAAGCGCGCCCGCCCGATTCTGATGACGGCCTCGGTCGCGATTTTAGGATTGGTTCCAATCGCCACCGGCTGGGGAACGGGTTCGGAATTATTGCAGCCCCTGGCCATCGCGGTTATCGGCGGGCTTTTGACCTCGACGGTCTTGACCCTTTTCGTTCTTCCCGCTTCCGCCTTGATTACGCTTAAAATCGGCCGCGACTCAAAGCCCTAATTTCGTTTAATTTCGTTTAAGCGTAGAAATTTCTTATCCAGCGATACTGAGCCAAACGCGCCAATTCCATGGCGCTAAAATAATTTCCGTCCGAGGCCAAAACGTTTTTTTGGACATGGGAAACTTTTCTCATGCCGGGAATGACGGTTGAGACCGCGTCGAAGCTGAGAACGAATTTCAAGGCGGCGATAGCTAAAGTCGGCGCCACGGACCCCAAGACCTCTTTCTCAACAGCCGCCACGCGCTCGCAGGTTTCTTTTAAGCGCGCGCCGCCGAAATAATGGCTGCGGAAATCCTCCGGAGGAAATTGCGTGTCCGGCTTTAATTCGCCGGTCAGGCTTCCCTCGTCAAAAGGGCAACGAACCACGACGCCGATTTTTTTCTCGGCGCAAAGCGGAAACAAGATTTCAGAAGCCCGCTGATCAAAAAGATTAAAAAGGACCTGGATTTGATCGACAAAACCGCTCTTAACGATTTCAACGGCGGTTTCAGGATTGTCCCCCACGGACACCCCGACAAAGCGCACCTTGCCGGCCTTTTTAAGATTCTCGAAAGTTTCCATGACCTTCGGCCATAGAGGATCTCGAACCCAGCTGTCGGTCCAAACATGAAATTGTTCCAATACCAGGGTATCGCAAGAGAGATTTCTTAAAGAGCGCTCGACAGAAGAGACGATCCAGTCCGGCGGAAAAGCCCGCGCCAGCGGAGTTTGCGCCCGGGCCGGCCATTCCATATTTTTGGGCGGAATTTTAGTCGAGACAGTCAGGCGCCGGCCGATTTCTTTAAAGAGTTTGGCGATCAATTTTTCCGAATGCCCGTGGCCGTAAGCGAAAGCCGTGTCGAAATAGGTAATTCCAGAATCGACCGCCGCATGAAGAGCCCGCATCGATTCCGAATCGTCCACGGGCCCCCACATGGTTTTTCCAATTCCCCATCCGCCAAAGCCGATCTCGGAAACGGAAATACCGGTTCTTCCTAAAAGGCGAGAGCGCATCGCGGTCGTCTGTTGCATAAGGCCATTATATCTTTTAAATAAAATCAAGAAAAAAGAGACTGGGCGGCGAAAAGTTCTTTTTCCACGACCGCTCGATTTTCCTTGGACAAGGGAGTCAAGGGCAGGCGCACGGAATTCGAGCAAAGGCCCATTTTCCAGAGAGCCGCTTTAACCGGAATGGGATTGGTTTCGACAAAAAGAGCTTTGGTCAATGCAAAAAGAAGAGAATGAAAATGCCGGGCCCTTTGGGGATCTCCCCTGAGAAACGCTTGGCAGAGGGCCTGAACTTCCTTTGGAAACACATTGGAGACCACCGATATCACGCCAAGGCCTCCCAGCGATAAGATAGGAAGAGTCAAGGAATCGTCCCCGGACAAGACGCAAAAAGAATCCGGCAAGGTTCTAATAATCTCGGAAATTTGATCGAGATTACCGGAAGACTCTTTGACTCCGATGATATTCGGGCAATCTTGCGCCAAGCGCTCAAGGGTAGAGGGCATGATATTGATCGCCGTCCTTCCGGGGATATTGTAAACGACAATCGGAGAAGAGACTTTTCCCGCCACGGCCTTAAAATGACGGTAAAGGCCTTCCTGGGTCGGCTTATTATAATAAGGAGATAAAACCAAGAGCGCGTCAGCCCCGGCTTTTTGGGCTTGAACGGCCAGAGTCGTCGCCTTGGCCGTGTCGTTGGAAGCGACGCCCGCCATCACCGGAATGCGCCCCCGGCAATACCGAACCCCCTCGGCGATAATTTTTATGAACTCTTCCTGGGTTAAAGTCGCGGCCTCACCGGTCGAGCCGCATAAAACGACTCCGGAAACATGAGAGGAAATTTGGCGTTCCAAGAGCCTTTTTAAGGCCGCAAGATCCAGCGCCCCATTTTTCTTAAACGGGGTCACCAAGGCGGTCCAGCAACCGGGCAATCGCGCTTTAAAATCTAACATCGTTTGTCTCATAAATCAATGACTCCTTGGTAGACGATTTTCGCGGGGCCTTCTAGAAAAATATCCGAAGCCCCGTCACGGAGAGAATTAAAGGAAACCTTAAGGCGCCCTCCGCGAGCGACGACTTGAGAAGAATTTCCGCTTTTCCCCATCAGATAAGAAATGATCGCCGCCGCGACGACTCCGGTTCCGCAGGCCAGGGTTTCCGCTTCCACCCCTCTCTCAAAGGTGCGAATATAAATTTTTCCGGATTTAATCTCTATAAAATCGACATTCGTTCCTCTGGGAGAAAAAAATGGGTGATTCCTAATTTCCCTCCCCCAAGAATTGACGTCAAATTTTTCCAGGTTTTTGACCGGTAAAACCGCGTGAGGAACTCCGGTATCGATTAAATGAAGCTTGATTGGGCGACCCAAAACCGCGATTGGAACGCTCAGACGCGCGCCAGAGGCTTTCGGCATTTGAACGGATACCCGCTCTGGCGAAATAATTCTAGCGCTTAAAATTCCCTTGGGGGTTTGAAGTTTAAATTCTTTTTTCCCGTAAGTCCAATTTTTTTGGCTCATCCACCACGCCGCCGCGCGCATTCCATTTCCGCAAAAAGCCGCCGAGCCGTCGGAGTTATAATAATCAAAACCAAGACCGGGTTTACGGTACACCCACAGAAGCCCGTCGGCGCCGATGCCTTCCTTGGGACGGCATAAAATGCGGGAGAGGCGAGAAGCCTTTAAATTCTTGTCCGCGAGCACAAGCACAAAATCATTGCCGGCGGCTGACATCTTAAAAAAAGGCAACTTTTTTTTCATCGAGAGTTCTTTACCGCCTCTATTAAACCCCGCGCCACGCGTTCGGAAACCCCGGGGTTTCCCAAACGCTTTCTAAGCGCCATTAATTTTTCCCGAGCCTCAATATAATTTTGCGGACTCTGCCAAAAATTCGATAAAGCCTCGGCCAAAGCCTCGGGATGGACCTGATCCTGGATGAGTTCAGGCACTATTTTTTCTCCCGCCAAGATATTAGCCATCGCGATATAAGGGACCTTGATTAACGAACGAGCCAAAAAATAAGTCGGCCAGGACATTTTATAAGCGACTACCATCGGAATTCCCAAAAGAGCGTTTTCCAATGTCGCCGTCCCTGAAGAGCAAAAAGCTCCGTCTAGCCGCGCGCGCTTTTGATAATCGGACTCCCGAATAATTTCAATTCCGGGCTCTTGAAACTGATAAGAGGCGTCGGAAAGAGCCCGGGCGGCAAAAACCATCGCCCGCGCGCCCGGGAAACGCTTTTTAAAAATTTTAAAACTCTCTAAAAAAATCGGAAGATGTCTTGAGACCTCGGATTTTCGGCTTCCGGGCAAAATTCCTATCAAGGGATCTCGCGGAATTTCGGTTTTGAGCTTGGGCTCGGGAATAATATCTAAGAGCGGATGGCCGACGAATTCGCAGGAGACCCCGGCATCGCGGTAAAGTTTTTCCTCAAAAGGAAAAATAACGAAAATTTTTTTAACCAGGCGCCCGATCACGCGGACGCGATAAGGGCGGCTGGCCCAAACCTGCGGGCTAATATAGTAGTAAGCCGGCACGCGGGCCTTAAAGGCGAATTCGAGCAAGCGCCGGTTAAAACCGTAATAGTCGATACAGATAAGAGACTTCGCCTGCCCCGCATTTAAAAAATCCCTGATTCTAAACGCGGTATTGAGAAGACGCGGCATTTTTAAGAAAGGCTCCAGAAATCCCACGATGCCTTCCCCCGCCAAATCGTCCAAAAATTCATCGGCCTCCTCTTTCATAAAGGGGCCGCCGATAGCCGCGATTTTAACGGCAGGATCGATTTTTTTTAAAGCCGCGATCAGCCGGGAGCCGTGCAAATCTCCGGAAGGATCCCCAGCGGCAATCAAAAAATCAAAGATTTCCACGTTCCAATTGTATCATTTGACATTAGCTCTCAAATTGTTACAATTCACTTGAGACGTTCATCTAGGAGAATCTAATGAAAACACAAGAAATTTTGCCAACCCTCAAAAAAGATAAAAAGGAGAATGCGCCGGCGGAAAATGCCGAATCCAACCCTTGGCAGCAGGCGATGTCGCAGTTAGACCGCGCGGCGGCCAAAATGAAAATCGACCCCATGGTAGTCGAGCGCCTGCGCCACTGTAAGCGCATTCTCACCGTGTCTATTCCCATCAAGATGGACGATGGAAGCTTTAAAGTTTTTGAAGGATATCGGATACAGCACAACATCGACCGCGGCCCGGCCAAAGGCGGCATCCGCTATCACCCCCAGGTTTCTTTAGACGAAGTCAAAGCCCTCGCGTTTTGGATGACGATGAAATGCGCGGTCGTGAATCTCCCTTATGGCGGAGCCAAGGGCGGAATCATCTGCGATCCCTCGAAAATGTCGCTAGCGGAATTAGAACGCCTGACCCGCCGATATACTTCCGAAATTTCGATTATTATTGGTCCGGATAAAGACATCCCGGCGCCAGACGTTAATACCAACGACCAAGTCATGAGTTGGATCATGGATACCTACTCAATGACAATCGGTTATTCATGTCCAGGCGTCGTCACCGGAAAGCCCATTGAGGCGGGCGGATCCTTAGGGCGCAAGGAAGCGACCGGAAGAGGAGTTTTCTATGTCGCAAGGGAATTGGTCAAAGCCCAAGGCAAGGATTTAAAAACCATGACCGTCGCCGTTCAAGGATTTGGGAATGTGGGCTCCAACGCGGCCAAGATATTCCACGAAAATGGATCAAAAATCGTCGCCGTTTCCGATGTCAATGGCGGTCTCTATGACGAGAAAGGGCTCGATATCCCCGATATTATCAGTTACGCCGCCAACAATAAGGGCTCCATCGCCTCTTATCCCAAGGCCCAGCATATCCCGACAGATACCTTTGTCGAGGTAGCCTGCGATATTTTGATTCCAGCGGCGATGGAAAATCAAATTACCAGCCTCAACGCCGGGAAAGTGAAAGCCAAATACATCGTGGAAGGCGCCAACGGGCCGACCTCCGGCGAAGCCGATAGAATCTTGCGCGAACGCGGCATTTGGGTCATTCCGGACATACTCGCCAATTCCGGAGGAGTCACCGTAAGCTATTTTGAATGGGTTCAAGACATCCAGGCCTATTTCTGGAACGAAGACGACGTCAATCACAGGCTCCAAGACATCATCACCAAGGCCTTTAAAGAAATTTATGCCATGGCCCAGAAAGAAAATGTCGACCTGCGGTTAGCCGCGTTCATGGTGGGGCTGAACCGTCTAGCCAAGACCGTCAAACTCAGAGGCACATTCCCCTGAACGGACTCAAAAAAAATTCAATCGCGCTCGCAAGCCTTGGATTTTTTCTCGCACGGGCTCCTTTAAGCGCCGCGCCTTTAAATCAAGACGCGGCGCTTATTTCCAAGATTGATTTTCTTTATTTTCACCGCGATCAAAAAGACAATCTCTCCGCGAGCTTAAAACTCATCGAATCCGGGCTCGCGAAGGACCCAAAAAATGCGCCCCTTTTGTGGAGAAAAGGGCGGGATTTAGAGCGCATCGGGGAAAATCAAAAAAAATCAAGCGAAAAAATTGAGTTTTTTGAAAAAGCGCGAAAGACCCTTGAAGAGTCAATTAAGATTGACCCAAAAATTCCCGACGCCCATTACTGGCTGGGGGTGACCTTGGGCCGCATCGGGCAAACGCGGGGCATCTTGCGCTCCCTATTTCTCCTTGAGCCGCTCCACCGTCAAATGCGGGAAACCTTGAGTCTCGACCCTGATTACGAGCCCGCAATCCATGTTCTAGGAGAAATTTATAGGGAGCTTCCGCGCTTTGTCGGAGGCAGCATTACAAAAGCCATCGCGGAATTTAAGAAAGCCCGGAAAATGGCGCCCAACGATCTGGTCAACCTCTTGTCTTTAGGGCAAGCCTATCAAGACGCGAAAGAAAACGCGAAGGCCCTAGAAGTTCTCAATCAAGCGCTCTTGGTGAAAGACCCCGCCGATCCCGGGGAAGCGGCGGATAACCGCAAAGACATCCAAAAAGTCATTCAAGAAATTAAAGCCGGGGATTAGGAGATGGGGACTGTCCCTAACTCAACATTATCAATCAGGCGGGTTTTCCCGATCCAGATAGCGGAAATAATCCGCGCGCCCGGGCGCGGAGTTTGAATCTCTTCAAGGCTTTCTCCATCAATTAAGGCGATATAGTCTATTTTGCTTTGGGGAATGCTTAAAATTTCTCTCCGGGCTGAGGACAAAGCCCTTAAAACTGCTTCCCCGCTTTTAATTTTTTTAGCCGCCCTGTTGAGCGAACGGTACAATATCGCGGCTTGAGCGCGTTCGATTGAGGAGAGATACTGATTGCGGCTGGACATGGCCAAACCGTCTTTTTCCCGCAAAGTTAAACACCCGACAATGCGTTGAGGCAAATTTAGATCCCGAGCCATTCTCCGAATGATCATGAGCTGTTGGTAATCTTTCTCGCCAAAATAAGCGCGGTCGGGAGAAACCGTTTGAAGAAGCTTGAGAACTACGGTCGCCACTCCTCTAAAATGGCCCGGTCTAAAGCGCCCGCACCACAAATCCGAAAGCCCCTCGACATTGACAAAACTCCGGTATCCTTGGGGATAAATATTTTCGGGGCTTGGATGATAAAGGGCATCCACCCCTAAGGAGGCGCACAATTTTTGGTCTTCTTTAAAAGGCCTTGGATAGCGGGAAAAATCCTCATGGGGGCCAAATTGGGCGGGGTTGACGAAAACGGAAACGACGACCTTGTCATTTTCTTTTTTCGCGCGGGAAATTAAAGAGGCGTGTCCAGCATGGAGAGCCCCCATGGTTGGAACGAAACCGACGCTCTGGTTTTTTTTCTTGACCCAATCGGTCCAGGCCCGCATCGCCAAAGGCGTTGAAATCACTTTCACGGCTTATTTTTTCATTTGAGACACTCTTAAAGCAAATTGATAGAATGGAGAAAACAATTCCGCACGGGAGAATGACCGATGGATCAAGAAACCTTGAGATTTGCCAAGTCCAATGAAGCGAAATTTGTCGAGAATTTAAAAAACCTGGTCAAAATTCCGAGCGTCAGCTTTCCGGGGTTCGATCCCAAATGGGTCGTGGAATCCGCCGAGGCGGTCGCGGGGCTTTTGCGCAGTTCCGGCCTTCAAAATGTCGAGATCCTAAAAATCAAGGACGCCCACCCTTACGTTTACGGAGAATGGATGAACGCCCCGGGAAAGCCGACTCTTCTTCTTTACGCCCATCATGACGTTCAGCCGGCGGGACGGGAAAATCTCTGGAAGTCTCCGCCTTTTGAGGCTCTTGAGCGGGAAGGAAGGCTCTACGGGCGCGGAACCGCCGACGACAAATGCGGCGCGGTCATACACGCCGCGGCGATTTTGTCTTATCTCAAAACCACGGGAAAACTTCCCCTCAACGTCAAGATGATCATAGAAGGCGAAGAAGAAATCGGCTCTCCGCATCTGGAGGATTTTTTAAAGGCCTATCAGCAAAAGATGCGGGCGGACGTCATGATCTTAACCGACACCGGAAACTACGACACCGGAATTCCCTCGATCACCAACTCCCTGCGCGGAATGGTCTCCTTAGACGTCACCGTCAAATCGGCCGATCACCCGCTTCATTCCGGCATGTGGGGCGGCCCCTTGGTCGACCCGGTTCAAGCTCTCTCAAAAATGATCGCGTCTTTAACCGATAAAAATGGCAAGATGACGATTCCCGGCATTTATTCCCAGATACGGAAATTATCTTCGGCCGAGGCCCAAAGCCTTCGCTCGCTTAAATACTCGGAGAAAGATTTCCGCAAACAAGCCCAGATTCTCCCAAAGACAAAAATTCTCGGCGGTAAGGATCTTTTACTCTCTTTGTGGCGGCTTCCGTCTTTGTCGGTCAACGCCATTCAAGCCTCTTCTAAAAAAGACTGCGCTAATATCGTCAATGAGTCGGCCTGGTGCCATCTCGGCATTCGCCTCGTTCCGGACATGAACCCTCAAAAGTCCCTTGAGAGTCTTAAAAAGGCTCTTTTAAAAAGCGCGCCCTGGGGGGTCGCGGTCGAATTTTCAAATGAAAACGCCAGCCCGGCTTGGCTTGCCGAGACTCAAGGCCCGGCTTTTCAGGCGGCGGCAAGAGCCCTTGAAAAAGGTTTTGGCCGAAAAACCGTTTTTATCGGCTGCGGCGGATCTATTCCGTTTGTCGGCCCCTTCGCCAAGGTTTTGGGCGGGGCGCCCGCGATTTTAATTGGCGCGGAAGACCCCTACACCAACCCCCATAGCGAAAACGAAAGTCTCCATCTCGGAGATTTCTTTAAGTCTATCCAGAGCTCTATTTATCTCTATGAGGAACTCTCGACATTACCCGCTAAAAACCCGGAACGCCCCAAAGCCTTTCAAAACCGCTCGCCTGTCGGGGTCTAAAGCGGAATTTTTTCTCCGGACAAAATCCAAACGGGATTTTTCCCGGGGCGAAAAAGCTTGGCGCGAGACGAACCGCGAACCGTTGCGCGCCCATTTTCAATGATGAGCATCGCGCCTTCTTCTATCCCAACCACGGGATTTTTGTTGACCCGGTGATATTCCCTGATTCGATCATCCCGGGTCTCGCTAAAAGGCGCCATAACCGGATCGGTCTCTTTATAATGCGGGTTGATATTAAAAGAGACAAGGCCCAAGGCCTTAAATTTAGACAAACCCACCACGTTCCAATCATTAGTCGTTAAAATTGTCGGACCCGCGAGATTGCTGCCGGCGCTGGAGCCGATATAGGGCATTCCGTTTTGAACCAGTCTCCGAATCGGAGCCAATAAACGCGCTTTTTGAAGCCGCATTAAAAGCGCGTAGGTGTTTCCGCCGCCGACATAAATTGAGCGCGCCTTGGACAGGGCCTTAAATGGATTTTGATTCCACTGAATATGAATCGCTTTCATTCCCAGTTGATTGAGGACCCCTTGAATACGGCGGAAATACTCCTTTTCATCTCCTAAATTAGCCGCGCTCACAAAGCCCACCGGATGCCGCTCTCCCACGAATTTCACCAGTTCCTTTCGCGCGATTTCACCCAAGGGCCCGCCCGAATGAAGAAAGACCTTTAATGGATTGATTTTTTGAGCCACCGGATTGCCTCCGATTTTGATTTAATTTTTCCCCGCCACTGAAGTGAAGAGATTTTTTTCAACCATTCTCCCATCGCGGGGCCGGGATTTATGCCCAGAGCTTCCAAGTCTTTTCCGGAAATCTTAAGCGGCAAAAGGGCGGAAGGCGAAATTTTGGGAAAGAGGAATTTGAGAATTTCTTGGGATAATTTTGGAAGCTCTTCCCGGGGAGCGGATTTTTCTCTGGCGATTTTAAGGCTGGCAACAATAGCGTTTGAAATGTCCCGGGGCAAAGAAAGAGACGCGAGAAATTTCTCGGCGTTTTCTCTGAAAGAAAATGCCAAAATACCCAGACGCGACTCAGCGCTAAGACCCTTCCAGTCGGGCCATGAAAGGGCGGATAATTGCGGGTCGATTAAATCGAGATAGCCCCAATCTCGAAGCTGGTTTAAGATTGGATTCGGGTCTTTTTCGGAAAGGATTTTTAAGAACTCTGAACTCAGGCGGTGGCGGGAGAGTTTTTGCGGGTATCCCGCTTTGAGCGCTTCATAAGAGAGGCGAAGAATCTCTTCTGAACAGTTAAAATCAAGCCTTCCAGCGTATCTGGCGGCGCGAAAAACGCGCGTCGGGTCATCGCGGAAACTTTCCGGGTGAAGAATTTGAATCACTTTATTCTCTAAATCCTTAAGACCGTTAAACGGATCAATCAAGTCGGGAAATCCTTTTCCAGCCAAACGCAAAGCCATCGCGTTGATCGTAAAATCTCGGCGCTTTAAATCCTCCAAAATGGGAGCGGGTTTTGAAACGACGGGAAGAGACGCAGGAGATGGATATTCTTCTTTCCTTGTTGTCGCAAAATCAATATCCCAGGCCTTTCCGCCAATGAGTCTCCAGGTTCCAAACGAATCGAAAGGCACGGGCTTGGCATTGACGAGTTTCGCGCAGAAATGGACCAAGGGCGTTGGGTCTCCTTCAACCGTAAAATCAAGATCGCGAGTGGAATACCCCAAGGCGAAATCCCGAACCGCGCCGCCGACCAAATAAAGAGGCGTTCCTCTTTTGTCCGCTTCTTTTGACAACTCGGACAACAGCCTTTTCGCCTTCGGCGGTATTTTTAGTTTCGTTTTCATTGGGCGATTCTCCGCAGATAATCCTTAAACAAACCTTGATACTTAGTCGGGGCTTTTTGCCCCATTGATTTTTCTATTTCGCGCCGCATTTTTTTGAGCGGCTGATAATCTTTCGGAGTCGGCAGCGGAACCAAATTCATCCGCGCTCCGGCGCCTTCGCCCAAGGAACTCCCTCCGAACATGCGCAGAGTGGAAAGCCCGCCAAAACTTTCCATGAGTGAGGCTTGAAATGACTGTTGCGAGCTCAGAGACTTATCCAGGGAATTGAGGCCTTGGCTTAACTGAGACAAAGCGTTTTCTTCTTTGGTCAAAGCCCCCTGGGAGCGGCCCTGGGTCAAATCTTCCTGCGCCGATTTCTCATTGGAAATAGCCGAGGAGAGGTTTTTTGTCGAGGATTCCGGAATTTGAACCGTGATTCCAAGAGTTTTTAATTGTTTTAGAGCGGACTTGGCCACGTTCTTGGCGTCTTCCTGGTTTTGGGCCTCGGCCTGGGATTTCCGAGTCTCCGCTAAAATTTCAGGAACGCCCTTCTCAAGCGCCTTTCGGATTTTATCTTCTCCCCTAATGAAATAGTCCCAGGGGAATCGTGGATTAAATATTTTTGACTGACGAAGGGAATTTGAAATCTGAATCAGCCGCCCCACGGAATTTCCAGCGCTTCCGCTTTCTAACTGCGCCTTAACCTGCCTCATCTCATTTAAAATAAAGGGAGGGAATTTCTCCCCGTAGGATGCGGCGGAGGAGACCAAGACACCCTGCATCTTGGCCAGCCGCGCTAAAAGCTCTTTTTCTTTCGCTATTTGATTTTGAAGTCGGGTTTTTTCCAACCACTCCGTTTCCCGCTTGACCGAGCGTTCTTTTTGTATGGCCTCAGACAGCGTCTGTCGGGCTTTTGCCAATTGGCGAGCGGCTTTTTCCATTTCAGATGAAAAAACTGAATTTTGAGCCATCTCCGACATCGCGGATTTCATTTCTTCCATTTCCCGCTCCAATTGCCGCGCAATTTGAGCG
Organism: Elusimicrobiota bacterium; assembly: GCA_027406905.1. Taxonomy (GTDB): domain Bacteria; phylum Elusimicrobiota; class Elusimicrobia; order UBA1565; family UBA9628; genus JAKAQV01. The sequence goes on from DAHZHT010000003.1 coordinate 28,882, forward strand.
GCCTTTCGATAATCTCCCGAAGCGAGAGCTTGAGACAATCGGTCCAAAGAATTTTGAGCGTCTTCCAGCGGAAAGGGGATCTGGGATGAATTTGACTTTCCTTTCGAATGGGGAATCTGGGCCATTTTTTGGGCGAATTTCGCTATTTCTTTTTTTAAAGAAGAGATTTCTTTTTGGATTTCTTCCTCGCGAGATTTAGAAATATTTTTTTCCCGAGACATTCTGCCCAAGCGAGACGAGAGATCTGAAGCTTGGTTTTTCATTTGAGACGCGGAAAGAGCGGCATCTTCCAAATCCTCCAGTTTTTCGGCTTGGGATAAAAACCGGTTGGCTTTTTGAGCCGAATCAAGGATTCTCTTGTGTTCTTCTTCCGCTTTTTGAGAATTTCCCGATTGCATGTTTTTTCCCGCCCGGGAAAAATCTTTAGAGAATTGTTCTCTCAGGCGTTTTCTAAGAGAAGACAAAGACGATTTAAGCGCGGAGTTAAGATAAGGATCGCGGCTTAAATCTTGACGCAGCCGATCCATCTTCTCAAGAGCTTTATTAGCGGCGGATTTAGACAGAGCCGCCTGTTCTTGCGCTTTAGAGGCGTTCTCATTAAGCGCGGATAAGACTTTGTTTTCGGAATCAGCTAGTTGAGACAAGGACTTTTCCGCTTCTTTCCAGGCTTTTTTGACTTGGCGCCTTAAGCGCGAAAAATCAATGACTTTAATCTGAACCGGAGCCGAATAAGAAGCATGGGCCGGCATTGCGTTGTCGACAGCCTTAATTCTTAATTCGCTCACTCCCACCGGCAGTTGAGTAAAATTCAAAGAATAATCGCCGTAAAATTCTTTAACGCTCTCCGGATTTTCAATAGGCGTTTCCCGGGTTTGCCCATTCGGAAAATTTAAAGACAATGAAATCTGGACAATTCCCCCATCATCTTGCGCCAGATATGAAACCGGAAGAGAATCGGATTGAGAGCCTTCCACCGGATATTGCGGGTAGAGAATTTGAACCGTCGGCGGCAAGTCCGGCCGAGCTTTAATCCAATATCTTGAAGCCCCCGCGTTTTTTTCTCCTTTTTGCGATACCAGATTAAATCTTAAGGCCATGTCTTTTGAAACCAGAAATTCCGCCCGGTAATCGCCTCTATTGGTTTGATTCATGCTCAAGGCTTTGCGCCCTTTTTCAAAAACGACTAAAGCCCGCTTCAAATTTTGATTGGCTTCTCCCCGGATTTCAAGAATATGCCCCGCTAAAACGTCCATGGTCGAATTTTCAATCCAGGAATTCCAATCGGAATCGACGTTCTTGGTTCTTGCCTCCACCGATAAAAGATGCGGACGAAGATTTGGAACGATAGAATAAACCCGGGTCCTAGACCCGTGAAACATAATCCGGTATCTAAGCGGAGAATGGATATCCGAAAATTTAAGAGCCGCATTTTGGGGACTTTGAGAATCCCAAGGAAGCGTCTCAAATCCATGGGGAGTTTCAACTTGAATTTTAAGCTTTTGGTAATCCCTAAAGACCAGAGAGGATTTTTTCCACGAAACCCGAACTTTTATCGACTTTCCCCAATCCACGAGCGCATCTCCGGGAGAAACCGCCACTTCCCGAGAGAGGTTTTCATGGCTCCACGGCCACAAAACCCGATTTAAATTCCCGTGATTGCGGCTGACCACGATACCCAACAACATCGAAACAAATAGCCATCGGGCTAAAGCCCGAATCGAGTTTTTAAAGGGTAAAAAAATCGCGGGGGATTGTTTCAATATTTCTTCTGTTTTTTCCAGATGAGCTTTCTTGAGGGCTTGAGAATGAAATTGCGGAGCTCGCGTCCGGGAGAGTTCCCAAGCGGATTTAAGATGAAGGGAAAGGTCGGGAAAGATATTTTCCGCCTCGGTTAATATTTCCAAGGTTGAAAAACGAAAACACGGATAAAACAGATATTTCGACAGAATCCATAATAAAACCAAGCCCCCCAGCGCCCAATAAATCCGGCGAACAACTTCAGGCAAGATCAGCCAATCATCCGACAATAATCCGATGGATAAAAAAAGAAATAGTCTGGTAAAAAAAGCCGCCCCGGCTTCAAAAAATATTTCTAAAATTTTTTGAGCTTGTAAGCGGCGAACCGTTTTTTCTAACAGAGACCCTTGGCTGATGTCCAAATTCTATAAAAAGGCGGGGCGCCGATTTTTTTATTCGTGAAGGGCCAGGCTTTCCTTGAGAAGAGGATCGCCCACGGGATAGGGTTTAGCGCGCCTAAAGGCGTTCTCAAAAACCAACACAAAAAGCGCAATAAAACCGCCAAAAATGAATAATTCAGGAAGCCCATAAACCGGACCCGATTTTTCGATGGGCGGCATGATCAGGAGATAAAGATCGGTCCAATGCCCGGTAAAAGAGATCAAAGCGGCCAAAAAGAGGGTTTTGGGGTTTTTCTTTCCCGCGACGCTCAGAAGAATCAAGAAAGGCAAAAGCCAGTTGAGCGCCACATTCGGCCAGAACACATAGCTCCAAGAGCCGATTGAGCGCAAGGTAAAGTGAGTAACCTCTTCAGGAATATTTTCATACCAGATGAGCATATACTGGGAAAACCATAAATAGACCCAGAAAATGCTGAAGGCAAAAAGCATTTTTCCAATATCATGATAATGAGCAGAGCCAATATCTTTATAATAACCTTTCTTCTGAAGCCACAAAAGGAGAAGAATCGTCGAGGCAAAGCCGTTGACAAACATCCCGGCAAAGACAAACCAAGGGTAGAGGGTGCTAAACCATAGCGGCTCAAGAGACATAATCCAATAAATCGCGATTAAAGAATAACTGAGCGCAAAAGTCAGGACATAAGCCGCGGCCACCCCTCTATTTTTCAAGGTGCGGGCGACGTCTCTTTCCTCATCTTGAATCCGGGAATTGGAGATAAGCTTGCGAATAAAAAACGTCCAAATAGCGAAAGCCGCTAGAGACACGGAAACAAAAGCCTTCCAGTTAAGGAAAATGGCCTTGGCGATTACATGAGGATTCGCCGCGCCTTGCGGAGTCGTCCAAAAATAGAGGCTTTTAATTCCGGTAAAAAGCGAAATCGTCGCAATCGCAATCCCATAAGGAAGGTAGGCGGTGATAGCCTCGGGAATTCTCCTAAAAGCCACGGCCCAGCCCGCCTTGGTTAAATAGAGGGCGGAAATAAAAACGGCGGCGGACAAGCTTAAAGACAAGAAATAAAAATTGTCAATTAAAAGATTAGCCCAAGCCCTTTGAGGAGCCTTATGAAAAGTCCAGCCCAAGGCTAAAACGCCAAGCAAAATAAAGGCGCGACAAAGGGTTTTTTCGGCGCTACTGAGAAAACTTTTTGAATTTTCCATGGGAGTTTAGAAACTATCTCCTCCGCCGCTGCCGCTATTTGAGGAGGCGGCTGGGGCGGAAGCTTTTTCTTTGGCGTCTTCGGCGGCGTCTTTCTGCTCCTGGTAATGCGCCAAATCTTTAACGTAAAGGGCCACTTTCCAGCGATCATCCGGCGATATCTGAGCCGCATAGGACGGCATTGGCGGCTTGCCAAAGGTAATAATGCCAAAAATCTGGCCTTCGCTTAACTTTTCTGCCGCCGTCGCCGCGGAAAACTGAAAGGGTGGAAAGGTCTTGGCCACCGGGCCGTCTCCGGTCCCATATTGGCCGTGGCAGGGAAAGCAAAAGGTCTCAAAAACAAACCGGCCCCTTTGCATGACGGCATAGCTTCTTTTAAAAGGATCCTTCATGTTATCAAAGGCGGTCGGGCCTTTTTTGAGAGATTCCAAATACCACAAAATCTTCTTATTGTGGGGAATTGTATGGGGAACCGGCGGCTGATCGGTCTGGCCATGAGGCAAAACAGAATTAGGGCTTTGGGTTTGATCGGCGACGGTGTTGACCATATCTTCAAAGGTCAAGAGCCGAATATTGGGTTTATTGAAATTTCGGCGAGCGACAATCAAATATCCCCCGCAGACAACGGCTAAAAGAGCGGCGGGAATCAAGGATAAAGGACGCGGCTTTTTCATGGTTTCCTTCCACACGAACCCTGGCCGCTCTCCAATGCAATTTGATGCGGCACTTTCTCGCCTATGCTCGGTCGGAACCAACCATTTCTTCGCTTAGGCTCGGTCATGCGTTAATCTCTCTAATTTCCAGAGCCCCTTCTTGGTTCAAAAGTCTTGAGATGCGCTCCGCTTTTTCTTCCGAATCTAATTCAAAAACAAGAGCGAATTTATCGTTCTCTGTTTGAAGACCCCAGAATGGGCTTGTTTTAAAAGGATGCATTCCCCGGGAAAAAAGAAAGCCAAAAAAAGTCGAGACCCCGGCGAAAAGAACCGTCAACTCAAAACAAATGGGAACCATCGCGGGATACGCCGTAAAAGATTTGCCGCCGATATTCATCGGCCAATAGACCGCGTGAACCCAATATTGAAGGGAAAAGGCCGTCAAAAGTCCGGTGGCTCCGCCCACAAAACAAACTTTTGGCAAGAAAGAAGGTTTTAAAGCCAATATTTCATCAATTCCATGGATCGGAAAGGGGGTATAGGCGTCAAACGCGGGAAGGCTGGATTCCTTGGCTTTTTGGGCGGCGCGAATCATCTTTTCATCCGAATCAAAAACCCCGACTAAATTTTTATTAGGCATGTTGTTTGCCTCCGTGTTTTTCGGATGACAGGACATGTTTAATTTCGCTCATCGCAATCATGGGAAGCGATCTTGAAAATAAAAGGAAACAAGTAAAGAAAAGGCCAAAGAGTCCTATAAAAAGGCCCCAATCGACATAGGTCGGCTTATACATGGTCCAGCTGGAAGTCAAGAAGTCGCGGTGAAGACCAATGACGATGATGTTAAAGCGCTCTAGCCACATGCCGATATTGATGAAAATTGAAATCACAAAAACCACCGCGGGAGTGCGGCGAATTTTTTTAAACCACAGAAACTGCGGAGTCACCACGTTGCAGAATATCATAGTCCAGTAACAGTAGTGATAAGGGCCCACCGCGCTATTGATAAAGAAAAACCGCTCAAAGGTGTTGGCGCTATACCAACCGATCAAAGCTTCCGTGGCGTAGGCGAGGCCTACGATCATCGAGGTAAACAGAGTCACCTTGCACATCGCGTCAATATGTTTAAGGGTAATATAATCTTTAAAGCCGAGAAACTCCCGAGAAAGAGTCAACAAGGTCAACACCATCGCGAAGCCGGAAAAAATAGCTCCAGTGACAAAGAACGGCGGAAAAATCGTCGAATGCCATCCCGGAACCAAGGCGCAGGCAAAATCCATGCTGACAACCGTATGGACCGACAAAACCAAAGGAGTCGCGAGTCCCGCTAAAAGAAGAGAGGCCTTTTCATGCTGCATCCAGGTCCGGGCCGATCCGCTCCAACCCAAACTTAAAGTCCTAAATATAAAACGGCGAATGGCGCCCTTGGCATGGGCGGCTGCGGTGGCTAAATCCGGCAAAAGACCCATGTACCAAAACAAAAGCGAGATCGTCAGATAGGTGCTGACCGCGAATACGTCCCACAAAAGAGGTGAGCGAAAATTAACGAATAAAGGTCCCATCGTATTGGGGTAATAAGGGAACAGCCAATAAAGACCTCTCCAAATGCGCCCCATATGGAGAAGCGGGTTAAGACCCGCGCACATGACCGCGAAAATCGTCATCGCTTCGGCCGAACGATTGATGGCTGTCCTCCATTTCTGGCGGAATAAAAGGAGAATGGCTGAAATTAGAGTCCCGGCATGACCGATACCGACCCAAAAAACGAAATTGGTGATCGCAAAGCCCCAAGAAACGGTTTTATTGAGGCCCCAAGTTCCGACCCCGGTCCAGATAAGATCGGTGACCATGATGACGCCCCACAAAAGGGCCAAACCCGAAACCGAGAAAGCCAAAAACCACCCCAACGGCGGGCGTTTTTCCATTGGTGCGCAGATATCATCGGTAATCTGCCCATAGGTCTTCCCGCCTTCAACAAGGGGTGGACGCAATATCTCGCTAGTCGCCGTCGCGCTGGTCATGACTTTACATTCCTCACCTTGGTCTGATAGTAAATCGAAGGCTTAACCCCTAATTCTTCCAAGGCCCGATAGGCCCGCGAAGAAACCGCCTTTGCGGCCACTTGAGAATTAGAATCATTGATGTCGCCAAAAGAAAGAGCCTGGGTCGGACAACTCTGCACGCAGGCCGTCTGAACTTCGCCGTCATGGATTTTTCGATTCTCGATCTGAGCAGTAATCTCGGCATCGCGGATTCTTTGATAACAGAAATTACATTTCTCCATGACCCCGCGCTGCCTGACGGTGACATCGGGATTTAAGACCAAATCTTGAACCGCATTGTCGCGTTCATAATCAAACCAGTTAAAGCGCCTCACCTTATAGGGACAGTTGTTTTCGCAATAGCGGGTTCCCACGCAGCGGTTATAAGTCTGCATGTTAATGCCTTCCGAGGAATGCGTCGTCGCCGCGACCGGGCAAACCGTCTCGCAAGGCGCGTTATCGCATTGCTGACAAGTCATGGGCTGAAACGCGACCGTGGGATTAGCGGGAGCGTTGGTCTCGGAACCGGAATAATAGCGGTCAATGCGAAGCCAATACATATCGCGGCTTTTTCTGACTTCGGACTTTCCCACTGTTGGAATGTTGTTTTCCGCTTGACAGGCGATCACGCAAGCCGCGCAACCGCTACAGCGGTTTAAGTCGACCGACATCGTCCATTTATGGCCGGGATAATCGTGTTTAGACCACAAACCATCGCCCGATGAGGAATCGGAAGAGCTTCCGCCTCCTGCGGCGTTTTTGGCGTATTCTTCGAGAGTCTCTTCTCTCACGACGTGCCGGCTTTCCTGGAGATAAGGATCCTTTTGGAAATCATACCTCTGAATTTTGGCCAGGGGATGCATTTCGCTTCCCGCCGCCACGGAAACAGAATTCGAGTTTAAAAACGGATAGACGTTGGCGGTATAAAGTTTCGCGATCTCGATAGGAAAAAACTTAATTTTCGTGATTGGGTAATTGGCGGCAATATCGTCGGCAGTGATGCGACCATACCCCAAAGCCGCAGCCACCACTCCTTCCGGCATTCCCAATTGAACCTGGGCTGGAATCTCAAAAGACTTTTTGCCGTCGCTCACGCGAACCATGCGCCCCTCGGTAATTCCTAAACGCTTGGCATCGGCGGGAGAAAATTGAACATAGTTTTCCCATGACACGCGGGTCACCGGATCCGGCAATTCTTCCAACCATGGATTAAAGGCCTGATGCCCATCATAAAGGTTCACCGGCGCATATGAGACAAACTCAAATTCTCCATTTTTCGTTTGGGGACGAGAATTTTTGAGTCCCAGCAGAGATACCGAGGAAAACGAGGAATGAGAAAGCGCGGGCGCTTGATAAACCGCAAATCCCGATTCCAAAGAGGTGTCCCAGAAATGATCGAAATTATGGGAAGATTTCTGTTTTGGAAACACATGGGTTTTCCAATAAGAGCGGACAAAATCATAAGCGCTCTGGGTTTTTCCGGCCAAAGAGAGCAAGGTCTCCATCGCCGGTCGGCTATTAAAAAGCGGCCTAATCGCCGGTTGCACAACGGTAATCACCCCGGGAACAGGTTCGGCGTCTCCCCAACTCTCAAGAAGGTGAGAATCGGCCGCGACAAAAGAAACATGCGAAGAGGTCTCATCCAAACGATTTGAAAGAGAAACCGTCCACTCCGTCTTGGCCAAAGCCTTGGCCAATTTCTCCCCGAGCGGATGATCATAAACCGGATTGGCTTCGACAAAGATAACGCCCGCGATTTTTCCGGAAGCCATTTCTTTGACAAATTCCTCCATCGCCGCGTCATTTCCCGCGCGAACCTGGGAGGGCTTTTGGATATCCAAGGTGTTCCCGTAATTTCCTAAAACCGAGTTCATCCAGTTAACCAAAATCTGGACCGACAAATCGCTCGACCCGCTGACGACTAAACTTTCTTTTTTATGTTGCGCGAGAATCTGGGCGGCTTGATCTAAAGATTCCGAAGAAGCGCTGGTAGACACCTCTCCCACATGAGGTACCGGAACGCCCAAAATCTTAGCCAAGCGGATGGCCACCGAGGAAATGGTTGAGTATTCCTCCGAAGGCTTAATTGGAACTCTTAAATCGGCGTTAGAACCCGTTAATGAAACGCGCGACTCGAAATGAATATGGCGCGACATCTTCGGGCTTCCCGAAGTGGGAACCCGGCCTTTGGCCCAATCGGCGGCGAACTCAACCGGAGAAATCCAGGTTCCCAAAAAATCCGCGTCAAAGGCGACAATCACCTTGGCATTGGCGAATTGATAATGCGGAAGGACCCGTTTTCCGTGAGTCTTTTGATGAGCGTCTAAAATAGAAGAACTTGAAATTGGGTCATAGATGACATGTTTGACCGAGGGATAAGCGCTTAAAAACTCCGCAATCGCCGCATTGAGAGACGGATTAGGAAGAGTTTGAGTCACCAGGCGCACTGGTTTTCCATGTAAAGCTTTGAGCTTTGCCACCGCCATCGTGTCCCAATCAGCCCAGGTAACTTTTTTAGCATTGACGAGAGGATCTCTCAGCCTTCCGGAATCATAGAGATCCAGCAAGGTTGCCTGCCCGCGAGCGCACAAACCGCCCTGAGAAAGCGGGTGTTTCTTAAGGCCTTCCATTTTAATCGGCCGACCATCTCGGATCTTGACCAAGGCCCCGCAGGAAGCCGAGCAACCGCCGCAGGTCGAGGCCTGCCAGCGGGCGACTCCGGGAGTGACTCCCTCCGGGCGATCAATCTCTGGAACCGCTTTTGCGTGCGGCCATCTCCAATCGCAAGCGCCGCCCATGGCGGCAAGGCCGACGCCCATCGTTTTCAAAAAATCGCTTCGGGTCAAACCCGTTTTTAAGGCCGTCTCAATTTTCTTTTCTTTTAATGGTGGCATACAATACAATCCAAGGGACCGCCGGCATGTTTCCAGTGCGCCGGGGCTTCTTTTTTCGTCAGACGATGGCAATTGATGCACCAGCCCATGTTGAGAGGAGCGGCTTGGCGAACCCGCGTCATTGTCTGAATAGGCCCATGACATTCCTGACAAGCAATTCCATTCGCGACATGAATGCGGTGACTAAATCGGACAAAGGAGGGGAGTTTATTGACGCGCTCCCAAACCACGGGACTAGGCGCGGCGGAATCTCGGGATTCCCAAGCCTTGACCAGCTTTGAAATTTCAGGGTTCGGACCGGAGTCCCCAGTCGCGCTGCGGACCAAACTGTGGCAATTCATGCAGACATTGACCGAAGGAATAGAGGCTACATCGGATTTTTCGGCGTTGTAATGGCAATAAAGGCAGGCGATTTTTAATTTTCCGGCATGAAGCACGTGGGGGTAAGAAATCGGCTGCTGCGGAGCGTATCCCTGATTGTTGGCAAAATAATGATAATAATGCCTTTGTCCCGAGGCCAAGAAGCCGGCAAAAAATCCTAACACAAATAGAATTCCGGCAAAACTCTGAACGTCATTGGCCCAGAAAAGGAGGCCTCCGATAACGAGAAAAAAAGCGATTCCCATCCCGAGCCAAGAAATTCCGGTTTCTTCATCCGGAGTCTTGACTCTAAAACCGATCGGAGAATTGATGGCATCGGGAGCGGGTTGAGAAATCTGGGGAGACTGCAAAGACGCCGGGTTAGAAGCCGATTTTTTCTGAGCCGCCTGCGCTTGAGACAAGGAAAAAGCAACAACGAGGAGAAGTCCCGCTACCTGAAAAATCTTTCCTAAAACTTTCATTTTACAATCTTAATCCCAATCGCTTGGGCCGGACATATTTCAGCACAAAGTCCGCAACCCACGCAAGTTTTTACGTCTATAAAGACCCTGTTGACAGTTAAATCTACAAAAACGGATTTAAACTCTTTTGGGCAGGCTTTTTCGCATTCGCGGCAAGGCTGATGATCTTTGAGCACACAGAGGTTTTCGTCGACAACAGCCAAACCCAGGCGCGGAATTTGATTGGGCTGTCGACTTAAAGCCCCTTCGGGGCAAGAAGCGATGCAGGGAAAATCCTCACACATCAAGCACGCCCCTTCTCGGGGCCACAGAGAAGGAGTTCCCTCAAGATTTTCTCCCCACTCAGGCCCAAGAGCCCTTAAAACTAAAGGCGGACACGCCTTAAGACAATCACCGCAGCGAGTACATTTCTCTAAAAAAGATTTTTCCTCAAGAGCTCCCGGGGGCCTCACCCATTCTTTTTTCGTTTCCCCTAAAAATTTCTTTTCATTTTTTTTTCCGCGCGCTTCCCTAAGCGCCTCTAAAGCGGCGCGCGCTATCTCAAGCGCTTTTTGCCCCGAATATGAAAAAAATTCCCGCCTTGTATATTCCGGCTCGGACATAGATGGATTTTACCAGTTATCGCAAAGGCGGGGGACCGGGAAGAGACTGGCCATTCTGCTTAATCCAATTCCAAAAGTCAGGGCTCAAATGGTAATAATTCGGCCACAAGTCGGGTTCAGAGACGAGTTTAAATTCTTGGACGAAGGCCTGGACGTTCTTTAGATTCCCATCGTTGAGAGAAGCGTCTGAAAAGTAAAGCGGGGCAATTTTTTCGAGATCTTCATAAAGGAGGCTTTTCCCCCGGTAATAAGAGACCATTGAAATTCCCGACGAAGCAAAACGCCTTAAAACCGTTTCTTTCTGATCCGTCGTCGAAACGCAGTGATCCGCTATAGAGCCGTCAAGCGAAAAAATTCCCTCGACCAAAGGCGAAGCCGCCATCGAGAGACTTTTAGATTCCGTCGCGATAGGGTAAAACAAAACCTTAAATCCTGTCTCGCCTGTTTTTTTAATTTTAAAAGGGATGGGGATAGAACGAGCAAACTCCTCGGGAATGAAATGAGAACAACTCGATCCAAAACGCAATTTATTTTCCGCTTGGCTTAACTGGGTTTTGTCCAGGCGGTCCATCCAATAGCCGCTATTTTTACAGGCCCCCAAGGAAAAAATCAAGGCTAAGAAAAAGAAGCGGCTATTGTTATGTTTTCTCATTAAACACGACCAATTCATACCCCATGCCGCGCCAAGCGCGATCAAAATCTTTTTTGGGAACAAAACGCGCGGCCTCGCCTGTTCCGGTATCGTTGATATAATAACCTAAAACCTGGCCGTCTTTATTCGAGACTTCTTCTCCCGTTACAAATATTTGATGCCCTCCCGATGAGTTTGGATCATTCCATAGTCGCCCGGCTTCAACCCCAACCACGGCGCCGCCGTTTTTTGCAACAGCCTTATCCAATTCCGCGCTTAGGGCCGAGGCCGCAGCGGGTTTTTCCGTCGGAGAAAAAACCTGGACGTTGAGCCCATGATCCTTGAGCAACTTCCCGTCCTTATCGGAAAAAGTTCCTCCTATTAATCCCCCGGATTTTAATTGCACTTCGGCATAATACCCTTTTTTAAAAGCTTCCTCTGCCAAGCCCTTGGGGGTGACCTTTTGGCCATATGATTTTAAGACTTCATACTGAGCCTCGACCGCGCAAGTGCCCCCTTTTTGGTAGATGATATTTTTGGCTTTTTCTTGAGGATTTCCGACAGTATGGCTTAACCCTAGAGAATGAGACAAGCTCAAAAGAGCGTCGTCTTTGAGGCGTTTCATTCCCTCCGCGTATCCGCGGTTAAAATATCCGCGCTGACGATACTCCGATTCCGATAAGGGATGGGGAGCGGGAGGAAGAGAAGATTTTTGATCTAAAACAAAATGCCGCAAGAGACTCGGCATCTCTTTTCCGTTTGGGCTTTCAATAGCTTGACCTGGATTGGACAAAGCCCAAGAATGAACGGAATCTTCCGCGATAGAGACCTTTCCCGTCTTAAGTCCTTGAATTTTAGATAAGAGGCTTTGAACCTTCTTTTGCGTCCGAGCGACTTCTTTTGACTGAAGTTCTTGGGCCTTTTGGTTTAGAACTCTCCAGCGAGCATAAAATGGGCGCATGCATGGAAGCCAGGTCTTGGGCCAGTCTCCATTGGTTTTATACAAATAGGAATCATCCTCGGCTTTGGGCCAAAGAAAAGGCTTACACGCTTTTTTGCCGTCTTTTAAAACCCGCTGTCCCATCATCATCAGGATATGGAGTCTAACTCCGGAAGGCGTATCTCTCGGAATATTTTTAAAATCATTTGAACTTAAAATCTGCCTCTCTTTTTTGACTAAACGCGAAAAAGCGGGATCGGACTTAGATGAAATCATCCGTAAAAATTCTTTTTGAGAGGCTTCCGTGGGAAGGCGATTAAACTGCGCGACCGGATCTTTTAGATTGGCCAGCATGTAGTAACAGACGAGAATGTCATTGTCGTAGGGGGTCCCGTCTTTGTGGCTAAAAACGCAAGGCGATTTTTCCGAAAACTTCCAGAGGATCTTCCCGTGATCGGGAATCGCGAAAGCGAGGTAAGGCAAGAGACTCAACAGGGCTCCCGCGATAAATTTTCTCTTGGTTAAGGAACGCATGGACTTAGTGTAGAGGGAAAGGCGGTTTTTGTCAAGGGTCCTGTCTTGAGACACCACGCAACAAACCCCTTGACAGCTTTCAAAATTTGCCGCTATAATATTATTAGCAGTCAGTAACATAAACTGCTAATTTAGAGTTATGAGACAATTACAACCCAAGGTCGCCCAGAAGAGGAAAAGAGATCTGTTGCAGTGGATCATCCACTATTACATCAAGAATTCAAAACCGGTGTCTTCCTCTATTATAGCGAAAGAGTCGGGAATCAATCTCTCAAGCGCCACGGTGCGAAACATTCTCCAGGAATTGGAAGATGAAGGCTTTCTCAAGCAGCCACATTCTTCATCGGGCCGAGAACCCACCGACAAGGGTTACCGTTTTTATGTCGATTATCTGGTTGAAATTCAGCGCCTGGCCTCTTCCGAAAAAGAAAGGATAGAACAAGAATATAGCCGCCGCTCCGACGAACTGGATACCTTGCTCATTGAAACCTCGAAACTTTTGTCTCATATTTCTCAAGGAACCGGATTTGTTTTTTCCGCTCCGGCGCAGGAATTGACCCTCAAACGCCTGGAACTGGTTCCGATGGGGGGCCGCAATATACTGGGAATCATGGTCTCGGACGCCGGGTTTGTCCGTCATTGGCCGATACGAATTTCCTTTGAGCCCACGGAACAACAACTCTCTATTCTCAACCGATTTTTAAATGAGCGCGCGCGCGGCATTAAAATCAAGGACGCACAGGCGACAATTCTTCGCGAACTCAGGGAACTCGAAAAAGATTTCGACACGATGCGGTCTTTAGTCACCGGACTCTTTGACCGAGTCGCCTCTTTAAATGAGCCCGACACTCTCTATATCGAGGGCGCCGATCAAATGCTCGCCCACGCCTCCGACATTGGAGATATCCCGACTCTCCAACGCCTGATGAGAATGTTGACCGAGAAAAAAACCTTCGCGGCCCTCTTGGAACGCGAAATGGACAAGGAAGGAGGCCTAAACCCTTCTCGCTCGCTTACAAGGCCTCGGGTTAAGATTGGAGATGAAACGGGAATTCCGGAACTCTCCGGCTTAAGCCTCATTACCCAAACCTATGACTATCGCGGGCGCCCAGTCGGGGTTTTGGGGATTTTAGGGTCCAAGCGCATGGAGTATCCAAAAATGATGAGTCTGGTCGATTATTTAAGCGAACGGATTTCTTCCTATTTAAAAGCTTGGGAGGAAGTTGAATCATGAACGAACCTGTATCGCCAGAAGAGTTAAAAACTGAAATCGAAAATAAAGCGGAGGCGGAAACTTCCGCGGAAGCTCCCAATTATTACGAACAGATGCTTAAAATTCGCGCCGAGTTTGACAACTATCGCAAGCGCGTCGACCGCGAAAAGCCGGAACTCTATAAATTGGGCCGAATGGATATTCTCTCGCGTTTTATTCCGCTTTATGATCTGTTAAAGAAAGCTCATGAGGAAATCCAGAATTCCCATGCCGAGTCGGAATTGGCGAAAGGGATGGAAGGGATATTTAAGGAGTTTGAAAAGATTTTCAAAGAAGAAGGAATCAGCGCGATTGAGGCTCTTAACAAGCCTTTTGACCCGCTGATCCATGAAGTGCTTGGAACCGTTGAGAAGCCTGGAGTAGAGGACGGAACGGTCGTTGAGGTCTTTGAACCAGGATATTTAATCGCCGGACGCGTTTTGCGCACCGCCAAGGTTCGCATCGCGCGTAACTTAAAAAAAGAAGAAGCGAAGGAGAAATGATATGAGCAAAATTATTGGAATTGATTTAGGGACTTCCAACACGGCCGCAGCCGTGACCGAAGGAGGCAAAGCCACTATTATTCCATCGGCGGAAGGAACTTCCGTCGGCGGCAAGGCGTTTCCTTCATATGTCGCTTTCGCCAAAGACGGACAGCTCCTGATCGGAGAGCCTGCCCGGCGGCAAGCCGTGGCCAACCCTGAAGGCACCTTTATGGCCTTTAAGAGAAAAATGGGAACCGATCACAAATACAAAGCTCCGGACGGGAAAGAATACACCCCGCAACAGTTATCCGCGTTTCTCTTGCAAAAAGTGAAAAGAGACGCCGAGGCTTTCCTGGGCGACAAGGTTGAAAAAGCCGTCATCACCGTCCCGGCTTATTTTAACGACAATCAAAGGCAAGCCACTAAAGACGCCGGGACCATCGCCGGCCTTGAAGTCGTTCGCATCATTAACGAGCCAACCTCGGCCTGTTTGGCTTACGGCGTGGACAAAAAGGGTAAGGACGAAAAAATCATGGTGTTTGACCTCGGCGGCGGAACGCTCGATGTCACCATCATGGACTTTGGAGGAGGAGTATTCGAGGTCGTTTCAACCTCTGGAGACACCCAGCTGGGCGGAACCGACATGGACAACGCCTTGATTGAATACATCGCTGGCGAATTTAAAAAAGAAACCGGCTTTGACTTCCGAAAAGATCCAATGGCGGTGCAAAGAGTTCGGGAGGCGGCGGAAAAAGCGAAAATTGAACTTTCCAGCACCTTTGAAACCGACCTCAATCTCCCCTACTTAACCGCCGTGGACAATACGCCGAAACATTTGGCGATGAAATTGACGCGCTCAAAACTTGAATCCCTGGTCGACCCTATCGTCAAGCGCTGCAAACAGTCCATTGACCAGGCCTTAAACGACGGCAAACTAAAGACCTCGGATATTTCCCGCATTATCTTGGTTGGCGGCCCGACCCGGATGCCCATCGTCCAAAAATTCGTCGAGGATTATATCGGGCGGAAGGTGGAAAGAGGGGTCGACCCCATGGAATGCGTCGCCACCGGAGCTGCGGTTCAAGCCGCGGTTTTGACCGGAGACGTTAAAGACGTCCTTCTTTTAGATGTAACGCCCTTAACCCTGGGAATCGAAACCTTGGGGGGCGTCATGACGCCTTTAATCGAAAGAAATACGACCATCCCGGTTGAAAAATCTCAAGTCTTTTCGACCGCCGCCGATAATCAGCCGGCCGTTACCGTCCATGTTCTTCAGGGAGAGCGCCCCAAGGCCTCGGACAACGTCTCTTTGGGGAAATTCGATCTCGACGGAATTCCACCGGCTCCGAGAGGTGTTCCTCAAATTAAGGTCAGCTTCTCGATAGATGCCAATGGAATCCTTAATGTCAAGGCCGAGGATTTAGGGACAAAAAAAGCCCATCACATCGCGATATCGGCCCCCAACAAGCTCTCAAAGGAAGATATCGAAAAATTCGTTAAGCAAGCCGAACAATTCTCGGATGAGGACAAAAAATTCAAGGAAAAAGTGCAGGCTAAAAACGAGGCCGACACCGTCCTTTTCTCGGCGGAAAAAGCCTTGAAAGAACACGGGGACAAGGTTTCTCAAGATGAGAGAACCGCTATCGACCGCGCTATTTCCGAACTCAAGGAAGCCCTCAAATCGGATGACTTGACGGTCATCAACAAGGCTAAAGACGAGCTTCTTAAGGCTTCCCACAAACTGGCCGAGGAAATCTACAAATCGGAAGCGTCTCAAAAATCCGCGCCTTCGGATTCCCCTGATTCCAAGGGCTCGGACAAAAAAGACGATGTTGTTGATGCCGAAGTGGTTGAGGATAAAAAATAAAGATTAAGACATAACGGAAAAAATTATGGCGGAAGATTATTACGAAACTCTCGGAGTCGCCCGCAACGCCTCGGAAGCGGAAATTAAATCCGCGTTCAGGAAACTGGCGATGAAATATCACCCGGATAAAAACCCGGGCAATAAGGAGTCCGAGGAAAACTTTCGGAAAATCAATTCCGCCTATGAAACCCTGTCCAACCCTGAGAAACGTTCGCTTTACGACCGTTTCGGAGAAGCGGGCGTTTCCGGGGCGCAGGGCTCTGGATCCGGAAACCCTTTCGGCGGCGCAGGCGTCGACGTCAATGAGGTTTTCGGGGATCTCTTTGAAAATCTGTTTAGCGGAGGCGGCTCGGGAAGGCAGAGAAGACGCGGGGGAGATCTAAAGTATGAGGTCCATATCGATCTCGATGAAGCTTTTTCCGGAACTCAAATTCCGCTGGAATTTGAGCGCGCGGAAACCTGTTCTACCTGCAGAGGAACCGGAGCCAAGGGCGGGGCTTCCGGAACCAGAAAGTGTTCCCAATGCCGGGGCTCGGGCTACGTTCAATTTTCCCAAGGATTTTTTTCAATGCGCCAGCCTTGCCCCGCCTGCGGCGGAGAAGGCCAAGTCATCGAACACCCCTGTCCGGAATGCCGGGGCTCGGGACGAATTCACAAACACGCCAGTCTCAAGGTCAAAATTCCGCCCGGAATCTATGACGGAGCGACGCTAAAAATTAACGGAGAAGGAGAAGCTGGCAGCAAGGGTTCAACTCCGGGAGACCTCTACGTTTTAGTCCGCGTCAAATCCGATCCCCGTTTTGAAAGAAATGAGGATGATTTGACCACCGAGAGAGTTTTAGGAATCGCCGAAGCCTCCTTAGGAACAACCGCCGATATCTCAACGATCGACGGCGAGAAAACAAAAATAAAAATACCCGCCGGAACTCAGAACGGAGCCCTATTCCGGGTCAGGGAAAAAGGAATGCCAAAACTTCACGGGCGCGGAAGAGGCGATCTTCTCGTTAAAATTAAAATTGAAATTCCCCGCCATTTAACGCCGCGACAAAAAGAACTGTTGGAAGAATTTCAAAAGGCAGAACACCCCGATGACGCCTCCTCCGGTTCAAAAGACTCGGACTCCGGTCATGATTCAAACGGCGGGATTTTTAAAAGCTTCTTTAAACATTAAAACTTAAAAAAGAATGCCGCAATTCCGGCTTGACAAAGAAATTCCGCCTCAAGAAAACCGCTTTACTCTCTTAGGCCCCGAAGCCGGGCACGCCTTAAGGGTTCTCCGCTACAAGGTTGGAGACAAGATTTTATGTCTGGATCCGGCGGGGACAAGAATCGAAGGCATCATTGAAAAAATTGGGGAAGATTTAATCGCGGGCTCTATTCTCAATCGCCGGCCTTTCAAAGAATCGTCTCTCAAAATTAATCTCTACGCTTCTATTCTTAAAACCCAGGCCTGGGAAGAAGTTCTCGAAAAAGGAACCGAAATAGGCGTCGCCGCTTTTATGCCTGTTTTAAGCGATTATTCGGCAATCACATTAAAGAAAGAAGATTATCCAAGAAAAATAGAGAGATGGAAAAAAGTGATTTTAAGCGCGGTCAAGCAATCCGAACGCGACTCGATTCCCGAGATAAATTGTCCACGACCCCTCAATGAAATTCTGGGCCATGATCTGGCGGGCGATGTCTCTCTTTTTGCCTGGGAAAAACTACGAGGCAATCAAGACCAGGATTTTGACCTTGAGCCCGTCTTTAAAAATCTAAACCTTCAATCTCTCGCCGTCAATCTCTGGATCGGGCCCGAGGGCGGATTTTCAGAAAAAGAGGTTGAACTCCTTCTTAAAAGAAAGGTTAAACCCTTTAGCCTTGGGGACCATGTCTTAAGAGCCGAAACCGCGGCGGTGGTCGCCTGCGCACAAGTTGAATACCAAGCCAAGCGCGCCTTACTTTTGAAAAGCCCGCTCGGATAAAAACACCACGTTTCTCAACAAACACGCCGTCGTCACCGGCCCTACCCCTCCCGGAACAGGCGTAATCCATGCCGCTTTTTTAAGCGCCCCGTCAAAATCAACGTCGCCGGTTAATTTTCCTTTAACGGCGCTGGTTCCTGCGTCGATGACAAGGGCCCCCCTTTTAATCCAAGAGCCTTTAATTAAATGCGGACTTCCGACAGCGGAAACCACGATGTCGGACTCTCCGACTTCTCTTCTTAAATTCCTGGTTTTTGAATGGGCCAAGGTCACGGTCAAATCCATCATCGTCAAGAGGTGAGCCGCGGGATTTCCAACGATGTTGGATCTGCCAATCACCAGGGCCTTTTTCCCTTTAAAGGGAAACTTTAACCCTTTTAAAATTTCGGCGATGGCCAGCGCCGTTGCCGGAACGATTAGACGCTTCTCTTTAATTTCATCAAAATCCCGGGCGCTAAAGAATCTACCAAAATGCGCGGGGCTCAAACCCTCGGCGTCTTTTTCCGGGCCAATCAAACTTTCCAATTGTTCAATATCCGCTCCGTCAGGAAGAGGTTTAAGCAAAATGAGCGCATGAATGTTTTTGTCCTTGAGAGTAGCCTCAATTGCCCGCGCATAGTTTTTCGAGCCGCCCAAAGAACTCACTTGAACGGAGCGGCAGACAATTCCGATTTTTCCAGAATCCTTCATTTTAGAGCGAACAAAAGATTCCGCCGCAAGAGAACCCTTTGTCGAGAAAATCGCAAGACCGGGGACGATTCCGCGCGCTTTTAGTTTTTGAACTCGCGCTTTAAGACTTTTATAAATTTTTTCCGAAAAAACGCGCCCATCAAAAATTTCGGCAGACATAATCCTCCAATTTGAAAATCATCCTTGCGATTCTGTTTAAAACCGGTATATTAATTTTTCGCCGATTAGCCTCAACAAGAATCGGTGTTAAAATTTGCCGCATCTCCGTTCTTTTTCCTTTTTCAATATCTTGAAGAGTCGAGTTTCTTTGCTCTGAATTCGGTCGGCAGACCTGGGTCAAGAGGCGTCTCATATCCTTTTGAGATATCTTTTGTCCGCAGGCTCTAGCGACTAAAAGAGATTCTTTCATTATTTCTTCGGCAATCAGCCTCAGCTCAACAGATGAGCCGATTTCCCCATTAGTGGCCTTAGCCAAAGCGCCCAGAGGGTTGACAGCGGCGTTAAGACAGAGTTTTTTCCACAATATTTTTTCTTCGTTTTTTTCAGCAGAGACGTCCCAACCGTCTTCTGAAAGCAAAGCGGCAACGCTTTGGAGCGTCTTGCTATTCTCCTTGTTTTGAGCCAGAACCATGCCCCGCCCACCATGATGGATCACCGTCCCTGAAAGGGTTTTTTCCGCCGCGGCGTAACACGTTCCAATCACCACGTCTTTAGAATTAAAAATTTTTCGGATAAGCGCCGGGTGTTTCAAACCGTTTTGTAAAAAGACGACCGGAACGCTCGAGGGAAGATATTTTAAAGACGTCTTTGCGGCTCTTGAGACATCGGCGTTTTTGACGCAAAAAAAAGCGGCGGAGACGGGAAGGCGAAAATTAAAATTCCTGGCGCAAAAAATATTATTGGAAATTTTAAATTGTTTTCCGGAAGCATCTTTGAATGAAATCCCGCGACGCACCTTTTTTTGATCAGATTTTAAGCTTTTTCCAAGCAGATAAACCGTTTTTCCATTTCTGGCCGCGTAAAAAGCCAAAAGAGATCCCACCGCTCCAGGCCCGACGATTAAAACCGCCTTCACCGCAACACCTTACAAAAAAAAGAGGCCCCGGCAAAAACACCGAGGCCCCTTTTACGACGAAAAAACAGCCTTCGCCTTAGGCGTTGACCATTTTTGCGCGGGAAATATCTCCCTTCTTGTCCAAGAAATAAAGATATCCGCTTTCTTTTTTGATTCCGACTTTCTGAACCTTCTCGACTTTTCCGCCTTTTTTGCCGCCGCGGGCCATCTTCGCGCGGGAAACATCCCCTTGTTTATCGATGTAGTAGAGATACCCCTCGGCGCGTTGAATTCCAACTTTCTGCAGTTTTTCAGCCATTTTAATTCTCCTTACGACGGGATTTAATTTTTTTCCGACGATGTCCCGTCCTAAGCTCAATCTACAATATATCGACTCCTCAAGCAAGAAAATTTTTAATTCGCGGAGAACTAGATATGATGATTCTCTGGATAAAGTCTCCCATGTCAAATGGCTTGATCAAAAGACCTTGAGCTCCCAAAAGTTCGACATCTCGGATGGTATTTTCCGTCGCATACCCCGTCATCGCAAAAACAGAGGAATGAGTTTTTTCTTTTAAGTAATTAATGATGCTGTATCCGCTGACTCCGGGTAAAATCAAATCCACCAAAATCACGTCAAATTGTTCTTCTTCCGCCCAGAATAAGGCTTCACCCACATTATAGGCATTCCAAACCTGAAAGCCGTGTTCTTTTAGCTTTCGGGACAAAACTCCGGCCACCGGAGCCTCATCGTCGATGATTAAGATTTTTGGCGAGCTATTTTTCCCCTCAGAGTTTTTAAATTCTTTTTGGATAATCATAAGCCCTCCTCAAGGAAGGATAACGAAGTGAAGATAAAAAAGACTGAAGGCTAGCTTAAGTAGGGATTAACTTTTAGAGTCTAAAATTTCTCGAAGTTTGGCCGCCAATACTTCATGGGTAAACGGCTTCTCTAAGAAATTGACATCGGGATTTAAAATTCCGTCGCCGCTCAATTGTTCGCCTGTGTATCCGGACATAAAGAGAACTTTTAGATTAGGGAAATGTTTCAGAGCTTCTACCGCCAAGGTCTTACCGCTCATTTTTGGCATGATGATGTCGGTTAAAAGTAAATCAATAGGCGGAGCGGGATTTTCAAGAAGAATTCTTAACGCCTCATCCGGATAAGCCACGGATAAGACTTGATAGCCCAAATTTTTAAGAGAAGATTCGACGAAACGGCGAACCATGGCCTCATCCTCAACCAGAAGAATTCGCTCATGGCCGCCCGCAATCTTACCCAAGGGAGTTTCGGAAACGATCGTTTCTTCCTGATTGTAAATTCTGGGGAGATAAATCCTAAAAGTCGTGCCCTGGCCCTCTTCGCTATAACACGACAGATGCCCATTATGCTGTTTGATAATGCCGTAACAGGTCGCGAGCCCAAGACCGGTGCCTTTTCCTAAGCCCTTGGTCGTGAAAAAAGGCTCAAAGATGTGGGATTTAACTTCCGGGGTCATGCCGATCCCAGTATCCCCGACGGATATCACGACATAATCTCCGGCGCTCACACCTGCATGCGTCTCCGCGTAATGCTTGTCCAATTTCACGTTATGCGCATGGATGGTCAATTTTCCGCCGTTGGGCATCGCGTCGCGGGCGTTAATCGCCAAATTCAATAAAACCTGCTCTATTTGATGGGGGTCGACATGAACCAGCCCCAAATTCGGCACGGGGACCATCACGATTTCAATATTTTCCATCAAAATCGGACGAAGCATTTTTTGAAATCCCACCAGAGTCTCCGATAAATTAATGACGCGAGGCTGAATTAGTTGTTTGCGCGAAAAAGCCAAAAGCTGTTTAACCAAGGAGGCCGCTCTTTGCCCCGCATGAATAATTTCTTGGACGTCAGAATAAACCGTAGATTCCTTATCCACGGATTTGGAAATGAAATCGGCATAACCTTGAATCGTAACCAAGAGATTGTTGAAATCATGGGCGATGCCTCCGGCCAATTGTCCGATGGGCTCCATTTTCTGGGCTTGATACAATTGATCCTGGAGTTTTTTCTCTGCCGTCACATCTTTCCCAATGGCGACAAAATGGGTGATTTCCCCCTGGTTATTCTTGATCGGGGTAATGGTTTGATTCTCCTGGAAGAACGTTCCGTCTTTTTTCTTATTCTGAAAAATCATTCGAAAAGTTTTTCCCGCCAAAATGGTTTTCCAAAGATGGTTGTAAAGCGCCGCTTCGTGTTTTCCGGACTTAAGAATTCTCGGAGTTTTTCCAATCACCTCCTCTCCCGAATAGCCCGTCATCTGCTCAAAGGCGCGATTAACCTGCAAAATAGCCCCTTGAATATCGGTAATGACTATGGCATCGGCGGTCTGTTCAAATATCGCGCTCAATTGTCTATTTTTCTCATTCTCCTTCCGGGACAGAGTCACATCCCTGATGGTATTCAAGACCAAGGATTCCCCTTTAATAGACAAAGGCGTTAAGGAGATTTCAATACCGATTTCGCTCCCATCTTTACGGACAGCGGTCAAGTCTTGCCGCACGCTCATCAAACGAGCTTCCGGCGACTTTTGATAATCCTGATAATTTTTTTTATGCTTTTCCCGGAATCTTTCGGGGATCAGATCGTCAATCAGAAGCCCCACTAGTTCGCCGGGGCCGTAGCCCAGTAATTTTTCGGCTTGGATATTGGCCGCTTTTATTTTTCTATTGGAACCGGAAATGATGACCGCGTTCGGCGTCATCTGGAACATTTGCCGGTAAACCTCAGGATCTTCAAATAGATGAGACATGGGCGAACCCCTATAAGATATCAGATTTAAGGCTCCGTTAAGACTCCTGTAGGAATTTTTAAAGCCCCAGGGACTACACTCAAAATCGAGAGGGAGGGGGCTATGGAGACAAAAATGAGAAGCGCCGTCCAAATTCTGTTTTTACTCTTTATCAGCTCTCCGTGTATGGCCGGAGCCTTCAGGGGAATCGCCAAGGATATCTCGGAACAAGCCTTGCACCTTGGGGTCAAGAAAATCGCGGTTCTTCCTTTTGAGGCTATTGATGGCAGTAATTTAAACGAAGGGCGGGAGATTTCGGAGAAAATGACCACCCGCTTCGTGCGCCTGAGGAAAATCGCCGTCGTTGAGAGGCCTCTCCTTAAAAAAGTTCTCGATGAACAAGCCTTATCCGATACCGGAGCGATTAACCCAGATCAAATTAAGGCCATCGGACGCATTGCATCCGTTGATGCCATCATCACCGGAAGCTATGAATCCGACGGGGAAACCCTTACGATAGACGCGCGCCTCATCAATACAGAAACCGGAGTAATCATGGCGGCCTCTGAAAAAAAGGCCCCCTACAAAGCCCGGCCGGCTGGCGATTACGCCGACCGGTCGGGCCAGTCGTTGTGGATTCCGGCTCCCACACTCGATGTTCCCGCACCAACCATCTTCTCATCGGATGATCCTGATGAGAGAGACTCTATGGCTGACGTTGATCCCAATGCCCATAATGGATGTATTGAAGCTTCGAAGCGGGTCGACGCTCTTGAAAGTCAAATCATAGATCTTAAAGCTCGTTATTGGGCGCGGCGTCTCAAACAAGGATTCTCTTTTACCGGCCTGACCCATAACCCGGGTTCTGAAATCACCAGCCCTGAACTTAAAAGGAGATTCTACGCCCGCTTAAGGAATTGGTATGAACAACTGGAAATTCCGCCTCTAAACGCTTCTGAACTCCGCTTATTTGCCACTATTGATTCAAAAGCGATTCAAATTCACGACGATTGCGGGATTTAATAAGAGGTCTTAAGACCCAAGAACCTGAGAGATTTTTTTAAGCAAATCCTCTTGGCTAAATGGTTTTTGAAGGAAGATTATATTCTCATCAATCTTAAAATCGCCAAACTGGCGGTCTAGATACCCCGACATAAAGACTACTTTTAAATGCGGATAAAGAGGACGGAACGTATTGGCGAAATCTATCCCGTTTTGATCGGGAAGAACCACGTCGCTTAAAAGAAGATGAATAGATTCTTTTTCAACCTCTAAAATCTTTTTCGCCTCTAGAACAGATGCCGCCTCTAAAACGGAATACCCAGCCATCTTAAGCATTCGGGAGGTCAACTGGCGAACGCTTTTTTCGTCATCCAAAAGCAAAACAGTCTTGGCCGCGACCTTGGAAGCGATTTGGGGTGTTTCTTTCTCTGCGCCCTCAGGCTGAGAATTATCGCGAGGGAAATAAATATGAAAACTCGTTCCTCGTCCAAGAGAACTTTCGCAATCAATAAATCCTCCGTTTTGCTTGACGATTCCATAAACCGTGGCCAAACCAAGGCCAGTTTCTATTTTTCGGTTTTCGCTGGTAAAAAATGGCTCAAAGATATGGGCCCTAAGCTCCTCTTCCATGCCAATTCCAGTGTCGGAAACTGTCACCAAAACATACTCGCCTTTAGGGATTCCAAAACTAATCTTTGGGACCATTTGCCTGAAATCAACATTTTTTGTCTGAATTCTCAAAGTTCCACCCTTGGGCATCGCGTCCTTGGCATTGACCGCTAAATTCATCAGAACCTGCTGAATATGGCCGGGATCAACGCAAACAAAATAGAGACTAGAGGCTAAATCAATTTGAATATTGATATCTTCCCCAATGGTCCGCCTGAGAATTTTTTCGACGTTTTGAAGCTCAGAATTTAAATCCAAAACCCTAGGTTGAAAAACCTGTCGGCGGGTAAAGGCCAAAAGTTGGCTGGTCAATGAAGCCGCCCGCTGAGCCGCCTTCCGAATCTCCTCTAGATCTTCTTTCCAATGAGGGTTTTCCTGGGACCCGGCCATTAAAAAGCTGACATTACCCAAGATAGTGGTCAATAGATTATTGAAATCATGAGCCACGCCTCCCGCCAAACGCCCCAAAATCTCCATTTTTTCCGCATGGCGGCATTGTTCTTCCAGCTGTCGATGTTTTTTTCTGTTTTGCGCTTCTTGAATTTCTCTTTCGATTACTGGTAGAAGCCGAGCCACCCCCTCTTTGGTGATGCAATCCCTGGCTCCCGCCGCCATCACCTTGGAAACATTGTCCTCTGTAAGTTTGTCACAGAAAACAAGCAGCGGAATATCGAGACGGCGCTTTTGAATTTCTTTAAGCGCATCCATAAGCCCGAAATGAGAATCGACATTTTCGCCAATCACGACATCCCAAGAGGAACTAGTCAAAGCCTCATTAAGCTCAGAGGCGTTATTTACCTGTTTTAAGTGGGTGGGGCGGCCGATGGATTTCAGCTTGTCAAGAAGAACAGAATATTCTTCCTCGGCATTCATGACCAACAAAATCCGCCAGGAAGCCTCTTCCATAGATACTCTTCATTGAAGCATTTTTGTCAGGTTTTTAGTGTTTCTTAAGCGCCGCTTAAGCGGGAGGGCCTATAATTTTCGTTGTAGGTATACAAGGGGGAGGGGGCCATGAAACACAAATGGAAAAAAGCCGCATGGATTGCCGTTATTACATTATCAGGTTGCGGAACCGTCGCAAATCAAGTCAAAAACGGGAGAATTCCCAACACCATCAACCAAGAAACGGATCGGGGAAAGTATTTTGAATCTATCGGAATCGGCGCGGCAGATCCCGCTATTCCGACCGAAACCCAGAGAAAAGCCTTGTCGAGAGACGCGGCAATTGTAAAAGCTCAATATGAGATGCTGACTCTCATTGAAGGCGTAAAACTCACCGGCGGCATTACGGTCAAAAAAGCGATGGAATCGGACTCCAATATTAAAACCGAAGTTGACGCCGTCATTAAAGGAGCAGAAGTCGTTAAAAGCGAGTTTACTTCCGACAACGGCTGCGTGGTGACTCTAAGATTATCAAAAAGCCGACTAGCCGGCGCAATTGGGAATAAACTGTAATGACTAAAAAAAACAGGGCTGCCATTTTAGCGGCCCTCGCGGCGCTGTTAAACGGATGCGCGATAATGCAGCCCGAAACAAAAATGCGCCCTCAAACGGTTGAGGCGAGTGGAGCGGCCCAGCTGGACCTTCATAATAAGCCCTTAAGCCGCTCAAGAGCTCTAGCGCGGGCGGAAAAAGCGGCTCTTGAAAAAGCGCTCGGGGTCCGTATATCGGAGGCAACACAGCTAAGCGCGTCCATAGTTACCCATGAAGCCATTAACACGGAATCTTCAGGGATCATCGAGCATTACAAGATACTGAAAGAAGGAGAATACGGAAACCTTTATCAAGTTGATATTGAAGCGACAGTCTCTCCTCTGCCCGTTAATAGCCGCAGGCAAGTGTCTCTTTTCTCAAAAGCGCCACCTAATTCTCAACCCTTGACGCTTAGACTTAATGGAAATCTTAAAGGAAACCGTCTGGGGGGGGTGGCTCTCAGCGCCGTGGAAACGGGCTTCAAAAAGCGCGGGTTTTTATTTAACGCCTCAGACAAAACATCCTCCAGCCGCTTTATCGTCACTACCAGGGGATTTTCGTCAAAATTTATCCATTCTCCTCTACTTGGAAGACTGAAATCTTGTCGAGCCAAAATTGACATTCAAATTCAAGACACTCGCAATCATCGCCTGATTGTCGATCGCTGGGTTGAAGCCGCAGGAGTTGGCGGAAGCGAGAATCTCGCACTTGAGCGCGCTTTATCCAACGCGAGTAAAAAAGCCGGAATCAAATCCGCTGAAGAATTAGCCCAGACTCTCTGGGCGCAGCTGTAAGGCTCCGTTAAGTCTCGAATTTATAGCCGTGTCCCAAGACATTGACGATGCGCTTCGCGGCCTTGGGCCCTAGTTTTTTTCGTAAGTGGGAAATATGGACTTCCACGGTGCCGGGATCATTGTAATTGGCGGGATCGTAACCCCAAACAGCTTCAAGCAAGTAGTTGACGCTGAGAACCCGACCCGCTTTCCCCATCAAGATCGCCAATAAATCAAATTCCTTGCGCGTCAACGAAACCGGTTTCCCAGAGACAGAGATCGAACGGGATTCCGGGTTGAGATCAATTCCCGCTTGGCTTAAAATCTCCGCGCGTTTGTCTCCACCTGCCTGCGCACGCTTTAATACCGCTTGAATGCGCGCTTTAAGAACCGGCAAAACGAAGGGCTTTGCCACATAATCGTCCACCCCGACATCAAAACCGGTGAGAACGTCTTGGTCCGATTTTCTCTCCCCCGACATAATGATCACAGGGGTTGATTTCATCAGTTCTTCTTTTTTGATCAAACGGCAAACCGAATAGCCGTTAAGTCCAGGCATCTCGGCGTCGGCCAAAATTAGATCAGGGCGAGATTCCCGCGCAAGCAATAGAGCCTCGGAACCGTCATTGGTCACAATGACAATATACCCCTCAGCTCTCAGATATCTTTTAAGGACATTTAAAATCGCCTCATCATCATCCACAACCAAGATCTTCGCCACCAGACCTCCGTTCAAAAAATATCTTGAAGATACAATATCACCTTTTGGGCATTTCTAAAAAATGCCATAATCGAAACGTGATTCATTTTCCTGTCTCCAAACGCCATTTATCCGACGGAAAAGCGGAAATTAGGGCATGAGCGATTCTCCCTTTGTCGAGGTTCCATTCGAAGTTCAAAAACCTCAAGATAATTGTCGCCTCGACCTTTTTTTAGCTGGGCGCCTTAAGCGCTACTCCCGAGCGCAAGTGCAAAATCTCATTCGGGAAGGCCGCGTCTTTACGCGCGGATGCGCGTCCAAAGCCTCTTTTCGCGTGAAGGCGGGAGAAATCGTTCTCGTTCGCTATCCCCGACAAATAGAATCGGAATGCCCTTTTAAGGAACTGGATGTTCTCTATCAAGACGAGGATTTACTCGCGGTCGACAAACCCGCCGGAATTCTAAGTCATCCCACCGATAAGTCAGTTAAAAACACGGTTACTGAAATTTTGAAAGGCCAGTTCCCCCATCTCAAGATTCACCCTGTTCACAGGCTCGACCGGGAAACCAGCGGCGTTCTCTTATTGGCAAAATCAAGAGATATCGCCCGCATTCTCTGTGAAACTTTTTCAACTCGCCGAGCGGTTAAGGAATACCACACCATCGTCATCGGAAAATTTCCCTGGGAAACTAAAATAGTCGAGGTTCCCATCGGGCGAGAAGGCCTAGAGATTTACTCTCGACAAGCCGCAGGCCTAGGCGTTTGGGCCAAGACGGAATTAAGACGCCTCTCTTTAGGAAAAAATTTTTCTCTACTCGCGGCGTTCCCGAAAACCGGGCGCCTTCACCAAATCCGCGTTCATCTCGCCTATTTGGGATATCCAATCGCGGGGGACAAACTCTACATTAATCATGGGAAAGCTTATTTAAAGGCCGTCGAAAAAACCATTTCGGATTCGGATTTAAAAGATCTTAAAGCCCCAAGGCAAATGCTGCACGCTTTTGAATTGACGCTCCCTCATCCCAGAAAAGACAAACTTCTCAGAATACGCGCCGATTGGCCAAAAGATTTTAAGGCCGTCTTAAATTCTGACCGGATGCCGAAACGACCCAAGGAAACGCCAAGGCTTTGCTAAAATGAATACGAACCTCCTTGAAAAACAAAACCCTTTTATCGCTTCCCGTTGGGAAAATCCTGCCGCCCATGATCCTTCAGTTTTTCATGAGCGGGGGCTACGCTCTTTCTTTCCCCTATCTCGCCATTTATCTTAAAAAAGAACGCCAAATCCCCTTTTGGATTGTAGGAATTTTTCTAACCTCAAGCCTTTTTCTCGCCGCGGCGGGGCGGCTTTTTGGAGGGTCTCTTTCAGACAAACTAGGTCGGCGCCCGCTCTTAGCCTGGGGCATTCTTGCGAGGACCATCTGCGTTTTTTCGATAGGAATAGCCATCACCTACAGAGCGTCTTTTCCCGTCATTATCCTCATTGATTTTATCGGCGCCCTGGCTGCGGGAGGATTTAACTCCTCATTAATGGCCTGGGTTTCGGATCATTTTGAAGAGCACCTGCGCGTCAAAGCTTATAGCGCGATGCGAACAACCGCCAATCTGGGATGGGCCGTTGGGCCCGCGATCGCGGGACTGGCGGTCGGGAAAGGATACGCGGTTCTTTTTTTAGGAACCGCCGTCGTTTACCTTTTCTGCGCCTTGGGGGTTTTATTTTTCATTAAAGAAAGTCATCCTTTGATCTTAAAAGGCGAACAAATCAACCACCAGGTTTTTTCCGCCGCTCTTTCTATTCTGCGACATAAAAATTTTCCCCTTTTCTTTGCGGGGACCTTTCTCATTGGCGCGGTGATGGGCCATCTTATCGTTCCCTTGTCTCTCTATGCCACGGAAACGCTCAATCTTTCTCCCAAAGAAATTGGGCTTCTCTTTTCTCTTAACGGCGGGATGGTCGTCTGCTTTCAAGTCTGGCTCATTCATGCCCTCCGAAATCGGCGCCTGCCGCATATTTTGGCTTGGGGCTCCTTGGCCTATGCCCTTGGATACGCTTCTCTAGCCTGGGCTTTGGGACTTAAATCCTTGGAAATAGCAGTGGCTGTCGTTACTCTTGGAGAGATGGCAATCGCCCCTTCTTTATCGGCTCTTGCCTCTAATCTCAGCTCTCCCCATGAGCGCGGGCGCGCTTTGGGGGCCACGGGATTTTTCCATCAAATGGGCTACGCCTTAAGCCCCTTGATTGGGGGCCTGGGACTGCAATTTTTCTCAAAAATGCGTCCTTGCCCTTACTGGTTTTTCGTCGGAGCTCTAGCTCTTTTAGCGGCCTTAGTCTTTGCTCGCGTCAAGGATTTTCCGCTCCACGCCCCGCCTCATCAATAATTGAAATAAGAACCCGTTCCACTTCCTCGGCGATTTTCTTAAGCTCCGGGTTGGGAAACATCGCCAAGAGAACCGTGGGTTTGACCGTTGACAAAACAACCTTCCCATTTTTTTCATATGCGGCAATTCGGCACGGAAGCAGGTTTGAAATATCCATATTCCCATCGAGAATTTTCTGGGCCTGCTGGGGGTTACAGACTTCAAAAATAAGACAATCCTTTTTAAAAGGAACTCCTTTCTCGTTCATTTTTTCTTTTAGATTGTGAATCGTCAGAAGCCCAAACTTATGCCGGGCGGAAATTGTCCCTAGAGATTTTTCAATTTCAGAAATAGATTTTTTCGTCTCAATCTGATAGAGCATAATTTCTCCTTTGGCCGATACAGTTTCTAACAGCATTTTTGAGAAGGATCTTTAGGGTCCCCCCATCCAAGAGAGCGCAAAATATCCTCCATCAAGCACCAACGCGTAATTGAAGACTGAAGAAGGTTAGCCCCCACGAAAGCGGTTAGCCACAGAAATTGTCGGCTAACCCAATAGGCTAGGGCCAAACTAATTAAAATGAAACTGCCGGCAATCATCCTAATTTTTCTCTCTAAACTCATAAACCCTCCTCATTAAACTCTTAATTTTTTTGTCCCATGAATAGATAATACAGAATCGGCACCGTGGGAACGGAAAGAAACGCCGCCGCCACCCCGCCCGCCATTAGAGACAAGGCCAAGCCTTGAAAGATAGGGTCAAACAAAATGACCACCGCCCCTAAAACAACCGCCGCGGCAGTCAGCAAAATCGGCCTAAAGCGAACGGCCCCGGCGTCAATGACCGCCTCTTTAATGGGCATTCCCTGTTTCATTCTCAACTCAATAAAATCGACCAAAATAATTGAATTTCTAACTACGATTCCCGCGCCCGCGATAAATCCAATAACCGAGGTCGCGGTAAAGAAAGCGTGCATCAACCAATGAGCGGGGATAATTCCAATCAGGCTTAACGGAATTGGGGTCATGATGATGAGAGGCACCAAAAAAGACTCAAACCAACCCACGACCAAAATGTAAATCAAGACCAGCACCAAGGCGAAGGCCAGACCCAAATCGCGGAAGACCTCATAGGTAATCTGCCACTCGCCGTCCCATTTGAGCGCGTAATGCCTGGAGTCGGGAGGGAGAGACGCGTAATACTCCTCAAGGGAAATTCCCATTTCCTTGGCCGCTTCCTGAACCGGTTTTTCAAGTTTTAAGATAGCGTAAACCGGGCTCTCTTCCCCGCCGGCGACATCCGCGATGACATAACTAACGTTCCTAAGATTCTTATGATAGATCGGCTCGTCCATATGAGTTGAAAATGGTTTTAGGAATTTCCCAAGGGAAATAGCCGTCCCGTTGCGGGATAAAACGGGAATTTGAAACAGCGAATGTCCATCTTTTCTCTCCGCGGAACTTAAGCGAATCCGGATTTTAACGGGCTCTTGTTCATCGGGCATATGGGCCAAGCCCAGGGTTTCTCCGTGAAGCGCCATTCGCGTCAAGCGAGCGATCTCGGCGGGAACAATTCCATTGAGAGTCGCTTCTTTTTTGCGAATCGCAAGCCGTTCTAGCTTCTGCATGCGGGTCGGGAAATAACTGTCCACATCGACAATCCCATCGGTGTTTTTAAGAACCTCTTCTATTTTCCGGGCAAAATCATCTCTTTTTTTAGGATCAGGGCCGTAAAACTCAAAAACCAATGTCGACAATACCGGCGGACCAGGCGGAACCTCGGCTACCTGATAGCGAGCCTTGTATCGTGCGGCAATCGGGGCTAAAAGATTGCGGGCTTCTTGCGCGATTTCATGACTACTCTTTTTCCGGTCCTTAAAATGAGTCAACAGGACAGAAATATCGGCGCCATCGGGAGATTGCCTTAAAAAATAATGGCGAACCAGACCGTTAAAATTATAAGGCGCGGCCATTCCAATATAATCAGCGACGTCTTTGACCTCCGGAATCTTCCGCAGGGCCGCTGACATTTGGACAGCGGCTTTTTGGGTTAAATCTAGCGAAGTTCCCTCCGGCATGTTCAGAATAATCTCAAATTCGTCTTTATTGTCGAATGGAAGCATCTTGACGATCACCGATTTAGACGCGATGAGATAGAGAGAGCCCAAAAGAAGCGCCGCGACAAAAATCAAAAATGCCGAAGTGTTTAACCAATTCTTTAAAATCCAGCTCATGGTCCGCCGATAAAATTTATCGACAAAAGATTGAGACGCGCCGTGTTCTTCTGGGCCGGGTTTCCAGATTTGAAGGATATGGGAAAAAGCCCACGGCGAAACGATGAAAGCGATCGCGATGGAAAAAATCATCGCGAAGGAAGCTCCCACCGGAATCGGACGCATGTAGGGGCCCATCAACCCGCGCACAAACGCCATCGGAAGAACGGCGGCGATTACCGCCCAGGTCGCTAAAAGGGTCGGGTTTCCCACCTCGTCGGTCGCGTCCACCGCGAGCCGCCAAATCGAACGGCCATCTTTTAATTGGTAATGCCGATGGATATTTTCGACAACCACGATCGCATCGTCAACCAAAATGCCGATAGAAAAAATAAGGGCGAAAAGAGTAATTCGGTTGAGGGTATATCCCGCTAAAAAATAAACAAGAAGGGTCAAAGACAATGTCACCGGAATCGCGATTAAAACGACCAAGGCTTCGCGTATCCCCAGGGCGATGGCAATTAAAAGTGTTACCGCGACCGTAGCCAAGACCATATGAAAAAGAAGCTCATCTGATTTTTCCTTGGCCGTCTTTCCATAATCTCTCATCACCGTCACATGAGCCCCTTTGGGAAGAAAAGTTGAGCGGACACTTTTAAGCCGCGATAACACTTGTTCG
Source organism: Elusimicrobiota bacterium (assembly GCA_027406905.1). Classification (GTDB taxonomy): domain Bacteria; phylum Elusimicrobiota; class Elusimicrobia; order UBA1565; family UBA9628; genus JAKAQV01. Next base: position 61,327 of record DAHZHT010000003.1, read on the forward strand.
GCGACCACGGTCGCGTTTGAGCCTTTTCGCTTGGAAATGGCCAAGGTAACTGCGGGATAAACGACATCATTTTGAGAGCCCTTGGGCGAAAAAAGAAGCTCTTTTTCCGGATGAGTGGGGCCATCCGAGATTTGAGAAACATCTCCCAACAAAATCGGACGGCCTCCGGATACGCCGACTACGATCCGCTTTAGATCCGATTCGGAACGGATCAAAGAATCCGCGTCAACAGCGGTATTTTCATTAACTCCTCTAAAATGGCCGGAGGGAATGCGAAGGTTCGAGCCTTGAATAATTCCAGCCAGATCTAATGGAGTCAAACGATGTTTTCTAAGACTCTTGACATCAAAATGGACGGCCAAGCCCCGGCGCTGGCCTCCGATAATTTTAATTTGAGAGACATCCGTAATCGAGCTAAACTCGCGCCTCAAAGAGGCGGCGGCGCGACGGAGAGAATATCCGTCTAAATTTTCGCCCCACAGAGTCAAAACTAAAATTGGGACGTCGTCAATGGAACGAGGCTTGATGATGGGCTTTCCCGCCCCCAGAGGCAAAAGATTCTCATTGGAAAAAACCTTGGTATAAATTAAGGTCATCGCTTTTTCAAAAGGCGTTCCAACCTTAAATCTGACGATAAACATGGCTTCGTTATTCTCGGCGGTGGAATAAATATATTCGACTCCCGGAATTTCCCATAACTTTCTCTCGCCCACATCGATAATTCGTTCTTCTACTTCTCGCGGACTGGCCCCGGGAAACGGGACAAAAATATCAAAGACGGGCACCTTAATTTGCGGATCTTCTTCCCTGGGGAGTTTCAAAACGGCCAAAGCCCCCAATAAAAGCGAAGTGAAAATAATCAAGACCGTCAGTTTTGATCGAATAAAGGCCTGCGATATTTTTCCGGCTAAGCCGAGAGGTTCCGATTCGTTTTTCATTTATTTTCCGTCTCCAGATGTCGTTCTATTTTCGCAATTCCACCCGCGTCGAGATCTCCCGCCGAAAGAAGCACTCGCGCATACCCAGAATGGATGCCAAAAGAATCTTCCAGCAAGGCTTTTTGCGCCTGCATCTCTCCTTCTTCGGCTCTTAAGGCTTCGACAATGCTTTGCCGGCCCTCGCGGTAAAGAGGGCCTACGAGTTTTAGAGCTTTTTGGGCTTGTTTAAGGGTTTCCGTTAGAATAGGCAAGGCCTCGGAAAAGCCCTGATAGCCCTCGACGGTTTCAATAATTTCGGAATGGATTTTTTGTTTAAGACTTCTTTCCTCCGCCGAAGCCTCTTGGACCTTGGCCTTAGCGATAGATTTCCGAGCGAAATAAGAGGGGTCGGCAATCGGAATCTGAGCCGCCAACCCCATCATCTTATCCGTGGCCAAGGGGCTAGAGCCGTTAGTATTGCTGTCTAAAGTCGCGAAAGCCTGAACCTGGGGAAGCAAACTCAATTTTTCTTTTTGATGCAAAACCTCGGCGATCGACTGTCCCAAACGAGCGCCTTGAAGCTCTGGACGGTGAATCAAGGCCTCCTCAAACAACTGGTCTTTATCTTTAATGATATAGACCGTGGGATATAATTGTCCCTTTAAATCCCAACTCTCATCGCTTGCTCCCATTAAGTTCGTCAACTGCCAGCGGGCTTCTTCGAGCATGTGCCGGGATTGGATCAAGCGCGCCCGAAGGCCGCCTTCAATGGCTTGCGCCGCGTAAAAATCAGATCCCAGTATCAAGCCTTTGTCCTTAAGGCTTTTGGAATCGGAAATCTTTTTTTCCGAAGATTGGACGCGATGGGAGAGTTCATCGAGCATTTGTCTTTCAAGCAAAACCTGAAGATAGGCCTCTACCGCTTCAAAGCGCAGGTTTTGAGCCAAGGCCTCCTTCTCTTTTTGACTGAGCTTAAACCCTAACTTCCCGGCCCGCTTCATGCTTTGGGTCTGAAATCCGCTAAAAACCGGAACGCTGAGTTGAAGAGCCGTGTCGATATTGTCAACATAGCCTGGATAATTGAGCGCGCCGAGATTAAAATCTTGAGCGGTAAAGCTTCGCTGGTTTAAAAGAGAACCAAAGGCGTAAACCGGATCGTTTCCCCTCGTCATTAAACTCATCGCGCTTAGATTAGGAAGGTCTCCCGCTTTCGCTTCATTCTCAGAACCCTTGGCCTCGGCGACTTTAGCGTCCGCGTTTTGAAGCTCAGGGCTGGTCTTTAAAACCGCCACAACCACGTCCGAAAGGCTTAATATCTTAAGGTCTTGGGCAAAAACGCCGGAATTTCCCCCTGACATCCAAATGCTCAGACCAATTAAAAAAAAGAGCGCGAAAGAATGGGTCTCTTTCGCGCTTCTGTATTTATCTCTCTGTTTCATGAATCACTCAAAGCCTCCGTGTTTATTAGATGTAAAAAAAAGAAAAAGGATTCAATAGAAGGAAAAGGTCTAGTGAAATTTCAGAACCTACTCGACCAATTCGACATGGGCCGGGGGAGCGGCTTTCTTAAACAGGGCAATGGCGAACATGCAGATAAAAGAGGCCTCCGCCATCCAACGAAAGACGTCCATAAAAGACAAGAAAGTCGCCTGCTGAATCAAAAGCTGGTAAACCACTCCCTGTGCCGCATGAAACGCGGACGTGGGAGAGCCGGGAAGAGACCGCTCAACGATGTGCATGAAATTGCGCAGATTGGGGCTCAGGGAAGTCAGATGACCGGAAAGATAAACCTGATGGGCTTGGGCCGAACGGTCTTGCATCGCCACCAAAACCGATATTCCAATAGAAGCGCCGGTGTTTCGCATTAAATTATAGATTCCCGTCGCCTGAAAAATCGCGTCTTGTCTTAAGGTCGCGTATCCCACCACGGTCAAGGGAACGAAAATAAATCCATTGGCGAAACCGTTTAAAATCAAGGGAATTTGAATGTTCGATGGAGCAATGTCGAAATTAAGGCGGCTAAGAGCCCATGAGGTAATGGCAATAACCGAGAATCCAATCGCGATTAAAAACCGACCATCTACTTTTTTAACTAGCCTTCCAACAACGATCATCGATAAAAGAGATCCAATGCCGCGCGGGGTCATGACCCATCCGCTCGCTAAAGCGGTATACCCCATGAGTCCTTGAAGCAAAATCGGCAAGGTGGCGGTGCTGCCGTAAAGAATGGCGCCGAGTATTGCGACAAGAAAGGTTGCGACGGCAAAATTGCGGTTTTTTAGAACTCTCAAATTGACAATCGGATGGCGGGTTCTTAGTTCATGCCAGATAAACAAAATAATTGAAATTGCGGAAATCGCCGCGCACCAGCGCAGCCAATGGGCGGCAAACCAGTCCACCTCTTGCCCCTTATCCAGAATAATTTGCAAAAGCCCGATTCCAATGGCCATGAGCCCAAAACCGAGGTAGTCAATTTTTGGCGCTTTCGCGGCCTTAATATAAGGAGGGTCCTCGACAAAAAGGTCTTGCATGATGAGTCCGGCGATGCCGATCGGGATATTGATATAAAAAATCCATCTCCAGGAATAACTGTCGGTTAGCCAGCCGCCCAAGGTTGGGCCTAAAATTGGCGCGACGACAATTCCCATCCCATATGCCGCCATGGCCGGCCCGCGCTCTTCAGGCGAAAAGCTTTCAAGTAAAATGGCCTGGGACAAGGGCTGAAGCCCTCCGCCGCCGATTCCCTGAAGCACCCGGGCGACGACAATTTGGCCCAGGCTGTGCGCCATACCGCAAAAAGCGGATGCGACGACAAATAAAATAACGGAAAATCCAAGATAATTTTTTCGTCCAAAATAACTGCTCAGCCATCCGGTCGCGGATAAAATAATCGCGTTAGCGACCAAATAACTCGTCAACACCCAGGTGGCCTCCGAGACCGAAGCTGAAAGGCTACCCGCGATATGGGGCAAGGCCACATTGGCAATGGACGTATCTAACACCTCCATAAAGGTGGCCAACAAAACTGACACGGCAATCAGCCACGGATTGTGGCGAGGCTTCCAGTGAGAATGCGAAGGGGATGAACTCATTTCATTTGAGCTTAACGACGGGAACCACCGACATTCCCGGAGCCAGAAAGGGACGAGAAGACGCGGGCCCGTCAAAGACGATTTTAACTGGCACCCGCTGAACGACCTTGACATAATTACCCGTGGCGTTTTCAGGAGGGAAAAGGCTAAAACGCGATCCGCTTCCATCCTGAATGGAGTCCACGTGGGCTTTAAAAACCTTTCCAGGATAAGCGTCTACCGAAACATCCACGGGATCGCCTTTTTTCATGCCGTGAAGTTCCGTTTCCTTAAAATTCGCGGTCACCCAAACATCGGGGCTGACGATGGCCAACATGGTTTGCCCGGGATCTTCATAGTCCTGAAGCTCCACTGTTTTTTTGGTGACGTAGCCATCCGATGGAGAATCGACGTGGGTGTAGGCGAGATTAAGCTCCGCCGCCGATTCTTTTTTAAGCGCGAGTTTAAGCTGGGCCTTGGACACGTCCACGGCCGCCCGGGCATGATCATAGGTCTGCTGGGAAATTTGGTTTTCATGATAGAGCTTGGTATAGCGCGCCAAATCAAGCTCCGCCTGATGGGCCGAGGCGGAGGATGCGGCCACCTCCGCTTGCGATTGATTAAGCCGCGCTTCATATTCGCGGGGATCGATTTCAACCAAGGGATCTCCCTTTTTTACGAATTGATTGTCATCAACGTAAATTTTAATCACAGGGCCCGGCACGCTGGGGCTGATCATGAAGATATGGCCGTCGATAAAAGCGTCGTCAGTGTCTTGATGAAAGCTCCAATAAAAGTAGTACCAGAGTCCGGCGACCAATAAAACCGATCCAATTCCAATTCCAATTTGAATCAGACGCTTTTGGTGGGACTTTTTCAGCTGAGGACCGACCCCGGCGTTTGAATGGCCGCGGGCGTCTAACGATCCTTGAACGTCTTTAGTCGTTTCCATAATTATCTTTCACCTCTAAAATCCGAATTGTTGGGCTTTTCCTAAAGACAAAAATAAGTGGATCCAGGCATTGTTGTCGGCCGCGATGGCCCCGACCACGGCGTTCCTGGCCTCGGCCATGGAATCCTGCGCTCGAACCAGCTCTTGGTTGTCTCCAATCCCGGCTTTAAAGCGATTCTCGGCTAAATTAAGCTCCAATTCTGCCAGTTTTTTTGTCTGAGAACTCGTTTCAACTTCTTCCTCGGCCGCCTGAAGTTCCAAAAGAGCCGTTCTGACGTCTTGATCGATTTGGACCTTGGTGTCTTTAAACTCGGCGGCTGCCCGTTCCATTTGAGAAATCGCCGCCGTCGCTTGGCTGCGAATTTGTCCGCCGGTAAAAAATCGCCACATAAGTCCCGCTCCCAAATTCCCCGTGGGAATGTCATCTTGGGTCGGAGTGATTCCGCTGAGTCCGTAGTCGCCGTTAATCGTCACCGTTGGAATTCTCGACAAATGAGCGGCGCTCAAGGTTAGTTTCGCGCTCTCAAGACTCTTTTTCTCGAGCTGAATTTCCAAGCGCGAGGAATAAGCTTTAGATAAGGAATCGTTGAGAGGCGGCGCCGGTTTTGAAATGACATCCAGACGTTCTTCAAGAATGATAGGGCGGCCCAAGGGAACGCCAATGATGTGTTTAAGCCTCATGTCGGCTTTCTGTGCGGCGAGATCGGCGACAATGAGTCTAAGATGCGCCTGAGAGCGGCTGGTTTTGGCCCGCGCAAGATCAATAGGATCGGCGGTTCCGGAATTGACCTTATCCTGCGCCAGTTTTAAAAGTTCTAAAGCCAAGGTTTCATCCGCCTTGGCCGCGATAATTTCTTTTTGGGTCCTGAGATCATCCACATAAGACAACGCGGCGGCGGCAGCAACTTGTTCCGCGGCTAATTTCTCTCCTAAAACCGCCATCTGGTTTTGCCTTCGAGCCGCTCTAAGAGACTGGACCGCGCTCAAATCCAGAACATTGTCGACTAAATGGAGGCGCGCGTCAAAAACGTTATACGGCCCGATAGAACCGGGGATTCCGGGCAATAGACCGGGAGTAAAACCCATGGCCGCGAGATTGAGTTTATAGGTTCTATTTTCCGACATTGTTCCAATCACCTGGGGCAAAAGAGCCGAAGCCCCTTGAAGGACGCGGGAGCGAGATTCCATCGTTTGAGCTTTAGCCAATTTCATCGTCAGATTGTTTTGTATGGCCATGGCAATGGCTTGTTGAATGGAGAGATTAAGCGGAATAGAGCTTTCCGCCAATAAATTCAACGGCCAAATCAAAAACAGGAGGAGAAAAAAGGGACAGTCCCTATCTTTTTGCTTATTTTTCCAACATAAAATAGATTTAAATCGCATTTTCAAAAGAATTCCTCGATTTTTTCTTTATTTTTCCAGCACAAAAATGGGGACTGTCCCTAATTCCCTTCTCCTAGCAATCTCATCGCGTCCTTAAGCTCATCATCATGCTTGTGGCTTTCAAAGCGGGATAAGACCATATACCAAGAGGGGCAAACATAAAGGCTCATCAGAGTTGAAACAAGGACTCCTCCAAATACGACGACTCCCATCGGGCGGATGGTCTCTTCCCCGGCGCCCGAGGCAAAAACCGCAGGGGCCGCCCCGGCTAAAGTCGCAAGAGAGGTCATCAAAATCGGACGAAGCCGGACCGGCCCCGCGTCTAAAAGCGCGTCAATGACGCTTTTGCCTTGTCGCCGCCTTTGATTGGTAAAATCAACGATTAAAATCGTATTTTTCTTGACGATTCCCAAAACCAAGATGAGGCCGATTAAACTGTAAATATTTAAGGAAACCCCCGCTATTCTCATCGCAAAAAAAGATCCGGCCACGGCGGAGGGAAGACTGATCATGATGACCATGGGATGAATAAAACTGCGAAACTGCGTTCCCAAAATCATGTAGGCGGCAAAAAGGCCCAAGACTAAAGCGACAATCAAACTTTGGAAGGATTCCTTAAAAGCTTTCATGTTTCCGGAGAGCATGATGTGATATCCCGGTGGAAGCATGTCTTTCGCCGCTTTTTTGATGAAGTCAATCGCGTCGGCCGCGGATTTTCCCTGCTTAATATTGGCGAAAATAGTCACGGCGCGCTCGCGATTATAGCGAGTGACTTGCAAAAGAGTTTTATCTTTAATGATATCCACCACTTTTTTAAGCGGGACAATCTCGCCCTGATTATTGCGAATCCACAGTTTTCCGATGTCAGCCGGAACATCGTTGTCTTGATCGACCAATTTAATCTGAATATCGTCTCTGTGGCCTTCGGCATCGGTGTATTTGGCGAAGCGAAGCCCTCCGACGGCGGCATTCAAGGTTTGGGCGATATCGGCGACATTGACCCCGTGGGCCGCCGCCTTTGCTCTATTGGGTACAACGCGGATTTCCGGCATCCCGGGCTCGTAATCGCTGGTAATGCTGGTCATAAGTCCCGATTGAGACATTTTTTTCATCAAAGCGTTGGATAAATCGGCGATCTTTTTCCAGTCCGGGCCTTCAACGGCAAATTCAATCGGATATCCCCTTTGCGCAGAAAACCCCGTTAAAGAAAGGTCCAGAATAGACACGGTCCAGACCCCGGGGAGCTTTTGAATAAACTTTCTTAAAAAAGGCTGAAATTGCTGCTGGGTCGGAACCTTTTTGAATGGCGGAGACAGGGGGCGCACCGGAGGGTCTTTCATCGTGACAAACATCATTCCCTGATTGACCAGTCCTCCCTGGAAGCCGCCTATCGCGGCGTAATAATCCTTGATCTCAGGGCGATTCTTCAGAAAATTCTCCACTTTCTTGATGACCTTATCGGTAAATTCCATGGAAGATCCAATCGGTGTTTGAATCTGCACCATGAAGCGGCTTTGGTCCTGGGGCGGAATAAATTCCTTGCGAACCCCTTTAAGAGCGACAAAAGAGAGCCCAAACACGATCCAGGCGGAAGCGATCATCCAATAGGGATGCTTGAGCGTTTTTTGAAGCGATTTGCGGTAAATATCCCTTAAATATCCGATGACGAACTCAATAGCGTTGTCGATTTTTGAAGTAGCGGATTTAGGCGTCAAAAATTGGGAACAGCGCATCGGGGTCAAGGTTAAAGCCTCCAAAAGAGAAAAGAGTACCGCAACCGACATCGTGACTCCAAATTGATAGAAAAATCGTCCGATAATTCCCTGCATAAAAACCACGGGAACAAACACGGCGAAAATGGCCAAAGACGCCGCCACGGCCGCGCCGGTAATTTCCCGGGCCCCGACAATGGAAGCTTGAACCCGCCCCATGCCATCGTCTATGTGGCGCACGATATTTTCCAAGACCATAATCGCGTCGTCAACGACAATTCCCACCGACAGAGACAAAGCCAGCATGGTAAAACTGTTAATGGTAAACCCAAGGAAATAAAGGACGATGAAAGTTCCTAAAAGCGCGGTCGGAATCGCGAGCAAGATATTAAAGGCAGAAGCGAAACTGGCGAGAAACACCAAACAGACTACGGAAGTTGTTATACAAGACTCCGTCAGAGTCCTTAGGAGTTGATGTACCGCTTGCTCGATAAAGATGGTCGTGTCTGTGACGACTTTAACGGTGATGCCGTTGGGCAGGCGATGAGCCAGTTCCTTGACCTCCTTTTTGACTTCATGCCCCACCTCCACGGCGTTGGCGCCGGGAGATTTAAGAACGCCGACTCCGACGGCGGGAATTCCGTCCATGCGGGAAATACGGCGAATGTCATCGGTCCCCTCCTCGACATCGGCGACATCTTTGAGTTTGAGAGGTTTCCAAACCGGAACTCCGTTGCGGGTCGGCATGACCAAATTTTTCATCTCTTCGACGGTATTAGCCTCGGTAATCGCGCGAACGTTACTTTCCACGGGCCCGTTATCCATATATCCCGAGGGAGCGAGCATATGCTCTTTGTTGACGGCGTCCATGACATCCATCGGCGTCATCTCAATTTTTCTGAGTTTATTGGTGTGAATCCATAAACGCATGACCGGCAAAATATATCCACCCAAAAACACGCTTCCCACTCCCGGAAGAGAGGTGATGTAATCTTGATAATGATCCCGCAAGGTCAACATCAGGGGCCGCAAAACTGGTCCCGCTTTGTAGGTGGAATAAAAATCGACATTTTTAGCTGCGGGATCCATCAACGCGGTCCAAAGGATAGGCTGACTGTTGGCATTAAACTGAGCGATGACGGGCGGATCCATGCCGCCTTCGCCGATGGGGGGCAGGTATCTCTGCGCCGCCGAAATCGCGTTTTGAACCTGAACCATCGCGCCATTGATATCGGTTCCCAGGGTAAATTGTAAGGTGATATTGGATTGGCCTTCTTGAGTCGTCGACTGAACGAGTTCAAGTCCCGGAATCGTCATGAATTGATTTTCCAGGACGTCTGTCACCGCCGACTCCATGGTCATTGGATCGGTGCCTTCCCAGGTCGCCGTGACCGTTAAAACCGGGAAATCCACATCCGGCATTTGGCTAACGCCCATGCGGGAAAATCCGATGATTCCAAAGACAATTAAGGCTGTCATCAAACACCAGGCGAAAACTGGATTTTTAATCGAATAATCCGAAATTGTCATTGTTTTACCTTGCCCTGGGTTTCGCCGAGCGCTTGGCGAACTTCCTTTTCCTTATCGGAGGGCCCGCCCGCCGCGACCTCAAGTTGAACCGCGGCGTAAATGGCTTGTTGTTGGTTTTGGTTCAGAACCATTCGATCGTTGAGAAGAGTCGTGATGCTGGTCAAAACATCGAGGTTGGTGACCAGTCCTTTCTTATAATCCGATTTTTCCGCTTCTACATTTTGAGCGGCGAGTGTCGCGGTTTTATCCAAAGCATTCACCGCGCGCAAGGTCCAGTGAAGAGTGCTGTAGGCGGTGTTGACGTCGTTTCTGGCGGTTCTCTCGGCTAAAGACAACGCCTGTTTGGCGGATTTTTCCTGCGCTTTGGACTGTTTAATCTGACCGGAGATAAGTCCGCCGTCAAAAATGGGGAAAGAAAGATTGAAATTGCCGTCATAATGGGTATTGGCAGAAAAGGGAACGTTGTTAAGAAAATAATCGCCTCCCGCAGTCACGGTCGGCAGGCGGCTGCGGCGGTAAATGGAGGTCTGAGCCTGGGCCGATTCAAAATTGGCTCTGGCGGCTTCTACGTCTTCCCGATGATCGGCTCTCGCTAAAAAGGGCTGTCTTTCAGGCAAGGAAGGCAAAGAAATTTCTTGAGGAATAAACTCGGCGTCGTCTCCCGTTAAAAAGCGCATCAATTCCTGGCTGACGGCTTCTTGGCCTCTCGTCAATTCTAATTGGGATTTAAACTGGGCCAACTGAGAAGCGGCCGACAACACGTCCGAATCTCGGGCTCGCCCGATTCTTTTCCAATATTTGAGAAAGTCGACCTGGTTTTGCATCGTGACAATCGTGTCTTTTTGAATCTTGATTTGCTTTTGATACATCAAGAGATTGGTATACGCCTGGGCCACGCTCTGGTAAAGAAGAGATTCCGCGCGCTTTTTGGCCAGTTTTGCCGAGCGCACTCCCAGTTTCCCGACTTTATAAGCCAAGTATTCACGAAATCCGTCAAAGATTGTCTGATTGGCGCTAAAGGATTCCTCGCGATAGTTGGTGATGTCAATGAAGGAAAGACCCGGAATATTGGGGCTTTCCTGGAGAAACTGGGTCGCCCCAAAAGAAACATGGGGAAGAAGCGCGGAAATCAGCTGCTCCACCTGTCCCAAGGCGCTTTTAACGGCTTCTTTGGATTCGGCGAATGTTTCGCTCCTTTTAATAGTCAGGCGATAAGCCTCATCCAAGGTAATGGGACGAATGGGAAAATTTGAGTTATCATCCAAGACTTGGGCGCTGGGAGCCCGGGCCGCTATTTGGGCCAAAGCGAAAGAAGGATAAAGCCCGAAAAAGGCCAGAGATAAAGCCGCAAACGCTTTTTTCACCGCGTTCTTACTCCGTTGAGGAAAAAATCAACCACGGAATCCGCGCGCCGAGAAAGGTCTTCTTTTTTCCCCGAGAATAAGCGGTAAAGAAGAGAAGCCCGGCAAAGGCCGAAAAAAACGCAGGCGGCGCGCTTGGGATCTTTCATTTTGATTCCAGAGGTTTTTGAAAAGCGGTAAAGAATCTGAGAGAGATATCCCATGTCCCCCGCGATTCTCTTGGCTAGTTTGCGGCAGGATTTTTGACCGCAGCCGGAAAAGCGATCGGGGCCTACCCGCATCAGAAAGTCGCTATTGGTGTCGAGATGAGACAAAATGGACTTGGCCGTGGTTTTAAGAAGAGAACTATCCTTCAAGGTTGATCCGGAGATTTCTCTAAGCGCCGATTCCAAAGAATCGGAAAGGTCAAGATAGGCCGCGGAAAGAAGCTCTTCTTTGTTTTTGTAGTGAAGAAAAAGCGTTCCCTTGGCTACCCCGGCTTTATGGGCGACATCATCCAATGTCCAGCCTGAAATTCCCTTTTTGACGAGCATCGAGCGCGTAGACTCAAGGATGCGCCGCTTTTTAATCGATAAATCTAAAACCATAATAAATGACTGACTAGTCAGTCATTTATTATAGCATAGATTAGTCGAAAAAATTCCTCGCGACAAAAAATAGGTTTTCCTTGCGCTCGCGCAAACGCCGATAAAAATACGGGAACCAATGGGTTCCATACGGAACATAAACACGGACGGAATGGCCCTTTGAAACCAAGTCCTCCCAGCGCTTGGGTCTTAGCCCGTAAAGCATTTGGATCTCATAGCGGTCTTTTGAAACCCCTTCTTTCTCGGCAACCCGGGTAACCGCCTCTATGCGCTCATCATCATGGGTCGCGAAAGCGGGAAGCGGAGCCTTCAGCAGCATTTGGGCCAATCGGTCATAGTTTAAATTGACCTCTTTCTTGTCCGGAAAAGCGACCGAATCCGGCTCTTTATAAGCCCCCTTGCACAGGCGAACCCGCGCTTTTAAAGAGATTAGCTCTTGAATATCTTTTTCGCTTCTCTTTAAATAAGCTTGGATGACGATGCCGACGTTTTTGCGCGTTGAAAACGTCTCTTTAAACAAATCCAAGGTTTTCTGGGTTAAAGCCGATCCCTCCATATCGATTCGGACAAAATTATCGTGTTGAGAGGCTTCATCGACAATCCTTTCCAAAAGCTCGCGCGCTAACTTTTCATTAAAGCCAAATCCTAATTGGCTGATTTTCAAGCTGACATTGGAATCAACCCTCGCTTCGGCAATTTTTTTAAGGAGAGAAATATACTCATCGCAAGAACGTCGGGCATCCGCCTCTTGAGAGCAATCCTCGCCTAAATAATCCAGGGTCGTTTTTATTCCCTTGGAATTAAGTTTTTTGACCACTTCCAAAGCTTCTTCAATCCTGTCTCCAGCGACGAAACGGCGCGCGAGAAATGTAAATGGTTTCATAAATAAACAATTTCAATGCAGGGCCGCGCCGCAACTAAGGCAAAACTTAGCCGTTGGTGAATTGGGCGCATGGCATTGAGGGCAAAGCGATTGTGACAGCCTTTTCCCGCAGGAAGAACAAAATTGCGCTCCCGCCGGGACATCGGATCCGCAAGAAGGGCAATGGGCGGTGGCCAGTATCACCGGAGTTCCGCAAACCCCGCAAAATTTGCTGGTGGGAGATATCTGAGCGTGGCACTGGGGGCAAACGGCGGTTTGGGCCGGCAAAACAGCGGCGCCGCCCCCCATCGCTTGGGACATCGCTTGCCCCATGGGAGCTCCAAAGCCAAGACCGGCCCCCATTCCAAGACCCATGCCGACCATCCCGCCCGCCATGCCGGCGTTTTTCGCGGCATCATCCATCGTGTTAAAACTGCGCACCGTTTTATAGGATTGATCGCCCAGGATTTGAACCTCCGCTTTTTCCGCCAAGGCCTTTTTAAGGCTAACGACCGAGGGATCGTCTTCCGGAACGTTGATGGAGTTTAAATAAAAAGTTTCAAGCGAGACCCCAAAACGAGCGAAATCATCTTTTAATTTAGCCGCAATCGCGGCGGACAACACTTCCAGAGACGCGCTAATCTCAAGCAGGGATATTTTCTCTTTAATAATGGATTGGGCGATGGAATCTTTGGCCTTGGTAATCAAAGCCCCGCGAAAATACTCGTTGACCGCTTCGGCGGTAAACTCTTTAACCGTCCCGGCCAACTGAACGATAAAACGCCGCGAATCCGCCACTCGAATTCCAAACTGGCCGAACGCGCGGACGGGGAGAAAAACATTATATTTTGGATCGAGAATCGGAATCGGCTCCTGGGTTCCCCATTTCAAATTAAGGACGGAAACCCGGTTGACATAATAAATCTCGGCCGCGAAAGGCGTTCGATTTCCGAATGGAACATTGACTAAAACGCGCAAAATAGGAAGATTCGCCGTTTCCAATGTATGGGTCCCAGGGCCAAGAACGTCCAAGGCTCTTCCCCCCTTAAAGAAGACCGCTTCCTGGGATTCGTTGACGATGACCTGGCTGCCCCAGCTGAGCTGATCCGAGGGGTATTTCCAAACCAAAAGGTTTGGATCGCCGTCAAATTTTACGACATCAATTATCGCCATAAAGTTTCTCCTGTTTTTCTAGGCGAACGCCGCCTTTCTCGCCTTTTCGTAAAGATGAGACCGCTCTTCATTGATGATTAAATCAATATCCGCTTTTTGCATATTAAAGCGCGACCCAAAAACCTCCAGGGCTTTCTCGCCATTACCCTTTCCATTTCCCGTAATCGCCAAAACCGCCATCGCGCTCAAATAACGCCGAGCCTCTTTTTGGCTTTGAGGCAAGGCGACTTCCAATTTACCAGATTTGGCCGCGTCAACACAATTGAGCACGAAATCCATCGGGATATGCGCGCGATCGGCCAATTGAGAAACAACCTTCATTTCCTGATGATCGACGCCGTCCGCGGCTAAAACCGCGACCAAGACCTTAATCAATGTTTGCGGATCAAGGCCGGAATGAAGGATTTCATAAAGCTCTTGTTCCTCGGGCGGAAGGCTGTCAAGCGATGGTTTCCACTGGGAATGAGGAACGACTGAATCAAGAACCCAATCATATCCCCCGTCGTTAAGGGTTCTCCCGCAGTATTGACAGGTTGGAGAATCCCCATCGGCGAGAGCGGCTCCGCAGCCTTGGCAATGAAAAGAGCCGAAGAAATTAAGGACGGTTTTGGGATTACTTTGAACCCCGTTTTTACGCTTGACATTAAAAACCCAATCGCGAAACACCTTACCCAAGGAACCATCCGCCATCCATCGAACCGAGACATGGGCCCACTCAAAATCAGGTTTTCTCTCAAGTTCTAAAACCTCGACCGCGCCAACGGCTTCATTAAAGTAAGCCTCCGGAAGCGCGGACGCGATTTCTTTTTTAAAGCCTTCGAGATAGGAGTCAGAGGAAAAACGCGCAATAAAATCCGCATTTTTGAGATGATAAGCCTGCCTCATTTTCCAAAAAAGAATGGAGACCCTGTCTTGAAGCGAAATCAAATCCATCGCGGCATCCGAACCGGTGAAATCATCCCAACCAATGACCTGGGACTCGGGCTTAACCATTCTCCATTCGGCATCTTGGGTAATCAAGGCCAAGACCCAATCGTTTTCCCCGCTATTGAGAAAAGAACCGCAGGCCTCGCATTGAACGCGGTCCGTTTTTTGGATAGCCCCGCAATTGGGGCAAGCCCCCTCTAATGAGCCGCGCTCCAAGGTCTTGGCCCCCTTTCTTCTCACAAAAGACCAAACCTCGGAAAACTCCTCCGGGCTTTTATTTCCGTCAAAATAAAGGCCGGTGTCCGCGTAGACCTTGTAATTAACGCAAGAAGCGGTAAATGAAACATGGATCACGTCGAAAAATGAGGTTGAATCAACGGCAAGGATAGCCTCTTGCGACACTTTCAAATCCTCCATGATTTCTTTGATGTGATTAGATTTTTGAAGCGCCAATTGAGAAGAGAATCGAATAAAGACTCCGTCAGAAATAAGAGCCCGCGCCCCCGTCATGTCTTGTTTTGCCCACTCCGATTGGATTTTTATAAAAGAGTTTTTCGCATGGTTTAGAAATCCCTCCTCAAAAAACCGCGGGTCCCGCGATTGAATGTCGGCCAATTTTGCGAGGTAGGTCTTTTCCCGTGATTTCACGATTCCAGTTTGAATGGTTGAAGAAATTCTGCGATCCCTAAGAGCCGAGCCTCCCTGGGAAGAACCGATATAAATGGCAAAAAGAATCAAAATGTCTATTGGAATTGCGACAGCGGGCTCGTTGAGATTTAAGATAATCAATAAATCAAGCAACCCACCCAAACCCTGGGAAGAGCCGCCATATCCTGAACCGCCAAAACTGGAGCTTCCCGAATACCCATAACCTTCCCCTCCTCCAGCCCGAGCGCGGGCTTTATGAACAGACGCTAAAACCAAAATGAGGGGGAAAAGCAGAACTCCGCTCAGTAGACGCGCGCGACGGTTTCTCTTCCTGGACACAATCTATCACTCCTTTAGCAAGGCGACGCTGCCATCTTCTATTCGGTATAAAAGAGGAGCGACAATGACCTTGGGGTATAAAAGGCGGAGACGGCGGGTTTCGGCTCGGATAAAATCTCCCTCGGGGCCGATTTCATGTTGAGGAGCCAATGAATCAAAATGAGACTCCGCGTCTTTTCGCGTCCAGCCAACATCGATAAGCCCGGAAATAAAAATCTCTCGCCGATTGATGAGACCGGACATTCCGCATTGAGTGTGCCCCATCAAGGCGATCGCGCGCACGCCTCCAACGGCAATCGCGTAAGAGACGCGAAATTCGCTTAAGCGCAGATTAGCCCCACCGGTGCGCAAAATAAAGGCGAAATTATCCGGAATCCGTAATTGTTTTCGGCTGTCCATGCACATTCCTATGAGAATTTCCGGTTTGTCGGATCTCGGCGGCAGCGGCGCGCCTAAATTGTGGTAGCGCAGCAGGGCTCCAATCGGGGTTTTTCTCCAAATTTCAGGAATGTCCTCTTCTGAATGGATATCGATAAAATTTTTCACCGCGCTAAAATTATATAATAAGGAACGACATTGAGGGAGGAAACATGGAAAATCAAGAATCGAAAACCAATGATTGCGGGTGCGGGAAAGGCGGATGTGGAAAAAAACATTGCTGCGGATGCAAAGGCATCGCGGCTCTTCTCATTCTCTTGTTGGGAGGAGTCATCGGATATCTGATGGCGGGGCATTGTCATAAGTCTAGTTGTAATTACGCGATGTCAGCGCCGTGTCCGTTTCATGATATGAGCATGATGAACCAAAACATGGGTATGCCGAACCAAAACTATCACGCCAAAGGCAAATAAAATAAGCTCCTACTAAGGACGCCGGGCTTGTTTTTAAGCCCGGCGATTTTTTTAACTCCAATGATCACTCTGAAAGATATCCACAAATCCTTTGGTCAGCAGACGCTCTTGGAAGGGGCGTCTTTACAAATCAATCAGGGAGATCGTTTTGTCTTAGTCGGCCCCAATGGCGCCGGAAAATCCACTCTCTTTAAAATGCTCTTGGGGCAAGAAGATCCAGATCAAGGACAGATCAGCCTCAAAAAAGGAGCGGTTGTCGGATATCTTCCGCAGGAAAACGCTCCAGTTTCTAATGAGGAAATTTTAAACTACGCGCTATCGGATTTAGAAGACGCTAATGCCAGAATCGCGTCCAAGGCCAAGGCGCTTTTGATGGGGCTGGGGTTTAAGGTGTCGGATTTTAGCCGAAAAATGAGCGCCTTAAGCGGCGGCTGGGCGATGCGGGTCGCTTTAGCCAAACTCCTTCTTCTGGAACCGGACTTGTTGCTTTTAGATGAGCCCACCAATCACCTCGATATCGATTCTCTATTTTGGTTTCAGAAATATTTGCAGTCTTATCCCGGAGCCGTTTTTCTTATCTCGCATGACCGCGCCTTTATCAACGCCGTTTGCCGCGCCATTGTCAGCCTTCAAGACAAAACTCTCAAAATTTACCACGGCGACTATGAGCATTTTATTTCCGAAAGAAAGGCGGAGCGCGAACGCTTGGAGTCGGCGTTTAAGCGGCAGCAGGAAGAAATCGCGGATATGCAGGAATTTATCGACCGAAACCGCGCCCGGGCGTCTACCGCCAGCCGCGCTCAGAGCATGATTAAAAGGCTTGAGAAACTCGAGCGCGTCGAACTCGTAAGCGAATCAAAGGCGATGAAGATACGTTTTCCGCAGCCTTCTCGCGTCGGCTTAAAAGTCTTGTCTCTTAAAAACGTTTATAAATCGTACGGGGAGACAATCGTTTACCGCGATCTCCATTTTAATTTAGAGCGCGGGTGGAAAATGGCTTTTGTCGGACATAACGGGGCCGGGAAATCGACTCTTCTCAAGGTTTTGGCCGGCGTGATCCCGTTTGATTCGGGGCAAAGAATCATCGGCCCGGATGTCAAGGTGGGATATTTCTCCCAGCATAGGGAGGGTCAGCTTGATTTTGATAAAACGATTTTTGAAGAGGCTCTGGGCGTTAATCGCGGAAATTCCGAGCAACTCGTGCGCTCGGTCCTGGGCTCCTTTCTTTTTCCAGGGGACACGATCCATAAAAAGGTCTCGGTTTTAAGCGGAGGGGAAAAAAGCCGCTTGTCCTTGGTCAAACTTTTGCTCAATCCTCCCAATGTCCTTTTGATGGATGAGCCGACGACCCATTTGGACATGGCTTCCGTCGATGGGTTGATCGAAGCCCTCAAGGGTTTTGAGGGAACGATTTGTTTTATCAGCCACGATCTTTATTTTTTGAACGCCTTAGCCGATCATGTCGTCCATATCGAGGGCGGAAAAATCACGGTTTATCCCGGGGATTACGAATATTTTAAGCGCAGACAAGCTCAATGGCATGAGGAAAACCCGCAGGCCGTCGAAGTGCCGGCAATTGAAAAAATCGTTAAGCCGGCAACGCAAGATCCCAAAAAAATCGCCCGCCGCACCGCAAAACTGGAAGAAGAATTATCCGTTCTTCACGCAAAACTAGAAGAACTCGCCTCCCAATTGTCCGATCCCGAGCTTTACGCGGATTATTCCCGGGTTCAGTCCATCGGTTCCGAGATGGAAAAAATTCAGGAACTCATCCAAGCCAAGGAAAAAGAACTTCTAGCATAAGGGCCCGTAAAGAAATAATTGACAACAATTGCATCTCCCATTGACAAAGTTATTTTAGGGCGTTATATATAGAAGATGAAACCTATTTCTATTGTTTCGGCCATGCTCCTTTTTTGCGCCCCATTGATTGCGGCTCAGGATTGCCCCACGAAAATGTCGGGAATCAATTCCAGAAATTTGGTCGAGAACTGTCTCAAGAATAGAGAAGATCTTAAACAATGGGAGAATTGGCTGGTCGATCAAAAAGTCTCTTACGGCGCGCCCGTTTTTAGGGTCTCTCGCCGCTCAGATAAAAACGTGGTTATAGCCGTCTTGCCGCGAGCGCTCGGTATTTCCAATCAAGAGTTCGTGGTCGACGCTAAAGCCTTAAAATCAATGGGAATCGTTTTACCGAAAGAAGGATTGATTAAACCTCCGTCAAAAAATATCCAAAATTCGGATTCATCCCCTCTGGGAAAAACCTTAAAAGACTGGCAATTTATCCGTTTAATGGCCCAGGCTGAACAAAATCGCCTTTCCACAACTCATTCCGATGAAAATTCCGAAAAAGGAAAATTGGAGTTTCGCCGTCTTGTTCGAGTCAACCGCTTTTTGGAAGCTATTGATGCGGTCCAAAAAAAATTATCCGCTAACAATACCGCTTTGACCCGCTCTCTGCAAAAGCGCCATATTCACTCAAATATCAAGAGTTTAAGCCTGTCCGCGGCAAAGAAAGCCTGGCGCTCAAACTTAGGGGATGATTCAACGGAAGCGCCGACCTCAAATCCGCGAGGAAGACTGCCACGAAGAAACCTTCCGCCCCAAGCGGAAAATCTTCAATTACAGGCTATCGCGCGAAAAAATTCGGATATTCCTTCTCCCGAAATGGCCCGGCGCCGACTTAAAATGCAAAAAGCCGTTCGGAAAGCGTTTTTCGGAACGCCCCATTGGGATCAGGCAAAAACCCTTTTAAGCCAGGCTGTTGACGCAAACAAGGAACAGCTCGCAAGAATCGCCCAAAAATTGTCTTCTCTTTGGGATCGTATTTGGAACGGGCAAGGGCCAAACCCATTTCAGAACTGGGCTCATTGCGTATCGGGATCTCAAGACTGCCGCTAATGAAGGCCTCAATCAGCGCCGGAAAAGGGCGCGGCGAGATCTGGCCACGGGACGGCGGCGAAAACGAATTCCGGAAAAAGTTTTTGCCTTGGTCGGTTCGAGATTGGGCTTTATCGCATAAGGAAAAGTGGGTAGCATCGCCCTGGGAAAAACCACTCCGGTAAAGCGCTCAATTCCTGAAATCAAAGGGTCTTCTTCCCGGTCGCAGAAAGTGATCGCGTCGCCAACCCCGTAGGCGCGCCCGGTGCGCCCCACGCGATGGACATAGTCCTCGGGATTTTGCGGAACATCGAAATTGATGACATGACTTATTTCACGAACGTCTATCCCGCGGGCGGCGATATCGGTGGCGACCAAGATTTGAGTGCGCCCGCTACGGAAATTTTCCATCGCGCCCATTCTTTGGCCTTGGGTTCTTCCAGCGTGAAGAATGCCGACGGAGAAACCTTGAGCGGAAAGTCTTTGGGTCAAGCGATCGGCGCGATTTTTAGTGCGGGTAAAAACAAGAACGGATTTCATCTCGGTCGCTTTTAAAAGGGCGACCAGTAAATCCGTTTTCTGCGCCTGGATAATGGGATAGACGACCTGGCTGATTCCCTCGGCGGTATCAGTGGGACGAGAAACCTCGACCCGTTCGGGATTTTTTAGGGCAAAAGCCGCGATTTGGTCGACTTTTTTGACCAGGGTCGCGGAAAAAAGCATGGTCTGTCTATCGCGAGGAACGCGAGAGATAATCGCGCGGATGTCGGGCAAAAAGCCCATATCCAACATGCGATCCGCTTCGTCTAAGACCAAATATTGAACGGAATCCATTTTAAAATGCCCGTTTTTAAGATGATCAAGGAGTCTCCCCGGAGTGGCCACTATGACCGAAGCGCCGCCGGACATGGATTTTCTCTGCCGATCATAACCGACTCCTCCGATAACCGAAGCGACGCGAACCGGAGAAAATTTTCCGCAATCTTTAAAACAAATTTCGACTTGAGTGGCGAGTTCACGGGTTGGAACGATGACAAAAGCGCGCAACCCGCTTCCGGGCTTGGTCAAGAGATGGTGGAGAATCGGCAAGACAAAGGAGGCCGTTTTTCCGCTCCCGGTTTGAGCGCAACCGAGAATATCTCCCCCTTTTAACGCGACGGGAATCGCCTTGGCTTGAATGGGAGTCGGTTCATTCCACCCCAGGGTTTTGACCGCGCGTTCAAGATCGGGATGGAGACCAAGTTCAGAAAAGAGCATCGCCTATTCTATCATTTATGCGATAACTGAAATTGGTTTTCAATAAAAATCGGGATTAAAAACCGCTTTTTAAACGGTCTTTCCGACTTTATAAGAATGCCAAATGGCCATCCAAATGGCCAGGAATCCCAAGGCCAGAGCCGCGATCGCGCGCGGCCAGGTAAAGGCGGCGTTTAAGTGATTGGCGGCCAGCATCCCCAAAAGCATCGGCGCGGAGAGATAGGTGTTGGTTCGAGAAGCGAGAGAAGCTCTTTTGCGAATGGGAGGCAACTCTTCCGCCGGGGTTTTGCCGGAGAGAATTTTCTTTTGCGCCGGCCAGATGATGAACCAGACATTAAACCACATGATCGTTCCAAAGAGCATTCCCATTAAAAGCCATCCGGAAGGAGCTCGAAGCCCTTGAGCGCTAAATCCAACTCCCGGGACATACATATAAATTAAGGCGTAAAGGAGAAGCCCAGCCAAGAAAGTGACCATCGCTCCCCAACGAAACCACCACAAAGCCCGAGGCTGAAGCTTTGGATTGGCGGCCTTTTTCCCGGCATCGTCTAAATCCGCTTGAAAAGGAACATTGACGAAATTGAAGAAATAGAGCATCCCAATCCAGGTAATTCCGGCAATCACATGAAGCCAGCGCACGGCAAACTCATATTTGTTCATCGTTTTCTCCTTAGGAGTCTAGATTATTAATTTCCGACTATATTTGTCAACTATTGGCGCGAGTTAAAAAATTTAGAGTTACGAATATTGTCTCGGAATCTCGGCGATGATCTGATCGCCAAGACTTAGCGTATCCGCAAGAAGAGCGTGCAGACTTTCATAAACGCCGGCCAGAGATTGCAAATCCCCCGAAAAAATTCCTTCGCGGATACTCTCCATATCTTCCAAAGCCGCATTCGCCTGAATATAAAAAGTCGCCAAAAGCTCCGGGAGCGGGGCATTTAACATCCCGATCTTGTCGACATTCTTATCAAAAACGTTGAAGTATTGGCGGCGAACTGGAATATGAAGGATTCGGGGCTGGCTTGTCCGCTTGATCGCTTCAATTGTGTCCGTGAGGTTCTTTAGATAGCCGCGACGCTTTACAATCTCCCTTAACGCTACGATTTCCCCGCGAAACGCCATAGCCAAATTGCGGGCTTCGCGGGCCTGCCGGCATCGCTCCAAGCCCCAGGCGCTCGCCAAAGCGATAACGCCTCCAACAACAACGCCAATTAAGGCCTGAAAATTCATCATGAATATTTTCAAGACTGTCCTCTACGCTTCTTGAAAGCGCGGCATTTCGTCCCATGTCCGGCCGTCAAGATTTCGGTCTGCGACGCCTTTGCCGACTCGCTCGCCCTGTTCGTTGTGCGCCCCCCACTGTTTAAAGAAAAAGGCCGTGCCGCTTTTCCCGCATTGGGCCCTAATACTCCGCGCCCATTCGGGAGGAAAAAGAAGCAACGAAGCATTACCCATTCCCTCCCAACCCTTCGTCATCGGTCTGGTCCGAACCTTCGACATCTAAGAGATTTTTAACATCAGGGCTCGGCAATTCTTCCACTTGAGTAAGTTTCTTTTCGATTGTGCGGGTTTTCTTTGAAGCATCTTCAATTGACTTGCTAACCGTCTGAATCTGCTTTTGAGTCCTATCGAGAATATCGCCGAATTTCCGAAACTCACCTTTTACAGCGCCAAGGAGATTCCAGACTTCCGATGCCCTCTCGGCAATAGCCAAGGTTCTAAAGCCTATTCGGAGACTATTCAACAACGCCCCAAATGTCGTCGGTCCCGTTATAACAACTCGATATTTATTTTGTAGCTCGTCCGCAAGTCCTGGGCGTCGCAAGATTTCTGCATACAGGCTTTCTAGTGGCAAGTAAAGGATGGCAAAGTCTGTGGTTCGTGGAGGGAAAATATACTTATCCCGAATATCTCGGGCTTGTTGCTTGATTTGTGTTTCTAATGCCTTCGCTGATATCTCGATCTGTGTTATGTCCGATTTCTCTTGTGCGGCGATGAGACGCTCGTAGTTCTCTTTCGGAAACTTCGCGTCAACTGGTATCCAGACCGCCTCCGCGCCCTGCCCTGGCAACTTGATTGCATACTCAACGGTTTCACCGCTATCCAAGCGAGGCTTAAAGTTTTTCTCATACTGAGTGGGTATTAGAATCTCTTGAAGAACATTTTCGATGAACATCTCTCCCCAAACTCCACGCGCTTTGACGTTCGTTAAAACCTTTTGCAAGCTCCCAACATCAGCGGCAAGCGTACGCATCTCGCCAAGTCCCTTAGAGACTTGGTCTAGTCGTTCACTGACTTGGGCAAAAGCATCTCCTAAACGTTTCTCCAAGGTTGAATGAAGCTTTTCGTCAACGGTGAGCCGCATCTCCTCCAACTTCGTGGCATTGTCTTTCTGTATGCTTTGCAGTTTTCCTTCAACAGATTCACGGATAGCCTCTAATTTCTTATCGCTCATTGCCGTCAAAGTTTTTAACTGTTCGGCAAACGCATCAAGGCCAATCTTTTGCCCATCCTGGGAGAGCTTCAATGACTCGGACATAGACCGCTTGAATTCAGTGAATCGCGCACCCAATTCATCCCTCGTACTCTGGGCGGATGAGGTCAATTTGTCGTTAAGCGTATTTCGTATACCCTCAAGATTTGTGGCACTGTCCCTTTGGATGCCTTGTAGTCGATCGTCTAAAGATTTTCGAATGGATTCCAGCCGTTCATCATTCCGCGTGCTCGAGGAATTAAGTTGGGATGCGAATGTATCCAACTGGGCCCGTTGCGTGTCCTGAGATATTCGGAGCGATTCAACCGAGGCTTTCTGGAATTCGCTGAGGCGAGTTCCTAATTCATCGCGAGTCCCACGCACCGCAACGGAAAGCTCCTCCCTGTTGGCTTTGAGTTCAGTCCTTAGTAATTCCTCGACACGAAGTTGTACTCCCTCAACTTTCGCAATGGTCGTCCGAAGGTCATTCAGGTTTTCGTCATTATTCTTTCGCAACAAAGAGTACGCCACCATTGCCAGGAGCGCCACAATCATCGCGACGCATGTCCATAACAGCACCACCATCATCTTAGATGTCTCCTTGTCGGTCAGTAGCCTTCGGAAAAAGTGTCCACATTAGCGCTCCTTACTTAAATCGCAGACCTTCTTATACAGTTGCTTCAGATGATCATTTGACATGTCTAATATCGGTTCATACATGAATGAATTGATATGAATATTTGCTGGCGTCATTAGATTCACTTGTTCGGCCAGCTTAATTATTTCGATCTTGCTAGGACATTTTTTTTTAAATTTATCTATCAGAACGATCGTTTGATTTTTTTCAATGCCCCTCACGAAAGCATCATCGCTAATTTCTTTTATTAAGAGTTCTTCTGTTTTGAGTCTAATGGCAATCGACAACACAATCTTTTTTTCCAGCTCGATGATTTCTTCCGTTTCAAGATTGATTCCATCTGCCAAACCATAAATCAAATTCTTCACCTTTCTGTCATGATCTGCCAGGACTAGGTCCGCCTTGTCTCTTAAGACCTCTTTGATTATTTTTTGCAGATCACCGACGGTTATGGATGGCGTTTCAGGTTTCAAATGCAGTAAAGACGTCAAAGTTTTGAAATGGTTAGGAAACCCGCAGTATTCAGCCAAGTTTCTAACAAATGGAATTGACGCTACAAGCATTTCCTCCTTGGCAAGATTGTCTTTCCATGTAGCGAAGGGGTTGTTTTGATATTTTTCCTCCACTAGTCTAATAGAGGTCGTGGTTTTTACGGTGTGAAGTCTGTTTGCCCTTGGAACGCTAAGCCTGCTGCATAACGTTCTATAAAAATCAAAATTATGGGTCAGGATTACTTGATAGAAATAGTCTTCCCTAGATATGTCATTCAAATACTCGACAATAGCGTATTTGTTTTTATAATCGAACGAATCGGCTATGTCATCAACGATAAACAACGTCTGTTTTTTGTCGTCCTTTCTGGCTTCAACTTCAAAAATAATATTCAACAAGTACAATGCTCGTTTTTCGCCGTTGCTCAGCACGGGCCACAAGGTGCCTTCTTCCACTGGCATATCCGGGTTATTGTCGGTATTTTTGAATTTAAATTTAATGCTAGGAGTCTCTCTTTTGAGGATAACATCGTCCTGATTTTCCATCGTTACGACAAAAGGCACAGAAAACCTTTCGTTAAAGATGTCAATTACACTTTTCCATTTAGTTTCTTCTTCTTTTGCCCGATTAATGACTGCTTCAATCTTCTCCTTGCCATTGGTATAGACCTCCATCAAGTCTTTGTATGCGCCTAGGCTCTTCGTGAGATAGGCAATCCATAGCTTTTGTTTGAGCCGGGGAAGATTATCCAATTCAGGGAGGATACTTTTGTTCTGATCTAGGAATTCTCGGAAATCCTTTGATCCCTTATTCCCGGCTAACTGCGTGTCGATTTCATCAAACGATGTCTTTAGAGTTGAGTCCCCAAGAATGCTGTCCTTTTCATTTTTAATAACCTCTTCCAGCTCAGCTTCTGTTTTGATCTCCCGCCGAATGTTTCTGAAATTGACATTGACTGAGTGGCTGGCTTTAAAGAAGCCATTATTTTTTAGGTTCTTGGCGATCTCGGATGCGTTATTGTGATTAAAAACACCTTTTTTAAAAAATGTCGACGCGCTAATGAGTCGATCGTAAACCTTCATGTATTCGGAAAGGTTTTTTTTAAGCTCCGGCGATTCTAGGAGCTCAAGGACCCTGTCATTGAATATCTTCTGATAGGGAATCCCGTCCAATGCAGTGGTCTTTCCTTCTAAAACCTCGGAATTCACGCGGGTCAGTGCTTGGAAAAATTCCTTCGAATCATGGGTGATGGCATCGGAAAAAGTTTCCTCAATGTCTTTTTTTAGCCCAGAGGACGATTTTAATTCTTTAATGAGAACATCTTTCTTGTCATTGATGCTCGAATATATACCGTCATATTCATCTTTCAGTGTCTTATTCACGAGGAGATTAGATATCTTAGATGACTTATAGTTTTGATTGTACGGCTCAATTACGAAAACCTGTTCTTTATCAATGTTCAATCCACTTTCATCTTTAATATTCCTCTTGGATTCCCGTGTCTTGAAAATTCGATCCCCTGATTCCTGATCACTACTCAGGTCCTGGAAGGTTTTGGCAAAAGATGTTTTCATAGCGCCGTTAGGCGCATAGACCACCAATAATTTCCTAACGGAAAAATCTAACCCTATTTTGAGTTCTTTAATCCCGTAGCAGTTTTTGAGGTCGATTATTATTTTTTTCACAGATATGATTCCCCCATTCGTGAGCTTCCTTCGGATTCGAGATCGTTGCGAGACCCTTGTTCGATGATTTGAATTTCGTCCTTATTTAACCCATACAGATGATAGACGCGCTCATTAATTTCATGTTCCAAATGCGACACATCGGCCTTCGAATCAGATTGTTTGGCCTTTACGATTCGCTCGACCAATCCTTGCAAAGCATTTTTTTCAGATATTGATGCCGTTGGGACCGGAATCGTCTCGACATATTGGCGAATAAACCTTACAAAGCCCCCCTGAATGGTATTGCTTACGCGACCATAAAACCAAAAAATGGTCATCGAATTGAGCAAAGCCATAAGCCAGCGTTCTTTGGTTGGCAAAATATAGGCCGTATTGACCAAGTAGTGTTTTCCGTCATCCCACGCGAACTCAGTCCTTTGAGCAATATCTGGAAACACAATCTTCGGCTCCTCGAACTCTTTCCAGTAGGCGCACGATCTTAATTCCCAAAAATAGTTTCCCTGG
The DNA here is from genome assembly GCA_027406905.1 of Elusimicrobiota bacterium. Taxonomy (GTDB): domain Bacteria; phylum Elusimicrobiota; class Elusimicrobia; order UBA1565; family UBA9628; genus JAKAQV01. The sequence goes on from DAHZHT010000003.1 coordinate 87,574, forward strand.
TCATCGCGGTTCTTCAAGGGTTCTTGGTAATTCTTAAAATGTTTATAAATAGCTGGGTAGGTCTGCGCAAAACATTTTTCTGCCTCTTTCTCGGCCTTCCCTGACCACGGATGCTGCTTATTCTCTGATGACTCGATTTTAATTAAGAACTGGTCGGCAAAATTAATTTGCCAGCGCTTAACATCCTTTCCACGCAAATAGGGCTTGAGCGCTTTGGCTGAAGACGCATCCTCGGCAATTAGTCTATCACGAGTCTCGCGGTCGACAACGAAAGCCTCGTTAAATCCAGTTTTGATTCCATAGTAGAAGCGATTCTCAACATATTCACCCAAGGGTTTGCCAGCGGCGCGCAGCTTGTCCATTAGTTTCCGGGCATTCTCCGCTTCAAAGGACCAACCTTTAGCGCGCAATGCGATTTGAGGGACATGAATTGTTTTTGAGGCAAGAATGCCGGGAAATTCTGAAATTGACATGTTCGGTTCCCAATTGACCGCCGCAATCTTGTGGCCATCGAGGGCGGCGCCGCGCGCCAATCGTTGAACCAGAATAATGCTCGGATAGGCTATCGCTTCAAATACAGGAACGTCGCCGAAATCGATGAGCTGAAGGACCCGGCCCTTGGCGGCTAAATACTCACGAAGCTTTTCTCCATAACCCGCCCGGAAGTATTTGTTCGAGGATATAAAGGACAAGACTCCCCCATCGCGCAGAAGTTGAAAACCGCGTTCGTAGAAATACACATAGAGATCGGCCGTGCCCGAGTAACACTCGTAGCCTTGTAAGGCGGGTTTCTGTTTCTTAATTTCTTCCTGGCGAACATAGGGAGGGTTCGCGATAACGATGTCAAAGCCGTCCTGAACTCCGAACATCCATTCAGAATCAAACCATTCGGCGGGTTTGTCGCCAAAGGGATCCCAAAACGCCAAGCTCTGGGTTAACGATGGCTCCGCCTTCGTTTTTATCGTGATTTGATTGCCCAAAAGGTTGTGCTGAGGCTTGACCGCGTTCTGGAGGTAAAAATCCTTCATCTTGTCCTGCGCTTCACGGAACCGACGCTCTAAATCGTGTTTCTTCTTGCCGTAACTTGTAAAGTAATCGTCTCGCAACTCCTTGAGTCGGCGAATGGAATCTTGGTCCTCTGAATCAAACAACAAACCGTTCGTCTCCGGTTTAGATAGAGGCAATGGAATCAGGCTGTTGGCGCAGACGAATTTAAATTCCAAATTCGGAAGAGGCTGTATCCCCCGATTCTCGCTGGCGTCGTCAATTTTTTCATCCACGATCAACGAGAGAAAAAAGCGGAGCTTCGAGATTTCCATCGCGACAGGCTGAATGTCCACCCCATAAATAGAGTCCCGGATGATGCCGAGCTTGAAAACATATTCGAGGTTTTCGCTCTCTAACTTTCTTCGAAGCACGCTGTCTTTGACGCCCGCGATAATTTTTTCCTTCCAGCGTTTTGAGTCCGGGTCCACTTTTCGAAGCACCAAAAGCATTTTCTGCAAAATGCCCATCGGAAAGGCCCCGCTGCCGCAGGCCGGATCAATAATCCTGAGTTTGCCGAGAGCTTCGATTACCCTTGCCGCGTCAATTTCCTTGATGGTCCCCCTCTCATCGCTAAAAGAGAGGAGGCCATTGCATTGCTCTTCCGTAAGATCCGCTCTCGTCCGCAGGAAGCTCTTTAGGCTTTCATCAACCATGTAATCCACAATAACGCGAGGGGTGTAATAGCTGCCGCTGGCTTTGCGGGCGCTTTCGCCCGTTTCCGGGTTGATCTCGGCCAGCAGGTTCTCGAAGATGCGTCCAAGCATTTCGGGGTCGATGGACAATTCGACATCGACCGAGGTATTCTCGTCAATCGTGAAATTATAGAGCTCAAAGGTTTTGAGCAGTTTGCTCAGCCATGCGTCAGGGACTTTCAGGGTATTGATATGCTTTGAATACCCCATCGGCCCCAGATCATAAAAATCTTCCCGATGCGCGTCAAAGAGGCCACCATTGAGAAACGGAACCTCGGACCAGGGCTTCTTGCCGAAATTGCTCTTGCGTTCTTTAGTCGGCGTATTTAATGATTCAAAGAAAAGCGGTTCTAAAATCGCGTGATAGTAATCGGCATTCTTGGCGATTGCCTCTGAACTGAGAATTTCCTCCGGAATGAGAGGCCGGTTGGCGCTGGAAGATTTTTTCTTAAGGAACCAGCAAAAAACCAGGCGTCCGATAAGTCTGACCGCGAATTCCTTGCGGAGCGGGGCGTCCTTGGCCACGGAAGGCAACTCCAGGGAACCAGCTTCGCTCAACTCATGGGCGCCGATCAGGCGCTTGCCCCCGGCCAGTTCCGTAAACAATTTGGCGATTTCGGCGTAAAATTCCTTGTTGACGACTTCAATCGAGAAACGCTTTTGAAGGTCCGCAAAATCAGCCACGCGCTCTTTGAGAAGCCTGGATGGAGTTCCAATCTTCGAGTCCGGCCCGAGAAAAAATGAGTAGCGGCGCGGGTTTGAAAAAGTTTGTTTTATTTTCCCCTTTTCATTGATTTCGGGAGGGGCTGTCATCAAAGAAAGGCGCCAGTCATGGCTCTTTTCCGAACGATAAACCGCGAGAGCTCTGTAAGCGGCGCTGTCTTTCATGATCCTAAAACCATCGGCGGCCAGCGACATGCGAGCGTTCGCGGAGGATATATGAGCGATCTCAAATACAGGCAGATCAAGGAGGGAGCTTTGACCTAAATACGACACATCTTCCGTGACTTGCAGGCCGCGAGGGTTGCTCACGTTGCGGATATCTTGCTTAAAATCAGGGAGGAACGCCTTTAAAAATTGTATGAAATCATCTCTGTTATACTCCTTCTGTAGGAGATTCATGCCCGGATGTCTTCGCTGAGAACGATGGTTTCATGTTCGCTCTCTAGGCGATTGACGCGCTCATTGATAGATGCGATTTGATGGTCGGGAACAATTTCTTTCAAGTCTTTATACGCCTGTTCGAGGTTCTTTAATGACAGCTGAGAGATTAATTTCAAGTCCCCTTCATTAATGCCGTCATACTTCTTGATAATATCCGCCAAATCTCGACAGAATGCGGTCGCTTTTGGCAGTCGGTCTTCCATCGCCTTAAGCGCTTTAAGCGCGTCGGACCTTCGCCCTCGAATCGGCGGCAGCGGATGCTTCTCAAACAGCGAGTTGCGGACAAGCTTAAACACGGCGTCATATTGCCTGTCAGCTTCCCGGCCCAATTCACCCTGATTCGCCTTGAAGTAATTTAAAGCCTTTTCCGCGGCCACGATATTCGGCTCCTGGCCGTCTTTCAAGGCAAAAACGGCCTGCTGTCCTTTTTTGCCAAAAGCCACAATAGCGGGAGTTCGGCGCCCTTCCCTGATAACGCGGCTTCTTGGTTTTATCGCGAGAGCCTCCGCAAACACCGCTTGATCCTTGCGCGCCTGCTCATAAGCTTCTCGATGCGGAGCGTCCCATGATAGAGTTTCACTCGCTTCTTCAGCTTTGTGGTATTCATCTTTAAAAAAGCTCTGAAGTTTTTCGTCATCCGTCAAGGTCCGAGTATCGCTTCCCATAACCGCAGCTATAAGCCGCATTTTAAGCGTGGAAATCTGCTTGATTTTGACCTCGGATTCACCGACATCGGTGGGGAAGCAATTGAAAATAAATAATTTCTCGAACATCCTTTTGTTGATGCGATTGATACGCCCAATTCTTTGAATGACCCGAGTGGGATTAAACGGAATATCATAGTTGATCACGACTCCAGCGCGGTGCAGGTTGAAGCCTTCGCTCAGCGCATCCGTGCACACAAGGATATCGTAATCATTATCTTGTTCAATCGGCTTAATCCCGGCATCAAAATTTTTTCGGATTATTTTCTTCATTTCCTTGTTTGCATCGGCTCCGGTATATTTCAAAACGCGCCGCACGCCGCGTTTTATTAATTCTCCATGCAAGTAATTTACCGTGTCCGCGTAGGAAGAAAATATCACGATCTTCCGCTCCGGCCGCTCCTTAATGAGAATTTCAATTTTCTTTTTCACATAATCAAGTTTGGGATCAAAATCTTTGTGCGGCCTTGCCGCTGGCCCGAACCATTTGTCGTGAATCGCTTCAAGCAGTTTCCTGTCATGCTCTATATCCTTCATGAACTGCGGCCCGATCATGGATTTGTCAATCGCGATCAACCCCTTTGTTTCCTTAAACTCCTGGACTAGTTTTTCAGCTGTTTGCTGAGAAACCTCTTCGTTGACGGCGTCATCTGTGGTATCTAAAATCGCATCGGGATCGGGAATCTGCCCTTTCTTCAATATGGGCACCTTTCCGAATTTCTGCCACCATTTTTCGATGGTTTTGGTTGACGCTATCATGTTTTCAAGAGTTGAACGGAAGGCGTCTTTCGAGCTTTCAAACCGCATAACCAAAAATCTTTTCATGAAATTCGCGAGGTTGACTTGCGCGGTTTTGAGGTCTGATTCTTCAAAATCCTCGCCATATTTTTCGAGAAATTCCTTTGTATCGGTAATGTAAGCGGTCGGCTTATATCTGGCGCCGATAAACCCCTCATTCTCCTTCTCCGCCGTAATTTGTAAAAGAGTATCCGTATAAAGCTCAAGAATTTCGCCTAAATTATATTTCAGGAGCTCGGGGCCTACGATCTCGGCGAAATCAATCTTTTGCCGGACAAGATCATCCTTGTATCGCGTTATCGTCCGAAGATCGAGGCGGGATCTGCGAATAACCACATTCTCTACTAATCGGCGCAGTTCAAGGGAGATGGCGTCGGCTTCATTGTCAATCTGCATCTGATCCAACTTCCCTTTGCGTCTTGCCTGATTTAATTTTATATATCGTTCTATTAAATCCCTGAACCGGAGACTTAAATTGTCGACCGAGCGAATTGTGGATTGCCCGGGGATTTGAAAAAGTTTTACCAAAGCAAACACGTCTTTTGGCGCATTATTGAAAGGCGTTGCCGTTAAAAGAATGACTTTATTTTCCGGGTGACTATTGCAAATATGATGCAGCATTCTATAGTCATCTGTATCTTCATTTCGGTAGCGATGCGCTTCGTCTACGATAATTAACAGGGGTTTGTCGCTCTCTTTGTATCTTTCATAAACGTCTTCAATCAGGCCGGAGCTAAAGACCCTGGCCCCGGGGAGACGAAATTCTTCTTGATAGTCTTCCCACTGTTCCCTCAAGTGAGGCGGGGTAATAATAATCGTGTTTCCATCGTAGTTATGCGCCGCGGCGGAAGCGATAATGCTTTTCCCCAGACCCACTACGTCCGCAATAATCACGCCGTCATATTTCGCAAGCTTATCAAGCACGGATTTAATCGCATCGAGTTGATATTCCAAATCAATGTATTTTCCGTTGGTTACTTCAGTTGGAGTTTTTAACCGCTCGTCTATTTCCTTGCCGAACAACTCATGCAGTACACGGACATAAACGGCATACGGACTCGGGCAGGAATGGATCCAAAGATTCTTTTTCAGATCGGCCAACAAATCCTCGGCGTTCCCCGGAGTCGCAATATCAATATTTTCGCTGGCGTCCCACAGCGAGTTGAATTTTCTCAAATAATCATCATATCGAGCCTTGTCATTGTAACGCTCATTAAGTTCTCCCTGGTTTTTAAGCCCCTGGAAAGTGAAATTGCTTGATCCCATGAAAACGGTGCCTGGGAAATCTCCATTTTGGCTGAGCTCGCTCTTATTATGCAGAATATACATCTTGCCGTGCTCCTGCGTTGAAGTGAGCTTGATTTCCAATGACCCATCACAAATCTTGTTTTCCAGGATTTTATATGCGTCTTGGTCATCGCTGTCGTCAAGGAGGGCGGATTCATTACTCAATCGAACAAAACTGTTAATATAGGCCTGTTTCTTTGCAACGCGAGACGGTACCGCCTTCCGTGACTGAAAGGGCTCCAAATCCACGTTAGCGCTTTCCTGCTTGATCTTGGATAAAAGTTCGGGGACAGCTTCAGGATCAATATATTTACCGACCAATATGCGGATTTTTTTATCCTTCAAATGGTTGGCAAGGAGCTGCCAACCGGAGAAGTAAAAAAAAGCCACTTCAATATCTACTCGATCCGCGCTTGTCAACGCATTGATTAGCGCTTCATGCATCGATTTTGATTTATTGTCAATTATGGCCATTCGGAAATAAGGCTCATGCGAATGCAAAGGTAAAAAAACGCTTAACTGCTCAATGGTATCAAATCTAAATTGCGAACATTTTCTTTATAAACCATCGAACAAACACAAATACTTTCAGTTAAGGCGTAGCCCCCCGTTTTAAAGCGAAGTCTAACGGGAAACGACCAGATTCTGCGGGCCCAGATATTCTGATTGCGGGCGAATCAGCCGATCCTGCGCATGCTGCTCCATGACATGGGCGCACCAGCCGGCGGCGCGGCCGCAGGCGAACATCGCGACAAACTGATCCGGAACCAAACCGGCCGACTGCAAAACCAAGGCGGTGTAAAATTCCACGTTTGTCTTAAGATTCCGCCCCGGTTTGGCTTCATCTAAAACCTTAAGGGCTGTTTTTTCGACCGCTCGCGCTAAATCATAAAGCTTGCGGTTTCTTAGATCGGCCCCCGCCAAAGCCTCGGCGGTTTTTGACAAAACTTCGGCTCTCGGATCGCGAACTTTATAAACCCGATGGCCAAAACCCATGATGCGGCGTCCGGCGTTAAGTTCATTTTTAAGCCACGCCTCCGCTCGATCGGCGGATTGGATGTCAACGAGCATATCCAAAACCGGCCCCGGAGCGCCGCCGTGCAAGGGGCCTTTGAGCGCTCCGACCGCTCCGGTCACCGCGCTCACCATGTCGGACCTAGTGCTGGCAATCACGCGAGCGGCAAAAGTAGAAGCGTTCATGCCGTGGTCCATCACAGTCGTCCAATAAGTATCCAAAGCCTTGGCCACCGCCGGATGGGGCACTTCGCCAAAAACCATATAAAGGAAGTTCTCCGCCATGCCTAAATCGGAACGCGGAGCGATTGGATCATGCCCTTGACGCAGGCGCGCATGAGCGGCGACCACGGTCGGGAAACGAGCGGTCAGACGTTTAGCCACCGCCAAATCCGCGGCCGGAGAAATATCGTTTGGATTGGACAAATCCAAAGAGAGAGTCGCGCAAGCCATTCTGAGAGCGTCAATCGGCGGGGAATGCCTCGCAACCTTAATGAGTTCCAAGGTCTCCGGCCGAATTGTCCGCAACTCGGCCAATTCTTTTCGAAAACTAGACGATTCTTTGGATGAAGGCAAGGTACCAGTCCATAAAAGTTCGGCGGCTTCTTCAAAAGAAACCTTTCCGGCTAATTCCTCAATTGAGTATCCGCCGACAATGAGCCTTCCCTTCTGACCGTCGACATGGCTTAATTTTGTCTGAACGGCGACAATCCCTTCAAGTCCTGGAACAAATTGCGTTGCTGTTGGCATAAACTCCCCCTTTTTTGATCAAAGCGCTTCTTCCCCATTCTACTTAAATTAATCCGCGGCGCAAAATTTCTTCCGCAATCTGCACGGAATTTAAAGCCGCGCCCTTAACTAGGTTGTCCATCGCGATCCACAAAACGATCTCGGAGAGAGAACAGCCGAATCTAACGCGGGAGACAAAAACCTCTTCTTTTCCGGCGCAGGAAAGCGGCGTGGGATAAAAGGAATCAGGCTTAAGCGCGGCGGAACGAGAAACCAGCTTTTTCGCTTCATTTAAGGAGACGGGCGATTTCAGAGTCAGCCATGCCGACAAACAATGGCCTCTCAATGTCGGAACTCGAACCGCCGTAACGCTCATCTTAAGATGCGGAGCCTTCCAGATTTTTCTTAACTCGAAAGAAACTTTATTTTCTTCCGCAGAACGGCCCTCAGCGTCAAACGGCCCGACCTGAGGGAAGACATTGGCGAAGATTGGCCGCGGCAAACGAGAGGGTTTTCCCATATTTAAAATCGGGACGCGACCCGTTTTTAAGGACAAGTCCTTAATGTTGGCTGTACTCTCGGAAAAAAAATCCTCAAGGGCGCCCCGCCCCGCTCCCGACACCGCTTGATAGGAAGAAAGCCTGATTTCTTTGACTCCAATTTTTTTATGCAGCCAATATCCGGCGACCCCCAAACCGGTCATCGTGCAATTAGGACCCGCAATCAAGCGGGATCTTCCGGCGATTTCTTCTCCGTTGACTTCGGGAATCACCAAAGGGACACTGGGATCGCCTCTAAAAGCGGAACTGTCGTCGATCACCCAGGATCCCAACGCCGCTAATTTCTTGGCCCATCTCCGGGAAACCTCATCTGAGCTGACAAAAAAAATAATTTGATTTTTCTTCGCTTCATTAAAGCTAAATTTTTTTACCGGGCGCTTTTTCCCCTTAAAGAGAACGCCGTCGTTTAATTTGCCGGAGGAAAAACAGTTGAGATCCTGAATAGGAAATTTTCTTTTCTCTAAAAAAAACAGAAGCTCGCGACCAACCAGCCCCGTTGCCCCCACCACCGCGACAGATAATTTCGGCATTGATGATCTTAAGGGATGAGAGCGGGCGCGCTAAAGCCGATATTACCGCTTTCATCTTCCGCAGCTCCGCGCAGGTAATTACCGCTTTTAAGGAGAACGTTATCAAAGGAAAAATAAAAGGGCGGTAAATGAAGAATCGGGCTCATTCTTTCCCAATTCAACTGATCGTCGGAGGATTCAACCCAAACCCCGGCGACGTCTTTTCCGGAGGCGGAAAAACGAACAATGGAATGAGAGAGCCCTTTAGCGATGGAAAAATCCGCGACCGTCACCGGCGATTGCGCTCCGGGGCCGACTAATTTAATCGCCAGGGCGGGAAAGATATTGATTGGGGTTTCAAGCGCGCCTTCGACCGAACGCGGCGGAACCCCCGAAATGCCGTGATTGTTCCAAGCCGAAGGCTCTTGGTTGGGAGAAATATTTTCAGGCATCGCCGCCGCCAAAACCGGAGAGCTCGCGACAGAAGTGAAATATTCGGTCGGAGACCAAATAATCAAATAATTGGGCTGGGTAAAGCTAACCACGCTCACCGGCACTTCGGTCCAAAACCAAAGCCCCTTGCCTCGCGGGTTTTTCGATTCCGGAGAATCGGGATCGACTGGAATGTCGGAAGTGGCCGTCAAAAAATAACTTTGCTCCGATGAAAACGCCGGAGCCTGGGAGATGGCCATATAAATTTTTCCGTCGATGACGTCTCTTTCCCAGGGTTTATCGGGATTTGGCTGGGTTTTAGCGCGGCCGATTTTGGCGCCGATAAAAGCGTGGGTAAAACTTCCAACCGGAGCGGAAGGAAGTTTCACAATCCACGCATTGTTAAAACCGATATACCAATTTCCATCCGGACCGCCATCGGAAAAACGATTGTAAGCGCGAATATTGGGCAAAAGGGAAATATAATTCGGCAAATCCGAGCTGGTAGAAATCGTGACGCCATAAGAAAACTGAGGCAATCCCAAAAAGAAAAAAAATGCAATTAATTTAATCATTTTTTAAAAAATTGAGAGAGCTTGTCAAATTCTTCTAAGTTATAAAAATGAATCACGATTTGCCCCTCTTCCCCGCTTTTTTTCATGCGGATTTCGACATTGGTTCCCAAAATTTCCCGCCATCTTGATTCTTGAGCCGCCACATCCGGGGTCTTGGAGTCCGGATTTTTCTGAACGCGCTTATTAGTGGCGCTATGGGTTTGGCGAGATAAATCCTCGGTTTCACGCACCGAAAGTTTATTTTCCAAAACGGTTTTAAAAACCCGATTTCTTTCCAAGGCATCGGGAATCATCAATAGAGCGCGGGCATGGCCTTCGCTCATTTGCCCGAATTGAACGGCTTTTTGCATCTCTTCAGATAAGTCCAGCAAACGCAAGGTGTTGGAAACCGCTGATTTTGATTTTCCAACGATATGAGCCAAATCATTTTGAGAAATTTGAAATTCCTTCATCAAGCGCAAATATCCCAAAGCTTCTTCAATAGCGTTGAGATCTTGTCTTTGGAGATTTTCAATGAGCCCGACCAACATGCGCTCTTTTTTTGATTTAGATTCTCTGACCAAGACCTCTACTTCTTTAAGCCCGGCCAAAATACAAGCCCTTAAACGCCTTTCTCCCGCGATTAATTCATAAGAATCCCGGGCGGCATCATAGGATGCCAAAAGCGGTTGAGCCAAACCATGCTGTTTAATGGAAGACGCTAATTCAGCAATCTTCTCAGGGTCAAAATTTTTCCGCGCCTGCAAGGGGCTTGGGTGAATTTTTTCGACTGAAACCAAGCGCAAAGCCCCCTCTTCTTTTTTCTCATTTTCTTTTGGCTCTTCAACCGAAATCAAAGCCCCAAGCCCGCGCCCCAACGCTTTTCTCATGCGCTCTCTCCTAAGACCACGGAATCTCTTTCATTTAATGCCCCTGAAACTGAATCCAATGCGCATAGATATTCCATACGCGCTAAAATCTCTTTCGTTAAATCCAGATAAGCCTGAGCTCCTCTGGATTTGGGATCATGTTCAAAAATCGTTTTTCCAAATCCTGGCGCCTCGGCTAAGCGAATACTGCGCGGGATAATGGTCTTAAAAAGCTTTTCTTTCATGAATTTTTTAACCTCTTCCTGGACCTGTTGAGCCAGGCTCATGCGGCTATCAAACAAGGTCAAAAAGCATCCTAAAAAATCAAGATGCGGGTTGAGCGATTTTTTGACGAGATGAATTGTGTCCACAAATTGAGCCAAACCCTCCAAGGCATAGTATTCCCCTTGAATCGGAATCAAGACATGGCTGGCGGCGGTCAGCGCATTAACGGTCAGGAGCCCTAAAGAAGGAGGGCAATCAATGAGGACAAATTCAAATTGACTTTTGATTGCCGAAAAAGAGCCTTTCAGACGACTTTCTCGGGCCATGGTTGGCACTAATTCAACCTCGGCCCCGGCCAAATCCTTTCCAGAACCCGCTAAAAACAAATTTTGAACCGATGTCGGACGAATCACTTTATCAATCGGCAAAAGATCAACCAATACATTATAAATACTGGGAGAAAAAGAACGCTTATCAAAACCTAAGCCGGAAGTGGCATTTCCCTGAGGATCAGAATCCACGATTAGGGTTTTAAAACCCATCTGAGCCAAGGAAGCTCCCAAATTCAAAACCGAGGTCGTTTTACCAACCCCCCCTTTTTGATTCGCCAAGGTAATGATATTCAAATGAGTTTTCCCGTGAAAACTGCGGCCACCTGCGTTATGCTAGCAGTTTATAAGAATTGAATCAACTGGAAGGAATCTTCTTAAGGCTCTGAGCCTTTTTATTCCTTCTCAAAGCTAATTCAACGAGGATGTCCATAAGAGAATGAATTTTGATGCCAGAAAATTCCCAAAGAACGGGATACATGCTGCTAGAGGTGAAGCCCGGCAAGGTGTTAATTTCATTAAAATAAATTTTTCCCGTTTTTCGGTCTATTAAAAAATCAACACGCCCCAAACCATAGCAATCGAGGGCTTTAAAAACTCTTAAGGCATATTCTTTAATTTTCCGGGTTGTTTCCGCGCCCAAGTTCGCCGGAATCTCGCGCCCCGCGCCATTAGAATTAAGATATTTCGTCCTGTAATCATAAAATTCAGAATGCGGGATCACCTCTCCCAGGGCAGAAGCGCGTAATTTAAAGCGAGGCTCCGTAGAATAAGGATCCCCCAAAACCGCGCATTCAATTTCTCGAGGTTCGATAGCTTTTTCAAGCAACACCTTATTATCATACTGAAAAGCATCGCGCACCGCAGAAGATAACCCCGCCAAAGAAGCGACCCGTGAAATCCCCACGGAAGACCCCAGTCGGGCCGGTTTCACAAAAAGAGGAAAGCCCAATTTCTGAGCCGCATTTTTTGCCTCACGGGGATTATGAATACAAAAATACGGCAAAATTGGAATTTTTTCTCTTTCCGCCAGAATTTTAGAAAATTCTTTATCCATCCCCAAGGCAGAGCCTAAAACTCCGCATCCTACATATGGGATATGGAGCATCTCAAAAAAACCCTGAACGGTTCCATCTTCGCCTAAAGGCCCATGCAAAACAGGGAAAATCACATCCGGCAAGGTTTTCACGTGAAAAAAATCTGACGTTAAAGAGCGTTCTGTTTGTTTCTTTGAAGGGAAATCAGAGAGGCTAGAAATTTTAACATTTTTAAATTGTTCAATAAATAAAACACTTTTTTTAACCCACTGTCCTTGAGGCGAGACCCAAATTAATTCTTTATCATAGCGATTTGAGTCCAAGGCATTAAACACAGTCCGGGCGCTTACCAGAGAAACATCTCTCTCGGCCGATTCTCCCCCACACAAGACCCATACTCTTTTCTTAGTCATTGAGATAAATTCCTTTTAAAAATTGGCAGGAATATTATATAACTCTTGATTCTCCCGCACAATAAAGTTATTATAAAAGGATAAAATGCCATTCGCACACGGAACGCACGAAAAAACTAACGCGGACATCAAAAAGGTCCTGATTTCCGAGGAACGGATTTCCGCGCGCGTCAAAGAGCTCGGAGAAGAAATCTCCAAGGATTATGCGACAAGAAATCCGATTCTTATTGGCATCTTAAAAGGAAGCTTATTTTTTTTGTCTGATTTGATGCGCGCCATTTCCGTAGACTGTTGCGTCGATTTTATGAGCCTGGCCTCTTATTCCGGCGAAAAGTCCAACGGAATCGTCAGGCTCCTTTTAGACCTCAGAGAAAATATCGAAGGGCGAGATGTTTTGATTGTCGAGGATATCGTCGACACTGGACTAACTTTGAGCTATCTTGAAAATATTCTCAAAACCAGAAATCCGCGTTCGCTTGAAGTTTGTTCTCTGCTCAGCAAGCCCGAATGCCGCAAAAACGCGGTCAAAACCAAGTATATCGGCTTTAACATCCCCAATGAATTCGTGGTCGGCTACGGGCTCGATCTCGACGAAAAATACAGGAATCTTCCGTATATAGGCGTCCTAAAATAAAATTCACTTTCTATGGAAAATAAAAACATCAAACAACTTGTTCTATGGGCGGCCGCCTTTCTCTTGGTGATTGTCCTTTTCAAAAATATAAAGACGCCCACCGTTTCAGATAAGGAAATTCCTTATTCCGAATTTAAAGCCGACCTCAAAGGCGGCAAAGTCAGCGATGTCAAGGTCCGCCCGGACCTCATTGAAGGTAAAATCAAAGAAGACGACGGAAAAGTAGAAGATTTTAGAACCTTGCCGCTTCCGGATCTTAATCTTGTTCAAGATCTGGAAAAATATCATGTCAAAAATTTTTCCGGAGAACCCGACAGAAGCTGGGTCACAAGCCTGATTGTCAATATCGGCTGGGTGGTCCTCTTTTTCGCTCTTTGGTGGATATTCGTCATCCGCCAGGTGCAGATGGGGGGAAAACAAGCGATGTCTTTCGGAAGAACAAAAGCCCGCATCGTCGACGACAAAAAGAAAAAAACGACCTTCGCCGACGTGGCCGGCTGCGATGAATCCAAAGAAGAGCTACAGGAGATCGTCGAATTTTTAAAAAATCCGGCGCGATTTCAAAAACTAGGCGGCAAAATGCCCAGAGGAGTTCTTCTCTTTGGGCAGCCGGGAACCGGAAAAACCTTGTTGGCTCGCGCCGTTTCCGGTGAAGCCGGCGTGCCTTTCTTTACGGCATCCGCCTCCGAATTTGTGGAAATGTTTGTCGGCGTCGGAGCGTCACGGGTCAGGGACCTTTTCGATCAGGCGAGAAAAGCCGCTCCTGCGGTCATCTTTATTGATGAATTGGACGCGGTAGGCAGACACCGATTCGCCGGAATTGGCGGGGGGCACGATGAAAGAGAACAAACCCTCAACCAACTTCTCATTGAGCTTGACGGCTTTGAGCAAAATCAAGGCATCGTTCTCATCGCCGCGACAAACCGCCCGGACGTTATTGATCCGGCTCTTCTGCGCCCCGGAAGATTTGATCGGCAGATTCACGTTCCCGCTCCTCATCTTAAAGGAAGAGAAGATATCTTAAAGGTCCATGCGCGGGAAGTTAAAATGTCGCCAAAGGTGGATTTATCCGTGATCGCTCGCCGCACCCCGGGGTTTTCAGGAGCGGACTTGGCCAATGTGATCAACGAAGCGGCGCTGCTAGCCGCGCGAAAAGACAAAATCGAAGTTGAGATGGACGATTTGGAAGAATCCATTGAGCGCGTCATGGCCGGCCCGCAGAAAAAATCGAGCCTGATGTCCGACAAGGAAAAAAACATCGTGGCTTATCATGAATCCGGACATACGCTGGTCGCGAAACTTTTACCCAATTCCGATCCCGTTCACAAGGTTTCTATTATTTCCAGAGGTCATGCCTTGGGGTATACCCTTCAACTTCCGACCGAAGACAAATATCTGACTTCTCGAAGCGAGATACTCAACCGCCTAGCCGTTCTTCTCGGCGGCCGTTGCGCGGAAGAATTGGTATTTAACGAGATCACTACCGGAGCCTCCGATGATCTTTCGAAAGCTTCTTCCTATGCCACCAAGATGGTAACGGAATTTGGAATGTCCGACAAGGTTGGCCCCTTGTCTCTCAAGAAGCCCGAGCAGGAAATTTTCCTTGGCCGAGACATTTCACAGCAAAATGGATACTCGGAAAGAACCGCTCAACTGATTGACGAAGAAGTTAAACGCCTGGTCACCGAAGCTCATGAAAAAGCTAGAAGTCTTCTTCTGACGCACAAGAAAATTCTAGATGAGCTTGCGGCCAAATTGTTTGACCGGGAAGTCCTGGATGGAGAGGATATAGACACAATCTTAAAAAATGGGCTCCAAATGGGGATGGCTTAAGTTATAATAATCCATACGCTTTAAAATATAATTTAAAAAAGGAGAAATAAATATGCCTTCAAAAAATAAAAGATTTACCTTGAAATATTCGATCGCGATTCTAGGGCTGGCGATTTTGGGGTTAGCGGCCTGCAAGAAAATGGCCGCTGGAAACCAAACCATCCAGAAAGGTTCGGTCGTCCAGATCGACTACACGCTTAAAGTTGATGGCAAAGTGGTCGACACCTCCATCGGCAAAAAGCCTTTGATGTTTATCGAAGGTTCCGGTCAAATTATTCCGGGGCTTGACAGCGCCTTAATGGGACTTAAAGCCGGCGACAAGAAAAGAGTCGTCGTCTCTCCTGAAAATGGATATGGAGTCGTCAACCCCAAGGCCTTCGTCAAGGTTCCCAAAACTTCTTTTAAGGATATCGCCTCGCTTAAAGTTGGATCGTCGGTGGGGGGATCTCAAAACGGAAGGCATTTTCAGGCGGTCGTTTCCTCTATTGGGAAAAAACATATCACTTTAGACTTTAACTCTCCGCTGGCGGGAAAAATATTGAACTTCGATGTCACGGTAGTCAGCGTCGCCGCGGGAAAATCATAAGCCATTAAGACGACATAAATAAAAAGCGCCTAATAGAAGGCGCTTTTTATTTTAGGGGTAGGTTGAAAATAAAAGAAAAGCCCATCCTGCGATAAAAGAAAGCCCTCCTATGGGCGTAATCCATCCAATTTTTTTAATCCCGCTTAAAGACAAAATGTAAAGACTTCCGGAAAATAATAATATCCCGGCGATAAAAAAATATCCCGACCACGATGCCCAGGGCGAAAGGTTTCTAGCGACAAGGCTGGCCACGATAAATAAAGCCAGGGCGTGATAAATTTGATATTGAACTCCGGTTTCATAAACCTGCTTCATTTCCGGAGAAAGGATATGCTTAAGCCCATGCGCGCCGAATGCCCCCAAGGCTATGCCTAAGAGCATAAAAAGGCTTCCCATCTGAATCCAAAATTTAGAATTCATCTTACGCTTAAACCCTTACTCATAGCGCAAGGCCTCAATTGGAGACAACAAAGATGCCTTGCGGGCGGGCCAAAAACCAAAGACAATTCCAATCATCGCGGAACAACCGAAGGCGAGAAGAATAGATTGCGGCGTTACAATCGCGGACCAACCAGCATAATGAGTCATAACAAAGGAAATCCCAATACCCAAAAGGACTCCGATGGTTCCTCCCAAAAGCGATAAAAAGGCCGATTCAATGAGAAATTGGGTTAAAATCGCGCGCCGAGGAGCGCCAACAGCTTTTCTCAATCCGATCTCGCGCGTTCTTTCCGTCACCGACACGAGCATAATGTTCATAATTCCGATTCCGCCTACCAAAATAGAAATCGCGGCGACAATCCCCAACAAAATCCCAAAAGTCTTGGTAGTCCCCGTCAAGGCCGACTGGATATCCTGCATATTACGCACGGTAAAATCATCGTCTTTATAGGCGGGAAGATGATGGCGCGTTCGCAAGAAAGTTTTAATTTTAGACATTACCCCGTCAATTGACTGCGGGGTGTCGCATTCTACCTCCATGCGGTTTAAATAACGCCCTCCATGGGAAATTGCGCCGCCCCAACCATTGAGCCCCAATCTCATCATCGCGGTCTTAAGAGGAATGACGATTACGTCGTCTTGGTCATGCCATGCGCTCGATCCCTTGGGCGGCAAAATTCCAATGACCTCAAAACTGACTCTATTAATTTTAATCCGTTTTCCAACCGGATCAGCGTTTCCAAATAAAGTGTTGACCACGGTCTGCCCTAAAACCGCGACCCTTGCCACCTCGTCATTTTCCTGTTGCGTGAAGAAACGCCCGTAATAAGGCTCATCGGAATGCATAGAGGCAAAAGAGGTCATATCTCCATCTACTTCCGTATTCGTGTTTTTATCTTTATAAACGACTTGGGCGCTTCCGGAAACCTCTCCATTAACCGCGATAATATGAGAACTTAAATGAGAAATCGCTTCCACATCCGGGATGCTCAAGCGCGACACGCTTCCGGTCCCGCCATGAAAAGCGCTGGAAGAAAAAGGCCAAATCATAATTAAGTTCGAGCCTAAGCCCGAGATTCTGGCCTCGATGGATTTTTGCGCGCCGCGGCCAATCGCCAACATGGCGATCACCGAACAAACCCCGATTAAGATTCCCAAAACAGAGAGAAAAGAGCGGGTTTTATTGGCGGATATCGCGCGCAAGGCCGATAGACTGTTTTCTTTTATTTCAAGCAAGCTGAGATTGGGAGGCAAATGCGAATAATCATCGCCGTTGGAAGAGGGGGAGATGATGGATTTTTCCGAAACAAAATCCTTTGGATTTAAATTTTTTTCATCCGATTGAATCAACCCGTCTTTAATCTTGATAATTCGCTTGGCATAAGCCGCGATATCCTGTTCATGAGTGACCATGATAAGCGTAATCCCGCGGGCGTTGAGTTCAGAAAGTTTCCGCAACACTTCCTCGGCTTGATCGGAAGCGAGGTTTCCCGTCGGTTCGTCGGCAAAAATAATCTTTGGAGAATTAATCAAGGATCTCGCGATAGCCACTCTTTGCTGCTGCCCTCCGGAAAGTTGATTGGGTTTATGCTCTTCTCGATCTTGAAGCCCCACATCCGCTAACAATTCCTTAGCCTTTGAAACAGGAACGGAATTGCCGGAGTAAATCGCTGGCAAAATGACATTGTCTACCGCGCTTGTGCGCGAAAGAAGATTAAACATCTGAAATATAAAGCCAATTGTTTTTGAGCGCAAGGAGGCGCCTTCATCGTCGGACAAGTCGGAGACGTCTTTACCCAGAAGAAAATATTTTCCCTGGCTGGGACGCTCAAGCAATCCCAAAATTTGAAGCAAGGTCGATTTTCCGGACCCGGAAGGCCCCATAATCGCGACAAATTCGCCTTCTTGAATTGACAGATCAATTCCCTTAAGAACCAATAAGTTGCCCGATCCCACTTTATAAGAGTGCCGAATATTTTCAAGTTTGATGATGGGCATGAAAGGTTTAATTTGATTTTTTCTTCTTGCCGCCGAACGCCAGGGGGCTGGTCTGGGCCTGTCTGGGAACGTAATGCGCCCCAGGGATAATCACCGAATCCCCGTCTTTGAGCCCTGAGACAATCTCATCATCGGTCCCGTTTTGAATGCCCAAAGAAACGGCGAGGGAAATGGGCTTCCCATCGGGCCCCGGAATTAAAACGACGTTTTTGCCCTTCTTTTGCTGGACCGCCACTGCGGGAACAAATAAAGCGTTTTTATTTTCTTTGACAATAAAGGTCACATTGGCCGTCATTTGGGACTTGTAATAACTCGGGGCTCCGTCATCGGGATTAATCTTGACGTTATAAGTGATGACATTGGCGGTATTAACCCCTTCATGAAGGATGTCGAAAACTTTTCCCATCGCCGTTCGATCGGGATAGGCGTCCAAAACAATCTTGACCGGCATTCCCAAATGAATCTTCCCAATGTCTGTTTCGTCCACCTGAGCGATGACGATTAAACGGTCCGACATCGCGAAAAGAACTGTGGAAGCGTCCACGGTTTGCCCATCGACGATATTTCTTAATATCACGACCCCTGAAATCGGGGCGATGACGGGGGTGGGTTTATAGCTGTCCTCCCACTTTTTAAGGGCCTTGGGACCTTGAGATCTCGCCGCGTCCATAATGGCCACGCGATCGGAAGAACTCATCCAGGCGACCACTTGCCCGGCTTTAACCACGCTTCCCTCATCCACTAAATACTTATCAATGCGACCGGAAATGGCCGGCTTAATTTCAACGCGGTTTAGAGGCGCGACGTTTCCCGTCGCTTCAACGGTTTCTTCCAACGGCCCACGGCGAACTAAAATAATTTTTCCCAAATCCTTGGGTTTTTCGTTTTTTTTATGCCAATAAAACCAAGCTCCGATTAAAACGAGGCCGAAAAATCCCGACGCGACAATTTTTCTCATTCATCCTCCAAGCCTAAACCCTTGGACTGCTCCCAAGCGGCTAAATATTGAGCCTCTAAATATTGATCGTTAATTAGTGTTTGCTCGGCATTGACAAGATCGGTGACGGCGATCTCCCAGGTATCATATGTCATCAACCCCGCGCTATAGCGAATAGTCGATTCGTCGTTTCTTTGCTTGGTCGCCTTGACACGGTAGTCCCAAACGTCGACTAACTGCGCTTCATTTTTGAGATTATACCAGGCGTTTTCCATGGTCGCCCGAGTCAACAGGCGAGTCGATCTCAATTGTTCTTCGTTTTGATCGGCGGTTTTTTTGGCGCTCACCAAGGTAAAAAAGGTTCCCAAAGGGCCGTTGGAAAAAATAGGGATATCCACCGATCCAAAGAAAGACCAGCTCGGGCTTTGAGTGGCGATCATGGTGTTTCCAAGAGTGCTTCGCGTATAAGAAACTCCCACGTTTGGCAACATCGCACTGAGAGATTGACCGACGCCAGCCTTGGCCCCAAGCCAAATCGCTTTTTGAAGTTGAACATTGGGATTATTTTCAACCAAAGAAGCCATATCGGGATACCCCTTGGGCGGAGCGGGAAGATCAAGGCTTCCCTGAACGGCAACCTGGGTAAATCCATCCTTGCCCAAGAGTTGATCCAATTGAATCTGTGCAACCCGCAAGCGTCTTTTGTTTTGGTCCACCCCTTCCTGGGCCAATTTTGTCTGGGCCTTTGACAACATCAGGTTTCCCTTAGACTCCTGGCCGTTGTTATAAAGGAGTTGCACCATATCGGTGTTCTGCTTTCTGAGATCTAATATTTCTTGAGCCACATTCACCATTTTATAGGCAAAAAGCAGGCGGTAAAAGGCGACCTTCAAATTATATCGGACCGTCACCGAACTCACACGGTAAGATGACCACATCTGAGACACAAAGGCGTGGGCCTTGCGGATATCCTGGGAATCCTTAAAGTTGAAAATATCCATATGAGCGTCGCCTTGAATCGTCCAAGGCTGAAAACCACCTCCGGCCACTCCGTTAGAGGCGAGGAAACTGGATTGATTGGCTGAGCGCACCTTGGTATATCCGTCTTCTAAACTCGATAAGCTCGGCAAAATCTCGTTCCAAGAGGCGTAATAAGTCGCGCGCGCGGAATCAATCGCTTTCTTAGCCGCGGCAAGATCGGGATTGTCCTTGAGCGCGATTTTGACGCAATCTTGCCATGTCAGCGCATGGGAACTAGAATAAATCGAAAAATCGGAAGCGGCGAAGGCAGATGCCGCGCTCCCAATCAAAATTAATTCCAATAAAACTAATTTTTTAAGCAATCGCACGTTTTATTATATAAAGACTTATTGGGAAGACAATACCGTCGTCGAAGAAACCCGCGCTTGGGAATTAGGGAGAATTAAATGGTGGCGTTTGTCCCATTCTTGAGTCATCCGGGTAAATTTTGCCTCCTGATCGGGAGTCAATATTTTGGCCATATCCGCCCGCATTGAAAGACGAAGCTCCTCAAACTGAGATATCATTTGCCTATGAAGAGAAAGAATTTTCTCGCGCTTTGCTTCCAGTACAAGCTGGACTTCTTGTTCTTGTTGCGGGGTTAAATTAAGCTTCTCACTGAGCCGGGCTAAAATTTTTTGAGTATCAGGTCCATGCGCCCAAAATTGATGAAAGACTGTTCGCTCATGATAAACTCCAATCCAAGCGCCAAGTAAAAGCCCCGCGCAAAAAGCTAGCAGAACGTAATTCCAAATAGTCCTCATTGACCCTCCAATACCGAATTAAACCAATTTGATTTCTGTTCCGTCGTTGGCGGCAAAAGCCACTCCGCCATATCTCGATTACTCCCCAATAGAAGGAGGGTGTCCGGAGCGGCGATAGGCTCTGAACGGCCTAAAACAAAGAAAAAAATGAGGGCGGCAAAACCTAGTTCAAGAGCGGGAGTCAAAAATTTCCACAAAAAGTTTGAAAAATTAAAGCTCCCCATCGCAGGCGGCGGAGTAATTTGAGCCATCGCCCTCTGGACAAACTCCTCGGTCTCTTTTTGGGATACAAAACCGCGAGACTGAAACAAATTCTCCGCGATTTTCTGCCAAACTTTTTGCGCCTTAAGACACTCCGCGCAATCCTTGAGATGAGATGAAATCTCTAATCTTTTGTCCGAAGGCAATTCTCCATCTTGAAACGCCCCCAGGTTTTGCCTGATTTCTTCGTGTGTCATCTTATTTTCCCTTCTCTAACTTAGACGCATCCAGCGCTCTTAAAGTGTTGAATCACTTCCTCGCAAGCCAGGCGCGCCCGGTAAAGACGCGCTTTAACCGAATCCAGACTGCATTCCAAGACCTGGGAAATCTCTTGATAACTCAGGCCTTGAACCTCGCGTAAAACCAAAATCAAGCGATATTCCGCCGGCAAACGCATCATAATTTTTTCAACCAAATCCGAATTAATCAGCGAAGATTCTATCGTTTGAGAAATCGCGGATTCCTTAAAAAAATCTTTTCCCGAAGATTCCAGCATTCCATCTAAAGAATCTTCTTTCGCCCGCGCTTTAGAACGGATTAAATCCAAACAATGATTAGCCGCGATTCGGTGAATCCACGTCAAAAAAGAAGAGTCTTCTCGAAACCTCTCTAGAGAATGATAGGCCTTTAAAAAAACCTCTTGGGCGGCGTCATCGGCGAGAGCGCGGTCTTTAAGAAGAGACAAACAAAGGCAAAAAATTTTTGGATGGTGGCGCCTCATCAACTCCGCATAAAAAGCGGAATGGCCTTTGCGAACTTTTTGAACGATCTGCGCGTCGGTGATAAAAACCCCCTCCTGCGCCCGGCGCCCCTAAGACAAGGGCGCCGGGGCCGGATAACCAAGGATATCTTATTGAGAGCCGGAAGATTTATGATGGTGTTTTTTCCAATGGGCCTTCGCCTTTGCCAAAAAGGATTGGCAAGTGGCGGACAACTGATCGGAATTTTGTTTTAAGCACTTGTGAACGGCCTTAGGCCCCTTGGCCGCTGAGCAGAACTGATTGACATCCGCCTGACACGCTTTTTTAAAGGCCGCGAAGTGAGAGCGCATCTTTTTCATCTGTTTTTGGCAGGCGCTTGATAAATTATCCTGATTGTCTTTAAGACATTGTCTTTTATCTTTCCAACTCTTCGCGTTTGGGCACAGGTTTTTAATGTCTTTCGCGCATGCCCAGTGATGTTTTTTCTTCCCCTGAGCGACAGGGGCATTATTTTGGGTCGAAGCATTGGACTCATTTTGCGCTATCGCGGGCGAAACCGCCCCCGCTAACGTGATTACGCATAGACAGACCGCCAGCATTTCCATTAGTTTTTTCATTATTGTCTCCTTTTTAACGTTTGCGTCTTATTTTAGACGCAGAGGAATTAAGAAAAGTGTCGCCAGTTGCATTATAATAGGATAAATGAGATTTAATCTTAAGTCTCCGTTTAAGCCCGCAGGAGATCAGCCTCAGGCGATAGAAACCTTAACGCGCCGAATTAAAGAGAAGGCGCCAGTTCAGGTTCTCTTGGGAGTCACGGGCTCCGGCAAGACATTTACGGCGGCCCACGTGATTAATCATCTCAATCGCCCGGCCTTGATTATTTCCCCGAACAAAACCCTGGCCGCCCAACTTTATAGCGAATTTAAATCGCTATTTCCGGAAAACGCGGTCGAATTTTTTATCTCTTATTATGATTACTATCAGCCGGAAGCCTACGTTCCCTCAACCGACACCTATATCGAAAAAGATTCCGCGATCAATGATCGAATCGACCGGTTGCGGCTTAAAGCCACCAGCGCTCTCTCATCCCGGAGAGACGTCATCGTCATCGCCTCCGTTTCCTGCATTTATAATATCGGCTCTCCGGAAAATTATGAAAAAAGCTCTATTTATATTCAAAAGGGAAAAAAACAAGAGCGCTCCAAACTTTTGGAACAATTGATCTCCATTCATTATGAGAGAAATGAAGTCGAATTCACCCGCGGAAAATTTAGAGTCAAGGGGGGAACTGTCGACATTTTTCCCGCCTATCAAGAAACAGCCTTGCGGATTTCTCTCGACAGCGACCTCATTAAGGATATATGGGAGCTAGATCCGTTGACGGGACGCAAAATCAAAGAATTGTCGGATGTTTGGATTTATCCCGCCAAGCATTTTGTCACCGATGAAATCAGCCGTTTAAAGGCGCTAAAACTCATCGAAGAGGAGATGAAAGAGCGCGTCAACGAATTGAATTACAAGGGAAAAAATCTCGAAGCTCAACGTCTTGAGCAGAGAACGCGCTATGACATGGAAATGCTCAAAGAAGTCGGGTTCTGCCATGGAATTGAGAATTATTCTAGGCATTTGTCGGGCCGGGCACCGGGCGAGCGACCATTTTGCCTTTTGGATTATTTTCCCAAGGACTATCTCCTTTTAATCGACGAGTCCCATGTGACCATTCCTCAAATTCGCGGGATGTATGAAGGCGACCGTTCGCGCAAGCAGACCTTGGTTGATTTCGGTTTTAGGCTTCCCTCGGCCTTGGATAATCGCCCGCTGAAATTCGATGAATTTGAATCTCTCTCCGGCCAAACTATTTTTGTTTCGGCGACTCCGGGGCCATATGAACTCACAAAATCCAAAGGCGAAGTCGTGGAACAGATCATCCGCCCGACCGGCCTTATCGATCCTGAAATCATCATCCACTCTTCCGAAGGACAAATGGAAGATTTAACCGCCCGCGTCCGGGAGAAAGCCAAAAAAGGAGAAAGGAGTCTGGTCACGACCCTCACCAAGAGAACAGCCGAGGACTTGGCGGATTATCTGCTCAGCAAAGGCTTAAAAGTTCGATATCTCCATTCCGATATCGAACCCCTGGAGAGAATTCAAATCCTGCAAGATCTTCGCCGCGGAGTTTTCGACTGTTTGGTCGGCATCAATCTTCTTCGGGAAGGACTGGACCTTCCCGAAGTATCCCTGGTCGCAATCCTCGGCGCGGATCATGAGGGATTTTTAAGGTCGGAAACCACCCTCATTCAAATCGCCGGGCGCGCGGCGAGGAATGTCGGCAGTTCCGTCATTTTATACGCCGATTCTAAAACCGGATCCATGTCCCGGGCCCTGTCAGAAATGGAAAGGCGGCGCAAAAAACAGATCGAATATAATAAAAAATTCAACATTACCCCCAAGACCGTCGTTAAAGCGGTCTTGGACCTCGAAGAATTCGAGTCCCAGTCTAAACGGAACGGTTTATCCTTATTAAAGGAGACGGAAACGCCATTAAGCTCAAAGGATGTACCCATACTCGCCGAAGAAATTGAAAAACGCATGAAAGAAGCCGCCGAGAATCTCGACTTTGAGACCGCCGCCCTTCTCAGAGATCAGCTTTTTGAGCTTAAAGAAATGTCCGCCTCTAAAAAGGGAGTCCGAAAATGAAAGCCCCATCATGGTTAATCAAAGAATCTCTGCGGGAAGACCTAGGCAAAAACGGAGATTTAACGACCCGGTTTTTTGTCCCGCCAAACTCAAAAATATCGGGCTCGATCATTTTAAAGGCCGACGGGGTCATCTGCGGAACTGAAATAGCCCGGCAGGTTTTTCAGAAAGTTGACCCTTCCGCGCGATTTAAAATTATAATTCAAGACGGTCAATACGCGAAATCAGGCCAAAAAATCGCCCAAATAAACGGCTCGCCAAAAATATTAACGGCGGAGAGAACCGCCCTTAATTTCCTCCAACATTTGTCGGGGATCGCGACTTTAACAAGGCAATTCGTCGAACAAACAAGGCAAACCAAGGTTAAAATTTACGACACGCGCAAAACCCTTCCGGGGTGGAGACTTCTTGAAAAATACGCGGTGAGATGCGGTGGGGGAAAAAACCACAGAATCGGGCTCTATGACATGGTCTTACTCAAAGACAATCATTGGGAATTTGGCTCTTTAAAAAGCGGCTTGTCTCGACTCAAGAAAAAATATCCCAAAATCCCGGTTGAAATCGAAGCCGATCGGCTCAGCCGCGTTCAAGCCGCCCTGACTCTCAAACCCGACATGATCTTGCTCGACAATATGACCCCAGATCAAATCAAAAACGCCATTCAAATGATTCGCGCATCTTCAAAGAAAATTCAAATCGAGATTTCCGGAGGAGTCAATCTCCAAAACGTCCGCGCGCTCGCCCAATTAGGGCCCAACCGGATTTCGATCGGGCGCATCACCCATAGCGCCGGGGCTCTGGACATGAGCTTAGAGGTCCAATGAACAAAGTTAAAGCATCTTTTCCGGGAATCGCGCGATTAGTCTATGCCGAAGAGATGGAATCCACTCAAAATACCGCCAAGGCTTTGGCCGAAACAGGGGCCGAACACGGAACATTGGTTTGGGCGAGAACACAAAAGGCCGGTCGCGGACGAATGGAGAGAAACTGGGAATCGCCGGAGGGCGGGCTTTATTTTTCACTCATTTTAAGACCAAAGATTTCACCCTTGGTCTTGGCGCGGCTTAGCCTCAAAACGGCGCAAGAGGTTTCCACCGCTCTTTTAGAAGCCGCTTCTCTTAAAACAAGAATCAAGCCTCCGAACGATATTTACGCGAAAGAAGGGAAAATTTGGAAAAAGATTTCCGGAATTCTCATTGAAGCCGCGGGAAACGAGACGAGTCTTTTTTGGCTGGTGATCGGCATCGGCATCAATGTCAACAATCAACCGCGACTAGAATCCGCCACTAGTCTAAAAATTCTGACCGGAAAAGAATGGGAATTAGAAAAAATCTTAACCCAAGTCCTCAAAGAAATGCAAAAATCTAAATGATGCCCCACGCCCTCTTAATCTCCATTATCTTAATTTCCATTAACGCTCTCTTTGTGCTGATGGAATATGCCTTGGTCAGGGTTCGGCCTTCTCTTCTTGAGGTCTTATCCAAGCGCGGAAACTCAAAGGCTCTCAGGGTCATTGAGATGCAAAAAAAGCTCGATCATTATCTCGCGGCCATTCAGCTAGGGATGACCTTGATCGCGATAGCGCTAGGGTGGATCGCCCAACCGGAATTGGCGGCGTTAATCGCGCGCCATATCCGCGCTCATTCCTGGATTCCCCTGGGGCCTCAGGCGCTAACAGCTCTTTCCCTGGCCGGAGCCTTGGCTTTTCTGACCTGGCTTCATGTTTTGTTCGGCGAACTTTTGCCCCGCGGAGTCGCGCTTCAAAAATCCGAGCCGATCGCTCTCTGGGGGGCTCTTCCCCTCAAACTTTTCGCCAATCTATTTCGATGGCCTATCGCCTTTATGTCGTTTTGTTCCATGAGCGCTTTGAAAATTCTAGGTCTCAAGCCTGCCGGTGAAAATGAGCCTATCGTCGGAGAAGAAGAAATGAGGGTTCTTCTCTACTCAACGCAAGAAAAGGGCTCTATTCCTATCGAGCGCCTGCTTTTAATCGAAAATCTATTCAATATCGGGCAGACGACCGTCGCTGAAACGATGACTCCAAAAACGGAGATCGCGGCTCTTTACATCGACAAAAGCTGGAAAGAAAACCTCCAGACAATTCAAGAAAGAAGCTACTCACGATATCCCCTTTGCTACCAGGACCTCGATAACCCTATCGGCATTATTCATATTAAAGACATCTTTCTGCGCGAAAGCTTAAGCCCGCCGGACCTCAACGCCTTAAAAAGAAACATTAGTTTTGTTTCTGAATCCGACCCCTTGGATAAGTTTTTAAAAACATTCCCCGACAGGGGCATCCATTTGGCCTTGGTTAAAAATCAACAGGGCCGCATTGCCGGGCTCATCACTCTTGAAGATATCGTCGAAGAATTAATCGGGGAGGTTAAAGACGAGTTCGACCGCGGGGCGGTATGGTCCTTGATGGATTCTTTGTCTCTGCCCGCAATAGCGGTCGGGGTCGAGGCCTTGGACCGCAAAGCGGCAATCGCCGCGCTATCGAAGGTTCTATCCAACGCCCACCCGGAGTTTGACGCGCGAAAGATTTTTGACGCCGCCTGGGAAAGAGAACTTAAATTCTCGTCCGGACTCGGAAAGGGAATCGCGTTTCCCCACGCGAGACTCCCGGAATTAAAAGCCCCAATGATTGCGGTCGCCAAATTCTCAAAACCGGTATTCTTCCCCTCTCCAGACCATGTTCCGGTTCGCCTGGCCTTTCTGATTTTAACCCCGACTTCAATTCCGGTCTTTCAATTGAAAATTCTAAGCCGACTAGCGACCTTGGTTTTCAACGAGGGGCTTCGCAAAACCCTCTTTGCCGCCAAAACCTCCGAAGCCCTCTTTGAAGCCCTTTCAGCCGCCGACACCCTGACCGCAAATTAATCCTTGCGGATATTGGTATTATTACCTTATGCGGGATCGTTTTTTGCGGGCGTGCCGTAAAGAAAAGGTGGACCGGGTTCCGGTCTGGTTTATGCGCCAGGCAGGGCGATACATGAAAGAGTATCGGCATCTGAGAAAAAGATATTCCATCCTCGAAATCGCTAAAACCCCTAAACTCGCTTCTGCGGTGACTCTTCAGCCGATTAAGGCCTTTCCTCTCGATGCCGCAATCATTTTTTCCGATATTTTAATCCCCCTAGAACCGATGGGAATTAAAATAGAGTTTTCTCCCAAGCCCAATATCAAAAACCCCATTAAGCGCCCTTCTTGTTTAAACAGACTGAAGGATTTTAAGGTCAATGAAAAATTAGCTTTTGTCGGAGAAGCGATTGAAAAAACAGTTCCGAAGCTGGAGGGGCTTCCATTAATCGGTTTTTCGGCGGCGCCTTTTACCTTGGCCAGCTATCTCATCGAAGGCGGGCCCTCCAAGGATTTCCTAAAGACTAAAATCTTCATGCATCAGCACCCCGAGGCATGGGATTCTTTGATGGAGAAATTAGTCCGGGTTCTGTCGGATTATCTCAAGCTTCAAGCTTTATCTGGAGCTAGGGTTCTTCAAATTTTTGACAGTTGGATCGGAGCGCTGTCGCCGGATGATTACCGCAATTACGTTAAACCCCATTCCCGGCGCTTGATTCAAAACGCTCAAAAAGCCCAGGTTCCAGTCATTCATTTCGGCACCGGACAATCGGGATTCTTGGAAGATTTTTCCGAGGCGGGGGGAAATGTCATCGGGATCGATTGGAGAATCGACATCCAAGACGCTTTTCGGAAAATTGGAGATAGAGCCTTGCAGGGAAATCTAGATCCGTCTCTTCTTTTATGCGACAGCCAAAGCCTTAGAAAAGGGGTTGACTCTATTCTCAAGAAAGCGGGAACGAAAAGGGGATTTATTTTTAATATCGGGCACGGCCTATTTCCTCAAACCGACCCCAAAAAAGTTAAAGAAGTTATTGAGAGGGTCCATTCTTTCCATGGATAATCCGAACAAATCCCCGCGGAAAATCGTCGTCATTGGAGCGGGAATTTCAGGGCTTTCCTGCGCCTATAGAATCAATCAGTTAGCGGAGAAAACCGGGCTTAAAATCGAGATTTCCGTTCTTGAAGCCTCTCCCCGAGCGGGAGGGAAAATTATCACCGACCGTTCCGGAGGAATTCTCACTGAGGGAGGCCCGGACAGCTTTCTCACCCTCAAGCCCGAAGCCGAAAATTTGGTCAAGGAACTTGGGCTTGAAAAAGATTTAATTCCAGCCAACCAAAAACTCTCAAGGGTTTGGATCAACGACAAAAACAAACTTTATCCTCTCCCTAAGGGAACCGGCCTGATTCCTTCAAAAATCATTCCGTTTCTTTTTTCCAATCTTCTGAGTTTCAGCGGGCGATTGCGGGTCATCGCGGAACCCTGGGTAAGCCCAAAACTGGGAGATGAAGACGAGTCCTTGGCTTCCTTTATTTCCCGGAGGATGGGACCTGAATTTCTTCAAAAAATAGCCGATCCGATTTTATCCGGAATCTACGCCGCCCCTTCGGAACAAATCAGCCTTCTCTCCACATTCCCGCATTTACGGGAAATGGAAAAGCGCGGCGGAATTTTTCAATCTCTCTCCAAGTCAAAGCCGGGTAAAATCGTTTTTGCGACTCTTAAAGACGGGCTTTCAAGCCTTTCAAACGCTCTCGCCCAAAATCTGCCTGGCAAGGCCTTAAAAAGAGATTCTCCCGTTCTTGCCATTCAACGGGAACACCGAGGGTGGGCTGTTAAAACTTCCCGTGAAAATTTTTTGGCCGACAGCGTCATCTTGGCCGTGCCCGCTAATTCGGCGTCTCTTTTATGCGCCGATTTTTCGCCGGAGATATCCTCCGCCTTATCTGAAATTCCGTTTACCAGCAGCGTCGTCGTCAATCTCGTCTATTCCCGGAAATCGGTGAAACACTCTTTAAAAGGATACGGGTTTGTCTCCGTTCAAAACGGCTCTTCTTTAATGGCCGCCACTTTTAGCTCATCTAAGTTTCCCCATCGCTCAAATTCCGACAAGGCCCTGATTCGAGTCTTCTTTAGGGAAAAATCTCCATCGGGCGAAGAATTAATCTCCAAAAATGAAGATGAGATCGCGAAAATAGCGCATCAAGAATTAGCTCCGGTTCTAGGCCTTCGCGCAATCCCCGAAGAATTTCGAGTTTACAAATGGATGAAGGCCCACCCGGTCTATTGCGTTGGACACGGCCTGCGGATGAAAAGAATAGAATCTTGCTTAAAAGACCTGCCGGGCATTTTTCTTGCGGGATCGTCTTATTACGGGATCGGCCTACCCGACTGCATCCGCTCGGGACAAAAAGCGGCGGAAGAATCCGTTCAATTCTTGAAAAATCGCCACAATAAAAACCCTTATGTCCTGCAATCCATGGAGGCCTCGCCATCATGCTCACCCACGCGCAACTAATTCTTCGCATCGCCGTAGCGACAGGTCTTGGCGGAATTATCGGATATGAAAGAGACCTGCATAGCCGACATGCGGGACTGAGAACCCACATCATCGTCGCGATGGCGGCCGCCACATTCATGGTCGTATCCGCGCATTTTATGTTTTACCAGGGATATTTAGACTCGACAAAGCACCTCGACATCGACACCTCTCGAATCGCGGCCTCGGTTGTTTCCGGCGTCGGTTTTATCGCCGGAGGCACCATTCTCAGAACGGGATTGACGATTCAAGGGCTAACCACCGCGGCCGGATTGTGGCTGGTGACCGCCATCGGGCTTTGCGCCGGAGCCGGAATGTTCGTCGAGAGTTTCGCCGTTACCTTAATGGGATTTATCGCCTTATCGGTCTTAAGATTTCTAGAGGACAGAAACGTCAAATGGCTTAGAAGAAGCGTCTTTCTAGTCATGAACGACGGCGCCGATAGAGCCAATCAAATTACGAGTCTATTAAAGGGCATCGGGGCCCGAGTTTATGATTTCGATTACGCCAAAGAATTCGAGGGAAGCCAAGTTACGATTTCTTTCGACGTAACTTTCCCCATCGCTTTTGGAGTCGACAGCCTCATCGCCCTTTTGGAAAGGCAAGAAGGAATGCGCCAGGTCCGGGTCAAATTCCACAAAGACCCTCACTTTATTTAAACCCCTCAACTCAATGGACTGGGAAAAAACTCGAGAATTAATCAAGGAATTGGGGGAGCCCGCCTACAGAGCCGAGCAACTGCGCAAGCCCGTCTTTGAAGAGGGGGTTTCTTCCTATGGCGAAATTTCCACCTGGCCTGAACCGTTAAAAGAGAAGATGGAAAAGAAATCCCAAATTCTAAGCCTTCATCTCAAGGAGATGACGGTTTCCCAAGACCAAAGATGTCGAAAAGCGGTTTTGGAATGCCGCGACGGCAAGATGATAGAGACCGTGTTATTGCGTCCCTCGGAAGCGCGCTGGACCGCTTGTATCTCTTCCCAGGTCGGTTGCGCGGTGGGCTGCCCTTTTTGCGCGACCGGGCAGATGGGAATCAAGCGCAATCTCTCGTCCGAGGAAATCACCGACCAAGCGCTTTTTTGGCGGCAGTTTATGAGGCAAGAAAAAATAGAAGGACGCCTCAGCCATGTCGTCTATATGGGAATGGGGGAACCTTTTTCCAACTATGAACAGGTTTCCAAAAGCCTCAAGATTTTAATGGACCAAAACCTGTTTAATTTAGCGGCCCGGCATATCTCCGTTTCGACATCGGGAATCGCCCCTAAAATAGAGGCGTTCGCGGAAGATTTTCCCCAAGTCAATTTCGCCCTTTCTCTTCATGCCGCCGATGACAAACTCCGCGACTCCCTGGTCCCAGTCAACAAAGCCTATCCATTGGAAAAAATTCGAGAATCCCTAAAAAAATATTTGCAAAAATCATCGCGCAAAATTTTTCTTGAGTATATTCTTCTCAAAGGGACTAACGATAGGGCCCAAGACGCGGAAAATCTCATTCGTTTTGTCCGCTCCGTCGGGCCGCTTGAGTTATTGCATGTCAATCTCATAATCTTTAATCAGACCGACTCTCCTTTTAAGGCGACGGCGGAAAAAGACGCGCGAATATTTCAAAAGAAAATTATGAACGCCAAAATTCATTCGACAATCCGGCAAAATCTGGGGCGCGATATCGACGGCGCATGCGGACAGCTTATTTTCAAACAATGAAATTTTCTCAAATCAACCCTAATCTTTTCTCGCCAGCCCTGACGGGTTCCGACTATGGAGAAGCCTTTTTGGAAGAATCGAGCGGGCTTTCCATTCGCTATGAAGATTCTAAAGTTGAGGATATCGGAAGTGTCATCGACTTGGGAATAGGACTTCGCCACCTTAAAAAGACGGGGACTTCCATTCAAACTTTTCAAGCCGTCTCCCAGAAATTCGACCCCGAGGAAGCT
Organism: Elusimicrobiota bacterium; assembly: GCA_027406905.1. Taxonomy (GTDB): domain Bacteria; phylum Elusimicrobiota; class Elusimicrobia; order UBA1565; family UBA9628; genus JAKAQV01. The sequence goes on from DAHZHT010000003.1 coordinate 119,145, forward strand.
CTCCGCCTCAAAGAATCTCTTCTGGGGAAAGGGAACCAGGAAACGTCGGTATCTTTTAAGAGTCGGGAAGAATTTTCACACCCGTTTCGAATTAACCCCAAGGAAACGCCTTTGAAAGACAAGATTAATCTCTTGAAATCAATTGATTCCTCTCTTAGAAAAAATTTTAAACTCATCCGCCAGGTTTCATTATCTTATGGAGAGAGAGCGCGCTCAATCGCGATTTTAAACAGCGAAGGGGCTTTCCAGGTCGAGAACAAAGTGGCGGTTCTCTTGTCAATCAATGTCATTGTCGAGGAAAAGGGCATACTCCAAACCGGGCACGAGGTCATCGGCGGAATCAAAGGCTATGAGCTATTGGACGATCAAATCGCGCTGAGATTAGCCCATACGGCGGCGGCCAGAGCCGAAGCCAAACTCAAAGCCCCCAAGGCCAAGGCGGGAGAAATGCAGGTCATTTTGTCCAACTCCGCCGGCGGAACTTTTATCCATGAAGCGATCGGCCATTCTCTGGAAGTCGATCACGTGCAAGAGGGCTCTTCTCCGGCCTATATCGGGAAATTAGGGAAGATAGTCGCTCCGGAAACTATCACCGTCATCGACGACCCCACTCTTCCTTTCTACCGCGGAAGTTTTTATTTTGACGATGAAGGCCACAAATCGCAACCCACTGTATTGGTTAAAAACGGGGTTCTTAGCGATTATCTCTATGACCGGGTGACCGCGATGAAAGAAGGAAAGAAATCAAACGGGCACGGCAGGAGAGAATCTTTCCACTGTCGCCCTATTCCGCGCATGTCCAACCTCTATATCGCGCCCGGGCCGCATGATCCCAAGGAAATTTTGAAGGGGCTCAAGACCGGCCTCTTTGTCACTCGCATGGGGGGAGGCCAGGTCAATACCGCGACCAGCGAATTTGTCTTCGAGATCGACGACGCCTTTTGGGTTGAAAACGGAGAAATTAAGCATCGCGTCCGGGACGCCAATTTAATGGGAATCGGTCCTGAGATTCTTAAGTCCATCGACAAGGTAGGATGGGATATCGGCTGGGGAATAGGCACTTGCGGGAAAGACGGTCAAGGCGTTCCGGTCGGGGACGGTCAACCCACTCTTCATATTCCCAAAATCCTGGTTGGCGGGAGCGGAGATAAATAAATGAGCGCCCCTTCTATTTCAAATTCCGTTAAAAATATCCTTGAAATTCTGGGCGAAGACCCCAACCGTGAGGGGCTCTTAAAAACTCCCGAGCGCGTTGAAAAATCGCTCAAAGAACTGACATCGGGCTATTCCGCCGACCCGGATGCCATCATCAACGACGCCTTGTTTACCGTCGCCTACAGCGAAATGGTCCTGGTCAAAGACATTAATTTCTACTCCCTCTGCGAGCACCATCTCTTGCCCTTTTTCGGCAAGGTCCATGTCGCCTACATCCCGGACAAAAAAATCGTCGGGCTTTCTAAAATTCCGAAATTAGTCGAGGCCTTTTCCCGCAGGCTTCAGGTGCAGGAACGCCTAACCAGCCAAATCGCCGAAATCCTCAAAGAAAAGCTAAGTCCCATGGGCGTCGGCGTCGTCATTGAAGCGCGGCATCTTTGCATGGAAATGCGCGGCGCGAAAAGCCTTTTGTCTCCGACAGTGACAAGCGCGATGCTGGGATCCTTTCGCAAAGATCCCCGAACCCGGGAAGAATTTTTAAAACTCCTAGGCCGCTAAAACTTCCCGAGCGATGATGAGTCGTTGAATCTCGGAGGTCCCTTCGTAGATTTCGGTCACTCGCGCGTCTCTAAAATAGCGCTCGACGGGAAACTCGCGGATGTAGCCGTTTCCGCCGTGAATTTGAAGGGCCTCAAAGGCCGTTTTGTTGGCGTGTTGGGACGCAAAAAGCTTCGCCATCGAGGCTTGTCGAGCGCAGGGCTTATCCGAAACCATAAGGCGCGCGGCTTGATAGGTCAAAAGCCGGGAGGCTTCGATGCCGACCGCCATGTCCGCGATTTTAAATTGAGTCGCCTGAAAATCCGAGAGCGGACGGCCAAATTGCTCGCGGGCCTTTGAGTATTTGACGGCCTCTTCAAACGCCGCGCGCGCGATTCCCAAGGATTGCGCCGCTATCGCGATGCGTCCGGAATTAAGCTGGGTCAAGGCGATTTTAAAACCGTGGTTTTCTTCCCCAAGAAGATTTTCCCTTGGAACCCGGGCATTGGAAAAGCGAATTTCGCGGGTATCCGAAGCCCGAATCCCCAGTTTTTTTTCTTTTTTGCCGATGGATAATCCCGGGGTTTCTTTATCAACGATAAGGCAACTGATTCCCTTGTTTTTAAGAGACGGGGCGGTCGAGACAAAAACCAGAAAAAACCGCGATCTTCCGGCGTTGGTCACCCAGGCCTTGGCCCCATTGAGAATGTAATGATCTCCTTCCACAACCGCCGAGGCTTTGAGGCTTCCCGCGTCGGTTCCGGCTCCGGGCTCAGACAAGCTATAAGATCCAATCCACTCTCCCGCCGCCGCCTTGGGAAGATATCTTTCCTTTTGTTTTTCCGTTCCAAACTTTAATATGGCGGAACAGACCAAGCTATTGTGCACGGTCAGCCCCACCTGAAAAGCCGCCGCGGCCTTGGCTATTTCCTCCATCGCCAAAATATATGCGAGATAATCAAGCCCCAGGCCGCCGTATTTTTCCGGAATCATCATCCCGAAAAAACCCAATTCCGCCGCTTCTTTTAACAATTCTTGCGGGATATCCTCGTTTTCATCCATTTCCTGGGCGAGTGGCTTGAGCCTTTTTTCGGCGAAACTCCGCGCCAAATCGCGGGTCATGATCTGGGATTCTGAAAACTCAAGCTCAAGATCAGAGGTAATCATAAAAACCTCTTTTGGTTTTTCGGCCAAGTCGGCCGGAGGCGACCATTTGCTTAAGAAGCGGACAAGGCCTGTATTTAGAATCGCCAAAACCTTCAAAAAGGACGTTGAGTATATCCAGGCAAACGTCAAGGCCTATAAAATCGGCAAGTTCGAGAGGCCCCATCGGGTGATTCATCCCCAATTTCATCACGGTGTCTATATCTTCTTTCGTGGAAAGGCCTTCCATCAAAGCGAAACAGGCTTCGTTAATCATCGGCATCAAGACGCGATTGGAGATAAAACCGGGAAAATCCAAGGACATGGCCGGGGTTTTCCCCAACAATGAGGTCAGGTCCTTAACGATCCGGCAAGTTGAATCCGAGGTCTCAAGCCCGCGGATGATTTCAACCAGCTTCATCACCGGAACGGGATTCATGAAGTGCATTCCGATGACGTTTTGGGGACGGCGGGTAAAAGCGGCGATGCGGGTTATTGAAATCGAAGAGGTGTTGGTCGCTAAAATCGCCTCTTGAGAGCAAAGAGAATCGAGGCGCGCAAAAACGTCTTTTTTTATTTCAATTTTCTCCGGAACCGCCTCGATGACTATCTGCGCGTTTTTAGCCGCGCTCAAATCAACGGCGGTTTGAATGTTAGCCAGGGCTTTTTCCTTGGCCGAAGAATCGATAACGCCTTTTTTAATCTGGCGGTCCATGTTCGAGGAAATTCCCTCCACCGCCTTTTTGGCGAACGCCTCGCTTGTCTCGATTAAGGCCACTGAAATTCCCTTAAGAGCCAAAACATGGGCGATACCGGAACCCATCGCCCCCGCTCCCACGACCGCCGCGCGCTCTATTTTCATTTAAGTCTCCTATCTTTAAATTATGCCAAATCAATAAAGCTCCAGTGTTCCTGATAGAGATCTCTTAACCGCATTCGCAATGATTCATGCTCGGGAAGATTCAAATTCGGATATTGGGATAAAATTTGCTCCGCGTCCTCGCGAGCTTCCTTTAAAATCTCTTCATCTTTAGATAAATCCGCCAAATGAAAGCCAAAATCTCCATGTTGTAGCGTGCCGATAATTTCGCCCGAGCCCCGCAAAGCCATATCCTCTTCGCTCAGCCTAAAACCGTCGTGGCTTTCCAATAAAACCTCAATTCGCCTTTTGCTTTCGGGAGTCTGGGGGTTTCCCACCAAATGACATTCAGAATCTCCCGAACCTCTCCCAATGCGGCCGCGCAATTGATGCAAGCTGGCCAATCCAAAGCGCTCGGCGTTTTGAATGACCATGATCGAAGCGTTGGGAACATCGATTCCTATTTCAATGACCTGGGTCGCGATGAGAATCTTGACCTTGCCAGAATTAAAATCTTCCATGACCTCGATTTTATCCGCGCTTTTAAGCGCGCCGTGAATGAGACCGCAGGAAATGCCGCTAAAAACGCCTTCGCTTAATCGCTTAAATTCGGCCTTGGCTGATAAAAGGTCTTGTTTGGCGGACTCTTCAATGACCGGATAAACGATATAGGCCTGTCGGCCTTTTTGAATTTCTCGGCGCACGGCCTCAAGAGCCTTGGCTTCCGAGGAAAAGAAGGTTCTTGGCGGCACGCGCCCGGGCGGCATCTGATCCAAGGTGGAGACGTCGAGATCTCCATAGAGAGCTAAGGCAAGAGTCCGCGGAATCGGAGTAGCTGTCATGACCAAAAGATCGCTCAGCTGTCCTTTTCGCTTAAGGGTCGCCCTTTGGCGCACGCCGAAACGATGTTGCTCATCAACAACCGCCAAACGCAAATTTTTAAATACGACATCCTCTTCAATTAAAGCGTGCGTCCCTACCACGATATCGACTTCCCCTTCTTTGATTTTCCGCAGGGCTTCTTTTCTCTCTCTGGATTTAAGCCGGGAAGTCAGAATCTCAATCTTGACCGGTAAACCTTGAAGCGCCCTCGATAAAGTCGCGTAATGCTGCTCGGCGAGAATTTCAGAAGGAACCATTAAAGCCGCCTGGGCTCCGTTTTCGACGGTCAAAAGAATCGCCGAAATGGCGACCGCTGTTTTGCCCGATCCCACGTCTCCCTGCAAAAGCCGCGACATCGGAAAAGATTCCTGCATATCGGAAAAAATTTCGTTGATAGCCCTTTTCTGAGCGGCGGTAAACTCAAAACCCAATTTATTTTTAAAAGGAGTCAAAAGAGAGCGTTTAATCTGATAATTGAAATTTTTATTCGCTTCCCGCGTTTGCCGGCGCTTGATCTGCCAAGCTAGACTTAAGAAGAAAAGCTCTTCATAGACAAATCGGCGCCGCGCCTCTTCCAATTCTAGGCGAGACTGCGGGAAATGAATTCCCTTGACCGCCTGCTCCGGAACAAGAAGCTGGCGCTTGACGGTAATTGAATGAGGAATAAATTCTGGAACGTCTTTCGCGGACCCGGACAGAGCCTGCCATTCAATTTCCCGGAAAAACTTTTGCGTCAACCCTTCCGTGAGAGGATAAATCGGGGTTAACCGGTCGACATGAAGGTAAGCGGATTGGCCTTGAAGATAATATTCTTCCACGCGAACTTCGCATTTTCCGGAAATGGAGGTTTCCGCCCGCCCTATGATCCAAATATTGGCGCCAAGACTTATTTCTTTCTTAAGAGATTCCATCGCGTCAAAACGCGGATTCTTGCGCCTAAACCAAACCGCGAACACTGTTCCGGCAGCGGTCGCGATTTCCGCTTTAAAAAGAGACAATCTCATTCCAGCGGAAAGAGAACGCGCATGAACCACTTTTCCGAAAAATACTCTCAACGCGGGCTTGTCCGGATCCGGAAATTGATTTGCCGCGTGTCGATCTTGCCAATCTCTCGGAAAATGCCTCAATAAATCTAAAAGGCTATTAATTCCCAATTTTTCAAGAGTCTTTGCCCGGCTTTCACCCACTCCTCTTAAACTGGTAACGGATAAGTCCCTTGCAGTTTGGAAGTTGTTTTTAGTATCATTACTCATATGGCTTTTAAATGTAGCATCTGCTCAAAGGGTCCGGTTACGGGCCGCTCTTATAGTCATTCTCATCGCGGGACCAAGCGCGTTTTCCGCCCCAACCTTCAAAAGCAGAAGGTGGTTTTGGAAGGACGTTCCCAAACGACCTACGTTTGCACCCGCTGTATTCGCTCGGGAAAAGCCGTTCGTCCCGTGAATGCCTAAGCGCGGGCTAATCCCAGACGCTTATTCCATATTAGCCAATCTAAAACCACAAATAAAAGCCCTTGTTTTTTACTCCCTTATTTTCGTCGCCGCTTTGCCGGCTTTTCTGATTCCAATCAGAAACCCCGATTTATTTTGGGGCTTTTCCGCCGCGCGCTGGGGGATCATTCACCGCGCGTTTCCGCGTTTTGATTTTTTGTCTTGGAGCAACCCCCATGCGCCATGGATTGATTTTGAATGGCTCTCTCAACTGATATTCTTAAGTCTCTATAAAATTGGCGGCTGGAAAGCCCTTCTTTTACTCAAATCGCTACTTCTCTTTTTGGGCTGGATTCCCATTGAAACCTGTCTCCGTCAAAAGCGTATCGAAAAAAGCCTCATCATAAGCGTCTTTTTATTATGGGCAGCCACCTCGATATCTCATTCCGATCTCAGACCCGAGCTGTTTTCGCTCATTTTCTTCTCCTGGGTTCTCCTAACCCTTGAAATAGATCGGCAGAACCCGAATATTTTAAACTCAAAAATTTCCTGGGGATTTTTTGGGATTTTTATTTTGTGGTCGAATCTCCACGCTGGTTTTATATTTGGAGAAGCCCTGATTGGAATCTACGCTTTTTTCCGCCTTTTATACCGGGAAATCCCCGAATTCAAAAAAACCTTCCTGTGGGGCATTTCCGCTTTTTTAGGAACCTTGATTAACCCTTATGGAATAGGGCCTTATCAGGTGGCCCTCATACACTTAAAAGAAAATAGCGCTCTTAACTCTATCGCCGAATGGGGTCCTTTTAATTTTCTCCCTCCAAGTCATTGGCCAACCGATGTCGTATTTCTCTTATTATTACTGGCCTTGGCGGCAACCCTTCTGTCTCAACCAAATCAAATAGACTTAAAAAAAAATAGCCCGATTTTCTGCCTGATATTGTTTTTATCCCTGCTGACCTTGGAGCGCCGCAGAATCGCCCCTTATTTTGTCATCGCCTTTTTGATGGCCGGAGGTTCTTGGCTCAAGGAAATGCGGCTTAAGGAAAAATACGCGCTCAACGGCTCGTTTATTATCGCCCTGGGATCCATCTTTTTTATCTGGAGTTTTTGGAGGTCCTCTATTAAAAATTTCCCTTTTGACGGAGGTCTTTTACCGGAAAAAGCGACGGCCTTCATCTCCCAACACAATTCTCTATCTAAACTCCGCTTTTACAACCCCTGGGAATGGGGAGGTTACCTCGCTTGGAAATTACGGCCTCGGTTTAAAGTTTATTGCGACGGAAGGTATATCTTTCATGATCTCTTATTGGCGCAAAAAAAAGCCCTCTTAAGTCCCAAAAATTGGGGGGAATTTTTAGATTCTCAAAAAATTAACGCGGCCTTAATCCCTCATTTAAAACAACTTTCGTCTTGGTATTCTCTTTTAATGCCGGAATCCAAATGGACTCTCGTTTATGAGGACCCAACCGCCTTATTGTTTGTCCGGAAAAACTACGACTCGAGCCCGTGATCTCTAAGATATCGGCGAATGCGGGATCTGGCGCGGGCGGTGCGGACAATCTGGAGCCAATCTTTTTTTGGATTTGAGTTTTTGCGGGTTAAAACCTGGCAAATATCTCCAGACTGAAGTTCGTAATCCAGCTTGACCATTTTATTATTGACGACCGCCCCAATGCAGGAATATCCGATTTCGGTGTGAACGGCAAAGGCAAAATCAAGAGGAGTCGCTCCTGCGGGCAAAACCTTGACTTCTCCATTCGGGGTAAAAACAAAAACCTGATGAAGAGTCAAATCCGTCGCCAAACTTTCCAGAAATTCCCTGGGGCTTTTCAAATCCTGAAGCCATTCAATCCACTGGCGAAGCCAATTGAGCTTCTCTTCCAGATGAAGGTCTTCTTTCCCGTCTCCGGTCTTATATCGCCAATGCGCGGCAATTCCATATTCGCAAGTGCGGTTCATTTCTTCAGTGCGTATTTGAACTTCAATTAAGGCTCCTTGCGGGCCCATGACGGTCGTGTGGAGGCTTTGATAGAGATTGATTTTAGGCAAAGAGATATAATCGGTGAAAGTTCCTGCTAGCGGTTTAAAGCGGGAGTGAACCATGCCCAAAAGGGCGTAGCAGTGAGATATCGTATCGGTGATAATTCGAACTCCCAATGCGTCTTGTATTTCCTCAAAGGGCTTTGCCTGTCTGAGCATTTTCTGATAAATAGAATAAATGCTTTTGGTCCGGGTCAAAATACGGTGCGGTATTTGAGAAGAGGCAAGCGCCGCTTCCAAGGCCGCAGTAAATTCCGCCAGGGTTTTTTCCTTTTCGGCAATCCTGGCCTCCAGCTTTTGACTCAAGGAATGGTATTCCTTGGGTTCCAGAACCGCAAAGGCCAAATCTTCAAGTTCGCTTTTAATTTCAAACATCCCCAAACGGTGAGCCAGAGGCGCGTAAAGGGAAATCGTTTCTTCGGCGATCCGCTTTTGCCGCTCAGCCTCGAGAAAATTAATCGTCTTCATGTTATGAAGACGATCCGCCAATTTGATGATAATGACCCGGATATCCTGGGCCGTCGCTAAAAGCATTTTCCGCCAGTTGGCCGCCTGCGCGTCATCTCGGGACTGAAATTGGAGATGATCGAGCTTGGTCATCCCCAAGACTAATTTCGTAATTTCATCTCCAAACTCCTGGCGCAAGACGTCGTCTTTGACCGGAGTGTCTTCAATGACGTCATGGAGAAGCCCCGCGCAGATGGTGGGCAGATCCATTTTCCAATCCACCAAGGACGAAGCGACGGCATGGCAATGGACAAAATAATGCTCGCCGCTGGCGCGGGCCTGTTTTGAATGGGCCTTCTCGGAAAACTCGTAGGCCTTGGATATCAAAACGGCGTCGATGGCCGGCTCATATGAATGGAAGCGATCTATAATTTCTTCTTTGTTCACTCACAGCTCTCTTGAGACACAATATAAAAAATGCTACAATAAGTGAAGGTACAAATCCTAGGAAGGGAGGACATTCATGATCGTAAAGGTTCGTGTCATCCCAAACGCTCCGGAAAACGAAGTCGTCAGCCGTATCGGAAGCGTTTTGAGAGTTAAGGTCGCCGCCCCCGCCATTGATAAGAAATCAAATGCGGCTCTTAAGGATTACCTGGCTGAATTCTTCGAGGTTCCCAATAAGAAAGTCAACATCCTGCGCGGAGCCAACGGCCGGGAAAAAACTGTAGAAATCGTCGGAAAAACGGAAGAACAACTCAAACGGGTCATGGAATCTATTCCCTGATTTTCGTTTGTATGGGTTCACCCGCGGCGCGCGCTAAGTCAAGCGAGAACCGCGGGTGAACCTTTATAAAGGATACTCCGATGTTGAACACGCTGCTAGCTTCCAAAAAAACAAAAATTTTAGCCACATTAGGCCCCGCATCTTCAAGCATGGAGATGATGGAAAAACTCTTAAAATCGGGCGTTAACGCTTTTCGTCTTAACTGTTCCCACGCTCCGATGGAAAAACTCGCTCCATTGGTCAATCAGATTAGAGCCGCCTCCGGAAAAACTCAAATCCCTTGCTCTATCGTGATGGACCTCCAAGGTCCTCGTCTTCGAATAGGAAATTTAGAGGGGGGGAAACCCATTCCCCTAATTCAGGGATCCACAATTCGGATCACCACAAGGCCCATTTTGGGAACGCCTTCGGAAATACCAACGGATTTCAAAAAACTTCCCCAGGCGGTTTCTCTTAAATCTAAAATTTTATTGGATGATGGATCTAAAGTTTTAAAGGTCGTTAAAAAAGGCGATAATTTTGTAGATTGCGAAGTTGTGGTTGGAGGGATGCTCGCCGAGCATAAAGGAATGAACCTCCCGGGCGCCGATATCGATCTTCCCGCTTTAACCCGCAAAGATATCGAAGATTTGAAAGTGGGAATTAAAATGGGCATTAGCCATGTCGCTCTTTCCTTTGTCCGAAGGCCGGAAGACGTCATTCTCGCAAAAAAAATTCTCAAAGCCGCTAATTCTCCGATGAATATCATCGCGAAAATCGAACACCCACTTGGCATCGAAAACCTAGATTCGATTCTCAAGTTTTCGGACGGGATCATGGTAGCTAGAGGAGATCTGGCAGTGGAACTGTCTCCGGCAGAAGTTCCCAGTCTTCAGAAGCAAATGATAAAAAAAGCCAATGAGATGGGAAAGCTTGGAATTGTAGCCACTCAAATGCTTGAGTCTATGATTTCAAAATCGACCCCGACCAGGGCCGAAGCCTCGGATGTCGCCAACGCCATCTATGACGGCGCCGATGTCGTGATGCTTTCAGCGGAAACGGCCGTCGGCAAATATCCAATAGAAGCGGTCTCAATAATGGCCGACATTATCCAAAAAGCCGAGAACTCGCCGTTTCGCTACAACAATATCCCGCACGGGATCAACGACAACTCTAAAACCGGGTTCGCCAACGCCTTGGCCCGGGCGGCCCATGATGCCTGCGACGTAACCGGGGCCGATGCGGTGATTGTCTATACAATGACCGGATGGTCCGCCAAGGTCATGTCAAAATACAGGCCCAATGCGCCCATCTACGCTTTAACTCCCCTTCAATCGACGTTTAATCAGATCGCGCTTTATTGGGGGATTACGCCGATAATTTCTCCCTTGGGAAATTCCACCGATCAAATGCTCTCCACGGGAGAAAGGACTCTTCTTAAAAAGAGTTTGATTAAAAAAGGGCAAACCGTTCTCATCACTGCGGGAGGAACGGCCAAGCACAAAGCCTCGAATATGCTTAAGATTATGGTCGTCGGCTCTCAAACTTACCGGTGAAAAAATATTCTAAACCAAAATTTTGCCTGGCGTTGACGACGGTCTCAAAGAATTCGGAAGCCCGGAATCTGGCCCAAGCCTTAGTCAAGGAAAAACTGGCCGCCTGCGTCTCTTTAATTCCAATCTCGGCATCTTTTTATTTTTGGAAAAACCGCGCGCAATCGGAAAAAGAAATTCTCCTATTGATTAAAACCAGGTCCGCTTTGATTGAGCGCCTCAAAAAATGGATTCTTAAGCGCCACAGCTACGAACTTCCTGAATTTTTGACCCTTGAGATTAAAGACGGGCATTCTTCTTATCTTGATTGGATATCGAAAAGCACAAGGTAATGCGTCCGCTAAAACCGCTCATTTTAGCCTCCTCTTCTCCCCAGCGCAAAAAACTTCTCTCTAAGCTCAAAATTCCGTTCAAAATTATTCCCAGCCATGTTTCGGAGAACACCCGCGAGAGAAATCCCCGAAAGATGGTTATTCAACTCGCGGTCAAAAAAGCGCTGTTTGTGGCCAAAAGAAATAAAGAATTTTGGGTTTTGGGAGCCGACACCACCGTCGTATCGAGAGGCAAGATCATAGGAAAACCCAGAAACGAGAAAGACTCAAGGCGCATTATTGAATTTCTAAACGGGCACAAACACAAAGTCTATACCGGCGCGGCTCTCGTTATTGACGGCGGGAAAATAATTTTTAAAACCGCCTCTGTCACCAAACTTCAGGCCAAAAAATTGGGGGAAAAAGAGCTTTCATCTTTGGCCGGAAAGCATTTGGATAAGGCCGGCTCTTACGCCGTTCAGGACCGAGACGATCCTTTTATTGAATCCATTGACGGCCCCTTGGACAATGTCATCGGTCTTCACCTTGACGCGGTTAAATCTCTAATCGCGAAAGGCCAGCGCGCCTACGCCTCTCGCGCTTCCGGCAAAACAAAGTAAAAGCAGGCTCCTCTAGGCTTTGCGTCTTCAATCCCGATCGTTCCCTTATGCCTCAGAATCACTTTTTCGCACAAGGCCAGGCCCAATCCGACGTTTCCGATATGACGCTTAATCTCTTTTTGGAAGAATTTTTTGAAAATATCTTTGCGCGCCTCCTTAGGAATTCCGGGACCGGAATCAGAAACGCTGACTCTGACCCCCTCATGCGTTTTTGAAATTGAAAGCTGGATAGCGCCTCCCTGCGGAGTGTGTTCAATGGCGTTATAGATCAGATTATCAAGAACCCTTCTTAGTAAAACCGGATCTCCCAAAACGGACGGATAGGCCTTGGGTATTGGATCGACTGAAATCGTCTGCCCCCGAGATCTGGCGACTAAATCAAAATCTCTTTGAGCGGAAATTATCATGGCTCCCAAGTCGACAAAAGAGGCGTCTTGGGAATAAGACTTTTCCTCCATTTTAGCCAACTGCAAAACATCTTCCACCATCCGATGAAGGCGTTCCACGGAAGATTGGACCATCCTGAAAGTTCTCTCCAGAATCAGCCAGTCTTTGAGCGGCAGTTTCTCCGAAACCTCTTCATTAATAAAGGAAATTCCGGCTCGAATGACCGTAATCGGGCTTTTAAAATCATGAACCAACATCGCCGCAAGTTCCGCTTTTTCCGCCTCCAACTCGCTGCGGCGGCGAATTTCTTTTTTCAAAGAGTGTCCCAGGGAATTAAAGGCCTCGGTTAAGCGCCAGGCCTCGTCTTTTATTTTTCCGTCCAATTTAATGGGCTTAAAGTTTTCCGGGTCCTCCGCCAAGGATTCAATGCGAGGAACCAAACGTTCAAGGCGAAAACCAAGCCATGTTCCCATCAGCCAGGCGCTAAGGATAATGGCCAAAAAAGCCATCACCGCCGAGGCAATCGCTTGGGCCTGCACGCGGCTCAAGCTATTTTCCACGGAATCAGTATGAAAAGAGACTAAAAGTTTTCCCCAACGCCCATGGGGAAGTCTAAAAGGAGATTCTAAATCATAAAAACCGTCCGAGCATTTGGACATAGAAAGCCCGGGGTGAGGCAAGCGTTTAAGCCACATCATTTGATCGGACCTTTGCAATAAATATTTTCCGCGATTATCCAAAATAGAAATCGCGGCAATGCCTGTCTGGCGAATCATATCTCCTAGGTATTTCTCGACTTGATTCCAATGCCCGCGCGCCGCTTCTTTGTTAATGAGGACCTCAATGGCTTTCTGTTCGGATTGAGCCATATTCTCGGCCAATAGAAAAGATTCTCGTTTGACCGACAAGACGTAAAGGTATTGAAAACCGGCGGCCAGAATGAGGCCGTAAAGCGAAAAAACAAGGACTAAGCGAACGCTGAGACTCATGAATTTTCAAAAAAATTCATCGGCGGTTCAAAACCTTGGCTCCTTAATTGATCGTAAAATTTGGGTCTTAAGCCCGTGCTTTTAAGAGAAACGGACATCCCCTCGGGCGATTTTCGAATATCCGCTGAAAAAAGTTCCGACATGGTGATATTGTCTAATTCCATACCAGTCACTTCAACGACGGAAATGACGCGCCGTTTCCCGTCCGCCAAACGCGCCATGAAGACAATCAAGTCAAGCGCAGTCGAGATTTGAGAGCGAACCGCCTTGAGCGGCATCTCAATTCCCGACATTAAAACCAAGGTCTCTAATCGCGCCAAGACCTCGCGGGAAGAACTGGCATGAAGCGTACTTAAAAGACCGTCTTGGCCCACATTCATCGCTCCCAGCATATCGGCCGCTTCAGGGCCTCTACATTCCCCGACGATTAGGCGGTCAGGACGCATCCGAAGCGTGTTAATGACGAGTTCTCTTAACGTAATATCGGGAAGCCCGCTTTGATCGGCAATCCGCGTCCTTAAATACATCACGTGCGGCTGAGGCAAGGTGAGTTCCGGAGTATCCTCAAGAATCAAAATCCGCTCTTGGGGTTGGCAATGCGCCGCCAATGCGTTGAGCAAGGTCGTTTTTCCCGAACTCGTGCCTCCGCAGATCATGATATTTTTCTTTAATTGAACGGCATAGACCAGAAAATTCGCGCAGGCGGCGCTTAAGGTTTGGAGTTGAACCATCTCTTCAATTGAAGGGCGCTTCTGGGGACGCTTGCGAACCGTTAAAGCGAGAGATTTCACGATTGGGTAGCCGATTGCGTGTATGCGAGAACCGTCGACGCCGAGCAAATCCGCATACGGCCTTTGCGGAGTCAGGGTCGCCGCCCCGGCTATGGATTTCAAAACCTCCTGGCGTTCTGGATTTCCGAGGACCAGAGAAGTTTTTTCGACAAAAGATAAACCCGAACGCTCGATATAAACCGCGCCATCTTCATTAACCATCACTTCGATGACGGCGCTATTATTCATCAGTTTTAAAAATTCTTCCACCATGTTCATTCCCTAATCCTATCACATTCCGATTAAATTCAATCCTCCGTTTAAATTCCGTTTGACTCCCGTCGAGAAATGAGCTATGATAAAGACAAGGAATGCGCCTGGTGTTCGCATTCCTGTTTCTTTTATATCAGACGAATTAATTTGCCGCAGGGGGTCGTGTTTGACTGAATTTTTTAGTAAAAAATACTTATTTTTAAAATATAATTTAAAAGAACACCCTCTAGATTCACATAGGTGGAAAACCTGTGGATAACTCTCAAATAACCGCTTTATGGTCACAAACCATTACTGAGCTTCGCGGTGAAATTGGGGATGAACAAGCGGACTTGTGGCTTCAACCCATTGAATCAATCAATTTAGATCATGGGGTTTTGCGTCTCAAGGTCCCCAATAAATATTTTTCTGATTGGATTAAAAAAAATTATCAGAAAAAAATTCTAGAGCATTTCAAAAAAAACCTGGAGTCGGTTTCTTCAATTGACTATGATTACGATCTAACCAAGGACATCAAAAACGGCATTCTTGAGACCGATCCTATTTCAGAACCAAGCCCTCAATATGATTTTAGAGCCAGCGATTTAAACCCGAAATACACTTTTTCGACTTTTGTCGTGGGGGCTTCCAACCGCTTTGCCCATGCGACCGCCGAAGCCATCGTCAAAAAACCTGGAATCCAATACAATCCTTTCGTAATCTACGGCGGCGTCGGGCTTGGGAAAACCCACCTCATGCACGCGATAGGACACGCCTTGAGAAAAGAAAATCCCTCCACACGCGTTCTCTACACCACTTCCGAACAATTCGTCAACGAATATGTGGAATGCATCCGCCATAACACGACCGAAAACTTTCGCAATAAATATCGAAGTTTAGATTGCCTTTTAATGGATGATCTCCAATTTTTAATCGCTAAAGAACGAAGCGAGGAAGAGTTTTTTCATACCTTTAACGCCCTTTTTAACGCGCACAAGCAATTGGTGATATCTTCGGATCGCTCGCCCAAAGAAATGACTCCTTATGAAAAGCGCCTGATTTCAAGGCTTGAGTGGGGGGTTATCGCCGATATCAAGATTCCGGATATAGAAACCCGCATCGCCATTTTAAGAAAAAAAGCCGAGCTCGAAGGCTTCTTTGTCCCGGATGACGTGATTTTGTTTCTCTCCAGCTCCATTAAAACCAACGTTCGCGCCTTGGAAGGAGCCTTGATTCGCCTTAAAGCTTTTTCTTTAGCGACAGGCAACCCTCTCTCGATTGATTACGCGAAAGAAATTTTGAAAGACTCGATCGCCAACGAAAATTCGTATTCTATATCAGTTGAAACGATTCAAAGGGTGGTCGCTTATAAATATTCGGTAGACGTCAAAGATTTAAAAGGGAGTCAGCGCTACGCTTCTATTTCCATTCCCAGGCAGGTCGCCATGTATTTATGCTGCGCGATGACCGATATGTCTCTTAAAGATATTGGGAGAGCTTTTGGCGGAAAAGATCATACGACTGTTATTCACGCGCGGGATAAAATCAGAAAAAAAGTCGAAGAAGACCCCTTTTTCCTGGAAATGATCAATAAACTTCAGTCTGATATCAAAATGGTTGAAGATAAAAAATTTGAGTGATAAAGATGGGGATAAAGAGCTTAAAGCTTAAAAATTTTGTTTATAAAAAATTTTTTGTGAATACTGTGGATAAAATTTTACTTTTAAGCTTTTAACGAAAGCATGGTTTTTTATTTAATTTTAAAAGAGATTTTTATGATTGGAAGAGTTTATCCACAAAACCCAGGCCTATACTAAGGATATGAATATGAAAGTTACTTGTAATAAAAACGATCTAGTGGATGGAATTCAAACGATTCAAGCGGGATTATCCAGCCGAACCACTCTTCCCATATTAATGAATTTTCTTTTAGAGACTGAAGGCTCTCTCTTAAAACTCACGGCAACGGATCTGGAAATAGGGGTTAAACATTACGTTAAAGCTCAAATAGAAAGCGCGGGAAGCATCGCCGTTCCCGCTAAAAAATTTTCAGAAATGCTGCATAGTTTTCCGGAAGGCCAAAATATTTCTCTAAACATTGACTCTAATGGAAAACTTTCCCTCAGATGCGGAAGGTCTTATTTTTTAGTTTCCGGAAGCCCTAAAAACGAATATCCGGTTTTTCCAACCGTCAATAAAGAAAAAACTTTCAGCGTTTTAGCGGAGCCAATTTTGGAGATGATTTCAAAAACCTTGTTTTCGACTTCCCTGCCGGAAGTTAATCACGTGTTAAGCGGAGTTTTTTGGTCCGCCGAAAAGGGAAAATTGGATATGATCGCCACCGACGGCCGCCGCCTGGCTGTCAGCTCTCAAGAAGCTCTTCCTAAAGAAGCCAGTTTTCAATCTATTATTCCGCATAAAACCCTTTCCGAGTTTTTACGGCTGGCCGCTCTTCATAAAATAGATTCTGATTCCGCTAAAAAGATTAAAATTACCATTACGGAAAATCAAATCGTGTTTGAATTTAATCAAACCACTCTTTTATCTCGTTTGGTCAGCGGAACTTTTCCTAACTATAAAAGGGTGATACCGGAAAAGACAGATTTCTCTATCACCGCCAACACCGCCGATTTATTGACCTCAACCAAGCGCGCCGCTCTATGCGTGGGGGATCGCGGCGGAACGGTTTCTTATTCGCTTAATCCGGAAGCCCTTAAAATTTCTGCGATTAGCCCTTATTCCGAATATGACGACGAAATTCCAATCAAATATTCCGGAAGCAAATTTGATATCGCCTTTAACCCGGCGTTTATGGTTGAAGCGCTCAAGAGAATTGATTCTGAATCGGTTCGGATGAGTTTTACGACTTCTTCAAACCCTGTTCGCATCGAACCCGAAAAAGGGAAAGACTATTTCTTTATCATTATGCCGATGAGAGTCGAGGCCCCGGTGTGATTTCAAGCGGAAAAGATTTAGTTCGATCGTTTCAGTTTCGGACCGGCCTTAATTTAGACCGTATGGCGGTTCTTAACTCCGTTTGGGATAAGGAGTGGGGATATGTGAATTATTGGAAGCTGTCCGGGGTTAAAAAGGGAAAGGTTTTAATTCAGGTTTCGTCTTCCGCCGCGGCCCAAGAGCTTCAGGCGAGAAGCCGGCAGGTTGTCGAGAGCTTAAACAAATATTTTCAAAAACCCTGGGTTAAAGGGGTCGTGTCCAGTTTTAAAAAGCCGGGTGAAAACGCGTTTGATAGGTAGTATTTTGAGTCTGTTGTGACTGTTCAAAGGAGAAAAAATATGGCGGATTCTTCCGTGATTAAAGAAAAAGAAGCGGATATGAAAAACGATAATTACGACGCTTCAAAAATTCAAGTTCTTGAAGGATTAGAGGCGGTCCGGAAAAGGCCGGCCATGTACATCGGAACTACCGGCCCCGCCGGTCTTCATCATTTAGTCTATGAAGTCGTCGACAACTCGGTTGATGAGATATTGGCAGGGCGCTGTACCGCTGTGGACGTGATTTTGCACCAAGACGATTCCGTCACCGTTTTAGATGACGGCTCCGGTATTCCGGTCGATCCGATGAAAGATCCAAAACTCCCCGCCAATATCCGGGGAAAATCCGCCCTTGAAGTGGTTTTAACCGTTCTTCACGCGGGAGGAAAATTCGACAAAGGGGCCTATAAGGTTTCCGGAGGTCTTCACGGAGTTGGAGTTTCGGTCGTCAACGCGTTGTCCGAACATTTAAAAGTCGAAGTTTACCGTGAAGGTAAAATTTGGACGCAGTCCTATAAGCGGGGCAAACCCGAAGGGCCGGTTGAAGTGACCGGAAAAACCCAGGATCACGGAACCAGGGTTACATTTAAACCCGACGCCGATATTTTTAGCGAGACAAAATTTTCCTACGACATTCTTTCGAATCGCCTTCGGGAAATCGCCTTCTTAAATGCCGGGGCGAAAATTACGATTATCGACGAACATGATGACAAAAAACACACTTTTCATTATGAAGGGGGCATCTCGCAGTTTGTCCGTTTTCTTAATGCGAATAAAAAACCTCTTCACGCAGAGCCTATTTCCGCGTCTAAATCCAAAGAAGACACGGTGGTTGATTTCTCCATTCAATACAACGAAGACTACTCGGAAAATGTCTTCAGTTTTGTCAACGATATTAAAACTCCGGAAGGCGGAACGCACTTGGCGGGCTTCCGTTCAGCCTTAACCCGCGTTATCAATGACTACATCAAAAAATATGACTTGCTCAAAGGCAAAAATTTTACCGTTACCGGAGATGACGTTCGGGAAGGCCTTTGCGCGGTTGTTTCCATTAAAATCCCCAATCCTCAATTTGAGGGTCAAACGAAGACTAAATTGGGAAACCAGGAAGTGGAAGGCATCGTCAAATCAATCGTGGGCGAGAGCTTGGGAATTTTCTTTGAAGAAAACCCAGCGACTGCAAAAGCTATTTCTCAAAAAGCGATTGCCGCGGCCGAAGCCCGGGAAGCGGCCAAAAAAGCTCGGGACCTTACGCGCCGCAAAGGAGTTTTAGACGGCTCGTCTTTGCCCGGGAAATTGGCCGATTGTCAGGAAAGAGATCCGGAAAGATCCGAACTTTTCATAGTCGAGGGAGATTCCGCCGGCGGTTCAGCCAAGCAAGGCCGGGATCGCGTTTTTCAGGCGATTTTGCCGATTAAGGGAAAAATATTGAATGTCGAAAAAGCGCGTTTGGTTAAAATTCTCTCAAACGAAGAAGTGCGCACGCTGATTGCCGCCATAGGAACGGGAATTGGATCGGAGGGAGATGAAGGCTTTAAACTTGAAAAATTGCGCTACCACAAACTCATCATCATGGCCGACGCCGATGTCGACGGCCAACATATCCGCACCTTGATTCTCACTTTCTTTTATCGCCAGATGCGAGCTTTGATTGAAAAGGGGAATGTCTATATCGCCCAGCCGCCCTTGTATAAAGTTAAAAAAGGGAAAAATGAGATGTATGTGGAAACCGAGGAGAAAATGGAGGCTTGGCTTTTAAATGAAGGTTTGGGCTCGGTTGAAATCACGGCGATTAATCCCGCCAATGGAAAATCAAAAAAGCTGGACAAATCCGAACTTAAGGATTTGGTTAAAATCATCGCGGACTTAGAAAGCGCGTTGCGCCATTTAGAAAGAAAAAGCATGTATCTGGAAAATTTTGTCGTCTTCTATGATAAAAAACAATTGCCGCTTTACCGGGTCGAAGCCTCGGCGGGAAATTATTTGTTTTTCTATAGCGACAAAGAGTGGCATGAGTATCGGGATCAGTTTGTCGCGAAGGAAAAAGAGAAATTGCTTGAGTTGAGAAAATCTGAAAAGCCGACGGCTGAAAACGGAAGCGAAGTTTCATCTAATATCGAAATTGATGAAGAAGCCCTCGAGCCCGATATGCAGGAATTGTGGGAGATGGCGCGATTGTCGAAAATAGCCAACCAGCTTGAGTCATTGGGTCTAGATATCCGCTGGTATGACATTATGCGGGATGAAAAAACAAAGCCCTTGTTTAAAGCCGTCAGCGACAAAAGCGAAAAAGAGGGCTATAGCCTCAAGGATTTGATTGAGACGGTTAGGGAGGCGGGAAGATCGGGGGCGAGTATTCAACGCTATAAAGGTCTTGGAGAAATGAATCCCGATCAACTATGGGAAACCACGATGGACCCCAAGCGCCGTAAGCTTCTTAAAGTCGTATTGGAAGATCCGGCGGATGCGGAACTGGCCTTTACCACCTTGATGGGCGATAAAGTCGAGCCGCGGCGCGCCTTTATCGAGCGGCACGCCAAGGAAGTCAAGAATCTGGATGTGTAGTTTAAATTCCGATTCGCGCATGGTTTTATGATTCCCAATCAGGTTCAGCCGCTTATTTCGGAAATGGTGAATCGAATTGTCGCCGGGTTTGACCCGGAGGAGATCATACTTTTTGGTTCTCAAGCCCGCGGCGAAGCCGGCAAGGACAGCGACGTGGATTTAGCGGTTATTTTTTCAAGTTTGCCAGGTCGGCATATGGACAGGGCAGTCGAAATCCATAGGTGTCTTCATGGGATGGGCATATCTAAGGACATCATCGTATTGACGCGGCAAGACTATGAAGAGCAAAAACCATGGGTGGGGACTATTGGCCGCATCGTCGCTCGAGATGGAAAGGTTCTCTATAAAAAGGCCGAATCATGACGAAAGAAGACGTGGTCCAAGCATGGATGAGTAAAGCCGATCATGATTTAATTAACGCGAAAAATACGTTAAACCTTGAGAAAGATTGCCCATATGACACCGCTTGTTTTCACTCGCAGCAGGCGATTGAAAAATATATTAAGGCTCTGCTTTGCCATCTTCAAATTGAATTTCCAAAAATTCATGATATTGGAGAGTTGATCTCTCTTCTCCCAGTGGATGCGAGGGCGAAAATAAGCGAGGCTGACTGGGGCAGATTTTCAAATTATGCCGTTGCGGCCCGATATCCCGCGTTTGGAGATGATCCAAGCAGAGAAGAGAGTCAAGAAGCCCTCGTGGTCGCCGAGCGAGTCAAAGCGGACGTTTTAAAACTGATTCACGAAGGGATTGAGAGAAAAAGTAGAAAATTTAGATAATCAGGGGGATTTAAAAAATGAGCAAAGCGGAAGAAACTAAACCACAGGAACCATCGGGAAACATTTTGCCGCGCGATATCGGCGCGGAGATGAAGGCGTCTTATATCGATTATTCGATGTCGGTCATCGTCGGCCGGGCTCTTCCGGACGTTAGAGACGGTCTCAAACCCGTTCATCGCCGCATTTTATACGCGATGCATTCGGAGGGGCTCGCCTCGAATAAAAAATATTCCAAATGCGCCGGAGTCGTCGGCGAGGTTTTGAAAAAATACCATCCTCACGGCGACATGGCGGTCTATGACGCCTTGGTGCGCATGGTGCAGGATTTTTCGCTTCTCCATCCCTTGGTTGACGGTCAGGGAAATTTTGGTTCCGTCGATGGAGACCCTGCGGCGGCCTATCGTTATACCGAGTGCCGACTCTCAAAATTCGGAGAGAATCTGTTAGCCGATATCGAGGAGGAAACGGTTGATTTCGTTCCCAATTTCGACGGAAACACCGTTGAGCCCACGGTTTTGCCAAGCCAATCTCCCAATCTGCTGGTCAACGGCTCTTCCGGCATCGCGGTTGGAATGGCGACGAATATCCCGCCGCATAATTTGACGGAAGTCTGTGACGCCGCCATCGCTTTAATTAAAGACCCCAATCTCGATTCCAAGGAGCTTTTTAAAATTCTAAAAGGCCCCGATTTTCCGACCGGCGGAATTATTCGCGGCAGAGCCGGAATTCGCGATTATTTTGAAACCGGGCGCGGATCGGTCAGGATTCAAGCCAAGACCGATATTGAGGATATCAAGGGCGGGAGACAAGCCATCATCGTGACCGAACTCCCCTACCAGGTCAACAAGGCGACGCTTCTTGAGACCATAGCGGGACTTGTCCGCGATAAAAAGATTCCGGACATATCGGATATTCGAGACGAATCGGATAGAAGCGGGATGCGGGTTGTCATCGAAGTTAAACGCGATGGAAACGCCAATGTCGTTTTAAACCAACTCTTTAAGCATACGGCCCTTGAGACTTCTTTCGGCGTTATTTTATTGTCCTTGGTCGACGGAAGGCCGAGAATTTTGCCGGTTCGAGAGATTATCGGGCATTTCATTCAGCACCGAAAGACGGTCGTGACCCGGCGCACGAAATTCCAGCTTAAAAAAGCGCTGGACCGGGCGCATATCCTGGAAGGGTTTTTAATCGCGGTCAAAAATATAGATCGCGTCATTAAAATCATCAGGGGAGCCAAGGATTCGGAAGAGGCGCGCCAAAAATTAATCGCGGAATTTGAACTCAGCAAAATACAGGCGCAAGCGATTCTGGATATGCGTTTGTCTCAGCTGACCAAACTCTCCGTTGGAGATTTGGAGGCGGAATACGACGCGTTGAAAAAGAGAATCGCGGAACTTAAAGGGATTCTCGCGGACGTTCAAAAAATCATGGCAATCGTGGTCAAAGAGTTGGAAGAGGTTAAAAAATCTTTCGCTCAAGAACGCCGCACCCAGATTACCAGCGAAGCCGCCGAGATGTCTTTAGAAGACTTAATCGCGAAAGAAGATGTCGTGATCAGCCTTTCCAACTCCGGGTACATTAAACGGATTCCGGTTACGACTTACCAAGCCCAGGGAAGAGGCGGCAAAGGAGTGACCGGAGCGGACGTCAAAGAAGAAGACTTTATCGAACATTTCTTTATTACCGACACCCACGCGACTCTTCTGTTTTTCACCAACAGAGGCCGAGCTTTCGCCTTGAGGGCTTTTGAGGTTCCCGAGGCGGGACGGGCTTCCCGCGGCAAGGCGGTCGTCAACTTATTGGCCTTGACCGGAGAGGAAAAAATTACTTCTTCAATCGCGATTCGTTCTTTTGAAGAGAAAAAGGGCAAGGAAAGTTTCCTCGTCATGTGCACCCGAAATGGCACGATTAAGAAAACGCCGCTGTCGGAGTTTGAGCATATTCGCCGCAGCGGGCTCATCGCCTTATCCTTGGATGAGGGCGATGTCTTGGTCGAAGTCCAGCATACCAGCGGTTCGGATGGGCTTTTGATCGCTACTAAGGCTGGAATGGCTATTCGTTTCTCGGAATCCGATGTCCGCGCGATGGGAAGAACCGCGATGGGCGTGCGCGGAATTCGGCTCGATAAAGGAGATCAGGTTATCGGCATGGAGGCGTTTCCATCCGACAGCAAAAAGACCCTCCTGACCGTTTGCGAGAACGGCTTTGGAAAGCGTACGGATCTTTCCGAATACCGGGGACAGCATCGCGGCGGATCGGGGATTATCACGATCAAGGCTACAGAGAGAAATGGAACGGTTATCGGAGTCAAATTGGTCACGGATGAAGACGACTTGATGGTCATGACCGAGAAAGGAAAGATGATTCGCCTTCGCTGCAAGGATATCAAGGTCATTTCCCGCAATACGCAAGGAGTCAGGCTTGTCCGCATGGATGAAGAAGACAAGGTCGCGCGCGTTTCTCCGGTCGCAGCAGAACCTATAGGGGTTTCCGAAGCGTCGGCGGAATGAAAATCCCTTACTGGAAAATCGCCATTTTGATCGCGATTTTTGCGGGCTTTGAAAGCCCGGCTTTCGCGACAGTCTCATTTGGAGATTGGTCTTGGCAGGTTCTCAATAAGCGGGAAAATAGCGCGCCGGCTCCGATTGATGAGATTCTATTGTCACCGAATGGATATCTCAAAGGGCGCTTAAAAGCGGTCTTAAATATCAATAATCAAGGCAAAAGCCGGGAAGGAATTCTTTTGCGTTATACCATTTCCGCCAAGGTCTACTCCATCTCAAACCCTGAAAAGGATAAGGGCTGGACCATTCCCTTTGCGGTGGATGAAAGGCGGGTGCCGATTCTAAAATCGGGTCAAACTCTTCCGGTTGTGTTTGACGTGACCGAGCCGGTGAAAGACTATTTTAAACGGCTGGCCCTGGAAGGCTGGAAGCCCGCAAAAATTAAAATAGAAGTGATGATTGAACCAAGACAAGGGGAAAATTCGGCTCTTAAAACGACGCAAACGGTTTTAAACGTCGCCGAAGATAGCCCTTCTTTGGAGAAAAAATAATGATTGATTCCGCGCTTTTAAGAAAAAGCCCTGAAAAAGTTTTAGATTCTCTCTCTTCGCGCAATGAACGCTATAAAGCGAGTTTGGAAGCGGCGATTAAAATGGACTCGGACCACAGGGCCCTTTTACAGGAAGTGGAAGCCTTGCGCGCGAAACGAAACGCTTTGTCGCAATCAGTCGGGAAGGCAAAAGCCAGCGGAGCGCAAGAAGAGGCGCAAAAATTGCTTGAGGAAGTGGGGCGTTTAAAATTGGCAATGGAAGAAAAAGAGAAATCCTTGGAGGTTTTGTTTTCTCCGCTGAGAGAAGCTCTGCTCAGCCTGCCTAATTTGCCGCACGAAAGCGTTCCTCGCGGCAAAAACGAAGAGGATAATCGCCCGGTTCGTTTCGGTCAAAAGCCCGGGGTTTTCGATTTTAAGCCCTTGGATCATCAAACAATCGGTGAAAATCTGGGAATTTTGGATTTTGCTGCGGCGGCCAAACTCTCCGGATCGCGCTTCGCTTTATGGAAAGGCTCCGGCGCTCGTCTTATGCGCGCGCTGATCAATTTCACGCTAGACCTCCATTTTAAAGCGGGGTATCAGGAAATCGAGCCGCCTTCCTTGGTCAAGCCCGAGATTTTAGAAGGCACGGGGCAACTCCCCAAGTTTAAAGAAGACCTGTATCATTTGGAAGCCCCGGGAAAAGAAAACTCTCAAACCGCCGGAGACATGTATTTGATACCGACGGCGGAGGTGCCGTTGACCAATCTCGTGCGCGATGAAATCTTGTCCGCGGAAAATCTGCCGATCAAAATGACGGCCTATACGCCTTGCTTTAGGCAGGAAGCCGGATCTTACGGAAAAGACGTGCGGGGGCTCATCCGCAATCATCAATTTGACAAGGTAGAGCTTGTCTGGATTACCAAACCCGAGGATTCTTTAGAGGCCCTAGAGTCTTTGACCCAAGATGCGGAAAAGGTTTTAGCGACTCTCGAGATTCCCTATCGAATCATCGAACTTTGCACCGGAGATATTGGTTTTGCCGCGCGAAAAACATATGACCTCGAGGTATGGATGCCTTCCGAGAAAAAATACCGGGAAATCTCTTCGTGTTCCGATTGCGGGGATTTTCAAGCCCGCCGCATGAACGCGCGCTTTCGCCGCGCTCCCAAAAATCCGCCGGAATTGGTCCATACCCTTAACGGCAGCGGCGTCGCCATCGGCAGGCTTTTTGCCGCCATCCTTGAAAACTTCCAGCAAAAAGACGGCTCCGTCCTTTTGCCCAAGGCCTTGGTCCCTTACGCGGGGTTTGAGCGGTTAATGCCCAAGGGTGTGAATCAAGTCGTAGAGGCCAAAAAGGGTTAAGGCGCTTCCGTAAAGCTTCAGCAAAGTAGCGCCGCGCATTTTTAGGGCGGCTTTTGCTCCGAGATAAGACATGGGGATTGTCGCTATGGATAAAGCCAAAACGAGAGCCCAATCAATATGTCCGAGATACCAGTGAGTGAGCGTTCCGGGAATCGCGAGAAAACAAGAGACGATTAATGACGTCGCCAAGGCTTTTTTGGTCGGCATATCAAGCCAACTAATAAAAAGCGGGCCGTAAAGAACTCCTCCGGCGTTCGCTAAAAGGCCCGAGAGAAAACCGACGCCGATAGCTATGATCGCTAATTTTTTGCGGTGAGACTTGTCCGTTTGGGCGATTCCCGTCGTTTTTTCTCTCTCTCCCTTCCACAGCAGCATGATGCCAAGATAGCTGATGAAAAGAGCGGTGAGTATCATCAAGGGATGGCCGCCAACCCAACTGCTGGCGAGAGATCCTAGCGTCGTCGCCGGAATTCCCCACAAGCAGGTGATTTCCACCGCGTGCCAGTCAACGAGATCGTTGCCTTGATAGGCCCAGGAAGCCGAGAGGGTGGTGGGCAGAGTCGCCGGAAGAGGCGAAGCGAGGGCGAAAAAGCGCGGAGTGTTTAAAAGAACGCGCAAAAGAGGGGTCGTGATCGCGCTTCCACCCTTGCCGAAAAGTCCGGACAAAAAACCGACGCCGGCGCCGATGAGGCTTGCGAAGAGATAATAGTTCCATGAAAAAGGAGAGTGTGGGAGATTAAGCATGAATTATTTTATCATAGGGGATGGGTAAGGAGGGTTTATGAAACAGGTGAGTTTGGGAAAAGAAGGGCTTCAGGTGTCGGAAATGGGATTGGGTTGCATGGGAATGTCTGATTTCTATGGCCCTGCCGATGAAAAGGAATCAATTCAAGTCATTCAAAAGTCGATTGATTTGGGAATGAACTTTATCGATACCGCCGATATGTACGGTCCGTTTAAAAATGAAATTTTGGTCGGCAAGGCGATCAAGGGTCGGCGCCATCAGGTAGTTCTAGCCACAAAATTTGGGAATCAAAGAAGCGAAGACGGGAAATTTTTAGGTATTAACGGGCGTCCGGAATACGTTCGCGATTGCTGCGACAATTCCCTTAAGCGCCTTGGAGTGGAGGTCATCGATCTCTACTATCAACATCGCGTGGATCCCAAGGTTCCTATTGAAGATACGGTCGGAGCGATGGCGGATCTCGTCAAGGCCGGCAAGGTTCGGTTTTTGGGTTTGTCCGAAGCGGCGGCCAAAACCATTCGCCGCGCCCATCGCGTTCACCCCGTTTCAGCTCTTCAATCCGAATATTCTATGTGGACTCGCGACCCGGAGGGCGAAATTTTGGAAACCGTTCGAGAATTAGGGATTGGTTTTGTCGCTTATAGCCCTCTCGGTCGCGGCTTCTTGACCGGGCGTTTTAAATCTCCAGAGGATTTCCCTCAAGACGATTATCGCCGGGCGCACCCGCGATTTCAAGGAGAGAATTTTTATAAGAATCTGAACTTGGTTAAGCATATCGAAACCTTGGCGCAAAAGAAAAAGGCGAGTCCCGCCCAAATCGCCTTGGGCTGGGTTTTGGCGCAAGGAAAAGACATCGTTCCTATTTTTGGGGTTCGCAGTATCTCCCGTTTGGAGGAAAACCTCGGGGCGCTTCAAATTTCTTTCACTGATCAGGAGCTTAAAGAAATCAACCAATTAATCCCCAAAGGTTCGACCGCTGGCCCGCGCTATGCGGAGCAAGCCATGCAGGCGGTGAATCGCTGATTTTGAACTCCTGCTTCGACAATTGATAGAATGAAGAGTAAAAGATTTTCTAGCGGAGGAAGACCATGAACTATGAGTTTAAACTGCCGGATATCGGCGAAGGCTTGACCGAGGGCGAGGTCGTTAAGTGGCATGTCCAGGAAGGGCAAGCGGTCAAGGAAAACGAGCCTTTGTGCAATGTTTTGACCGATAAAGCCGAAGTCGAAATCCCCAGTCCCAAAACCGGAAAAATCGCGAAACTGATGGCAAAACCCGGGGAAAAAGTCCAGGTCCATGCGCCTCTTGTAATTTTTGAGTTGGCGGGATCTGAATCCGGCGCGGCGCAATCTCATTCTGTCGCGGCTTCGGCGTCTGCGGCGGTCAAGACTTCGGTGGTGGTTGCGGACAAGCCCGCGGAGGCCGTGGTGAGCGCGACGCCGGCGGTCCGAAAATTAGCGAAAGATTTAGGCGTGGATATCGCGGCGATTAAGGGAACCGGCCCTGGCGGGCGCGTCACCGAGGTGGATGTTCGCGGTTTTTCCGGAGGAGCTTCTAAACCCGCTTTGGCGGCGTCGGCCTCTTCCGATATCAATATCCCATTTACCGGAATCCGAAGGAAAATCGCGGATAAAATGTCTGAGAGTTGGAAAAAAATTCCCCATGTCGCCCATATGGAAGAAGCGGACTTGACCGCCCTGGTCCAATTGCGGGAAGAAATGAAAAAAGAGGCGGACCAGCGCACGATTAAACTGACATATCTTCCCTTTATTATAAAAGCCCTGGTGAAAACCTTTCCGGAATTCCCGATGTTTAACGCGACCTTAAATGAAACGGAAGGCGCTATCATTGAAAAGCGCTCCTATAATATCGGCATCGCCGTCTCCGCCGATCAGGGTCTCGTGGTTCCGGTCGTTAAAGGCGCGGGCAATATGGACGTCTGGGGCTTGGCGGCGGAAATCGAGCGTTTGGCCGAGAAAGCGCGCGCCAATCGTTTGGATCTTTCCGAAATGCAGGGGGGCACCTTTACAATCACCAATATCGGCCCCTTGGGCGGGCTTTTCGCGACGCCGATCATCAATTTCCCGGAGGTCGCGATTTTAGGGGTCATGAAAATCCAGGATCGCCCCATGGTTCGGGAGGGCAAGATCGAAATTAGGAAGATGGCTAATTTTATTCTTTCTTTCGATCACCGGATTACTGACGGCGCGCAAGCGGCGATGTTTATGAACACGTTCGTCAAGCACCTGGAAAATCCGCGCACCTTAATTTAGGAGATGTAATATGCCTATTGAAACGGAAGTTTTGGTCGTTGGCGCCGGCCCCGGCGGCTATGTCGGGGCTATTAAACTGGGGCAATTAGGCAAAAAAGTTCTTTTGGTCGATAAAGATAAAAATCTGGGAGGCGAGTGCTTAAATTACGGCTGTATTCCCTCAAAAGCCCTGATTTATTCCGCCAGCCAATTTTATGAAGCCAAAAATTCGGCGTCCGCCGGCCTCAATGCCGGAGAAATTTCGCTCGACTGGGGAAAGGTTCAGGCTTGGAAATCCCAATTGGTGGGCGGTCTTAACCGCGGGGTCGCGTCCTTAACGAAGGGCCGCGGCGCGACCTTGATGACCGGAGAAGCCGTCTTTACCGGAGAGCATTCGGCCAAGGTTAAAACCGCTTCCGGAGAAGAGGAAGTTCATTTTCAGCATGCCTTGATTACGACCGGCACTCGACCGATTTCTCTTCCCAATTTCCCTTTTGACGGAAATAAAGTTATCAGCTCCAAAGAAGCCCTGGATCTCGCGGTTGCGCCCAAAAGCCTTTTAGTCATTGGAGCTGGCGTGATCGGGCTTGAACTCGGAACTGTTTTCGCGAAACTGGGAACGAAGGTCACCGTCGTCGAATTTCTGCCGCAGATTCTGCCCGGCATCGACCCTGATTTTACGACTCCAGTTTCCCGCAAACTTCAAAAGCTGGGAATCGAGGCGCTTCTTGAGTCCAAGGCGAAATCCTATAAAGATTTAGGAGAAACCCTTCAGATCGAAATTGAAACTCCCCAGGGAGTCAAGACTATAGCGGCCGAGAAAATCTTGGTGACGGTGGGGCGATCTCCGGTGACAAAGAATCTTGGTCTTGAGGCTTGCGGGGTTGAGACCGACGCGAAAGGCCATATTCGGGTGGATGATCGCTTTAGAACCAATGTTCCCCATATTTACGCGGCGGGGGATGTCGTCGGGGCTCCGTATTTGGCGCATAAGGCTTCCCGCGAGGCGATTTTAGCGGCTTTAAATATTAGCGGCTTTTCTTCCGAGTCTCGGGGCGCGGTGCCTTGGGCCGTTTTTACCGATCCGGAAATATCATATGTCGGAGAAACCGAAGCCGAGCTCAAGGCTAAAAACGTCCCGATTCTGGTTGGACGCTTTCCCTTTGCCGCTTCAGGAAGAGCGCAGGCCGTTCGCCAAGCGGAGGGGTTTGTGAAGGTGATCGCGGATAAGACCGATCACCGGATTTTGGGCGCGGGTTTTGTCGGTCCGCACGCTTCGGACTTAATTGGCGAGGCATCGCTCGCGATCAAGATGGGAGCGACGATTGAAGACGTCGCGGGAACTATTCATCCGCACCCGACCTTATCCGAGGCTTTTCAGGAAGCGGCGGAAGCGGCCTTGGGCGAAGCCATTCACATCTTAGCCAAGACCGCCTGATTCGGTGGATTCATTTTCGCCAGTAATGGAAAAAGGGGACTGTCCCTTGCGGACTGTCCCCTTTGACTTTGATGTCCGCTTTCTCGGGCTTTTGGATTATGAAAAGGCCTTAGAGCTTCAGAGAGAATTAGTCTTCCAAAGAAAAAAAAACCTGATTCCGGACACACTTCTTCTCTTAGAGCATCCTCCGGTTTATACGCGCGGAATTTCAGCTAAAACCACGCAGCCGCCCAATCTTCCCCATCCGGCCTATTTAGTCGAGCGCGGCGGGGATTGGACCTATCACGGTCCCGGACAATTAGTCGGGTATCCAATTATTGACTTGTCCGCGCGAAATTTTAAAGTGCGGGACTATTTGCGTTTTTTGGAAGACGTGATTATTGAGTCATTAATATCTTTCGGCCTTAAAGCCGAGGCAATTCGGGGTCTGACCGGGGTTTGGTGTCAAAACAGAAAAGTGGCCTCAATTGGCATCGCGGTCAAACAAGGAATCGCTTATCATGGGTTTTCCATCAATGTCAGTTGCGATTTAAAGGCCTTTTCGGCCATTTATCCCTGCAAACTTGAACCGCAGACCCTTTCAAATCTCGAAGCCTTGATGAAAAAACCGGTTTTAGTGGAAGAATGCGCCCGCGCGGTCGCGGGGGTTTTT
The DNA here is from genome assembly GCA_027406905.1 of Elusimicrobiota bacterium. Classification (GTDB taxonomy): domain Bacteria; phylum Elusimicrobiota; class Elusimicrobia; order UBA1565; family UBA9628; genus JAKAQV01. The sequence continues at coordinate 149,393 of DAHZHT010000003.1, forward strand.
ACTCAAAAAACGGCAGGCCTTTTAGCGGCATGAATATTACCGTTATGAAATTTGGCGGCACCTCCGTCGCCGATCCGGAAAAAATTCAACGCGCGGCGGCCCGGGCCATCGCCGAAAAAAAGCGCGGGAAAGCGGTCGTGGTCGTCGTGTCCGCCCCCGGTGAAATGACCGATGAGTTGTTGACCCTGTCTTCTCGCGTTTCAAAAAACCCGTCCCCCAGGGAAAAAGATCAGTTGATCACGACCGGTGAAATTGTCGGCGTGTCTCTGTTCGCGATGTCTTGCCTGGATCAAGGAGCCGGGGCCGTTTCTCTCAGCGCCGCTCAGGTCGGAATCGAGGCTTCGGGGTCTTACGGAAATGCCGATATCTCGCGTTTAAATCCACGAAGAATTTTAAGAGAGCTTAAAAACGGGAAAATCGCCGTGGTCGCCGGGTTTCAAGGGATAAACGCGGAAAAAGACGTTCTCAGCTTGGGACGAGGAGGTTCGGATTTAACGGCGATCGTTTTAGCCTCACAGCTTAAGGCTCGGCAATGCATGATTTTTAGCGATGTTCGCGGAATTTATACCGCCGATCCCAGAATGGTCGCTAAGGCGCGGATACTTAAAAAAATTTCTCTATTGGACATGATTGAGCTTTCGCGATTTGGATCCCAAGTCATGCAATTGCGTTCGCTTGAAATCGCTAAAAAATACGGGATTTCCATTCAGCTTCGTTCGGCTTTTCATATGGATTTGGGAACGCTGATCTCGCCAAGGCTGAAAGGAGAAAATAAGAATCCCGTCATGGCTTTGGCCTTTGAAAAAAAAGAGGCGGAGTGTCTTATTTCCGCGATCGGCCCTTTCGCGCATTTAACCCCGGAAATAAAAGAGAGAATTGTCTCCGAATTCCAGAGAAAAAAGATAAAAGTGACCGCTATTCGGAGGGGCTTTCGCCGTTTGTCTTTTTCCGTTCGCCCTTCGGACGGCGAAGTCGCGCTTGTCTTAGCCCACAGGGCTTGCCGGCTTTAATCAACGCCGGGCCAAGCCCGGAATCGGGGCGATGGTCGCGATTTCATCGCCGCCATAAATCCAGGCGCGCAAGAAGGTCTTTGCGTCCACAAAGCGCCCGCCTTCCCCTGTGCCGCTGTCGTTGATGTAATAGCCGACGATTTTATGAGTTGAGGCGTTTATTTCCTCCCCAGTGACATAAACGTAATGGTCCGCATATGCAGGCCCCTTGCTCACGGAAGGACCCCAGAGGAACTTGGACGCGACGCTGACGACAGCGCCTCGATGACGGCGTATCGCTTCTTCAAGCCGCTTTTGGTCCTGGCTTTGATAACGTTTAATGTAGCGATCATAGCGCGGATCAGATTTATTGGCTTTCCCGGGCGGGAAAGTCTTCCAAAATGAATCATCGGAATGGTAGCCGTAAGGCTGGGCGGCGCGGCCTTCGCCACCGGAGTAAGTTCCGCCCCATTCATTCGGATTATCCCCGCTAAAATCGGAAATGCCTCTATCCCGAGAAATTTTTGAGAGTTCCCGAACCGTGACTTTTTGGCCGTGGGCCTGCATATATTGAGTTAAGGCCGCGATTCCGCAAGTTCCATTGTATTGCTCAAAGACAAAGGGAACTTTTTGTTCGGGTTTTCCCAGCGTTTTAGTCATTCCAAGAGCGTGCCAAATCGCCACCTTGGCCTCTTCAGAGACGCGCTCAAGGCCCAGGCGCAAATCTCCCAAATTGACGTTCTTCCCTTTAGGATCGTAAGGATCCAGAGAATAAGCGCGGCTAAAATAATTGCGCTGGGAGATTTCTTTGAGATTGTCCGACAAGAAAGCCGGAGACGGAGGCGCTTTTATGGCGGAATCAACCGGCTTTTTCAATATCAAGGGTTGCGCTATTTTTCCCTTGGAATAGCGGGCGTCAACGGCGGCTTCCGAGGCTTTGTAGCCAGCCTTAAATTCCGCGCCGTATTTTGTTCCCAATTCCTTGGCGATTTCCGATCGTTTTTGCCTTAAATAAGCTTGCGTCGCCCTGTTCTTTATCTTTTGTAATTCCGCTGCGCGCTTTGAGATTGGCGACAAATAAGGCTTCCAATGCCAGGTATTTTGACGAACCCCCGTTTTCGCGTTGGAAAAATACTCGGCGACGATTTCTTTTCCAAGAAACGGGCGCAAGACATGAGGGAGCTTGAATTGGACATAGAAATAGCTCAGCTCCCTGGACGCCAGGGCAAGTTGAATCTTTAGGGGATAGTCCTTGCGAACCTCGCGCGGGTCGGTGCGCTTTAAAAAATTGGAAAGAGCGTCAATATAATCCTCGTAAGCCCGCTGACTCATATCAATCATGTCTTCTTGATCCGTTTTTTTCTGATCAAAAAGCGCGGCTTTGTTAAAATCATGTATGTTTTGAGAGACGGGAGGGCTTTTCGCGTCATCATCGCCTGCCACATTAGCCAAGGAATAGCGGATGCCGCCCACGCCGATATAATCGCAGGTGTATTGATGAAAATGAGGATCCAAATCGCCTTTGTCGGGGCAATTATTCGCGTCCGCGTTCTTGACCGGAGCGGGCACTATGGAAACCGAGCAAGGAAAAACGCGGTCGACATGATATTTCCAGCAGGTCGCGTGAAGCCGCGCCGGAGCGCTTAAAACCGCCCAAATTCCAAATAAAATGAAAAGGGTCTTATTGCGCATATATAAGGAGTGTAGCCCCCCAAAGCCCAAGGCGTCAAGGACCAAAAGGCCCAATCGTTCTAGGCCCTAAAGGGAATCAGCCGCTTTCAGTTTAATCCGCCAGGTATCCGAACTTTCCGTTGTTGAAGTCCTCGATAGCCTGATTGATTTCATCGACGGAATTCATCACGAAAGGGCCGTAATGGACCAGGGGCTCTTCAATCGGGGCTCCGCTTAAAAAGAGAAGAGTCGCGGGCGCGGTTGATTCGGCAAAAATCTCATCGCCGTCGTTTTTAAACAAGATAAATTCTCCCGGCGCGATATCTCGTGAGTCGTTGGCTTTAATAGAACCTTCAAGAACGAGCAGCGCGGCGTTAAAGTCTTTGGGGGCCGTCAATCGAAGGCGGGCGTTGGGATTTAAGCGAATATCCAGCATCTGGACCGGCGTAAAGGTCAAGGCCGGGCCCTGAAGGTTTTCATAAGAGCCGGAGATAATGCGGATTTTGCCCGCCTTGTCGGGCAGAAGAACTTCTCGTATTTCTTTTCCTGTCAGCGGCTGATATTTGGGAGGGGTGATTTTGTGTTTTTTGGGAAGATTAACCCAAATTTGGATCATATGCATAATCCCGCCTATTTTGGAGAAATTCTCCTCGTGATATTCATTGTGGAGAATTCCGCCGCCGGCGGTCATCCATTGAACTTCGCCGGGATAAATAATGCCTCCGTTGCCGGCGCTGTCATGATGGGCGATAGAGCCTTGGTAGGCGATCGTGACCGTTTCAAATCCCCGGTGAGGGTGGGTTCCCACGCCGCGGCGCCGGGTCGTGGGGGAGTAAGTTTCCGGCTTTTGATAATCCAAAAGAAAAAAGGGGCTCATTCTTTTTTCAAAATCGCTCGCGGAAGGGAAATAATTGCTGACATGAAAGCCGTTTCCCACCCAATGCTCGGGGGCGCCTCTAAAAATCCTCTCAATCGTTCTTTTCATATTCCGCTTCTCTCTAGCGTAACAGACAATCTAAATTCCATCAAGGGTCTATCGTGAAAATCAGAAAAAGCCCGTTTCCGTAGCGAATGGAGTGAAATCGGCGCCTGATTTTTCCTCCGAGTCCGGCTCCCAGGGCGAAAAATAGCGGGTCAAAATGCTCGGAAGTGGGCGCCGCCAACGCGGCATGAGGCGCGGTCTTGCGGTAGAACTTAAGTTTTTCGATATCGGCGGCATCAATTTTGGGCTCAAGCCAGCGGTCAAACTCCGCGGCCCAAGAATCCGGGGGATCGTTTTTTCCTTCAAAATGGACGCGCCTGAGATTGTGAATAAGGGCCCCGCAGGAGAGAATTAAAATATTTCGCTTTCTCAACTCCGAAAGAGTCTTTCCGATTTCAAATATCTTTTCGGGATTTTGACCGGCCGGGACCGACAACTGCACCACCGGGATATCGGCCTTGGGATAAATGCGGGAAAGAGAAACCCAGGCGCCGTGGTCAAGGCCGCGGCTTGGGTTGATTTGGGCTTTTATGTTTGCTTGCAAGAGCAAATTGACCGCTTCTTGGGCCAGGAGAGGATTTCCGGGGCAGGGATATTTCTTGCCGTAGAATTCTCGCGGGAACCCATAGTAATCGTAAATGGTCTCCGGAAGAAGAGAGGCGGTCGCCTCAATGGGACCGTTTCCGGTGTCCCAATGCCCCGACATCGCCAAAATTCCATCGGGCCGGGGGAGTTCTTGCCCTAAGGTTTCCAGGGCTTTGGTGTAATCGTCTTCTTCAAAAGCCGGCATCGGCCCAAAATCGCTGACGAAGGCGACAGGCATTAAAGAAGACATGACGATATATTATCTCATTTAAAAAATAATATGATAAAAGCGTCGCTTCAAATTAACGGAGGGGAATATGCCTAGAGCCAAAGCGCGTCACATCTTAGTTTCAACGAAAGAAAAATGCGAGGAATTGAAAAAACAAATCGAGGCCGGATCTGATTTCGCCGAAATGGCGAAGAAACACTCTTCTTGTCCTTCGAGTAAACAAGGCGGAAACCTGGGCGAATTCGGCCCCGGGGAAATGGTGCCGGAATTCGACAAGGTGGTTTTTAGCGCGGAAATCGGAAAGGTTCAGGGCCCGATTAAAACTCAATTCGGATATCACTTAGTCGAGGTCATCAGCCGAAGCTGATTTCTATGCGAAAAAGCCGTCTTGCGCTGGCTGTGGCTTGTTTGGGGCTCTTTGGGTGCGCCCGTTCGCGCTCTATTATCAAGCGCGATGACGAGGCGGGGTTTGGCAGTTACCGAGCTATCGGGGTTCCCGCCTTTGTCGATCCTCGCGGCCAGGGGCAAAAAATCGCGGATGCCATCAATCGCGATTTGGCGGCCTTGACTTATAATCCCGTCGATGGCAAGGCCATCGCCAAAATTCTCTCCCAGCATAAGCCCAGTAAGGACTTTGGATATAGTTTGGAGGCTCTGCAACTCATTCGCAATAAGACCTCGGCGGACGCCGTGCTTATCGGGAGGATGTCTCCTGACTGGAGCGCGGCCTTTGTCATGATGTTTGAGACCAATATGGGAGAACAGGTCTTGCGTGGGATTGTCCGGCCCCCAGGTAGAAAAAAGACCTTTAAAAATCCGAATGAGGTCGCTTTAGCGGTCGTTAAGGCCATTACGCAATAGGGGTTGATGTCGCGGCCTTCGCGCGTCTTTCTCATCGACGGATCTAACGCCGTTTATGCCGTTTTTGGCCCGTGGCCGGAAACGCTTAAAGAGCAAAATCGTTGCGCCTGGGATTTTATTTCCGCTTTAAATGAGTGGGCTCTTTCGGCTTCCGAGCTTTCAATTGAGCTGGTTTTTGACGGGTTTTACCGTGCCATTCCGGCGGTCAACCGACAACGCCTTCGCGTTATTTTTTCAGACCAAGACAAAGCGGACTCAATTATTCTTGAGCGCATACGGTCTCTGATTTATTTTAAAGAAAAAGTGACGCTGGTGACGCGGGATCGAGATCTGGCGGAAGAAGCCCGGCGCGAAAACGCGAAAATTTTGGATCCGCAAAAATTCTGGAACATGATTTCTCAGCCATGAAAAATATAAAGACAGGGGTGGTTTGTTCTTTGCTTTTTATTTCTTCGGTTTTAAAAGCCAAGGCTGATTCTCTTAAGTTCCAGATTGATGAAATTAATCGCTTAGTCCTTAAAGAAAAGGGGCAAAATTCTTTCAAGATTGAAGAGTTGGATAAAAAGATAGAGAAATTGGGCGCCCGTATTGCCCGCCAAAAGGTTGAGGCGATAGAACCCTTGGGAGAAACCGCTCAAGATTCCCATTGGCCGCTCAAAACACGGGTTTTTTGCGTGAACTTTTTGGGTTTGATTCATGACCCCGGGGTTTTCCCGATTGTGTCTAAGATCCTTCTCGATCCGGCGATGCCCGATGTCTTGCGCTCGGAAGCGGCTTCGTTGATTGCGGAATCTCCTGTTTCCGAAGGCGCGGTAAGGCAAGTCTTGTGTAAAAACTTTTCTCAGAAAAATTTGCCGGAATTGACCTTGGGACAGACCTTATTTGCAATATCGCGAATTGGGTGTCCTCAAACCGATTTGCTTTTAAAACGGGCGGAAGATTTTGGAGATCACCCCTCGAAGAGAAACAGGGTCCTGGCGATTTTAACAGTTCAAGCCCTGGGAGAATCTTTTTCGCTAAAAGCCCCTGCGGCATTATGGCGCCTATTTGATTTCTATTCCCCAGGCTCGTCAATGAGAAAAGAAGCTCTCAAAGCGCTTTTGAAACAATCTCAAAGAAAACTGCCGCGCACATTAGCCTTTTTTTCGCGAGCTAAAAGCGCCGTTTCATCGGAATCCAGATTTCCCGACAACGAAGTCCTGGCTTTAAATCTCTTGTGCCGCATTGGAGGGAAAAAAGCGGTTTTAGACATTCAAAAGGAGCTTAAAAACCCCGATTCTACCGTCCGCGCGGCGGCTGAAAAATTTTTGAAGGAAGCTCAAAACTCTTGCGCGGATGCCGGGCGGTGACGGCCGAATGCGTTTTGCCCTTGGAGGTTTGCGCGGTTTTCCCTGAAATGATTGGTTTCTTGCGAAGTCCCAATTCGTTTCTGTATTGAGCGATAGATCGCCGGGACAGCGCGAAAGAAAATAAGTTTTCCATCTCCTTCGCGAGCTGCCGGTCCGAGAGCCGGGGCCGCTTTTCAATGAGATCATGGAGCTTGCCCCGCAAGATCGTTTTTGCGCTGGGACAAAGCGCTTTTAACGGCGCTTCCAGGCCCCAGGGAAGCCGGACGGATTTGTTCGAGATTAAACGATTGAGAACGCCGGGGTCTATGTTTAATCGGGACGCTAGAGCTCTTTGGGTCAGCGGCCTGCGGCGTTCGGGATGTCCCGACACCAGATATTCCGATTGCTCTTCAAGAAGAGCCTCAAGCGCGCGGTAAAGAGTCGATTTCCTGAGTTCAAAAATTTCCAAGCGGCGCACAAGACCGTCCAATCGCGCGGCTTCTTTAAGGGGAAGCGAGGCTTTGAGTCCTTTGCATCGATCCTTGTCGACGCGGTATCGCCCCTTCCAAATCTCGCGGTTAAAAAAAGCCAGGACCGGCTGACCGTCTTGAATTTCAATTCCGGCGACGGCGGAGAACACCTTGGCGGGAATGGCGCTGTCTGCGGAGGCTTGAAACTCGGTTTGTATGTAGAGGCGATTGACGAATTCCCTTAAGCGGCGCGCTTCGTTTAAAGAAATGCCGCAAAGTTGAGCTCTCTTTTCATCGGAAAGGTTCTCATCTCCAAGGAAATAGAACTCGAAATTTTCTTGTCCGATTTGGCGAATGAGCGGAATCATATCCCCATGGCCGTCCATCAATTCCGGGAGATTCTCGCTTGAGGACATTAGGCTCGGACCCGCGGAACGCCTTATGCCAAATCTCGCGTCCGTGTAAGGCGATATCGCGACGGCGCGGGCGTTTAAGAGGATCTGAAATAGGGGACTTGATTCGACTTCCTTGATTTGAGATTCAAAATCTTTCTCCGGCATCTTCAAAAGGCGCGCCAGCTTCAACTGGCCTTGGATGGACGGCCGGACCGAAACGATGGTGGAAAAGCTCATCGGCCGTTTAATTCTTTGCGCGCGATTAATCCAACGCTTTCACGGCCATCAAACTGCACGTTCGTTGGGAAATCGGGCCGCGCCATAGTGCCGCTTCGCTCAATGGCAAATCCTGTTTTTTTAAATACTCGGACCAAGACATCCTCGTCAAGCAAATTCATCATTTTGGGAAGAGCTTTGGCATGATCGGGTGGGATAAATCGCGAGATGTTGTCCACTAAACCCGGCCATGGGATCCCGGCTTTTTTTCGCTCTTCATAAATCGGTATAAACTCCCTAAATGTTCCAAGATAAGGCGTTTCAGCGACAATAAATATTTTGCCCCCAGGGGCCAGCCATCGAAAGGCTCTTTGGGCTGAATGCTCAATGCACGGACCATCAAAAAAATGTAGAACGCGGCTTATAAGAATCGATCCGACGGATCCTTCCGGAAGATGAAGCTCATCCGGGAAAGCGCCTGGCTTAAGAGATAATCGGGGCCGCGCTTCTTTTGGCAGGCGTTCCCTAAGTATCTCAAGGTGTCGCGGATCAATATCATTCGCAATGACCAGCGCCCCATGAGACAATGCGGCGATCGTGGCGATTCCGTAGGCGGCCCCGATATCAAGAGCCGGGCCTGGGCCGCTCGGCGCAAAACGGGCGAACTCGGCCGAATATGGGTCAAGAGTCGAAGTCATATAGCCCATCTTGTTCAAGGTTCGAATCCTGCCGCTAGGATCCGCTGGCGGCATGGATTGATGCGCATCAGCGTTCATATCACCCCCACGGAGATTCCTTGCCGACAACTTGCTTAATCCACGGCATAAAGGGAAAAGACTCCGGCTCGCTGCCCGTGGCCAAATAGATGATTCTAAAACCCATGTCGTAAAACCGCAGCGATTCCTTCACTCCTTTGATTCCATCGCCAAGATCGTTGTCAATGTAAATCGTGGTTTCAGGGCCGAAGTTGGCGGCTTCCTTTAAAAAACCCTCGACGCCAGCAAACGCCGCCAAGGTTTTGTCGGCCTGCTTGGCCGCTATCTCCCAAGTTTTACGGACCAAAACGTCGTCATCAATGAGCACCGCATCATAACGCCGCGGCACGGCGTCAGCGGCGTTCTCCACGCTAATGGGGACGTAGGCCGCCAGGTTCTTAGGAATCAGCCGCACTTTAAGCTGCCCACAGCGCTTCAGGATGCCCGGCTCCTCATAGCGGCTGGTCACCAAAATGGTTTGTTCGCCAAGGCCAAGCTCCTCGGCCAAATCAAGACCCGTTTCCTTCTGCCCCAAGAGTTCGTAGTCCGATAGATAGAGCGCCAATGCGGCTTGCGTGGCGTTGCCCAGGACCCACCCGCGGAACTCATCCGGCACCGAGAAATGTAGCGCTTCGATGCCGTGCTCCTTCACCCGCAAAGAATCCAAGCGCCCCTGCCAGACCTGGTGGATGCTGGCGTCGTCATCTAGAATGACGATGGGCTTTCCGGACTCAAGAATAAGGCGGGACACGAACCAGTCGGGCGCCTGAGCCTTGGGCAATTTGACCGTGATAGTCGTTCCCTCGCCCGCCTTGGATTCTATAGCCAAACTTCCCTGCCATGATTGGACAGCGGTCTTAGCATGATAGAGTCCAAGGCCGGAGCCGCCCGTTTTGCCGTGAGTCTCGCCTTTTTGGCCCAGCTTGGCCAGGATTTCCGGAGGGATTCCCTGGCCGTTGTCTTGAACTTTAATAATGACTTCATCACCCTTGGAATCCAGGGCCACGACCACCGAACCCTTGTCGCCCACGGCCTCGACGGCATTGTTGATGAGATTGGACAGGACGCGTTTGAGCTCGACGGGCTGAACGCGGATGAAGAGGCCGTAGGCGGACGCATCAAAGCGCCCCTCGATTTCGAGGTCGATTTTGGAGCGGAATTGCATCCGTTTTTCCGTGATTAAAGGCTCGATGAGGGCCGAGACAAGCTGGGCCAATAGGAAATGAGAATCTGCAGCATTTGGCCCCACCCGCATCTCTATCGTTTGCTGGTTTCTCCTAACAAGATCGTTAGCAATATCACGAATGCGGCTGGCTGCACCGCGCACGATAATACGCTTATCTTCAGGCAATTGCCCAATATCTTTCAAAACAGAGTCCAGAGCAGCTAATGGGGAACGGATATCATGTGCAACCTGAGAAGCTAGAGCGGAAACGGCCATTTGCTTTTCGAGTTTCTTATCGCTATCGGAAAGCTGTTGCGCAATTTCTATCGCTTTAAGCTCTGATTCTAGTTTCTGTTCTTTTAATAGTTTAATCCTAGCTGCCAACGCCAGTGAAAGCAAAATCGTTTCGGCCGCAGAACCGAAGTACATACTGTGAAGGGTCATAAAATTTTCCGGCAGCCAACCGATATAACCCGCTGCCATTGGGCCACAATTTTATGAAAGGCAAGTATCCGAACAGAAAAAACTGCTCGCAATCCCCGCGCTCCATTCAACGCCTATTGTCTTACTCGCGAAGGATTCATGTGGAAAGCGTGTTCGTGTTGCCCTTCGAAAGAAACTTGCCTTAGCATGAAATCTGTATCTGCTTTACTCCAATACGCTATACGGCTCCGAACTCGTAGAGAGAATGAAAGGGCCATCAATATTCTATCCGCTTTGCGTAAGGAATATCCCGAAAACCCCGATGTTGCCTATCACTACGCCTGGACACTCGATCATTTGGGGAGAGAGGAAGATGCCATTCCTCTGTATCAGGCCGCTATTAAGAACAAACTCAACCATCGCGATATGGTGGGTTGTTTCCTGGGGCTGGGAAGTAGTTTGCGTTGCCAGAAACGTTTCAAGGAATCGGAGAAAATTTTATCGCATGCAATACGACAGCATCCCAGTCACCCTATCCTCCAGGTCTTTTTGGCCTTGACTTATTCTGAGAACAATCGAAAAACGATGGCGCTGCGAGCTTTAATGGATGTGATGCTTAAGACTTCGTCTAACGCGGAAATCTTGTCCTACCGAAAATTTTTTGCGCGCTGTTTTAAAAAAAGAGAAACGTCAGATAATTATTCGCCCGATCGATCTGAATCTGATTATGAGAAAAAATCTCGTGATGACCGGCTCGCTTCTTCGCCCAAGGCCATTTGAGGAAAAAAGAGCCGTCGCCTTGGCTATCCGCCGTCATTTGATCCCCAAGATTATCGCGGACGGGATAAAGCCCGTCATCTCGAGCCGCTTTCCTTTGGCCGCCGCGGAGGAGGCCCATGCCCTCGTGGAATCAAGAGCGCATAAGGGCAAGGTTATCTTGACGATTTAAAAGACGCGGGCTTTAAGGCCTTAAAGATCCGCCGCCGCTAATCGAACCGCAAATAATAAGCTTCAAGAAAGACGGTCGGCTTGGATATGTCGCCGGAGGGGTCGCGCAGAAATCCTCGATTCTGGTAGAGGCGGGCCACGCCGTCCGCGCCGCGGCGCACGTGGAGGCAGATTCCGTCTGTTTCCCATTCGTCGCGGGCGATCGCCTCGGCGCGGTCAAGCAAAGGCCCGGAGACGCCTTTCCCGTGGAAACTCGGATCGACGGCGAGATGCCTTAAATCGGCGAAATGGGGCAGCCAGGCCTCGGAAGTCGGAGCCTTGGGTTTAAAAATAGACACAGTTCCGACTATTTCGCCGCCGATATCGGCGACAAGCACGGTCGCTCGAGCGCGCTTGACGGCGACGTCGCGTAATTCGGCCTTTCTGGCGTCGCCATAGACGACCGTCGGCATTTTCCGGGCGTAGGTCGCGATAAAGGCGTGTATGAGCAATTCGCCGATTCGCGCGTCGTCTTCAGGTCCCGCTTCGCGGATGATGATATTGGACATCGTTTTAACCAGTCGCCCATTGTTGGATGAGAAGTTTCGCGTTAGCGGCGACTGAATTATATTTCGGCTTCCAGCCGAATTCTTTCTTGGATTTATCGCTTGACACGCGCTGATTGAGGGCCAGGGCGTCCGCGAAGGGACCCAGAATCTTTCGGGCATCCTCAAGAGGCTCGTGTTCCAATCGCCCGCCGCCCGCCGCGTTCAAAAAAGCTTCCGCGATTTTTTTGACGGGCTCAAAGCTGCCGTCGGTCGCGTGATAGATGCCGCCGGACAGCGCTTTTTCCGCGATCAAAAGGTAAAGATCGGCCAGGTCATCAATGTGGACATTGGCCCAGCGATTCATCCCTTCCCCGACCAAGCGGATCATGCGCCGCTCGATGGCCGACTGAATCATCTCTCCGTAGAGCCCGCCTTTGCCGCCATAGACGCAGCCGGGGCGAACCACGAGAGCCGTCGCCGGTCCTCCGGAAAATTGAAGGGCTATAGTCTCATGCTCCGGCCTCCAGGCGACGTTCGGGAGGGGATGAGGCGGGGTCTTCTCATCGGCCGCCTTCCAACAGATTCGGAAGCGGCACTTCCTCGCCGATGCTCGGTCGGCCGCCTTGCTAAGCTGGCGGCCAAGAATCCAAACTCCGGAGGTGTAGATAAACAGACGCCGCGCTTTTGCGGATTTTAAAGCCGCGCCGATGGTTTTTAGGGCATAGCGGTCGGTGGAGGGGCCTTTGGGGCCATTCTCAAACGCCGCATGAATGATCACGTCGCAGGCTTTAAGGCCGCGGGCATATGTCTGGGGGGCGTTGAGATCTCCAAAAATTGGTTTTATTCCTTCCTTTAATAACAGCGGAGCCTTCGCTTTGGAGTGAGTGAGCCCGAAAACTTCATGCCCGGAACGGACCAGCTTCCTTGAGATGGCCGCTCCGATATACCCCGCAGCTCCGGTCACGAAGATTTTTTTATTCATGGGGAAAATAGCGTCATGAGGGCTTATTTTTTTGCCGCGGATACCGGGCGGTGATGGTCGAATGCATGCCTCCGCGCGTGGTAAAAGATCCTTCCAGCACGGCCCAATGAGGCCGTGTCGCTTTGACAATGTCGTCTAAAATCCGGTTGACGGCGTTTTCGTAAAAAATCCCCATATTCCTGTAGGCGAGAAGATAGTATTTGAAGGACTTAAGCTCGATGCAGAGTTGATTGGGAAAATAGGCGAGGGTCAATTTCCCGAAATCGGGCAAGTGAGTCTTGGGGCAAACCGAGGTAAATTCGGGACATTCGATTTTTATCTCATAGCCTTGATATTGATTGGGCCAGGTTTCTAAGGGCGGCAAGGCTTCGGATTTCCCGGAAAAGGCCAGTTCTTCTCCATAGCCATAGACGGATTTTTTTGATTTAGGCATTGATTTTTCTCCTGATGGAATTAATAATGATTGCGGCAAGGCCGATCAGTCCTGCGGCGGTAGCTTGTGGATTGGTGAGCAAGAGACCGCGCCTCTGGTAAAAGAATCCGCATCCGATAGGAAGAAGAAACAGGCTTGGAAGAAAGGAAAGAAGGATGTTTTGGCGGATCACTTTCTCAAGCGACCGGGTCCACTCAAGAGCTTTTAATATTTGCGATAAATCGGTATTTGAAACGGTGATATCGGCGGCGCTTTTAGAAATGGCATTTCCGGATTCCCAGCATAGGCCGATGTCGGCTAAGGAGAGAGCCTCGGCGTCATAAAAAGATGAAGCGAGAATCGCCACTTTTTTCCCTTCGCGTTTTAAGCGCGAGATAATCGCGGTTTTTTCCTCCGGCGGAACTTCCGAAAACACATGCCGGAGCCCCACTTGTTCGGCTAAATGGTGGGTTGACTGATTACGGTCTCCAGAGACCAGGATCGGGGTAATTCCCATCTCTCTTATTTTTTCCAAGGTTTCTTTCGCGTGCGGGCGCAAAGAATCTTTAATCGTGAAATATCCCAAGAGCCTTAAATCCCTGGCGATGCCGATAAACGAAATGATTTCTTCGGGCGGGAATGTTGGGAGCGTTGGGAGTTGGCAACCCGATTCTTTAAGCCAAGAAAGATTTCCCGCGCGTATTTCCCCCGCTTTTCCCTTGAGTATAATTCCTTTCCCGGGGATGTTCTCCAAGGACTCGGGAGCGGGAAGAGGCTTGGCCCCCAAATTTCTTGCGTGGCGGGCCACGGCTTGGGCGGAGAGATGAGGCGAATTTTGAAGAGCCGCCAGTGTCGCGCTGAGAAACTCTTCTCTGGATTCTCCCAGCAGTGAGGATGAGGAAATCTCGAGATTTCCTTCGGTCAAAACCCCGGTCTTGTCAAACAGCAAGGTGTCGATTTCGCTTGCGCGCGCGATGATATTGGTGTTGGAAAGCCGTATTCCGTCCCCGCGCATTTTTTTGAGGCCGAAAAATATCGCCAGGGGCCTGGCTAACGTGAAAGCCGGGGGGCAGGCGAGAATCCAAACAGACGCCAGAGAAGAAAGGGCTAAAAACATTCGGTGAGAAGGGGCTTCGAGGGCCCAGAAAATAGAAATTCCGGCCGCTGAAATAATGCTTAATGCCGCGGCCCAAGAAGCGATTAAATCAATATAATTTTCTTTCTCAAATTTATTGCCTGAGTGCTTAACGATAGAAGATATCATCAGGGAAAAAAGAGAATCTCCTTCGTTTGCCAAAACGGATAAAGAGGGTGATTGAACAAAAGAGCCGGCGCAGACCTTGGAATTTTTTGTTTTGGGAGAAAGGGCTTTTCGATCGTTGAGGAGAAATTCGTCAACGAGCCCGTCATTTTGAGCCAGGCCGTCGACGGGTATTTCCTCGCCTTTTTTGACGATGATTTCATCTTGAGGGCGAATTTCTAAACGCGGGGTAAAAAATTCATTCCCATCTTTCGATAGACGGGCGAACCGGGGGATTTTGCGCTTGAGAGATTGAAGGTTTTCCCTGTAGAAGTTTTTAAAATGAATTTCCCAATACTGTCCCAGGGTGATTAAAAGGATTGTTTCAACGATGAACGGGGCGTAAAAATTGCGGTAGGCTTCCGGAATCGTTTTCGGCGCGAAAACGGCGTAGGCCCCGAGAAAAAAAGCGGACCACAGGCTTAGCGAAACCAGGGTGTTAAGTGCGCCTTTGCGAACCCGAATCTCTTTTTTAAAACCCCGTATAAAATGGCGGCCTCCAAGGACAATCAATAAAAAACAGAGAAGTAGTTGTGTGTAAAGAGAGAGATTAACGTTTTTTCCCAACAGAAGAATCAACGATAAAATGCAGGCGATAGAAAAATTTTTAGCTAGGAATTTGGCGGAATTAAACTCTCCTTCCAAGGTCGATAGAAAGTCCGAGGCAGAAAAGGCGAGATTTTCCGGCTTTGCTTGGGCCGGTATCGATTGCGAAAGCGAGATTTCGCTATCCACGCTGTTGCCAAGCCTGGTAGAAAGAGTTAAGCCCCGTCCATTTTCCGGTAAAAGCTTGTCCGATAGCGGAGCTTAAATCTTCATTGCCCTGGAGATTGGCTAAGAATTGTCCGAATTGAGAATTCCCGGCTTGGGAAATCATGAAATTAATCATGGATTCGGCTTCGCAGTCCCAAGCGCTTGATGATACCGACTCATCATCCGGCGGGGCCATGTTGATTAGTTGCGACATTGGAGTCGGATTTTGCCGCATTTGACTTCTGACCAAGGCGAAAAGATCTTGTTGATTTCCGGCCAGCTGCATGGTTTTCATTTCTTCATAGGCGGCTAAGCCGTTTTTGACCCAGATCCAATCGGGGTTGGGGCGGTGGATATAACTGGTTAAAACCAACTGGGTGATTTCATAGGAAAGCCTGTTGTCGAGCGTCGGGCTGATATAGGTATAGAGAGATCCCCTATAAATGACTCCTCGAGAGCCGGAAGGTTGCCCCGTCTTTTTATCGAATTCACTTTCATTGGGATAGAAGATGATTTTTAAGGGGCTTGAAGGCTGATAATTCATAATCCCCGCGTCGATCATGAGCCGATTGTAAAGATTTTCCGCGGCATTGGCGTATTGAGTCGCCGCGCTTTGTCCCACAGCCTCGACAAAAAAATGCTGGGTCTGGGCGTTGGCGGCGCCTTTAAGAGGGGCAAATGAACTCCGAGTTAAGGCCTGCGGGTGGTAGACGGCTGATCGCATTCCGGGATAAGGAACGCAGGCAAACAAAAAAATCGGCAATGAGATCAAAAGAAAAGATATTTTTTTTAGCATAGTTTTTCCCTGGTTACTGATATTTAATGGCGATTCCCTTGACCGCAGTGCAGGAAACGCTGACTATATTATAGATAGGAAGAAAGCTGTAGAGACTATTGGCGACGGAGACATTGATTAAAGCGTCTCCATTGGATTTTTTTAGAGCCCTTCGGACCGCCGATTCAAGATCGGAATCTCCCCATGGAACGATGGAAAGCAAGATATATTTGCACGCGCTTCCCGAGGCTGGTCCCATGGCCTTAAACGGACGGCCTGATTTTAATATTGAAGCCGGATCCGCCTCGCTTTTTGAAACGATGCCCAAGGTTCCCATGGATGTGCATCCCGATAGGAAAACAAGGAGCGCGCTTAATGAGAGTAATTTCCAAGATATACTTTTTTGATGATTTTTGATTTCCATTTTATTTACCTCTGTTGAATTTGACGGGGCGAAATTTGAGCGCGGAAGCGGAATAGGGATAACTTCCTCCATAATAAGGATTTGAGTAAGAGTCGTAGGGGCCGCCTCCATAATAATAGCCGGAACAGGCGGCGGAAGCGCAATTATTCCCGCGGTTAAGAGCCGAAGAAGCCCAAATAAGAGCTCCGGCCAAGAGAAGACTTCCAATGGACCAAAGAATTTTTTCCTTGGTTGTCCATTGCGGAATGGGGTCTGAGGCCGAAGTGCGGCAGGCGTCGCATTCGTCACTCCCGAAAGGGTTCAAAAAACAATCGGAAAAACAGCCGCCTCCGCGCTCTTTTAATAAAGATGAATCATTGGGTGGGGCCGGACAGAATCTATGTTCTTGTGCGGATATTGCCGTAATTTGGTCGCCCAAAAAATCCTTGGAGTAAAGGTTCTCGGGAAAATAAGACCAGAGAAGATTTGCACCTAACAAAAGCGAAAAAAATTTCTTAATCATGGATGCGGCGTGTTTTCGGATGGAAACGCAAGAAGGGTGAAATTTCCAGCTGATTCCCATCCCATTTTAAAATTTTTAATAGGTAGAGCGATAGGCCCATTGCGTGGATCGTTTAGAATAATGAGGTTCTTTTGAGGATCATAGCCATCGAGAGCCATGTAATGGCCTTCGGGCCCTTTTTTGAGCATAACGATTAACGGGCGTCCGCGGTCGATTTCAGAAAAAATATCGTGCGGCCCGGATATCAGAGAACCCGGAAAGACAGAAACCTTAAACCCGGAATTTTGGAAAAGGTTTTTTAGTTCTTGCCCCGAGGCCCCGCCCATTTTTTGCGCCGTTTTCTTTATAGCGTCTAAATCTTCTTGGTTTAAATTCTGGCCATAGTAGGAGGCGATCATTTCCGCGGCGGCAAGACCACAGAGATCGGGAGACTTTTGGCGAATAAATGGGAGATAGGTGATTACCGCTTTGGAAGACAGAGGATATTGTCCTTTATAAAAATTTTTTATTGAAAGTTCTGGAAGGTTT
>DAHZHT010000040.1:0-245 GCA_027406905.1 Elusimicrobiota bacterium
ATGGAGCCAGCCGGGGTTGGCAGTCTCCAGCTTGCTTTCGAGCAGTTACGCGAAAAGCTCCGCAGGGAAGGGCTTTTCGATGCCGCGCGCAAGCGTCCCCTGCCAGCATTTCCGCGGGCCGTCGCCGTCGTCACTTCGCCAACGGGTGCGGTCATCCACGACTTTCTGCAGATCGTCCATCGTCGCCATCCCGCGCTCGATGTGCTTGTCGTACCGGTTGCGGTTCAGGGCGAATCGGCGGCGGA
>DAHZHT010000040.1:255-684 GCA_027406905.1 Elusimicrobiota bacterium
CTCGTGGTGCTTGCGCGGGGCGGTGGGTCGCTGGAAGACCTGGCGGCCTTCAACACGGAGCGCGTGGCGCGCGCCATTTGCGCCTCTCCTTTGCCAGTCGTCTCCGCTATCGGTCATGAGACCGATTTCACCATCGCCGATTTTGTCGCGGATATGCGTGCACCCACGCCATCTGCGGCGGCGGAACTGGTCACGGCTTCGCTTGCCGACATCACGGAACGCCTGTTTGATCTGCGCCGCCGCCTGGAACGCGCTGCGCGTTTTCAACTGCTTCAGGCACGCCAGCATTTCGCTGTTCTACGCCTCAGTCGCATCGAGCAGCGTGTCAATGCAGTGCTACGCCAACATCAGCAACGTCTGGACGATCTCGATCGGGCACAGGAGTCGGCTATGCAGCTCCGTCTGCGTGGGGCACTCCGTCGTCTGGAT
>DAHZHT010000041.1:0-310 GCA_027406905.1 Elusimicrobiota bacterium
GCCCCCGGTCAAGCCTGCGCGCGAGACCTTTCCAAGACTGCCTGAAAATTCCCTTCCAGGGATTTTTATTGTAAGATGTCCCGCGGGAGCCCGTAGCTCAGCTGGTAGAGCACGTGCCTTTTAAGCATGTGGCCGTGGGTTCGAGTCCCACCGGGCTCACCACGCCCCCGTCGTCTAACGGCTAGGACGCGGCCCTTTCAAGGCCGAAACACGAGTTCGATTCTCGTCGGGGGCACCACCTTCCTCTTGCAGTTGTGCCAAATTTGTGCCATAATATCAGCATGGCACGCATCTACCAGCGCAGCGGCAA
>DAHZHT010000041.1:320-586 GCA_027406905.1 Elusimicrobiota bacterium
CGATGCTTCCTTATCGGCCTTCTCTTCGTTGACTCCAGCGCCCGGGAATCCTAGGAACGGCAACTGCGGGAACTCAAGCTGAAGCACCGCTTCATGGAAAGCGAACTGCATTACAGCGAGCTTAGCGCCCATAAATCGGATTTGGCAAAGGCCGTAATTGACTGGTATTTAGGCGCCAATCAAGCGCAGTTTAAGTGTACCGTTGTCCCTGGTGCCATATTTGATGTGCGCCGATTCCGCGATAATCTCAAATTCATGTCCGCAGA
>DAHZHT010000042.1 GCA_027406905.1 Elusimicrobiota bacterium
CTCCCCGAAGCTTATCGCAGGCTAACACGTCCTTCATCGCCTTCTGTCGCCTAGGCATCCACCATGTGCGCTTAATCACTTGACCATATAACCCCAAGCGATTTGGAGTCATACATACCTATCAACTGGTTCTCGAATGCGACATACACACGACAAGCGCAATGCCTTGCCGCATGTGCATCAAAACAAATTGCCGAATTGTTAAAGAACCCATGGGGACGGACCGTTCCATCCCGCATGTCATGAGGCATGCGTCTTCGCATGCCTCATGACACGCCTTGGTCGGTGGCGTCGAACGCTCTAACCAACTGAGCTACAGACCCGCAGGATCAGCGTCGGGTTGTCCTGAAGCGGACACCTACGAGTTTTCTTCGAGGAGGTAATTTGTGATGGGGACTCGCATCCGACGACTTCGGTGCGGTCTCATTAAAGGAGGTGATCCAGCCGCACGTTCCCGTACGGCTACCTTGTTACGACTTCACCCCAGTCATTGAACACACCGTGGTAGGCGCCCTCCTTGCGGTTAGGCGACCTGCTTCTGGTGCAATCAACTCCCATGGTGTGAC
>DAHZHT010000043.1 GCA_027406905.1 Elusimicrobiota bacterium
CGCATCTAAATATGTAACCAAAGGTGCTATGGTCTATGTAGAGGGTAAGCTCAAGATAGATAAATATACTGATAAAAACGGAAACGAAAAGATTAGCCCTAAGATCGTGGCAGAGAATATTGTTATCGTAAACAGCAAAAAAGAAAAAGTTGTTGATGACAATATTGGCAACAAAGGATCAGTGCCAGCTATGATGGACGATGATATTTTCTTTTAATATCTTATAACTTATAATACCCTGAACGAAAGGAGATCCTTATGGATAAACGATCAGGGTATGTAAGTGTAGTGCGAGATTACTTTAGAGGTAAGATAGCTCCAAAAACAATTCGAGATTTGCAAAAGGATTTACCTCAATTTACAGCATCTCAAATATCCTCAGCCTTAAATTATTTGTGTCGTGGTGGAATACTTGATCGCTTTATTACCGAATATCCTAGTGATGGTACGCCCTATACAAATGTATGGCATTACATGAGATCAAAAAAATATTACAAAAAGGTCAAAATATACAAGGAGTTAAAAG
>DAHZHT010000044.1 GCA_027406905.1 Elusimicrobiota bacterium
TTGATAGCCTTCTGGGCCAGCTGGGCGCTACCCATTTTGTACATTTTTGCCTTTCCCCAGATTTTTTATATCGTTTGGGTTCTCGGCGCTATAGGCGTTACTTATTATTGTGCCTATAATCAATATGGAACTTGGTTATTGTCGATCCAACTCTTCCTGCTCGTTCTCTGCCTGAGTTTTTTGATTTTAGCGTTTGTAGTCTCTCCCATGACAATGTGGCATAGCCTCAAAATTGTAATGAATAATGGTTCACTGGGAGTTGTTGGCCTTGCAGCCAACATTTACTATTACTTTTGTAGCTACAAGCTACGGACGTTCAACCGGCTTTATCGGCAGAAGTTATTTGCAGAGCTTCCTTAGCTACAAGGCAATCGTCAAAGGGGATCGTGTGATCTTTAAATTCTTGCGTCTTCTCATGCCCTTTTCCGGCGATGAGAACGATATCATTTTCTTTAGCTAGGGCAATGGCCTTGGCAATCGCATTTTTGCGATCGACTTCGACGTGGCACTCGCTTCGATTCGTGAT
>DAHZHT010000045.1 GCA_027406905.1 Elusimicrobiota bacterium
CGGATGAACTTGCCGGAGTCCTCGACGCTCATGGCCCCGGCCGCCACCAGCGCCGCGACCACGCCCATGGAATGGCCGACGGCTCCGTCAAGCTCGAGGCCGGGATGCGCGGCTTGGTAGGCGAAGAAATTAGCGAGATGATGCGCGTGGATGGCGCGCTGGGCGTTGAAGGTTAGCGCCAACTCGGCCTCGGGCGTCTCGGTCAAAAGCCGCTCGAGATCTTCGCCCAGGAAGGGCTTGAGGCGCCCGAGAATGTCCCGCGCGGCCGGGATTTTTAGGAGAGCCCGGCCCATGCCGGACTCCTGCACGGACTGCCCGGCGAACATCACGCAGTATTTTTCGGGCAATAGAATATCCTGGCTAAACTGGTGGAGGTGGCGGGAATCGCACCCGCGTCCAAACGCCGCCGGCCCGGGCTCCTACAGGCTTAGCCCGCCCTTGGTTTCATCCGGAGAAAACGGCGGACGGCTGCCTCCGGACTATCCCCGTTCGTGCTTTGGATTCCCGCCGACGGTGACCAC
>DAHZHT010000046.1 GCA_027406905.1 Elusimicrobiota bacterium
CGGATAGTTCTCTGGAATTCGAGAACTTGAAGTCGGAATCGCTAGTAATCGTAGATCAGTACGCTACGTGAATTGTACTCTACTCTTGTACACACCGCCCGTCAAGCTTCGAAAGTTAGTAGTGTTATTAGGTGCTCATCAATTATATAGGAAAGTTATTTTTGGTGTTTATGCACCGTATTTATCTTTTTATATAGTTGCTCTGTGTGTCAATGCATTATCAATTATTGAAGTTAAGTCGTAACATGGTAGCCGTACGGGAACGTGCGGCTGAAACAATTATTTAGTTTTTTTGTATTAGATTTTTTTCATTTATTTTTAATGGGTGTGTGGGTGTTTTGGAAGGGTTCTCCTAACTCTTCGTATGTCTTCAAACTCCCCGGGTGTTCGACGGTGAAACGCGGGGAGGAGGAGATATTGTTTTCAAACTCCCCGCGTTTCGGGGAAACGCGGGAGGAGAGATGTGTTTTCCTAACGTCCCGGGTTCCGTTGAGGAAACCCGAGG
>DAHZHT010000004.1 GCA_027406905.1 Elusimicrobiota bacterium
TAGATAAATTTATTGACGAAAAGGTGATCACCGATCAAGAGCGTGTTTTCCATAGACCCGGAGGGAATTTTAAAGGCCTGAACGATGAAATACATAATCGTCGCGGCTAGAAGAACGGCGGAGAAAACCGTTTCCGCCCATTCCGAATCTTCCAGCAAAAAATAGCCCCTTTTATTTTCCGGCTCGGCCTTGCCGCGGAAAAACCCATAAATGAACCCGATAATCGCCGCGATAATGCTGGGGTAAAATTCGGAAGCCGCAAAGGCATTGGGGCCGACAAAGATAAAGCGCGTGTGTTTTTCCATCGACACCGACAAAACCAAGGCCGCCGCCGCCGCCGCTAGAGAACAAAAAAGTCCATGCCACAGCCCTCTTCTTAGAGGGCTGTCCAAACCGCCATTTTTCTTCAGGCTTCGGCTCTTCCACGTATAGAGCCCCATCGCCACGCCGATTAAAAAAAGTCTTCCTTCCATGTTTATCCCCTTTCCGCCGGTTCATCGATCCTTAGGGCAGCCAAGAAGGCCTCTTGCGGCACTTCGACCTTGCCTAAAAGTTTCGCCTTTCTCTTTCCCTCTTTCTGCTTTTCCAACAACTTCCGTTTTCGAGTGATGTCGCCGCCATAACATTTGGCGAGAACGTCTTTTCTCGATGCTGACTGGGTTTCCCGCGCGATAATGCGCCCGTCTATTTGAGCCTGTATCGCCACTTCAAAATTTTGCCGCGGGATCAGCTCCTTGAGTTTTTCGCAAAGAGCCTTGGCCACCCCATAGGCCTTATCGCGGTGAACAATTTGACTCAAGGCATCCACCGCTTGCCCATGAATTAAAATTTCCAGGAAAACCAAATCGGAGACGCGATAGCCCTCCGGCTGATAGTCCAAAGACGCATAGCCTTTGGAAATGGATTTTAGCCGATCGTAAAAACTAATCACCATCTCCGAAAGCGGCAAGTGATATTCTATCAAAAGCCGTTTGTTCGAGAGATATTCAATGTTTTTATACTCGCCGCGCTTTTCCTTAAGTAAATTGAGAACGCCTTCCTGATATTCGACCGGAACAATCATGGTCGCCAAGACGTACGGCTCTTCCACCAATTGGATAATGGAACGCTCCGGCCATTGAGAGGGATTCTCAACTACTTTCCAAGACCCCTCTTTAATTTGAACGCGGTAGCGGACGTTGGGAGCGGTGATAATCAAAGATAATCCGAACTCGCGCTCAAGCCTTTCCTTGAGGATTTCCATGTGCAAAAGCCCCAGAAATCCTAGGCGAAAGCCAAACCCCAAAGCCTGGGACTGCTCGCCCTGATATTGAAAGGAGCTGTCTTCCAAATTGAGCTTTTGAAGCGCGCTCGATAGGGACTGATAATCGGCGGCGTTGACGGGGAAAATGCCGGCGAAAACAACGGGCTTAGCTTCTTGATATCCGCTCAAGGGCTTCTCTAAAGGCCTGGCCGCCTCCATAATGGTGTCCCCGACCCGAACCTGGTGGATATCTTTAATTCCGCAAATAACGTATCCCACCTCTCCCGCCGACAAACTCTCCGCCTTGCGAAGCTGCGGCATCAAAAACCCGACTTCTTCAATGACCGCCTCATGTCCCGTTGAAAAAAATCGAATTTTCATTCCGGCTTTAGCGATTCCGTCTTTGAGGCGAACCAATAAGACGACTCCCCGGTAAGAATTAAACGTCGAATCAAAAATCAGAGCGCAAAGAGGGCTTTCGGGATTGGCGTCCGGCGGCGGAATTCGGCGCACGATTTCTTCTAAAAGTTCGGAAACCCCGCGGCCTTCTTTTGCGCTGACACAAATTTCTTCTTCCTCGATTTTTAAGGTTTCCCAAATCTGCTCGAGAGTCGCGTCCAAATCGGCCGAGGGCAAATCAATTTTATTGATCACGGGAATAATTTTTAGCCCCAAGGACCCGGCCAAACCCGCATGGGCGATTGTCTGCGCTTCGACCCCCTGGGTCGCGTCAACCAACAGCAAAGCCCCTTCGCAAGCCGCCAAGGCGCGAGAAACCTCATAACTGAAATCAACATGCCCGGGGGTATCAATCAAATTAAGGATGAATTCTTCTCCCTTCAAGTTATATTTCATCCGGACAGCTTTAGCCTTAATCGTGATCCCGCGCTCGCGCTCAAGCTCCATTGAATCCATCACCTGATCGACATGGCGCATTTTCCGGTCCAAACTTCCCGTCTGTTCCAGAATTCGGTCGGCCAAGGTGGATTTGCCGTGATCGATGTGAGCGATAATCGAAAAATTGCGAATATGCCTGGGATCCATCGCTTTAATAACCGAACAGCCGGCGAACTTCCTCGGCGTCGGAGGCCGCCAAGGCTTTGGAAGCGCTGACAGACAACGCTTTATAGTTTAATGAACGAACGACTTCTTTGACTCTTAAGTGCATTCGCATCGGAACGGAAATCTCGTCGACTCCAAGCCCAACTAAAACAGGGACCGCTTTTAAATCCGCAGCCATTTCTCCGCAAACGCCAACGCGTTTTTTTTGATTTTGCCCCGCATCGACAATCATTTTGATGAACCTTAAAACGGCGGGGTGAAACGCGTCATAGAGATGCGCGACGTGATCATTGATGCGGTCAACCGCGAGGATGTATTGAATCAAATCATTGGTCCCAATCGAAACAAAATCCAGATGCGGCAAAAACACGTCGAGCAAAATAGCCGCCGATGGAATTTCAACCATGATCCCCAATTCTATTTTCCCCGGAATCACGACAGATTCTTTCTCAAGTTCGGCTTTGGCTTGAGAGATAATATCCTTGACGCTCTGAATCTCCCACAGGGATGAAACCATCGGAATTAAAATCCGGGCATGCCCGCCTTTGGACACGGCCCTCAAAATGGCGCGGATTTGAGTCTTAAAAACGTCTTGATGGCGCAAAAACAAACGCACTCCTCTAAGCCCCATAAACGGATTGGCTTCATCTCTGACCGCTTCCACTCCCAAAGCGGCCACGCGGTCTCCACCCAGGTCCGCGGTCCGAAAAACGACCGATTTAGCGTCCAAGGCTTTAAGAGCCGCGGCATAAATTGCAGACTGCTCTTTTTCGGAAGGCGGAGCCGGGCGATTTAAGAACAAATACTCGGTTCTAAACAATCCCACTCCGTCGGGATTTAAAGCGGAAATTCCCTTGACTTCTTCCAAAGAGTCGAGATTGATCTCAAGCAGAATCTTTCGCCCATCGACGGTTATCGCCGGAAGCCCGCGCAAGGATTCCAAAGACTTCTCCGCCAGTTTTTCTTTGTCTTGGAGATTCCTATATTTGGCGACGACATCCGGAGTCGGATCGATAAATAAAAGCCCATTTTCACCGTCGATAATGAGAAAATCTCCGGTTTTAACACGGCGGCTGGCGTCCGACAAGGCCACGACTGCGGGAATGCGCAGGCTCTGGGCCAAAATGGCGGTATGGCTTGATTTCCCGCCCAAATCGGTCGCAAAGCCCAGAACCTTGGAATCATGAAGGCTCAAGGTTTCCGAAGGCAAGAGATTTCGCGCGACCAAAATAGAGCCTTCCGCCGGAGCGGGCATCGATTTTTTATTTTTTTTGAGAAGATGAGCCAAAAGGCGTTTGGCCACGTCCATCAAATCATGCTTTCTTTCTCTAAAAAAATCGTCATCTATTTTTTCAAACTGCTGGGCCACGGATTCGACGGATTCCGAAAGGGCAAACTCCGCATTGACCCCCTCTTTGATAATCCGCATCGGAACATCCTTGGTGATCAAGGTGTCCGTTAAAATCATCCGATGGGCGTGAATTAACTTGGCGTGGTCGCGCCCTAGAAATTTAAGGACTCTGGCTTCCGCAGCATCCAGATCGCGCAAGGCGGCCTTATGGGCTTCTTTAAATCTTTTAACCTCGGCTCTTAAAAGCTGCTTTGGCAATTCAACGCGGGAGACGACGACTTCTTCATCCTCAAGAACAAAAGCGCTTCCAATCGCGATTCCCCGGCTGGCCCCGATTCCTTTGACGATAATCATGTCTATTTATTGTTCCCCAAATTTCTTGTCAAACAGAGCGCGCAGGGCTTCCAGGGCCGGAATTTCATCGGGGCCGTCGGCGCGAATCCGCAACTTTGAACCGCATTCCGCGGCCAAAAGCATAAGCCCCATGACGCTTTTTCCGTTGACTTCAAGGCCGTCTTTTAAAATCGTAATCGAGCTCTTAAATTTCCCCGCTTCCTGGGCTAAAATCGCCGCCGGACGAGCGTGCAATCCCAAGGTATTGGGAATCGTAAATTCTCGCTCGGTCATGGTTTCCTTTTGCGCGGCCTCTGGATCCAACCATTTCTTCGCTTAGGCTCGGTCATGCGTTGTCTCTAATATCGCGATGAAATTCTTGAACGGGATAGCCGCTGGATTTAAGCTTTTGGGCGAGAAGATGGGTAATCGCCACGCTCCGGTGCTTGCCTCCGGTGCATCCGATGGCGATCGTCAAATAAGACTTTCCCTCGCGAATGTATTGGGGCAAAAGCTCCCGCGCCAAACGCCAAAAACCTTCGAGAAATTTAGTCGCCGCGGGTTGCCCCATCACATATTTTCTCACCCTGGAATCAAGCCCGGTCTTTTTCTTAAGGCTCTCGACATAATTGGGATTGGGAAGAAAACGGACGTCAAGCACGATATCGGCATCGCGGGGAATTCCATACTTATATCCAAAAGAGACCACCGACAAATTCATTTCCTCCGCGTCGGAAAGCTCCAGCGTTTGAGAAAGAACCTCTTTTAACTCGCCCAGAGTAAGACCGCTGGTGTCAATAAGTTTATCCGCGATTTCCTTGATCGGTTCCAACTGCCGCCTTTCTTCTTTGATCGCCTCCGAAATTTTAAGGCCCAAGGGATGCCGATGCCTGGTCTCGGAAAATCGCTGAATGACGATATCATCGGAAGCGTCTAAAAAAATAATGCGGTAATCAATCCCTCTCTGCGGCAAACTTTTCAAAAGCCGAGGCAAACCTTCCAGGTATTTTCCTTCCCGAATATCAACCCCCAAGGCGACCTTGTCGCGATCTCGGCGCTTGGTCAGGAAATCCGCGAAATTTCCCAGAAGGGTCAGAGGGAGATTGTCTACGCAAAAAAAACCGAAATCTTCAAAGGCCTTTAAAGCCTGGCTTTTACCGGCGCCGGAAATGCCGGTGATGATAAACACCTTCTGTTTTGAAGTTGTTTTTTTCCCGTGGCTCATTTTTTGCCGGCCTCGCGCATGCGGTCAATCAATTTCTGATTAAAATTTTCCGCAGCATGATATCCATGAATTTTTAATCTCTGATTGAGCGCCGCCACCTCGATTAAAACGGCCAGGTTGCGCCCGGGCATGACCGGAATGCGAACCTGCGGGATATCAATTCCCAAGAAAGAAACTGACATGTCGGAAAGGCCGGTGCGATCCGGATATTCGACTTTTTCCCACGGCAAAAGCTGAACGGCTAATCTAACGCGCTTATGCTCCAAAATAAACCCAATGCCGAATAAAAGGCTGACATCCAAGATACCCAGTCCTCGAACCTCGAGATGATTCTTCAATGGTTCGGGGCATATTCCTCTTAAAACCCCGCCGCGCCGATGTTGCAGGCGAACCACGTCATCGGCGATTAAAATATGGCCGCGCTTAAGGAGTTCGAGCGCGCATTCCGATTTTCCCATTCCAGCTCCGCCTTGAATCAGAACTCCCATTCCGTAAATATCCACGAAAACTCCGTGGACCATACAACTGGGAGAAAGTTCATACTCCAGTTTTTCTCCAAGCTCGGATACCAAGTCAGCGGTTTTCAGATGAGATCGAAAAAGAGGAATGCCTCTTTTATTACATTCAGAGCGAATGACAGGCGGAATATCGAGGCCATGGGTAAATAAAATACAGGGAATCTCTTTTGAAGCCAACATCGAAGATAGCGATTTCCGCAAGACCTGAGGGCCGACTTTCAGGCAATAAGACTGCTCCCCGCGGCCAAAAACCTGGACTCTTTCGGCGCTGAAATGCTCCAAAAAACCGGCCAAGGCCAAGCCCGGGCGGTTAATCTCAGGAACCGCAATTAAACGTTTAAGGCCGCGCTTGCCAGCGACCAAATCCAAACGCAGGGATTTCGCTTGTTCTTTAAACAAGCGCTCAACGGTTAAATTTTGCGTAATCACTTCCCGGCTACGCCGGATTTCTTGATGGGACGGACGATGCGATAGTCCTCGCCATCAGTCCGGTACGCGACATGAATTTGATGAGAGCCTTTATCCTGATACAAAAAGAACGCTCTCTCCGATGAGTCCAAATTGCGAACGGCTTCTTCCGGGGTAAGCAGCGGCATTACCTGATCGATAAAATCAAATCGCGGGCCGCTGGCGAGAAAAGAGGCAACCGCCTCTCCCGTCGGGGTTTTATGCTTATTTTTAAGTTTTTCCTTAAACTTTTTAATCTGAGCGCTCATTTTGTCGCCCGCCAAATCCACGGCGGAATAAAGATCAGAGGCCGTCGCCAACGCGCGAAAGGTCTGTCCTGGGGCGTGCAAAACAAATTCCGCGTTATGAGATCTTTTTTCGACGGACAAAAAGACCTGGGCCCAGACAATGGAGTCGAAATATTTCTGCGTTCTCTCTAATTTATCCTCGACATACTGCCGAATCGCCGGGGTGATCTTAATTTGCTTTGCGGTGAAATGGATTTCCATAAATTTCAATCTCCTTATCAGGGACCTCTCTCCAAAAATTTAGCAGTTTGAAGGGGCGCTGTCAATTAGGCCTTTTGCCGGAGAGAGTCTAGGACTTTGGACCTAAACGCCTCTTAACCTTTTTGAAGTAAAATAAAGTCATCTTGAACAAGATTAAATCGTTTATCGCCGCCAATTTAGCCGCAGTTTTGTTTTTCCAAACCGCGTTGGCCAACGCCGCCATTGAAAACCTAAAAAACCCGGACACCCCTTTTTCCGCTCCGGCTTCTCTCCAAGTCTCAC
Organism: Elusimicrobiota bacterium; assembly: GCA_027406905.1. Classification (GTDB taxonomy): domain Bacteria; phylum Elusimicrobiota; class Elusimicrobia; order UBA1565; family UBA9628; genus JAKAQV01. The sequence continues at coordinate 6,971 of DAHZHT010000004.1, forward strand.
CCCTGGCGGACCCAGCGACACCCTCTCAATGGTCGCTAGACCTTCCCCCAACGTTGCCTAAATTAAGAATGGAAACATTAGGCGCGCCTGCGCTTCAAAGAGAAAAAACACAAAGCGCCCCTTTATTGCCTTTAAACCCGCTCATCTCAACGCCAGCGGAAAAATCCCAAACTCCCATCTCCGAAAAATCATTGGAAGCGGCAAAGAACCTATCCATCAAAGAGAATCAATCCATGCAAAAAGAAAGTTATGAACATTCCGCTATTCGTTGGACCAGGTTCTGGTCCGGAAACAATCGCAAGAATCAAGAAGCCGTCACTCCACAGAAACCATCGTTTCCGGCGCCTTTTTTAAAGAAAGCCAAAATCGCAGCTTCAGCTATAGCCGCAACTCTTTGGATTCCGACACCGTCTCTTGCCGCCAATAAAGCCATTCATCCAGCGGCTGGATGGGCGCTAACCAAGCCTTATGTCATTGGCGCAGGGCTTTTATTCTTGATTTACGGAGTCCACCGGGCTCTGTCATGGTCTATCTCAAAGTTGTCTACCGCGTTTCATTGGAACCCCAATACCGCCGACACTGTCCGTTTCGCCGCCTCCGCCTCCAACTGGCTTTTAGGATTGGGGCTGGTTCTCCACTTCGCCGGAATCTCAAATCAGGTTTTATTTGCCGCGGGCGGCATCGCCCTGGGACTAGCCATCAATAAAACTCTTTCCAATCTCTTACGCGCAACTCTGTTTGTCATTAATCGCCCTTTTAATCTCAATGAAAAAATACGCATTGACGATAAAATTTATAAAGTCGCCGATCTCCAGCCAAAATACGTCAAGCTCCAGTTCCTTCAAATGGCTCCTGATGCCCTGATTCAAGGAGATCCTGGTCCTGAAATCGTCTACTTTACTTATTCTCAAATCAGCAATAAAGCCGTGGAGCTCTTTAGACCTTACGACCTCGACGATAAGATTTCATTTAAAGCTTTGCTGAATTTGGGGGTGGTCCCGTTTTGGAAGGCCCTTAAGGAACTCTCCTACTCCTCCTATTTGAAAGCGGCCCTATGGGGTTTGGGATTATTTTTGTTTGGAGAAGCTTTGCCCGTCTTAAAAGCGCACAAGGGTTACCACTTCATCGGCTCTATTCTTCCTTTCGCTCAAAGCCTGTTTGCGCTTTTAGTCTCAAGCGCGATCTCTCGTTCTCTGCAAGAGTTTATCCCGCTCATCGGAAAACATGCTCATTGGGACGAGGAAACCACCGCCCTGTTTCGCCTCGCTCTTCAATTGGCCGCCAACATCATCGGCATTAGCTTGGCCATTGGCGCCCTGGGGCTTCATCTAGCGAGTTTGGCTGTCGGGCTTGGAGTCGGGGCCGCCGCGTTTACCCTGGCTTCAAACAATATCCTCGCTAATATCGCCCAAGCCGTCTCATTACGCTGGCAAAGCCCCTTTAGAGTGGGAGATGTCATTGAGATCGCCGGAAAAACAGGAGAAGTCGCCAATATCGGGCTTTTCTATGTCGTCATCAAAACCGGAGAAAACCAGCACACCCTGATCCCTTATTATTTGCTAGAATACTACGAGTTAATTATTCACAGCAGTCCGCGAGCCTCCGAAAACCCCCAAAGGTAGACGATTGAGTCCGCGCTGAATATTTGGAAAAAAAGGATATCATGACCACCCAACGCAGAAACGATACGCGCAATGTCGCCATCATCGCCCACGTCGATCACGGAAAAACAACTCTTGTCGATTCAATGCTCAAGGAAACGGGACTTTTTTCAAGCAAAATGGATCAGCCACAGGAGCAGGTGCTCGATTCAAACCCTTTGGAGAGAGAAAAGGGAATTACGATTTTAGCCAAGAATACCTCCGTCGTCTATAAGGGAATTACGATCAATATCGTCGACACTCCAGGACACGCCGATTTCGGAAGCGAGGTCGAACGCGTGCTCAACATGGTGGACGGCTGCATTCTTTTGGCCGACGCGGCGGAAGGCCCGATGCCGCAAACGCGCTTTGTCTTAAGAAAAGCCCTTGCCTCGGGCCTCAAATGCGTGGTCGTCATCAACAAAATGGACCGCCCCGACGCCCGCCCCCACGATACGGTTAATAAAGTTTTCGATCTTTTCGTCGAGATGGAAGCCTCCGAAGAGCAATTGGATTTTCCCATTATTTACGCCTGCGGAAGACAAGGCTGGGCCAGCAATGACTCCGAAAAGATGGGAGAGAATCTTTCCCCTCTCTTTGAAGCCGTCCTCAAGCACATTCCGGCCCCGGAAGCCGACGAGTCAAAGCCTCTTCAAATGCAAATCACGATGCTCGACTACAGCTCTTATATCGGACGCATCGGCATCGGCCGCATTCGCAATGGAAAAATGGCCAAGAATCAGGCGTTGGCCCTTGTTAAAAGCGACGGAAGGATTCTCAACGGAAAACTAACAAGGCTGGAAAAATATTTCGGGCTTGAACGCCGGGAAGTTCCCCAAGCCTCGGCCGGCGATATCGTGGCCGTCGCCGGTTTTGAGGATATTGACGTGGGGGACACCTTGGCTTTGGTTGAATCTCCCATCGCCCTTCCAACCATTCAGATTGATGAGCCGACCATGTCCATGGAGTTCATGGTCAACACCAGTCCCTTGGCCGGACGAGAGGGAAAATTCGTCACCAGCCGGCATATCAAAGAAAGGCTGCTTAAGGAAGCCGAGACCAATGTCGGGCTTAAAATCGAAGCCCTGGGTGGGGAAGGCCGCTTTCTCGTTTCCGGACGCGGAGAACTTCATTTGGCCGTTCTCATCGAGACAATGCGCAGAGAAGGATACGAACTCGCCGTCTCTCGGCCCGTCGTCATCGAAAAAACAGAAAACGGACAAGTCCTCGAACCTTACGAACGCCTTATCTTGGATATTCCCAATCAATTTCAAGGCGCGATCATCGAGGCCCTTGGAAAACGCTCGGCTAAAATGACCCATATGCAGCCGGAGGGAAACTCGCGGCTAAGACTTGAATACATCATATCGGTTCGCGCCCTGATGGGTCTTAAAAGCGAATTATTGACGACAACCAAGGGCCTGGGCCTCATGCACCACTCCTTTGACGGATACGCGCCCAAAGGCCCCGATCCGGCGCCGCGCCCTAACGGCGTTTTAATCGCCAAGGAAGGCGGTCTTGTCACGGCCTATGCCTTGGATCATCTCCAAGACCGCGGCGTTTTTTTCACGGCCCCCGGAGTCGAGGTTTATGCGGGGATGATCATCGGCACGAACTCCCGTCAAAATGATCTCGTCGTCAATCCCTGCAAGGCCAAGGCCTTAAGCAATATGCGGACAAAAGCCACCGATGAAAAATCGCAACTTGAACCGCCGAAAATATTGACTCTCGAACAGGCCCTGGAATTCATTGATTCAACCGAGCTTCTCGAAGTGACTCCGCAAAACCTCCGGCTGAGAAAAAAATCGCTGAGCGAGGCCGAGCGGCGCCGAAGCGGAAAAGAAGAAGCCGCGGCTTAATTCCGCCCGCTTTCACCTGGGCCCTTTGCCAGAGTCCGTCTAGGTCTTTTGGCCCTTCGCGCTGGATTAAAGGAGCAATATAATTACTCCATGAGTAACGACACAGGCTTTCCCCAAGTCATCATGGTTGCGGCGATTTTGTGCGGGACTATCTTTGTTGATCCTACGCACCTAAGAGCCAATGACGAAAATTCCACGGGAACGAAAAACGCTGTCTCTTGCGGCGGTCCAGTCACTTGTTTTTACGATCAGCAAAGACGCTTAGATCGCTGGGTCACTGAATGCGACCTGGATTATTACAAACCCAATGATTATGGAGACACCGTCGATACTTCCCCCAAAAAATTTTTCATCACGGCCTTTAATTCCATCCTAAAGCAACAAGTGCATTACAACAAGTGGGCACAATCTCATCGGACTAGAACCCTCGCATGGGAAATCAATTATCATCTTAACTCCAAACATCCATTTGAACAGTTGCGTTGCTCAGAGCAACTGGAATGTCCTCCACAGTTTATAGAAGAATCTGGACGGCTCAATCTGGAAACTCTACTCATTCCGGCATACGAGGCAGAAATCAAAATTCAGGACGTTAAAGATCAATTGAAATCAAGAGTGTCCCATCCTCAAGCGCTGTTGGACTCCATTCAGAATGCGTCCATGAAGGTTCAGGAATTTCAAGACCTAATCAACGGGCTTAGACCTTTAACCAAACAATGGAGACGTCAAGACGGTCAAGCAGATAGCTCAGTCTGCGCTGGACGTTTCCATGTCGAGCCGCAACAATTACCGCCAGATTTCTCAACAAAACTCCGGGGAGCTACCGACGCCATGAACAATGCCATCATGCAGATAATGTTGTCCGACCGAGGGCTTCTATGAAGAAATCCTTTTCAGAACTATGCGAGTAAAGAGAACGACAATATGACCAAAAAGAATGCGTTGATAGGCGCGACTATCTTTCTTGAGATATGGACTTGTGTTGGTCTGGTTTACGCTAATGATTCCGGGGATGAATTCAGCCAAACAAGTTCAATCTTTCAAGAGACAATGAGTCGGGCGAGGGCGCTTAAATTCTCCAATGGCGGAAACAAATCAATATTTACCGCAGCGGGAGAAAACATTAGCGCGAGTTATAATCCTTTTTGTGATTCAGATGAAAATTATTCTTGTTTTGATTCAGACGATAATGACCCTCCTAAGGAAAACCCTTCCGCTCTCATGATCGCCGCTGGCGACAAACAACTCAATATGGTTAAAACTCTCATCGCGCAGGGAGTCGCGATCAATAACAAAGACAATCTGGGGAAAACAGCTCTTATGTGCGCCGCCAATCAAATCTCATTTGATGACAATTCAAACTCATCGTTATCCGCTGCGGCCAAAATTATTCGAATGCTAATCGCGGCTGGCGCCGACATCAATGCAAAGGATAATGTCGGACGCACAGCGCTCATGTATGCCGCTGGTGGTGCCACGCAAACAGATGACAATTGCGTGGGAGGCGGATATTCGGATGTTATCCAAACGTTAATCGCCGACGGTGCCACAATAAACGCACGAGACCAGCAAGGGAAAACGGCGCTTATCTATGCCGCTGTTGGATATATCGGAGACTTTCCGGATCACGCCACATCATACATCAATCCAAGAGAGGATTATCCTGACGGATGTCGCCCTAATGTCATCCGAACCCTCGTTAAGGCCCATGCGGACGTCAATGCCAAGGACAAAAATGGTTGGACGGCCCTTAAATATGCCCAATATAATGAGGCTATCGAAATCATGAAGGTTTTAATCGCCTCGGGAGCTCACTGGAAGTGGTTATTGCCGCCAGATAGTCCGCTTAGAAATCCCTCGGATCAAGATGAAGAATAAAAAGCGGGGATTGCCATTAATTGGCGCAATCGCGATTATCGGCATCGGAACCTTGGTTCATGGGCGCGATAATCGCGAGGGGAAAAGCTCCCGGCAAGACAACGCAAAATTTAGACATGGGGGTCCGCCTTCTCCTGCGGAATCAAAAGAAATCAACGTGTTCGTCGGGTATTATGGAGAAGTGATTGAGTTTAGCCTCAATGAAAAGGCGTGGGCGCATATGCGCGGCCCCATTGAAGACGTGCGCATCTACCCAAAAACACTTTCGGCGAAACCTGATTTTAATCCGCGCAACTTTCAGAGTTTGGGTTTAAACCAACTCTTGGTTATCCCCAAGGGCCTTCCGCATGGGTATCGACAATTGAGCGAACTCATCGCCGCCAAAAAGGCGGAACTGGAAAAACAGCGCCATACGGGGTTGATTCATTATGATATCAAGCGGCCTTCGGGACATCTGATTTGGCCCAAAGAAAGCAGGGAGTTTGTGATTGAGAACCTCAATCCCCTTCCATTTACGTATTGGCAAATTTACTCGCAATCGCCCCATGAATTTTTCATCTGGAATACTGGAATTGACCCAACCGTCTCCAAGGGCCCGGACATGGACAGCCTCGCGCGATATCTAATGGACCGTTTTCCCGCGCCTCCGCTCACGCGTCGACAAGAAATTTGGCGAGATATCACATATGCTTCTTTCCGCGCATTCGCATCTTTCATCACTCATAAATCGCTAAGACTATTACTGGTTGGGCGACGAGCGCTATTATTTTTCAACTTGATTTTCCTATCCATGATTTTTTTGTCTTACGCGACGAAACGTTCCAAGTTGCGAGCGGCAGGAATACTTCTATTAACCTTTTCTAACGCGTTTGCCGCGTTTGCATTTTTTACTTTACTGGCGGCTCAATCGCAATTACTCAATTCACCCAGATCCGCTTTCTTTATCTGCGTTGAAATCGCGTTCTTTGCCACAATCGCGTTTCTTTGTTGGTTTTTTGCGCGTTTGTGGCAGGCTAAAAACATGAAAACAGTTTTACTGGTTAGCTTCGTCCTCATCGCCTATCTCGCTTGGGTCCATTACTACGGTTCAAACTCCCCGCTCGGATGGGACTACCTTGATGTATTCGGTTCCAGTATTATCAATGTTCATTTTCTCGAGGGGATAGCAATAGCAATAACTCTGTTTCTGACGCTTCAGTCCGAAATCCCATGCGAACGCGAATAGTGCAATTGGCGTTCACTCTGATCATGTTGCCAGCAGTCACTCTACAGGCCAGCACAATGGGTCTGCCCACGAAAGAACTGTCTCGGCAAAACCCTAAAGCGCTGGCCTGGAAAATCCTGAGAGAGCGCGGAATAACGCCGGAAAACATACGGAATAAAGTAGAAGAGAAATTTCCTTACGATTATCAGCGCGTCGAGGTAACAGGCATATGGTCTGACGATAAAAATAGTGAAAAAGACTTCCCGGGCCTTTTTGATAAATCTGTACACCTGTCCCATCTGGCCGATGTAAAGACGGAGTCTTCAAAAATATCCGCCTATTATTACGATGTGGAGGACGCATTACATGACAAGGATCATAAAGACATCAGCGCTCGTGCTCTTGCGGCCCTTAAACCCCTGCATAACAAAACTATCAATCAAATTGTTTGCCATAGTTGGGGTAGCGCTGGAATCTATAACGCGATATTTTTGCGATATATTCACCCGCCAAATACGATATTTGTCGTTGGATCTCCATCTAATGACGCTGACGCATGGGCCGCTCTAGCCCGATATACGGGCACGACAGTGTATTGGGTTAAGAAAGGACAAGATCAAGCCGCCTATGTCGCCAATTTATTGTCGTCATCGCCCCAGAGGACGGTAAGACATGAGACCGATCTTGACTCCCTGTGGAGTTCCTGGAAGGGTCACTGTCTTGACCGCAAAGCCTGCATGCCCCCCATTCGGTATTATGAAGGCGGGTCAAGCGCGAAAGCGCCCTCAGGGCAATTCCATTTTATGCCGAGATTTGGGAACGGTGGACATACTCGCCTTGGCTACTACAAAACCCTGTTATCCGATAAGAAAATTCTCCCTCTAATGAGACCTATTTCTTCCCTCAAGAGCGAGGAAGAACGGACTGTTTTTGCCAATGCGGAAAAACAAGCTGATAATCTTATAGCTCAGGCCAAGGAACAATTAAAGCAAGACGACTTCGCCAAAATCATTGGCCAATCCGGAGGCTCTTCCAAGGAAGACAGCAAGGTCGCACAAAAGATCAGCGATGAAGAAGAAAGAGAGGCATTGGCGCGCAAGCAGGAAGAAATCAATATGTTGGCGGCGGACGAAGCAAGACAAAATGCGGCATGGAATTACATTAAGGTAGCCGTTGGCCTTGCATGCTCAAGCCCTCAAGCGTTTTCCAATCAGATAAAAGCTCAAAAGATTGTTAACGCCGGCCTTGATGATGACGATCTCTGGTTCTATCTTGACGGCGCGGAGAATGAAGTTGGATGGGAATCCCTAAGCGAGGGAGTCAATTCTTGTCAGGATTCCATCATTAATCAGATGTTGTCCTCAAAATCTCCCGTTCCCGCTTCGTGGATTTTAATCTGGGCAAAACGCTACAGAGAAAGCCACCCCAACCTTATCAAAAGATTTGTTACAACGCTCTCCGACTTTTTCACCGCTCTGGGAAAATTTCTTGATAGCCTCGCCCCGCCTTCTTCTCCTGGTTCGAGCGAAGGCGATAACGGCGGCGGGGGAAGTGGCGGAGGCCGAACATACGGAAACTCGCATTTCCAATATCATGCCGGGCTTGCGGATAGCCAGTTGCGCGGAATCGCGAGCGGCAACATGAACTTTGACGGAGGATTTTGATTCCACGCTCACCCTCCCAAAATTCTGACAGCTGAGCGAGGCCGAGCGGCGCCGAAGCGGAAAAGAAGAAGCCGCGGCTTAAACCGAAGAGTATCCTCGATGAGAAAGCGTCGGTTGTTCGGGCAATGGCCGCGACTTTCTGCCTGTTGCCTCATGGGTTTTGATTTAATCCCCAGCGAAGAATATGGCGCGAGTATGCTATCATAGACAAGAGAGGAATAAGATGAAAATGTCAACAATTAAGATTCTCGCATTCGCTGTTCTGTGTTTAACCCTTATCAGCGCGTCTTCACGGGCAGAGGAAAGCGTCGAAGCTCAAGTCGCGAAATCTGGGAAAACTTTCGATTTAGTTTTAGCCCGAGGCGGAATGGGAGGATTTCCCAGCGGCATGGGTCCCGGAGGCCTTCAGAATTTCAAGATAAAGAAAAAAGACGCATCAAAAAAACCTGAAATATCAGATGATTACGGAAAACACTGCGAGAGATCCGTAGACGTCATCATGCCCGGATGTCGAGACAAGAAACATAAAAAAACGAAATCTCCGAAAAAGCCCGCTATTCCGTCTAACAACGACACGGGATCTCAAATCATTATCATTAAGAAGGGGTCAAAGAAATGAAAAAAACACTTTTAGCGCTTGGAACTATTGTTTTATTAGTGGCAACTCAGTCTCCGCTCAAAGCTCAAGACTTTCAGATGCAAATCAACGCCGCTCAAAAAGCGTTCCTCTCTTCCCCTTCCATAAAAAACGTGCAAACTCGGATTAAAAACGCCAATTACATGGCCTTAATGACCGCCGCCTGCGTCAAAAACGACGCAACGGGAGTCGCCAAAGTTCTCAACGCAATGCCCAAGGGCGCGGTCAACCATATCTATAACAATTTGGCCGGACATCACGGAGCCGGAGTTATCTGGTGCGCGGTGGGCTTTCAAAATACTGTCATGGTCAAAGTGATGCTGGATCACGGAGCCGCGCTTGACGGAAAAAGCGCGACCGGCTGGACTCTCGCGATGGAAGCCGCCGCCACGGGAAATGACGTCATTGTCCGCATGTTGCACTCTCACGGGGCTAATTTCTGCGCAAAAAACAAAGACGGACAAACTGCGGCGGATATGGCCAAATCCTACGGCTTCCCCCAAATCGCCCAAGAAATTAAATCTTGGACTAAAGCTTGCCGTTAAACAAATAGGGACAGTCCCTATTTACCACTAGGTCCTTTTTCACCGCCTTCCTAGGTCTTTTGGCCCAGGCGAAGACTGGCAAATCCTGATACGATTGTGCTATGCCTAAAATAAAGTGGAATGGACCATTTCTCCTATTGACAGCGAGCATAGGATTATGGACCGCCCAAGCGACATCGGCGCAAAATATTCCTTTAGAAGTCCGGGCCGCCGTCAGGCGATGCCGAATTTCCATCCATCAATTCCAGAAACTCCCCCGTCAAGCGCGGGAGAAAATCCTCTCGGGAATTTGTCCGCAAGGCGGCGGACAAACGACTCAATATTCTCAATATCAAGACAATAGCCTCCCCAATCAAAACTCCATCTCTCAAGCCAAAGCCCATATTCAAGGCGTTTTATCCACCGCCCGAATGGCTTTTGAAGAAAGCGCCTCTCCCAGTTCTATCACTCCAAAAAATTTCGCCGACATGGAAGACGTCCAAGGACAATCACAAAGCCCCAATTCCCCGCGAAAGCCCGGACATTTTCAAACCCTTTCTTTTGACACAAACCACAGTCAGCATCCTTCTCCAATCTTAACCGCAATACCGATAAACTCCCAACCCAGCTCTCAAGCGCCACCGCAAAAACCCCCCGTCCAGAAAAAACCGACTCCTAAGCCACCGCGCTTTATCCTGATTCCGGGAAGCGATTGGGAAAAGGCGGCTAACGGCGACATCAGCCCTGAAGATGACCCCAGCTATGAAAGCGAAATCACTTTTAACGATCAGTTGATGAATCAGGATAATCAGGTGGGAGACACCAGCAAGGCCTGCCGCAAACTCGATCTCCACGGGGCTGGGGCCTATTGGGTTGGCGATCTTGGGATCTCCGGCTCCATTCACCGCGCTATCTTGGCGCTTCCCTATGCCAATGGGCGTTTGGCGGTTTTAGATTCCTATACCCCGGCTCCGGAATACCACTACGGCTTTGTTCCAACGACGATTAGCGGAGCGCCGCTGACCTTAACCCTGGGAATGAACACCAGCCTTAACACCACCATCATTCGCCCTCTCCCGCAAAACCAGGCCAGCGCCTGTAACAGCCTATTGCGCATCTTTAACCCTTTTGACGCGAAAACTGTTTTCCCGCTCAAAGCCAAACGCATCGAGAAGATGGAAATCGGCGAAATCTGGAAACTCCCCGTTCAAATTCAAATCGCGGCGGGGCCCGGACTGACTCCCATTTTTGGCCCTGCCATCGTAGGCCTCAATCTCCTCTATTCCCAGACCGGAGGCTACGGGCTAACTTTAAGACGCCTTGACAAGACCCATCTGCGAGTTCGGCTGAGGTTCAACCACGCCAAACTCCTCAATGCCTCGGGACAAACCCTATTTAGTATGGCCGGCCCGATGCTCTCGGCCATATTCTCGCAAGAAGTTCCCGTAGTCGGAGACTCTCTTGGCGGAAGAAATGTCGGGCAAGGCCTCAGCCAGCTTTGGATTACCCAACTGATTAATTACACCACCACCAAGCTCGGAGTCTCGATTTCCTGGAACGGAGAAAACCAAGCCCTAATCGAATTCATCCTTAATCCCGAAAACCACAAGCAAATGCTAGAACTTGAAAAACTCGCGACCGGGGGCAAATTAGGAACGCTTTCGACCCTAATGAAGATGTACACGGAATCCGCGAAAAACTCATTTAAGCTGACGGAAAAATCCGTCATTAAAAACGCGCTTGAGAACGCAAAAAAACTTGAGAGTCCGATTAACTTTCTGGGAACCCAAGAAAGCGTGGGCGTCAGCCGTTCAATCAATTTCACGATCCCGATTATTTTAAATTTCTCCGCCCAGGCATCCCATGACCATCAGCAAATGAAAATCTTCGATCCAAGCGGAGGAACTTTTAAAGTCAGCGGCACGTTTAAGGCTTTCGACGCTTCGCACGGAAATCAACATGGAGAATTAAACCTCCCTTATTTTGGAGCTCTATTCGAGCAGGATTCCCAAGAGGGAGTTTCCACTTTTCTTTATTACGACAAGAAAGGCCGGACATCGTCTCCCGTCATCCTCTACACCCAAAACTCAGGCTTGACCAGAAACGGCAAAGCCCCGGAGCGCTTAACCAAACTGGCTCGCTCTTTCTTCCCTAGCTATGGGAACAAAAAACTCGCGCTTCCGCTCGATGGACTGATTCCCAAAGGGGATAAAGACGCCTACAAAGGCGGCTCTTCGGCCATGACCGTCGTTTTAGACCGCAACGCGATTTCAGACATCAAAAGCGCTCCCAAAAGCCTTGTCTTTGCCTCTTATTTAGACGCCCAGGACAACCGCCAAGAACTTCTGTCAATCGCCGCCAGAGCCGCGAAAAAAGGCATCACGCCCGAAGCTCTCCTTGACAGGGAAATCCGCTCTCTCTATCCTCCCGGAAAGCCAAGCCCTGAAAAAACCCGGCGCATATCCTATCTCCACGCCGAGAAAGACCAATTCGAGCAAATGCGAAATTTAGCCGATGAATTGCCTTATTTAGGAAATCCCCACAAGAAATCAAAGCTCAGTCTTGATCGCCAAGCGCAAAACATCCGCAATTTTATCTCCGGGGAAAACAAAAATGGCCTGGCCTATGGAGACCTGATGAAGGTCCTCGTTCGCCTGATTAGACCCAATCGCTTAGCCGTGGAATTTGTCCTGAGCGCCAAGAGAAAAGGCGGACAAAGAACTCAGACGCGATTGTATCTTAACCATAAACTCGTGGAGAACAAGCTCATTCGAAGATGGAGCCTGGCCGCCGCGCGTTATCTGGTCTTACAGACTACAGACTAAAAGCCAGACAGCCCAAGATGTTATAATGGGTTGGGATGTGCTTAATCTAAGGCTTTGGCTTAGGCTAAACGCCGATTTCAAAAAGGAGATTTCCCGTGATTCCTATTTTCGGCGTAGCCGCAGAGTACAAAAAACTTCGCAAAGAATTAAGAAAAGCGGCGCTAGAGGTCCTTGACTCAGGCCATTATATCCTCGGCCCCCAAACCGGCGCCTTTGAAGCTGAATTCGCCTCAGCGATGCAGGCCAAACACGCCATCAGCTTATCTTCCGGCACCGACGCCTTGGAAGTGGCTTTAAAAGCTCTGGGAATTGGGCCTGGAGACGAGGTCGTCGTTCCGACATTTACCTTTGTCGCGACAGCCGCGGCCGTCTCCTCAGTTGGGGCGACTCCTATTTTCTGCGATGTCGATGAGTCAAATCTCAACATCACGGTTAAGCAGATTGAAGCCGTTTTAACTCCCAAGACCAAGGCCGTTATTCCCGTCCATCTTTATGGAGCTCCCGCCAACATGAGCGAAATCATGAATCTGGCGGTCCAGAAAAACCTTTACGTCATCGAAGACTGCGCGCAAGCTCACCTGGCCCAATGGCAAGGAAAGCCCGTCGGCGCATTTGGTCACATCGCGGCCTTTAGTTTTTATCCCTCCAAAAACCTCGGGGCTTTTGGAGACGCCGGAGCCGTCACCACCAATGACTCAAATTTAGCCAACGCCTGTTTAGAAATCAGAAACGCCGGACGAGGCCTGTCCGGACCGACCTATGAATACGCCCGAATCGCCGGAAACAGCCGCATGGCGGAAATTCAAGCGGCCCTTTTGCGCGTCAAATTAAAGGGGCTTAAAGAAAGAACCGAAAAGCGCATCGCCGTCGCCAAGTATTACGATAAAAAATTCTCGAAACTCCCATTGATTTTGCCTCCGATAGGGGATGGACAGACGCAATCGGTGTTTCACCTCTATGTCATCCGCTCGGAGAAAAGAGACGAACTTGCCAACCATCTCAAAGCGGCCGGCGTTTCTTGCGGAGTCTATTATCCCCTGCCGCTCCACCGTCAAAAGTGCTATCAGCACCTCAATCTCAAGCCGGAAGCGTTCCCCAACGCCGAAAAAGCCTCTCAAACGGTTTTGGCTCTTCCGATGCATCCTTATCTTTCCAAATCCGAGATATCACAAGTCGCCAAAGCGGTAATTTCTTTTTTTAAAGGCTGATGCGTAAGCGCCTCCTTTTGGTCTCAACCTCAAGCACCCGAGGCGGCGCGGAGAAAATACTCTACACTTTAGCGAAAAATCTCAGCCGCGAAAAATTCGATATCGCGAGCTTTGTCAGCCTCAAATCTCTTGGCATATATGGAGATCTTCTTAAAAAAGAAGGCTTGGCCGTTGAGAGTTTAGAGACAGACCGCCAAGGATTTTTTCCGGCTATTTCCGCTTTAAGAAGTATCTTAGAAAATAAACGCCCCGACATCGTCTTGGCTTTTATGTACCAGGCCGTCCAGCTCTGCCGTTTAATCAAACTCCTCTCCCCTGTTTCTTTTAAACTGATTTCATCTCACCGCGTCAACCCCCGCACGCGTTCTTTTTTAACCCTGCTGGCGGATCGAGCGCTCAAATCCCAAGATAATCTGACCGTCGCCGAGTGCGAGGCCAGCCGCTCTTTCCTGGTTAAAAATCAAGGATATCCGGAAAAGCAAGTCAAAGTCATTTACAACGGAATCGCAGCCGTCGAACGCAATTGGACTCAAGAGGAAAAAGCAGCTCTTAGGCGAACCCTCAATGTTAAAGAAAATTCTTTTCTCATCGGAAGCGCCGGACGCCTTCACAAGCAGAAAAATCATGCCGCTTTAATTGACGCGGTAAGCCTGCTTCAGGCTCACACAAATATCCAATGCGTTATTTTCGGAGAAGGTCCCGAGCGCGTGGCGCTAGAGATTCAGATTAAAACTCTCGGCCTTAAAGATAAGGTTATTTTAATGGGAGAAAAAGAAAGCGCCTCCTCATTTTTCCCCGCCCTTGACGCCTTTGTCCTTTCCTCCAGCTGGGAAGGTTTTCCTTCGGTCATCTTAGAAGCGATGGAGGCCCAAACCCCCGTCATCGCGACCTCCGTAGACGGAGTTCCCGAGATTATTCAAGAAGGTTTCAACGGATTTATGGTTCCCCCGCAAAATCCTAAGGCATTAGCTAACGCTATTGCCCGTCTTATCGATTTCCCCAAGGATTCAAGAATTGTCTTAGTAAAAAACGCATATAAATCAGTTTTAAATAGATTTTCCTTAACCAGGATGATTGAATCCTACGAAAATATTTTTTTAGAGAGCTAAGCTCTTAGTTATAATAATCTTTATGAGCCAACAAACCGATTCCCCGCTAGAAGAGGGTCAAAAGCCGCGCCAAACTCCCAAAGCCCTGGCAAGGCTGAAATCTTTGGTTCAGAAAGTGGAAGAGGGCGGAGGAGCGGAGCGCGTTAAAGCGCAAAAAGCCCGCGGGAAATTTACCGCCCGAGAGCGCATTCACTATCTTTTAGATGAAGGCAGCTTTCAGGAAACCGATTTACTCGTTCGCACCCGGGCCGCCGATTTCGGCCTTAAAGATAAAGATATTCCCGCCGATGGAGTCATCACAGGGTTTGGCTCTATCAGCGGCAGGGAAGTCGCGGTTTACTCGCAAGATTTTACCGTCCTCGGCGGATCTCTGGGACTGGCCCACGCGGCAAAAATCACGAAGATCATGGATCTGGCCATGTCGAGTCGAGTTCCCGTTATCGGAATCCTTGATTCAGGCGGCGCTCGAATTCAAGAAGGGGTCGACTCCCTTGACGGTTATGCTCAAATCTTTTACCGCAACACCATGGCTTCGGGAGTCATCCCTCAAATTTCGGTCATTCTCGGGCCCTGCGCCGGAGGAGCCGTTTACTCTCCGGCCCTGACTGATTTTGTTTTCATGGTCGAAGGAATCAGCCATATGTTTGTCACCGGCCCCGATGTCGTCAAGGCGGCCACGGGAGAAGAGATTTCATTTGAAGCCCTGGGAGGAAGTTCCGTCCACGCATCGAAATCCGGGGTCTGCCATTTCGTCGCGAAATCAGAGCCCGATTGTTTCAGGCAGGTTCGCGAGCTTTTGTCTTATCTTCCGCAAAGCCGCTGGGAAAGGCCTCCTCGAATCGCCAATCCCGACCCGGTACGGCGAAAAACGCCGTTACTGGAAACTCTTTGCAATCTCGATCCTAAAAAACCTTACCGGGTCCACCATATTCTTTGGCAGATAGCCGATGAACACAAGTTTTTCGAGGTTCAGGAATCCTATGCCCGCAACATGGTCACCGGTTTTATTCGTCTGGGTGGAGACGTAGTCGGGGTCATCGCCAACAATCCCGGACATTTCGCCGGGGCCTTGGACATCAACGCCTCGGATAAATCCGCGCGCTTTATCCGCTTTCTCAATTCATTTAATATTCCGATTCTAACCTTGGTGGATGTTCCCGGCTACTGGCCGGGGTTAGATCAAGAACACGGCGGCATCATCAGACACGGGGCAAAGATTCTCCACGCCTATAGCGAAGCGACCGTTCCCAAGATATCGGTGATTTTGAGAAAAGCCTACGGGGGGGCTTATATCGCGATGAGTTCTAAATATCTCAAAAGCGATTTTAATTTCGCTTTTCCCTGCGCGGAAATCGCGGTTATGGGACCTCAAGGCGCGATAGAAATTCTTTTCTCAAAAGAGCTTGCCGCGGCAAAAACAGATGCGGAGAAAAAGTCGCTGCGCGACAAACTCATCAAAGATTATTCCGATAAGTTCGCCTCTCCCTATCCCGCGGCCGCCTCTGGTTCCGTTGACGAGGTCATCGAACCCGCCGACTTGCGCCTTAAGATCATTCGCGCACTGAGACTGTTAAAAAATAAGCGCTTACCGGGACAGAACTTGCTTTCGCGCAACATCCCGCTTTAACCTTAAAATGGAACGCGCCCATATTCTAGTCGTTGAAGACACGCCCTCGACCGCGAGTTTAATTTCCCATGTTCTCAAAGAAAAAAATCTAGGCGTTAAACTAGTTTCCTCGCTAAATCACGCGCGAAGCGAATTTTCAAAAACGACCTTTGATCTCTTGATTTTAGACCGCGGGCTCCCGGATGGAGACGGACTTGATTTCCTCAAGGAAATTCGCTCCTCTAAACGCGCGCCCACCGTCCCGATTCTGATTTTGACCGCCCAAAACGAGACTCCCGAACGCGTCGTGGGCCTCAATCAAGGCGCCGACGATTATCTCGGGAAACCATTTAACACCCAGGAATTAAGCGCGCGCGTCGACTCTCTGTTAAGAAGAGCGGGATACAAAATTGATGTCATGAAAATCACATGCGGGGATATCCACCTCGATTTTACGGCGCGAAAGGCCAGTCTTTCCGGAAAAGATATTTTTCTTAGCGAAAAAGAATTTGATCTTCTTTGGTTTCTCGCGGAACAGAAAAATAAGGCTTTAAGCCGAGAGATTATCCTCCAGAAGGTTTGGGGATATGACGCGGGACTTTCTTTGACCACCAAGGTCGTCGATGTGACGGTTTCTCACTTAAAAGAGAAATTGGGAAAAGCGGCCGACAAAATTTCGCCTGTTCGCGGAATAGGCTACCGCTTTGAAGAGTAATTTTTATATTCTCGGTATCTTGACTTTAAACATTAAACCTTGACCGACGGCCAAATGGTCGCGTTTAGCCGCCCCGGCGGGAAGCTCCAAGACATATTGAGCCCGGCCTCCCACCCGCGCGACGTCCGCATCCTTGGTTTTGGAAGTAGACGCCGCGACGTTTGGGTATAAAGCGGTAATTTTTTTATCCCAGCCAATATAGACCATATCTAAATTAACCCAGGTATTTTTCATCCAAAATTCAAAGTAATCTTCCTGGGGAAAAACAAAAAGCATCCCGTAATTTTTAGGAAGTTTTTTTCTAAACATCAGCCCTTCTTCTCGTTCTTTAGGAGTGTCGGCGATATCGGCTTTAATCTTGGCGCCGGAAGCGCACTTGATAACGGCATGCCGAGTCGCATGAAAAGCTTTGTCCTTGGCCCACGCGGATGTTCCCGCGAAAAAGACAAAAAGCGAAGCAAAAAATAAAAAAAATTTTTGCGGCATTGCTATAGCTCTCATAATTTCTTTCGATATATCTTATTAAACAAATTGGTATACTGACAAAAGACAAAAGCTCAGGAGGATTTATGGTTACGGGACTGGTTCTGGTACGATTAATGGCGGGAAAAGAAAAATCCGCGCTCAGCCAAATTAAGGCCATTAAAGGGGTCGCCCATGTAACGGCCGTTTTTGGCCGCTGGGATTTAGTCTTGGATGTCGAAACGGAAGACATCGTCACTTTATCTAACGTGGTCGTTCGCGGCATCCGCTCCACCCCCGGGGTTCTCTCAACAGAAAGCTTGGTCACGACCGCGATCTAATTTTTCCGTGCCGCCCGTTCTTTCCATCTCCAATCTCAAGGTTTCTTTCTCAAGCGATGAGGGGCCTATTGGAGCCGTGGAAAACCTGAACTACTCCCTAAATGCGAATCAAACCTTAGCCATCGTAGGAGAATCGGGTTCCGGAAAAAGCGTTCACGCTCTTTCGATACTGCGCCTCTTACCGCCAAGCCCCTATTGCAAAACCGAAGGAGAAATTCTATTTCACGGGAAAAATCTCTTAGATCTCCCGATAAAAGAAATGCGGAAAACGAGAGGAAATAAAATCGCGATGGTTTTCCAAGAGCCGATGACCTCTTTAAACCCGGTTTTGACTATTGGGGAACAGATCGCAGAGCCTTTGATGATTCACAAGGGAAAAAGCAGGTCTGAGGCTCTCAAAGAAGCCGCAAGACTCTTAGACAGAGTGGGGATTCCGGACGCGAAAAGGCGTCTCAGCAATTATCCCCATCAGTTTTCCGGAGGAATGCGTCAGCGCGCGATGATCGCGATGGCCTTAAGCTGTAATCCGGAAATATTAATCGCCGACGAACCCACCACCGCTCTTGACGTAACGATTCAAGCCCAGATTCTGGAACTGATCAAAGAATTGCAAAAAGAATTCCAGATGGCGGTCATTCTCATCACTCATAACATCGGAATTGTGGCCGACATGGCGGACCAAATGATCGTCATGTATGCCGGCCGAGCGGTTGAGGCAGCTTCTATGACTTCTCTTTTTAAGCGCCCTTCTCACCCCTACACTCGGGGGCTTTTAAGCGCCATTCCTTCCCCCGATTCAAAAAAAGACCGCCTTGAATCCATTCCCGGGCGCCCGCCGGATTTAAAAAATAAGCCTCGGGGATGTCCTTTCGCTCCCCGCTGCCCCGAAGTCCAAGCGCGCTGTTGGGAAAACGACCCCCCTTCTTTCGATCTTGGAGACGGGCATCTCTCCAATTGTTGGCTTTTAGAAAAACAATGACGACAGAGAAAGATGTTTTCCATCTTGAGGCCAAGAATCTTCGAAAATTATTCTCAGTTAAAGAAGGCTTTTTTGGTCATCCAAAAGCCATCCGCGCCTTAGATGGGATTTCTATCGGGGTTGAAAAAGGAACGACCTTGGGAATTGTCGGAGAATCAGGCTGCGGCAAAACGACCTTGGGAAGAATTTTATGCTTGCTAGAAACTCCCAGCGAAGGAACGATTTTATACGACGGGAAAGAAGTTCAAAATCTCAAGGGAAAAAAACTTAAGGAATTTAGGCGCGAGGTCCAAATTATTTTCCAAGACCCTTACGCGAGCTTGGATCCTCGGATGACCGTCTCCGAAATTTTAAGAGAACCCTTCATCATCCACGGGGAATGGAAAAACGACGGGCAAACACGCCTTCTCAAGCTCGCCGACAAATGCGGAATCGCCAAAAGTCATTTGTCGAGATACCCCCACGAATTTTCCGGCGGGCAAAGACAAAGAGTCGGAATCGCCAGAGCCTTGGCTTTAAACCCAAAGCTGGTAGTCTGCGACGAGCCGGTCAGCGCATTAGACGTCTCGATACAGGCTCAAATTCTCAATTTGCTTAAAGATCTCCAAAAAGAGTTGGGACTGACCTACATTTTTATCTCGCATGATTTTTCGGTCGTGCGCCATCTCTGCGATAAAATCGCGGTCATGTATCTGGGGAAAATCGTCGAGTTCGCCTTGGCGGATGAGATTTTTTCAAATCCCCAGCATCCCTACACCGAAGCCCTTTTGTCCGCCATTCCCCTGCCGGACCCGGAAAAGCAAAAACAGAGAAGCCGCATCATTTTGTCGGGAGACATTCCAAGCCCCCTGTCTCCCCCGCAGGGATGTTCTTTTCACCCAAGGTGCCGCTACGCCGAAGATTCATGCCGCCGCGATGTTCCTTTATTAAAAGAGACATCCCCGAATCACCAGGTTGCCTGCCCCGTTCTTCCCCTGGATCGCGCAAAAATATCCCCATAAGATATAATTTCTCAATGGATGAATTAGGAACAGTCCCAGCATCGAATGCGGTTGAAGGTTCCCGCAAAACGCCGGGCGAATGGTTTGGGCATCCCAAAGGCCTCTACGTTCTCTTCTTCACCGAAATGTGGGAGCGCTTTTCTTATTACGGAATGAGAGCGCTTCTTGTCCTTTACATGATGAAGATTCTGATTTTAGACGCCAACAAAGGCATGACCGTTTTTGGCTATCATTCGGTTAAAATGTTTGTTGAGTGGTCCGTGGGCCTTTTTGGCGTCCACAGCCAGCTTTCCGTTCAAGCCCTCGCCTCTCAAATTTACGGGCTCTACACCGGCTTTGTCTATTTCACTCCTTTTTTCGGCGGAATTCTGGCCGACCGCGTTTTTGGCCAAAGAAAATCGGTCTATATCGGCGGAATTTTGATGACGATCGGACATTTTTTGATGGCCAGCGAGCGCTTTTTTTTCTTCGCGCTCTTATTTCTGATTTTAGGCAACGGCTGCTTTAAGCCCAATATCTCAACTCAAGTCGGCGATCTTTACCCGGAGGGCGACCCCAGGCGAGACTCGGCCTTTACTATTTTTTACATGGGCATCAACCTCGGGGCCTTTTTCTCGCCCTTGGTCTGCGGAACCCTCGGCCAACTCGTCGGCTGGGATTGGGGCTTTGGAGCCGCCGGCGTCGGGATGGTCTCGGGACTTTTGATTTACCATTTTGGACGGCATCTTCTCCCACAGGATAAAATCAAGGAAGAGGGCCTCGCCCGCGAGAAAATAGCCGAGCAGAAAATCACGCCGAATGAATGGAAGGCGATTGCCGCGCTCGTTTTTCTATGCATCGTCAACATCGTTTTCTGGGCCGTTTACGAACAGCAGGGAAATACGATGCAGATCTGGGCCGATCAAAACACGCGCTGGAATTTTTTCGGGTTCAATCTTCCGTCCAGCTGGTATCAGGCCTTTAACCCCGCCTTTATTTTTCTTTTCGCCCCCATTCTCGACAAATTTTGGGAATGGCAAAACAAACGCGGTCAAGAGCCGTCCAGCGTCATGAAAATGGGCATCGGCTGCGTCTTACTCGGCCTCTCTTTTGTCGTCATGATTGTCGCCTCAAAAATCCTTCTGCCCAACGAAAGAGGCAGCCTTTTGTGGCTGGTGTCAAGTTCCGCCATTCTGACCATCGGTGAACTCTATTTATCTCCCATTGGATTGTCTCTGGTGACAAAGATTTCTCCGGCCCGCATGGTCTCGATGCTGATGGGAATGTGGTTTTTGTCGAGCTTTTTCGGAGATTACCTATCAGGTTTTATCGGCGGGTTTTACGGAACGATGACCAAGGAAGCGTTTTTCGCCCTGATGACGGGGCTTGGGATCGGCGCCGGACTAATTTTCTTTGCCGCCAATAAGCCGCTTGGAAAAACATTGGGACATGAGGTCTAACATGAAACAAACGAACGCCTTCAAAAAAATCTTCGCCGTTTTCATAAGCGCCGCCTTGATGGCGCCGCCCGCTTTCGCCTCAAAAGACGCGAAGAAAAAAAAGGACTCTTCCTCCAAGAAAGAAGCGACAAGCATCGGGTTTTTTAAGTCAAAAGAGAAAATAACGGAAGGATCTGTCATAATCAACAAGAAGCGCGTTGATTATCAGGCCGTCGCGGGAACCCTGGTCGTTCATCCAAAAGGCTATGACGACGCGATTCCTCCCCAAGGATCAAAGGCCCTCAAGGATGAAGTGAAAACCCCGCAGGCGGAAGCCTCGATGTTTTATGTCGCCTATTTTAAGCGCGGGGCTTCTCCCGACAAACGCCCGATCACCTTCCTTTATAACGGCGGCCCGGGCTCTTCGACGGTCTGGCTCCATATGGGCGCTTTTGGTCCGAGGCGAGTCGTAACCGAAGATGACACCCACACCCCCGCCGCTCCTTATAAAGTCGTCAATAACGACTATAGCCTCCTCGATGCAAGCGACTTGGTTTTTATCGACGCGCCGGGAACTGGTTTTAGCCGCATCGCCGGAAAAGACGCGGCCAAGGCGTTTTGGGGCGTAGATCAGGACGCCTACGCTTTTTCCGAGTTTATCCGGCAATTTCTATCCAAATACGGGCGCTGGAATTCTCCGAAATATCTTTTCGGAGAAAGCTACGGCACGACGCGATCCGCCGTCCTGGTAGACGAGCTTGAAAACGACGAGGCGATAGATTTTAACGGAGTCATTTTGCTCTCTCAAATCCTCAACTTCGATTTAAGCGTAGACGGCCCCGAATCTAACCCCTCGGTTGATTTGCCTTACGAATTGGCTCTTCCAACTTACGCCGCGACCGCCTGGTTTCACCACAAACTGCCCGTTCCCAGAAAGAATTTGGAGAAACTGCTCGCCGAAGTCAAACATTTTGCGATGAATCAATATGCCCAGGCTTTATCTCGGGGCCTGACGCTGAGCCCCAAGGAAAAAGACGCTGTCGCCGCTCAACTTCATAATTACACAGGGTTGCCCGTCTCTTACATCAAAAAAGCCAATCTGAGAATCGACGGCGGGGAATTCGAGAAAAATCTCGAGGATGACCAAGGCATGACCACCGGGCGTTTGGACACCCGCTTTTCCGGCCCGACGCTAGACCCCTTAAGCAAGGAGTCAAGCTATGACCCCCAAAGTTCGGCGATCAGTTCCGCTTACGTCTCGGCTTTTAACGATTACGTCCGAAAAACTCTCCATTACGGCCGCAACCAAATTTTTAAGCCGGAAATCGACATTCCCAAATGGGACTATAAGCACAAGGGAAACCCGCAGACAACCAACGTGATGCCGGATTTAGCCGACGCCATGAAGCAAAATCCGAACCTCAAAGTTCTCCTTAACGCCGGCTATTTTGATTTGGCGACTCCCTTTTATGAAGGCGTCTACGAAATGCGCCACCTTCAAATTCCGAGAAAGCTGTTTTCAAATATTTCTTTCCATTTTTATCAATCGGGGCATATGGTTTACGCCCATGAACCGTCTCTTAAGGATATTCACGCGGCCGCCGCCGCCTTTATCAACGCGACGGATAATCTGAAGACGCATTAAAAATACCTGTCTCCAATGGAAAAAACCGCAAGTTAAAAATCCGGGGACAAAAAAGTAGTCTAAAATAGGGCCACGCCGTAAGCGAAGCTTGTTGATCTTATGTGGAATCAATTTCTTCTCTACCATTTTTCGTCTCCGGCGTGGTTTAATCGGCGAGCGACGGAACCTATCGGCATTATTCTCCTTTTGCTTATCCTTTTCATCGGATGGGCCTTAATCAGGGAGAACTTCTGAGCCTGTATCGGAAAATGGCATAATGAGCGCATGGGCGAGCGAAACGGAAACCAGAGAAAACTTTCTTTTCCGTTACTTTCCATTCTTCCCTCTACTCTAAAACAGTGGGGCTAATGGACCCGCGCCGCGGCTGAGCCTTTGGCCCCCCTTGCATTTCAGCGTATTACGATGTAAGCTATAGTAATACATATCGAGAGGGTATTCCATGAACAAACAAACGATCACGTTTCGGATAGACGCTCGAGCAAGAAAAACCTTAGACGCCATCGCGGCCGGAATGAATCGCGACCGAAGCTACGCGCTCAATGAGGCGGTTGGCAATTATCTCGAACTCCATCGATGGCAAGCGGCCCATATTCAAGAGGGACTGCGCCAAGCTAACGCCGGAGAGTTCGCCAAAGATTCTGAAGTCTCCGCCGTCTTCGCCCGCAAGCGTAAGCACAAGTGAAAGTTCTCTGGACTCGATTGGCTCTATTGGATTTAAACGAAGTTTACGCCTACATCCACGAAGAAAAACCATCCGCCACGAGCCGAATGCTCGCACAGATTAAAAAAACGACTCAAAATCTTGCCCGGCATCCAGAAATAGGCCGACCTGGCCGGGTCAACGACACGCGAGAAATCATTGTCACGGGAACCCCGTTGATTATCGCCTATCGCCTCAAGGCGAACAGAGTTGAGTTGATCGCCCTCATTCCCGGCGCCCGGCGTTGGCCGGATCAATTTTAACCAGAGTTACGCATCCTTTTCTGCCCCCTAATCAGGGAGAACTTCTGAGCCTGTCTCGGAAAATGGCATAATGAGCGCATGGGCGAGCGAAACGGAAACCAGAGAAAACTTTCTTTTCCGTTTCTTTCCATTCTTCCGCTTCTTACCGTTCTCGTCTCCTGCCGGTCCAAGCCTCTCAAGGAGACCTCTTTTGACCCGACAACCTACACCTATCTGACGATCGCGGGAACCGACAGCCTCGATCCCGCCTGGGCTTATGACACCGCCAGCGGCATGGTCATCCTCAACATCTACGAACCGCTTTTTTTCTTTCATGGAGCTTCCGTCACAAAGATTGACCCATTGATCGCGACAAAGGTCCCTTCCCGCGAAAATGGACTCATTTCGAAAGACGGACGGGTCTACACGATTCCATTGCGCCGTGGCGTTTATTTTCAAGACGGAACTCCGATGACGCCTGAAGACGTTCGCTATTCGCTTCTGCGCTTTATGCTCTCTGACCGAGACGGAGGGCCTTCGACTCTTCTTCTCAAGCCTCTCTTGGGAGTTCCCAGCACCCGAGATGATTCCGGGAAAATTATCCCTGGAATCGGTAGAAAAGCCTTTAAGGCCGTTCAAATTCGGGGAAACAATCTCATTTTGACCCTGCCAAGGCCCTATGCGCCGCTTTTGTCCATTCTGGCGACCTGGGCGCCAATTGTCTCTGAAAAATGGGCCTCTCAAAGAGGGGCCTGGGACGGAAGCCTTAAAACCTGGAAGAAATTCAATAATCCAAAGAAGCAGGACTCTCCTTTTTTTGAAAAAGCCAATGGAACGGGAGCTTTCTCCCTGGGGAGATGGGACCGAAAGACCCATGAGATCATCCTTAACCGCAACGATCATTACTGGAGAAAGCCGGCGAGACTTAAGCGCGTGATTATTCGCGGGATAGACGAATTTGAGACCCAAAAACTTCTTCTTGAATCAGGCGCAGCCGATTCCATAAGGGCAAGCCGCGAACATCTCTCTCAAATTCAAAACATCCCCGGCATCACAATTACCGACGTCCCGACGATGGGAACAAACCCCTCGGCTTTTTTTACCTTCCACATCAGCACGCAAGCCAATTCCTTTATCGGCTCTGGCAAACTCGACGGACAAGGAATTCCGCCAGATTTTTTCTCGCACAAAAACGTTCGCAAGGCCTTCGCCCATCTCTTCGACTATCAAGGATATATTCGCGATATCGAAGGCGGAAAAGGCATTCAACCCAACGGTTGCATCCCCAACGGAATGTTGGGACATAATCCGAATCAAAAAGCCTATACCTTCGATTTAAAAAAAGCGAAAGATTATTTCAAAAAGGCCCTGGGCGGGGAAGTTTGGGAAAAAGGATTCCGGTTCACGATGGAATATCAAGCGGGATCGGGACCATCTGAGGCAGTGGCTCACATCCTCCAGCACAATGCCGAAAACCTTAATCCCAAATTTCGCATGGATTTAAGGCCCATGGACTGGCCCGCTTTTTTGGACGCGCTCAACTCCTCTCTTTTGCCGATTTTTCCCATCGGCTGGGTCGCCGATTATCCCGATCCCGACGATTTCGCTTTTCCGTTGATGGACTCAAGAGGAGACTATCCCGCCGTGCAGGGCTATAAAAACCCGAAAGCCGACCGCTTGATTAAAAAAGCCGCGGCGGAACTTAATCCCGAAAAGCGAAAGAAACTGTATTGGAAAATCCAGCAAATAGAATACGATGACGCTCCTCATTTATTGATCGTAGAACCTTCGGATATTCGCGCCCAGAGAAACTGGGTGCATGGCTGGGTCTACAACCCGATTTTTCCCGATTCCCCTTTCGGTAGCTATTTTTATTCAATCTATAAGGAGTTGCCGCAACGAAAAAGGCTCCAACCGGGAAACTAATGATTAAATTTATCCTGAAAAGACTCGCGATGTTGCCCTTGGTGATGCTGGGGGTCACCGCGCTTTTATTTATGATTCTCCAGTTTTTATCCCCGGACATGAGGGCCGCTCTCTACATCAAAGACCCGCGGCAAATGGCCCATCTTAACGAAGTCATTAAAGAATACGGGCTTGATAAGCCGATGCCGGTTCAATACGCGATTTGGCTTAAAGGAGTTCTACATGGAGATTTGGGATACAGCGAAACCGCCAAAATGCCGGTCTTAGACGCCATCCGGGCGTTTTTCCCGGCGACCGCGGAACTGGCGATTGCGGCGTTTTTTCCGACCTTGATTTTTGGGGTTTTGTTTGGCGTCTTGTCGGCCGTTTACAAAGACAGTTGGTTTGACCAATTGATGCGCTTTGTCGCGATCACCGGATATTCCTTGCCGAGTTTTGTCTTCGGACTATTTCTCTTGATGATTTTCTACGGAGAGTTTCACCTTTTTCCCCCGGGAAGATACTCCATCGATGTCGACATTTTGGTTCACTCCGCCTCTTTCCATAATTACACCGGGCTTTTGAGTTTGGATGCGCTTTTAAACGGGCAATTCGCCGCATTTTTCGACATCGCCAAACACCTCGTCTTGCCGGCCCTCACCTTGATCTATATCGAAATCGCCCTCATCTTGCGCATTACCCGCTCATCCATGCTTGAAGAAATGGGAAAAGATTATATCCGCACCGCGCGGGCGAAAGGCCTGGATGAAAAAACCGTCATCGTCAAGCACGCCCTCAAAAACGCCCTTATTCCCGTCATCACGCTGTCTAGCCTTCTTTTTGTAGGGCTTTTGGGAGGCGTCGTCATCACCGAAACGGTTTTTGATTATCCCGGCATCGGACATTGGGGAGTCGTGGCCGCACAGCAACTCGATGTCCCCGGAGTTTTGGGCTCGACATTGCTGGCCGCTCTTTTATTTGTGCTCGCCAATCTCGTCTCAGACATTCTCTACGCGGTCGTAGACCCGCGCATGAGAACCGGGCATCAATAAGTTTTAAGACCTTTTTAAAATAGCGCGGGACAAATCTCTTAGAAATTTTTGCGCATCCGGCGCGCCGTGATAGGCCGCCGCCTCTTTAGGGGTTTTATCAAGAGTTAGAAAACACCCCGCGCAAAATGAAATACCGTAGCGATCTAAAATTGGCAGGATTTCGGGGTATTGGCGAATCAGATCATAGAGCTTTTTATTTTCTAGTTTGGCTTTACGCCTTATTTTTGCCACGAAAGCGGCCCCCTTGGGAAATTCATCGCAAGAACAATCGCTTGGTCAATATCCTCTCGGCTCGCGATTCCCTCCTTCAAGGCCAGTTTGGCTTCTTCAATCACGGCTTGAATCACCATTTCCCAGGCTTCGCCCTCCGGAAAATCGCCACCTCCTGGCGCGGCAACGGCGACTTCCGGGTTTTCACCAATAGATTTTCCATCTTTGTAGAGATAAAATCCTTGCCCCGATTTTCGGCCGTTATGGCCCAACGCAACCAAATGTTCTTGAATAGGCTGGGGTTTAAAGCGTTCCGGTTTTTTCAAGGCCTCGTAAATCGTTTTGGTAATCGCGAGGTTAACGTCGAGACCGATCAAATCCATCAGCTCAAAAGGCCCCATCGGAACCCCGCCGATGATTCGCGCCGCTTGATCCAGTTCCGAAATACCGGCCCCGCCTAAAACCGCGCGCTGAGACTCCAAATAATAAGGCCGCATGACGCGATTGACGATAAAGCCGGGAGTGTCCTTGACCGCCACCGCCGTTTTTTGAAGAGATTCCTCGATAAATTTTTTCGCTTCTTGAAAAACATCTGTATCCGTTTTCGGGGCATGAATCATCTCAACCAGCTTCATCGCGACCGGCGGATTAAAAAAATGGAGCCCCAAAAACCGGCTCGGGGTTTTAAGTCCCTCTCCCACGCTTGAAACAAGAAAAGAAGAGGTATTGGTGGCCAAAATCGCTTGCGGGCAAATTTGCTCAACCCGGGCCAAAATATTTTTCTTAACCGCGAGGTCTTCGGTCACGGCCTCAATGATGAGATGAAACCCCTCAAACTCTTTGATGTCTTTGGCGTAAACGATGTTTTGAAGAGCGAATTTCAGAGTTTCCGACGTGATTTTATTTTTAGCGGCGGCGTTTTCAAGATTCTGGCGAATGCGTCCGGATGCCGAGCAAAGAGCCTCCGGAAGCGCGTCATAAATAAACACGGGAAATCCGCGCTGAAGGCACAGCTGGGCGATGCCGGACCCCATCGTCCCCGCTCCCAAAACGCCGATTTTTTTGATCATAGAGATAGGTAGAGATAGGGACAGTCCCTATCTCCCTCACCCCGGAATAAACGGCTCTTCGGTCATTTTCGAGATTTCAGGCTTCCAATCGGGAACCTTGAGGCCGAATTTCGCGCACTTATCTTTTACATCGGCGGCGAAAGCCTGCCTGACCTCGTCGTTTCCCCGTTTTTTGAGCCCGAGCTTGCAGTAGGTTTCATTTCTGGGAGATCCCGCGCGCCCGAAAATATTCATCGTGCGCGGATACCATTTATTCAAAGCCTTTTGAAGATCGTCATGGGTTTTATCGTCTTTAGCGAGTTTCTCCGTCCACTGATCCCCATGCGCCATGTGCATGGCTTCCTCTTTAAAGATGCCGTCCATCACGTCGCACCAGGGCTTGTAGGAACAGTCCAGCGCGTCTTCAAGCTGATGCCCGGCGCCGCGATCCATGCAAAAATTAAACATGATGAAGTCATACCAGGTTTCAATCGGATAATAGAAAATGTTGACGCGCTTGTCGTCGGACACGCGCTGGGTTCCGATATCCTCGTCTTTGACCCGTAAATTGAAGTTATGTTTTTTGTAATACTCTTCCACGTCAAGCCCCATCCCTTCCAAAAGCCGGTACATGACGCGCGCGTGCCGGACCTCGTCTTTGACGATTTGAGACACCTGAAGAGTTTCCTTAATATCGGGAGATTTCATGATCCAGGGAACATAACCAAAAGCTCCGGCGAGTTCCGAATCAGCCTGCATCATCATAAGATGCGTGAGATTTTCCCGATACTCTTCCGTCATTTCTTCAAGAGTCTCGACTTTTCCTCCGGATTTTAATTTTTCGTGAAGCTTTTCTTCTTTGATTCGCTCGGATTCTTTTGGCATAAGCCCTCCCTGTTATCGCTCGCCATTAACGAGCGGCGCGCCGGATCGCCTACAAAAAACATTCTACGCTCCGGCTATTTCCCCTCAAAACGCGGCCTTCTTTTTTCAAGAAACGCGGCGACGCCCTCCGCGTGGTCATGAGTTTTTCCCAACACCTCTTGAAGCTGCGCCTCGTATTCCATCTGCGTCTCTAAATTATTTTCAAAAGAGCGGTTCATCGCGCGCTTGGTCAAGGCGACAGACAAGGGCGGAGCCGCAATCAGCTCTTGGGCCAATTTTTGCGCCTCATCCATGACTTGGCCCAAATCCACAAGGCGATTCACCCAGCCGAAACGAAAGGCCTCTTCCGCCGTAATGGGTTTGGCCGTCCAGGCGTATTCAAGAGCCAAAGACATTCCGAGAAATCTCGGCATAAAATAAGTCATGCCAGAATCAGGGACAAGGCCCACGCGCGAAAAGGCGTTGATAAATTTTGATTCCCGGCTCGCGATTTTAATATCCGTCGATAAAATCAGGCTCGCGCCGGCCCCGGCGGCAAGACCATTGACGGCCCCGATGACGGGCTTTTCCATGCGCCGAATTTGAAGAATGAGCGGATTAAAATGCCGCCTGAGTTCATCGCCCAGGGAAAAGGGCGCTTCTTCTTGCCTTTTTTTGAGATCCCCAAGATCCGCGCCGGCGCAAAAAGCGCGTCCTGCCGCCGTCAAAATCACGCAGCCGATATTCTTGTCTTTTTCCGCCTTTTTAAGAGACTCTAACAGCCCTTTCATCATTTCAAGAGTCAAGGCATTGAGAACATCGGGACGGTTCAAGGTCAGGGTCATCACGGCGCCGTCTATTTCGACGAGAAGCGGTTTTATTTGAATGCCTTCAGTCATCTTATTTCCCCACGAAATTCGGCCTGCGCTTTTGGATAAACGCCCGCATTCCTTCCTTTTGATCTTCGGTGTCAAATAAATCATAGAAAAGATTCCGCTCAAAATTGAGAGAATCTTCCAAACTGGAATCCATGGCGTGGAGCGTCGATTTTTTGGCCGCCGCGACCGCCAGCGGCGGCATCGCGGCGATCTGATGCGCCAATTTTATCGCTTCATCTAAAAATAGTTCCACCGGGACCACGCGGTTGACAAGCCCCAAACTCAACGCCTCATCGGCCGATATCCTGCGGCCGGTTAAAACCATCTCCAAAGCTAGAGCTCGCCCCAAGAGTCTTGATAAGCGCACCGTTCCCCCCGCGCCAGGAATAACCCCAATTGAAATTTCGGGTTGGCCAAAAACCGCGGTTTCTGAGGCGACCCTTAAATCGCAAGCTAGAGCCAATTCACAGCCGCCGCCTAAAGCGTATCCGCTGATCGCCGCAATCGTCGGCTTTGGGAAATTAGACACCTTGTCCCAGCGGGATAAATGCGAATCCGCGCGCATTTCGGCGCTCGTTTTTCCCTGCATTTCCGAAATATCGGCGCCCGCGGCAAAAGCTCTCTCTGAACCCGCGATGACGACCGCACAAATAGCGGAATCGGCCTCAAAATTTTTCAACGCCTCTTCCATCCGGTCCATCAACGGATGGCTTAAGGCGTTAAGCGCCTCCGGGCGGTTCATTCGGAGAACGCCAACCGCTCCGTGTTTTTCAGAAACGATTAATGATTGGGCGGTAATCAATTCAAATCCACCCACACGCTTTTAAGCTGGGTGTAAGACTCTATCGCGTATTGGCTTTTCTCGCGGCCGTAGCCGCTTTGCTTAAAGCCGCCCCAGGGCGCGGCCGCGTCGACAAAGTGATAGCAGTTGATCCAGACCGTTCCCGCTTTAATGTTTTGCGCCATCTGGTGAGCCTTTTTGACGTCTTTAGTCCAAACCCCCGCGACAAGTCCGTAAGGACTGTTATTGGCGCGGCTGACGACCTCTTCGACGGAATCAAACGGCATCACCGCCGCCACCGGGCCAAAGATTTCTTCCTGGGCGATTTTCATCGAATCTTTTACGTCCGCGAAAACCGCGGGCTTGACAAAATAACCCGCGCCCGAAGCGGCGTCTCCGCCAGCCAACAATTTGGCTCCCTCTTTTTTTCCGGACTCGATGTAGGACAAAACCCTTTGCCGCTGTTCTTCGGAGACAAGCGGCCCCATCTGGGTTTTGGGGTCCAGCCCCGGGCCTTGCCGAACGGTTTTAGCCCGCTCGGAAAGAATTTGGAGGAGTTCATCAAATTTTGGGCGCTCGACAAAAATGCGGGATCCCGCGGAACAGCATTGGCCTTGGTTATAAAACACTCCCATAAACATCCCTTTGGCCGCGGCTTCCAAATCCGCGTCGGCAAAAACGATATTGGGAGATTTCCCGCCAAGCTCAAGAGTCACGCGCTTTAAATTCCCGGCGGACGCCTTGATCACTTCTCGCCCGACTTCGGTTGAACCCGTAAATGTCACTTTATCAACATTAGGATGAGCCGCCAAGGCCGCTCCGGCGCTCGGCCCAAAACCGGGAATAATATTGACGACGCCTTCGGGCAAACCCGCCTCTAAAAGAAGCTCGCCGAAAAGCAATGCAGAAAGCGGCGTTTGCTCGGCCGGTTTTAAAATAAGGACGTTCCCGCAGGCCAAGGCCGGCGCCAAGCGCTCAACCGCCATCAAAAGCGGAAAATTCCAAGGAATAATCGCCCCGATGACGCCCACCGGCTCGCGAACGGTATAGTGAAGAAATTTCGCTCCGGGATAATACGGCACCGACACCGGAATCGTCTCTCCGTGAATTTTGGTCGGCCAACCGGCGAAATAGCGCAAAAGACCGATGGCGAGAGGCAAATCACCGTTTTTGGATTCGCGAATGGTTTTTCCGTTGTTTAAGGTTTCAAGCTGGGCCAACTCCTCGGCATGAAATTCCACGAGATCGGCAATTTTATTGATTATTTTTTCGCGTTCGGCGGGACTCATCTTGGACCAAGGCCCATTTAAGGCTCTTTGAGCGGCCAAAACGGCCAGATCGACGTCTCTGGCATCGGCTTCGGCAACCATGCCGAGAACTTCCCCCGTCGCCGGATTAAAGGTCTTAAACGTTTTCCCGGAAGCGGATTCAACCCAACGGCCGCCAATCAGCATCGGATGAGTTTTCTTTGATAAAAACTTTTGCAAATTCGGATGAACTTCAGGGGCAATAGCGACAGACATAAAGGTCTCCTTAATTTTAATTATGCGCCGACTTTTAAGGCTTTCTCGAGAACTTCGGGGATATAGAGGATGCGCTGGCAGCTTTCGCAAAAAACAAAATTTTTGAGTTTGGTCACTTCAATCACCATCTGCGGAGCGAGATTCATCCGACAGGCCCCGCACACGGCGCCGCCATCAGACTTTTTAATCGCCTTGGAAATGGGATCGCGCTTTCCCCGGGAACGAATATGATCATAAATTTTATGGATATCTTCAGGAATAGGCGCCGCCAACGCCTGGCGCTCGCCCAAAAGCGCCTCTTTCTTGGCCTTAATTTCCGCAAGCCCTGATTCTTTTTCCGCGATTTGAGCCAACAAAACCTTTTCTTCCGCGCTGAAATCGGCGGCGGCCTTTTTTAACTCTTTCTGGGCCGCATCGATTTGATCCATCAACTCAAGAATAGCGGTCTCAATATCGCCAATTTCAGACTTGGCGCGATCGATTTCCGTTTGAAGAGCCTTAAAGGCTTCATTGGTCTTGACGGTGTTGAGTTCCCCTGAGTGTTTGCGGATAGCCTCTTCTTTTTGAGCGAGTTCCAGTTCCCGCTCTTTTTTCTTTTTTTCAAAGTCCTGAACCTGGGTCTTGGCTTGGGAAGCCCTCTTGCGGGCGCTCTCAATTTGCTCTTTTAAACTCGCGATAGCGACAGGAATCTCAAGCAGAGACTTGTCTACAACATCAATGGCTTGATCGTGCGTTTGAAGATCAATCAGGCGCCGAATATGTTCCGCGTTTAAGGCCATCAAAATTATTATAGCAATTCATGGGCGAGATTCATCTTAAAAGGTTTCCAAGAACCCGGCGCTAGAGAACTCTAAAATTTCCGTCCGCTCCCCTGACAAAAACTCGATGTTCCTGGCGAGCGAACACTTCTATCCGCTCCACCGCCAAGGGGTGTTTTACGTTCGGATGCTTGCCTTGATAAGGCGAGGCCACCTTGTCTCCCTCCGGAATTTCTCGCCAAGACTCAATAGCTTTTAAAATCTCTAATACGGGCACGCGCTCGTCATCGGTTAAGTTGATGACCACCGTCCCCAATCCCAGGCCATGGCGCTCGGCATGTTTATAAATCTGGGAATTAGCCTTGTTTAAAAAAAGAGGAAAGCTCGACATGGAATGAACCGACTTCATCTCCGCCATTTTACCGTCTAAAACCAGATCCGGAGTGGACTGTTCCCGAACCCCACCCTCAATGAGAACGACCTGCAATTGGCTCACGCCGGACTTTAAAAGCGATTCCAAGAGTCTTCTTTCATGGGGCAACAAATCCGGCAAAATTTCGACTAAAGTTGGAGAATGGGAAACATCAACCGTGATAATATCGCCACCTTGACCGCCGGGATAATGATAAACCTTGATGGAATGTATTTCCCCATTCCAAAAAGCCTCCATCAACTGCTCGCGGAAATGCTCCAGCGCCGCGTTGGTGTTGGGAATTGCCTGGGCAACTTCTCCGGCGTTACGAACCTCGATAATAGCGGGAGGGCCACGAGCCAAGAGAGAACCTAATTGTCCATCCCTTTCCCCCTTAAAAGCGTCTCCATCCCACAAAGATGAGAAAGACTTTTGGCCCAGTCCGCGCTTTAAGAACTTCGACGCAAAATACTTAAGCTTGCCCCACGCTTTTGAATGAATTTGAGAGCGCCCATTTTCTCCTCCAACCTGAAAGGTTTGAGGCTTTCCCGTATTTTCATCTTCAGACCTTAAAGACGCAGGAGAACTCTCCTTCGGATGAGAAACAGGAGTTAGCGGCAAATCTTTTTGCAAAAAAACGTCTTGAGGGGCGAGAATTTTCTCTTTAGAAATTGAAATCCCGTCTTCGCGCAGAACCGCGTCTAAGTTTTGGCCTTCATTAATATCAACGGAAGGGATAGAAATATCGGCATTGACCGGAACAGGCTCTTGAAATTGCGGAGAACCCTGATCGCGATTGAGAGCATGTAAATTAAAGCTCAAAAGCCTTATAAAAAGGAGCAGTTTAATCATACCCTCATGATAGGACAAAAAGGAAAGTCGCGACAGGGCCCAAAGTCCTAGATTGGGTCTGGGCCTTTTGATTTCAAAAAAACGGGCGCCCGGGCAAAACTCAGAATAGGCGCCAATTTACCCGCGATAAATTTCCTTGCGGTCTCCAACTCTCAGTACCACTATTTCTTCGCCCAGCCAGTCAAAGACGACGCGGTAATCTCCGATTCGAAAGCGATAAACTCGGCCAGCGACGCCTTCGAGTTTCCTGGCATGAGACAGCGGTTCGGGACCCGCCAGGAATTCCCTGACTTTGAGAAGGATTCGCTTTTGGGCGGCCTTAGGCAATTTAAGAAATTCTCTCTCGGCATGGCGAGTAAAGGAGTAATCAATCACAAGCCTAAACGGCGCTCAAGCGTTTTTGACGATGTACGCCCGGACGCCCTGGAACGCTTCAGCGATGAGACAAAAGCGGGCGAGAGAGCTTCGATGTTTTCCAAAAGCTCCTCAATCGCCCGTGCGTCCAAAAAAAGGCCTACGGAGCGCGATTTTTTATCTACCAGCCGCACGACTCCTTTGAGGTGTTTGGAGGGATGGGCGACAAAGGAAGACAGCGGCACGACTTCCTCCCGCAACAACATTGAAGAGATGGTCACGCTTAGATTGTAACAGGAATCCAAACCCCGCGCAATAGGAAAATTTCCGGCGCAAAAGACTCAGATCAACCTGGGCCTTTTGCCGGACGCCGCCTAGGCCCTTGGACCCATGCGGCATTTTTGAGGACGTGGTATCATAAGGTCGACGATGAATACAGAGAATGGAGGAATGAACATGAAAAATCTCAAACTGGCCTTAATAGCGGCGCCCTTGATCGCGCTGTCGCCTTTTTCCGCCCTGGCGCAAAGCTCCGAGCGGATATACGGGGATGGGGTCCGCGGCATGGCTCAAGCGGCTTCGGGTATTTCCGACTTCGTCTTAAAGCATAAGCCGGAAATAAAAAAACCGACATCCCCTTCAAAAAGAAAGTTCGACTACTCGCAAAGCGCCTACGCGAAAATAGACGCGCTTTTTAATCAAGGCTCTCCCGTGTCCAGGGAAGACATAACGGGAGCGTTCCTCGGACGTTGCTATGAAAGAGATAGCCCTAACGCCCCCATAGGCAAGTTGCTCGTTGGCGGGCCGGTCGCCGCGTCCGGCAATGACGATGGGCCGTTGTTTAGCGATGGAACTCCGGCAGTTTTCCAGGTAAACACAATTCTTTACGATAATATCCCGGACCCCAAAGGCTATACTCCCTCCGACATTGATAGCTTCCTGGAAAATCACGTTAATGATGAAAATATTCAAAGTCTGATATCACAGAATATCCAAGGCGGCGACCCCCTAAAAGATTGCGCTACGGGTGTATATCATTTCTCAAAAGCGAACGGATACATCCTTATGAAAGAGAAGGATACCGATCAGGAATTGAGCTACTTCTGTTATTTCTTCAAAAAAATCCATGATTAATGAATCAGAGGGAATTAAATTTATGAATCAATTGCGATTTTTCGCCCTTACGGCCCTCATCGGATTGGCTTCCGCGGCGAATATCCGGGGGCAGGATATGGACAGCTCCGGGAGTTTCGCGCAAAGCGCGGCAAAAGCGGGGGTTTTAGCCCGCTCGGCCCTATCCCGAATGCGCCAGTCAAGAAGAAACCCCGTCACGCTCTCCCGCGCGCGAATACTAAAAGGAGACTCTTCCGGTTGCACCTGGGTTGAAAGCTCATCCCTGATCCCCGTGGGAGAAGAAAACACGCGCGAGCAAGTCCGAAGCGAGGCTTTGAGCCGCGCGAGACTTGGGGCGGTCGAGGAATTTCTCGGGGTCAACATCAACTCAAGATATCTCAGCGTCCAACACAGCGAGTCAAAAGGAAACGGCCGCCCCGCCAATGAGCAACTCGTCGAGAACGTCCTGCGCATCAGCCGAAGAGGCCGCATTTTTAAGGAAAAAATCGTCTCCGAAGGCTATCAGGACGCGCCCAATTGCTCCGCTTGTCTCTATCGGGCCGAAATACGGGCTTGCGTGGCGCCAGTGCGCCGGACGCAAAATGATTTAAGCGTGCGCTTAAGCATTTCGCGCTCTCATTTCGTGGAAAACGACTCCATGAAAGCGCGGGTTTTTTGCTCTCAAGACTGCTTTGTCTACATTTACGACGTCGGTCCCCAATGGCAGGCGACGCTTCTTTCTCCTTCGGACTTGTCCGCCGCCCCCCAAAAATTGTCGGCGGGAGAATCCTGGACCTACCCGGACGCCCAAACCCTGGCGAGCGGCCTCGAACTTTTGGCCCAAATCCCGAAAGGGCAATCAACGGCCATGGGCACCATCCACGTCATCGCCGTCAAAAAGCCCTTGTCGCCGGATTTGATGGACCCCGCCAACGGCGGATATCTGAAAATATTAAGACAGCTCAATAACTCAGGAGAAGCCTGGGCGGAAGACGAAGCTCCGTTCGTGATCTACAAGAAATGAACTCGCCGGCAAAAAAAATCGCCGTAGCGGCCTGCGCGGTTTTTCTGGCGTTCCCCGCCTGGTCTGGCGATGTTGGAGCGCTTCAAACCCTCAAAAACGCCGCCGCGGCCTACGGGATATCAGATGAGGCGGCAAGCTCGGCGCCAAAGCCCGTCTTCGCGGGTTTTCCGGAGTCTTCGCCCAAAGCCGCCCCGCCTCTGCCCGCCCGCTTCACGATTCGCGAGAGATTTTTCTCCCTCACCGACGCCTTCGATCTTAAGTCCGGAGATCAAAAGCTGGGAACCCTGACGGAAAAGTTTTTCAGCCTGACAAAATCATTCCGCTATGACGATTCCTCTGGCCGCTGCGCGGCGAAGGCCCGCGCCAGGTTTTTTTCCTGGGGAACGCGCATCGACGTCGCGGACTGCCAAGGCCAAAAGATAGGCTCTATCAAAGAAAACGTCTTTAAATCCCTCTTAAAGGTCTACACGGTTTATTCCATTTTGGACGCCCAAGACCGCGAGATCGCGAAGTCAAGAAAAATGGAATGGCTATCGACCGACGTCGTCTTGCGAAGCGAAAACGGCGGCCTCATCGCCGAACTCCATCGGCCGTGGCTCAATCTTCTCGCGGACAAATGGACGGTGAGTGTTCAAGATCCCCGCGCCATCGACTCTCGCCTGTTCGTGATGATCGCGGCCTACAAAACCTCGGTCGACAACGATCGCAGAAGAGCCCGCGGTCATCAATCTTCTCCGCAATAAGATTTTCCCGGGGTTTGACCACGAAGTTGATGTCGAACTCCTCGGGATGAACGAAGCGGATCAGGAAGCGGCGTCGACAACCGAACGCGCCCACTCAACGACAATCTCGGCGCAAGCCGAGGCCTGCCGATATTCCTCTTCGGAGACTTCCTCGGAAACCCCGGGATAGCGGGTTTCGACGGCATATTCGGTCAAGACATGAGCCTCTAAAACGTCGGCGGGGACCTTCAGCCCCGAACGTTCTACAAAGGTCAGGAGAGCGGCGATATCATGAGTTTTTGGGAAAGAGACGCGGCGACGATGCGGCGCACAGCGTCCTCTATGCTCGCGGCCGATGCCCCGGTAAAAACGGCAAACTTCTCTTGGCCTTCCATTGAATTTTCATTATACTAAACATGCGGCAAGCGCCGCCGGAATTTCTGAAAATTCCTAGGCGGGCCTAGGTCCTTTGCCGGAATCCGTCTAGGCCTTTGGACCCATGTCCATTTTCGCGATTCGTGGTATATTTTACTTGCAGGACAATGTCGCGACACGAAGCCATGAACATGAAAAAAATAGTCCCAGCCGCAATCCTTATCGGACTGGCGAGCCAAGTCTTCGCCGCCGATTGGGCGCCGTCCAATATCAAGGATACGTTCTTAAATCGGGCGACGCTCCAAACCGTCAAGGCTCCTGCGGCGCGTTTGGCTTCTTGCGCGGAAGACTCTTGCGGGGGCGGAAGAATCGCCGGCGCCCCGACTTATAAGGAAGCAAAAGCCTTCTTTGACGCCGCTCAAATGCCTTCGCCGGAAAAACTCGCTGGAACGAGATGGGGGGCGATAGCAATCATCTCAGGCGATGGCGCGCTGAATTTTAAAAGGTATAACAATGGAGATTACATTTTTCAAGACGAGCTTGATCGCCTAACCCCGCTGTATGATTTTTTGGCTTTCTCTCAGCACATTGATCCGTTGAGCGGTGAGAAATCCCTGGGCGTGCGCGAAGCCCATGACCTTTGCTGGCTTAATGGTGTTTGCGCCCCCGTTGTGGAACAAACGCCCGCGACAGCGATCGTCATTGACGCGAAAAAAAATTTCCTCTGCTATCGTCTTAATCCGGACACGGCGATTTTATGCAGAATCAATGAAACGAAAGGACTTCTGGTTTGCCGCCAATCCAGCTTTGGAACGCGGCCATTCATAATTTACAAGAAAATCTCGAATTAGATCCGGAAAACCATGACGCGAAAATCGGCAAGCATGGTTTTAGCGGCCGCAGCCGTCTTGTCGCTTGGGAAGATGGGCATGGGCGAAACGTCCGGCTTTTCAAGAACTCTCGCCAAGGCGCGATCCGCCATGCTCAAGCCCGCCTTGGCGCTTAAGGCGCGAATGAAGGGACGCCCGGAAATAGCGCCGCCGCCGAATTTCGGCGCGGTTGCAAAAGGAATTTACCGCGGGAGCAGGCCTAAAACTGCGGGGAACTTCGATTATTTAAAGAATCTCGGCGTTTCCACTGTGATTGATTTAGAGTATTTCCACGAGGACTCGCCAACCCTCTGCCGCCGCTACAACCTCAACTGCGTCCGCGAGCCGCTGCTTTTATTCCCCTTGGACGACGCATTCTTTGACTGGAAAACTTTCCGCGCGGCTTTTAGCCTCGTTTTATCCGAACATGCCCGGGGACGCGCCGTTTATTTTCACTGCAAGGACGGCTCCGACAGAACCGGCGCTCTCGCCGCCGCCCTCATGATTCGAAGCGCCGTCTGCGGCGTCGGGCAAGACGCCGCGCAGAATGGCCGCGCCCAGGACGCCCTCTGGGCCCGGGTAGACCGAACGCTCAGCCAATACGGTTTTCATAAGGTCTTTTTCGTTCTCCACGAAAAAATAAAGTCCTGGGTCTACGACCCATCGAATAAGCGCTGGCTGTGCCAATAGCCGCGCTGTTAAAAAAAATCAGCCGCCCAGGAGATTGTCGTAAAGGGCTTCCTGCTCTCGGACCATCCGGTGAATATCAAATTCCTCGGCGATGGATTTTTCCGCTTGAATCCCCGCCTTGCGCCTTAAATCCGGATCCCTTAAAAGCTCAATCACGCGCTTTGACAACAATTCGACATCTTTGACTGGAATGAGAAAACCGTTTTCCCCGTCATGAATCATATCCGAGATTCCGTCCGCCGCGTAAGCCGCGCAGGGAAGGCCGCTTTTCATGGCCTCGACCAATGCGCGGGGAAGGCCCTCCCACAAGGACGTCAGGACGAAAACATCGGAGACCGCCAGCCACTCCGCCGCGTCTTTTCTCCAGCCGGGAAAACGGATTTTTTCAAAAACGCCCAACTCCCGCGCGAAATTCTCGGCTTTGGCTCTTAAGGGGCCGTCCCCGATAAACAGAAATTGAGCTTGCGGGATTTCAGCGGAAACCCTCGCGGCCATCGAAACAAAATCCAGCGGATTTTTTTGCGGCTTTAAATTGGCGATCGAGACGACCAAAGGCGCCTCGGGGTTGAGACTTAACTCTTTTTTCTTGAGCGCCCGGTCCTCGACCTTGAAAGGAAAGCGCGACAAATCCACGCCGGAGCGAATCAGGTGAAAGCGCGATTCCGGGCCAATCCCGTTTTTCAAGGCGTAATCCCAATTGGCGCGGGAGACGAAAATCAACGCCTGGCTAAAACGGGCGCACCAACGCTCGAGAAACACGTAAATTTTTTTGACCACAGGGTTTTGAAAATCATGAAAGCCAAAACCGTGATAGGTATGGATGATTGTCTTGACTCCCGAGGCCCAAGCGGCCAACCTCCCCAAGATGCCCGCCTTTGAACTGTGGGTATGAACGATATCCGGCTTTTCCGCGCGAAGAAATCTCCAGAGCAGAAAAAACGCCAGCAAATCACGGCCTGGGCTTATCTCTCGAACCAAGGAAGAAAAAAACGCGGCGCGGTATATCCCTTTCTCCGAATTCTCCCGCGCCTCCCAATCAAGCGCCCCGCCTCGTCCAGAAGCCAAAACCACATCGTATTTTTCCGCGTTGAGATGCCTGGCAGTCCACAAAGTGT
Organism: Elusimicrobiota bacterium; assembly: GCA_027406905.1. GTDB lineage: Bacteria > Elusimicrobiota > Elusimicrobia > UBA1565 > UBA9628 > JAKAQV01. The sequence goes on from DAHZHT010000004.1 coordinate 47,174, forward strand.
TTTGCTGAGCGCCGCCGAAGTCCAGGCGAGTGATTAAGTGGACGATCTTGTTTCGAGAGCTCATGTTTTCATCACTCTAAGCCCGGTCGCGCAAAAAGACGCAATGGGACAGCCCGCGCACAAAGGCTTGGTCCGGCAATGATTCTTGGCCAAAGAGACGAAAAGCGCGTGAAACTCGGCGTATAAGAAACTTTTTTTGGGCAAATGCGATTCAAAAAACTTTTGGAGCTTGTCATAAGAAGTCTCGCGAACCCAACCAATGCGGCGGCTGATGCGCAAGGTATAGGCGTCAACGACAAAAATGGGGCGCTGAACCGCATAAAGAAGGATGGAATCGGCGGTTTCGGGGCCAATTCCCCACAAACTCAGCAAATCGTTGCGCGTCTCTTCTAAAGGGCCGGACAACCAATTTTTTAGCGACCCACCGCGATTTAAAGCCGCCTCGGCAAAAACCTTAATTTTCCGGCTCTTTTGGCGGAAATAACCCGAAGAGCGAATCAGGGATTGAAGCTTTTGGAGCTTTATTTTCGAGAGTTTTTCAAGCTCTAAAACTTGAGCGCGGTTAAGGCGTTCAAGCGCAACGCAGACATTTCCCCAATTCGTGTTTTGAGTCAAAATTGCGCCAATGGCAATTTCAAGGCGTTCTCTTTCGCTTAAAGCGCCCCAAAACTCCGGCCGATAGCGCGGGACAAATTCTCCGATTGGAGTCACCGGCCACCAACCCTGAGGAGAAAAAAATTTAAGAAGACGGCGAAAGATAAAAAGCGGCGTCGGTTTGCGAAATTTCAGCTCTTTGTTCCTAAAATCTTTTCAACCTTGCTAAACAGCCTTTGCGAATCAAAGGGCTTAATGAGGTAATCATCGGCCCCGCTGGAGAAGGCGGATTCGACGTCTCCCATGCGCCCTAAAGCGGTGGTCATCACGATTTTAATGGCCTTGGTCGCGGGATCTTTTTTGAGAATCTGACAAACGTCAAAGCCGCCCATTTTGGGTAAAATAACGTCTAAAAGAATCAATTGAGGCTTCTCGCGCCTGGCCGCAGCGACTCCATCGGCCCCATCCATAGCCGTTGAGACCACATAGCCTTTAGCCCCCAACAAGGCCTTTAAACTTTCCAAAATCGTCGGGTCATCTTCAATAATCAATATTTTAGCGGCCATGATGAGCCTCCACCTGGGGCAAGCGCAAGGTCAATGACAATTCGCCGCCCGAGTTTAATTGCGCAATCATATCTCCACCCTGGGCCTGCATTAAATGGCGAGCAAAGCCAAGGCCAAAACCTGTCGACTGCATCGTAGGGCTGTGAGCCAACTTTGCGGGATAGAACAAGTCCAAACTCTTTTCCAAGTCCTGGGGCGAGATGGGATGCGATTTAAAACGACAGACGAGATGAACCCATTTATCTTCCTCAAAAGCGCTGAGAACCAAGGGCCCTTCTTTGCGAAATTTCCTGGCATAAAATAAAAGGCTCGACAAAACACGGATAGTTCTATCCGGATCAATGAGAACCTCGGGCAGATTTTCAGAAACGCTATTTTCCAGCGCAATTCCAGACTGTTCCAAGCCTCTTTTAATGGAAAGCTGGGCCTCTAAGGCAATCTCCTGAACCTTGGAAGGCTGTATCCGCAGCGCCAGGTCATCGCCCATTTCTAAGTGGACAAAATCTCTCAATTCACCGACTAAGAAAGCCAGGCGACCGGTTTGCTCGTTCATGATTTCCAGCCAGGATTTTTGATCAACGGTCAGGTCTCCAAAAATCCCCTCAAGAAAATTCATCGTCGTTAAACGCAAGGCCGTGGCCGGAGTATTCATCTCGTGGCCGGCAAAAGCCAAAAATCGGGAAATCTTGTGCCGCGTCCGGCGATAAACAAACATCCCCGCCAGCACCGCAAGGCCGGCGCCGAGAACCGCTCCCAACAAAAAATAAATCACCGCGAAATCGCCTTGGATGAATTTTGATGTTTTCTCGCTAAATCCAGATAACTGTCTCTACTCTGCTTTAAAAATCGAATCTCTTCGGCGCTCAGAGGCCGCGCGATTTTAGCCGGAAGCCCCATCACCAAATGCCTGGGAGAAATGCGAAAACCCTTAGGAACTAAAGCCCCGGCGGCGATCACGCATTCCTTACCGATAACGGCCTCCATAACAATGGCCCCCATTCCAATCAAGCACAAATCCCCGATTTTCGCCCCATGAATAATCGCGCCATGTCCCACCGTCACGCCACGCCCAATTTGAGTGGGGTATTCTTCCCGCCCATGAACCAAAACCCCATCCTGCAGATTGGAAGCCTCGCCAATTTTGATTGGACAGACATCCGCGCGAACAACGGCCTGGGGCCACAAAGAAACCCGCGGACCAATGGTTACGCGGCCAATGACTTGCGCGGAAGGATGAACAAACGCCGTTTTATCAATCCGCGGCTTCTCACTTAAAAATCCGTAAATCATAGGCCCTCTGATGATTATGGTAAAATCAAACTAGCAGAGGCAAGCCCTTCGCATTTATGGATCACGAGAAATTTGATTTTGTAGTCGTTGGGAGCGGAATCGCGGGCCTCTTAAGCGCTCATAAGCTCGCCATGCTTGGCCGCGTCGCGATCCTGACCAAGAAAGAAGCGGTTGAATCCAACACCAATTATGCCCAGGGCGGTATCGCGGCCGTCACCAGCCAAATCGACAGTTTTCAACGCCACATTAACGATACCCTAATCGCCGGCGCCGGACTCTGCAATGAAGAAATAGCTGAAATGACCGTCAAAGATGCCCCCGAGAGGATTCGGGAACTTAAGGAAATTGGCGTCCGTTTTTCTCAAAAAAAGGGAAATGTCGACCTCGGGCTTGAAGCGGGTCATTCCGAAAGGCGAATTTTGCACGCCGGAGACATCACCGGCCAAGAAATAGAGCGCGCCCTTCTCTATTCCTGCCGAAAAAACCCGCGCATTGATATTTTTGAAAACGAGATCGGCATCGATTTAATCTTGGATCCAAGCGGGCGTTGCCGCGGGCTTTATTCTTTAAGCCGCAAACATGGAAAAATCCGCGCGTTTTCCGGGCGAGCGGTCGTTTTAGCGACCGGCGGCGCTGGAAAAGTTTATCTGGTCACGACTAACCCTGACATCGCCACCGGAGATGGGATGGCGATGGCCTACCGGGCAGGGGCGACCTTGGCCAATATGGAATTTGTTCAATTTCATCCAACTTGCCTCTATCACCCCCAGGCTAAATCTTTTCTTTTATCGGAAGCCCTTCGGGGAGAAGGCGGAAAACTTATTCTCAAAAATGGGCAGACCTTCATGAAAAAGCATGATCCGCGAGCCGAGCTCGCCCCCAGAGATATCGTCGCGCGCGCCGTCGATTATGAGCTAAAAAAATCGGGAGAGCCCTGCGTCTATCTGGACATGACCCACAAGACGAAAAAATTTCTTTCCCAACGCTTCCCGAATATCGATCTTACTCTGAAAAGCTACGGAATTGACATGGCTAAGACCCCCATTCCAGTCGTTCCGGCCGCCCATTTTTTCTGCGGAGGAGTCCGGGTTGATTCTTACTCAAGATCCGACATCCCAGGATTATTCGCCGTTGGAGAGACTTCCCAAACCGGACTTCATGGGGCCAATCGCTTAGCTTCCAATTCGTTGTTGGAAGGCTGCGTTTTCGCCCATCGCCTCTTTCTTTACATTAAAAACGAAGACGCCATTCAAAAGCTCAAACCCTTTACCCCCCAAAATTGGAACCCCGGAAAAGCCAAGGCCTTGGACGAGGCCGTCGTCATCACCCAAAACTGGGATGAGATCAGAAGGCTGATGTGGAATTACGTCGGCATCGTCCGCACGACCAAGAGACTTGAGCGCGCGTTGCGGCGAATGAAGCTTCTCAACGCGGAAATCAATCATTATTACTGGAATTTCTTTTTAACTCCCGATTTGATTGAATTGAGAAATTTGGCGAACGTCGCCACTGCCGTCATTTTATCAGCCCTTGAGAGAAAAGAAAGCCGCGGGCTTCATTATACCCTGGATTATCCCAAACCGGTTCCGTCTCAAAAAAAGGACACCTTGCTCGATCAAAAAACGGCTACCGATCTGTCTGAACGTTTTAGTTAAAAATATGGATCGCATTATCATAAGGGGAGCGCGCCAGCACAATCTCAAAAACATCTCTCTGGAACTTCCAAAAAACAAGCTCGTGGTCATCACCGGCTTATCTGGATCAGGAAAATCCTCTTTAGCTTTCGACACTCTTTACGCCGAAGGGCAGAGACGTTACGTCGAAAGTTTATCGGCTTACGCGCGGCAATTCTTGGAATTAATGGAAAAGCCCGATGTCGATTCTATCGAGGGTTTATCTCCGGCTATCGCCATCGAACAGCGAAATCCTTCTCACAACCCGCGCTCAACCGTCGCCACGACCACGGAAATTTACGATTATCTGCGCCTTTTGTTTGCCCGCATCGGGCGGCCTCACTGCCCCAAATGCAAAAGACCGGTCAAAAAGCAATCGGCCCAGGCCATTACCCAGGAAACTCTCGGCTTATTTTCCGGCCAATCCGTGGATATATGGTCTCCCTTGGTTATGGGGAGAACCGGAACTTATGAGGAACTCTTCAACCGCCTAAAGCGTTCGGGTTATGTCAAGGTTCGGGTGGACGGAAAAGTTTCGGATCTGGATTCTATTGAGAAACTTAGCCGCTACGTTAAGCACGTCATCGAACTTTTTATCGACAAAGTCGAGGCTGTAAAAGAAGAAAAAGATCGGCTCTTTGAAGCGATAGAAACGGCTCTTAAAGAATCCCGCGGGCTCATCAAAGTCGAGCCGTCTAAAAAGCCGGCCAAGGGCGTCATGATGAGCGAGCGCCACGCCTGTCCTGAGTGCGGAATAAGCCTCCCGGAACTCGAGCCCCGGCTCTTCTCCTTTAATTCGCCCTACGGAGCTTGCCCCGCCTGCGATGGAATCGGCCAGAAAACCGAGGTCGACCCTGATCTGGTTATTCCTGATCCTTCTCTATCGATTCAAGACGGAGCGATTGTCGCATGGGATGACCCGGTTACGACCCGAACCAATCGCTGGAAAAAATCTTGGTCCGGATATTATGCGGAAATACTGGAGACAATCTGCCGCCAGCATGGCATCAATCCCCGAACGCCGTGGTCGGATCTCCCGGTTAAACACAAGGAAATCATTCTTTACGGGGGCGGACATTACCGACCCCATTGGGCCAAAAACGATCAAGAATTTGAGGGCATTATTCCCAATCTCGAACGACGTTATAAAGAAACTGAGTCTGAATTCGTCAAAGGCGCGATCGCCGAAAGATTCATGCGAAAAAGGACCTGCCCCAACTGCCACGGCGCCCGCCTTAAACCCGAGGCGCTCGCGGTGCTCGTCGGCGGAAAAAATATCCGGGAATTAGTCTCTTTTTCCATTTCCGGAGCTTATGATTTTATCCGAAACCTCGACCTAAGCTCAACTGAAAAAACAATCGCGAAAATGATTCTCAAGGAAATACTCTCGCGCCTTGAATTTTTGACCAATGTAGGGCTTGATTACCTGACTCTTGACCGCAACTCAGAGACCTTGGCTGGCGGAGAGGCGCAGAGAATTCACTTGGCGACTCAAATTGGCTCCGGGCTCAGCGGCGTTCTCTATGTGCTTGACGAACCCTCCATTGGCCTTCATCCCAGGGATAACACTCGTCTTCTTTCCACCTTAAAACGCCTCCGGGATCTTGGAAACACCTTGATTATAGTCGAACACGATGAGGAAACCATGCTCAGCGCCGATTGGATTGTCGATCTCGGCCCCGGGGCCGGAATCCACGGCGGAGAAATCATCGCGGAAGGAACTCCCAAACAAATTCTCTCCTCCCCCAATTCTTTGACCGGGGCTTATCTCAGGGGAGATAAAAAGTCTCTTCAAAATCGCCCCTTGCGCCGCCCAAGGCCCGGTGAATTTATCTCTATTTTGGGGGCAAAGCAATTTAATCTTAAAAATATCGATGTCAAGATTCCCCTTGGCCTATTTGTTTCGGTGACAGGGGTCTCGGGCTCCGGAAAGTCAACCCTGGTCCATGAGATTCTCTACAAAGCCCTTGCCCAAAAATTTTATGGATCAAAAGAAGCGCCCGGCGCTTACCGGGCTATTCTCGGAACGGAAAAAATCGACAAGGTGATCGTCGTCGATCAATCTCCCATCGGCCGCACGCCGCGCTCAAACCCCGCCACCTATACCGGCCTCTGGTCTCCCATTCGCGAAATATTCGCCATGCTCCCTCAATCACGGGCGCGAGGATACAAGCCGGGGCGATTCTCCTTTAACGTCAAAGGCGGGCGCTGCGAAAACTGTTCCGGCGACGGCGCTCTTCAAATTTCGATGCAATTTTTGCCGGACGTCTATGTCCCTTGCGATGAATGCCGGGGCGCCCGTTTTAACGAGGAAACCCTCTCTATCCGCTATAAAGACAAAAATATCGCCGAGGTTTTGGCGATGAGCGTAGAAGAAGCGCGAGTATTCTTTGAAAATCACCCTCTGATTTCCAGAATTCTTAAGACCATCGAGGATGTCGGGTTAGGATACATCACATTAGGCCAAGCCGCCACCACCTTGTCCGGAGGAGAAGCCCAACGCGTCAAACTCGCATCGGAACTGGGAAGGAGAGACACCGGAAAAACGCTTTATATCTTGGACGAACCCACAACAGGGCTTCATTTCGCGGACGTCGATAAACTGATCGGAGTTCTCCACCGACTGGTAGACCATGGAAACACGGTCTTGGTCATCGAACACAATCTCGATGTCATAGGCAACTCTGACTGGATTATTGATTTGGGCCCGGAAGGCGGAGCGGGAGGCGGACTCCTCATTGCCAGCGGATCTCCCAAAGAAATCGCTAGAAACGCGAACTCCCACACCGGGCGCTATCTTGAAATTACGCCGGCAACCTGTTACACTAATAATTGATGATCGGACAAGAAGATTCAAGCGAAGAGTCCAAGGCCAATGAGCTTAAAAAGAAAAATTTATTTCTTCTCGTCGGCGGAATTATCCTTCTTGTTTTGCCTCTCCTAATTATTCTTTTATCCAAACTCTCGTCTCTGCGAACCGCCCCCCCATCCCAGATGAATGGCAGCATGTTTTACGCGCGCACGATCAAGGTGGGGCAAAAACTAACTCCGGCTCCGGCCCCGGCGCCCTCTGGCGCCCCCTCAGGACTAACCCCGCCCGCCCAAAGTTCTCTCGGAATGGTTGTCGGATACAAAACGCCTCAAGCGCCGCCAGCGCCCAAGCCCAAGATAAAAACCAAAAAAATGCCAAAAAAAGTTTTTCAATCTAAATCCTTGGCGCAACTGAAGGCACAAAAACCCGCGAGAACGGTTCAACCAGTCTCAATTCCTCATCTGAAACCAAGTCCCTTTGGAAATCCCGCCTCCCAAGGCGGAAGCCCGATATCAGCCCCCGGAGCTGGGCAAGTTCCCAATGCCGGAAGCATCATCCAGAACGTGATGAAGGGAATGCCGCAAGGGCAAAGCATGCCGCCAAACGTACAACAGATGATTCAGCAGGCAACCCAAGGCGGAGGCGCGCCGGCGGTCCCGCCTCCTGCGGGGCAATAAATAAAGGCTTATTATTATCGAGTCGTTAAGCCGCGACTGGCTTAAAATTCCGAGCGACGGTCGATCCAATTTCGCTCAAATTTTCAACGATGGTCGCGCCAGCGTTTCTCAGAGCTTCGATTTTAGAGGCATGAGTTCCGGCCGAGCCTTCAACGATGGCCCCGGCATGGCCCATTCGGCGTCCCGGAGGAGCGCTTTTTCCGGCGATGAAAACAAAAAGAGGTTTTCTGCCTTCACTCGCGAAGCGAGAGCGTGCCGGATCGCCCTTGGAAATGGCGTTGCGATCCGGCGTCATCCGCGCTTTATAAAAAGCCGCCGCATCTTCCTCGGCAGACCCTCCGATCTCTCCAATCATGACTATCGCCTCGGTCTGCGGATCGCGCTCGAACAAATCGAGAATATCGACAAAACTAGATCCCGGAATCGGATCGCCCCCAATTCCAACCACTGTCGATTGTCCCAACCCTTTTTGGCTCAATTGGTGCACCGCCTCATAAGTCAAGGTTCCCGAGCGAGAGACTAGTCCAATGGGGCCTTTTTTGTGGATATACCCGGGCATGATCCCAGCCTTGGACTCCTCAGGAGTAATGACTCCCGGGCAATTGGGACCAATCAGACGCGCTTGCGGAGCGTGGGTTTTAAGAAATTGCTTGGCCTTAGCCATATCCAGAACGGGAATTCCTTCGGTAATGCAAATAATGAGAGAAATCCCGGCTTTTCCGGCCTCCATGACCGAATCGGCCGCGGCAGGCGCGGGAACGAAAATCAAAGAGACATTGGCCGCGGTTTTTTTAACCGCTTCTTCGACGGTATTAAAAACCGGGCGATCTAAATGAGTCGTGCCGCCCCTTCCCGGAGTCACTCCGCCCACGATTTGAGAACCGTATTCAATGCATTTCCCCGCATGAAAAGAGCCAGCGGAACCCGTAAAACCTTGCACAATGATGCGAGAATCCTTATTTAATAAAATGCTCATTAGATTTTCCCCCCTGCGGCGGCGACGCTTTTTTGCGCGGCCTCCCACAAACTGGAAGCCGTAATCAAGCGCGTTCCCGAGCGGTCCAAGATTTCCCGTCCTTTTTCGGAATTGGTTCCTTCTAAGCGAACCACCAGCGGAACCTGCAGCTTCATTTTTTTCAACACGGCTAAAATGCCTTCGGCGATCATGTCGCAACGGACAATGCCCCCGAAAATATTGACCAGAATCGTTTTAACTTTGGGGTCTTTAAGGATAATTTTAAAAGCCCGTTCGACCCGTTCTTGATTGGCGGCGCCGCCGACATCCAAGAAATTAGCCGGACTGCCGCCCGCCAAGGCGATGGTGTCCATGGTTCCCATCGCTAAACCGGCGCCGTTGACCATGCATCCAATGTTTCCGTCAAGCCCCACATATGAGATGTCATGTTTCTTGGCCTCTCTTTCCGCGGGAGAAGCCTCAATGTCGACGCGTTTAGAGAAGTCCGCATGGCGAAAAAGCGCGTTATCATCGGTAACGATTTTCGCGTCCAAGGCCACAAAGCCCTTGGGCGTGAGCACCAGGGGATTGACTTCAAGCAAACCCATATCCTTGTCGATAAAAAGTTTGACAAGAGTCGTCGCCACTTGGCAAAAAGACGCGATATGCCCGGCGGGAACGCCCAGTTCAAAAGCGAGAGCGCGAGCGGCGAAAGGGAGAAGACCAAAGACAGGGTCGACCGGTTTTTTAATGATTTCCTCCGGATGTTCGGCGGCCAAGGTCTCAATTTCCACTCCCCCCTGGGAAGAAGCGATTAAAACGGGAGATCCGATTTTCCTATCAATGGCGACCGAGAAATAGAATTCTTTCTCTATTTTAACGCCCTGTTCCACCAAGACCTGTTCGACTTTGAGCGCTTGGCCGTGGGTTTGATGGGTTGACATCTTCATTCCAATCATCGCCTTGGCGAAAGCCCTGGCTTCGGCGGGAGTTTTGGCGAGCTTGACGCCTCCGGCTTTTCCGCGTCCTCCGGCTAAGACCTGGGCTTTTAAGACCCACGGCCCTTTCTTGAGGCGCTTTAAAATAGAATTAATTTGAGCCGGCTTATCAATGACGCCGCCAAACTCAGGAAGCGGCACCTTAAGAGACCTGAAAATTTCTTTTCCTTCGTATTCTAATAGTTTCATTGTTCCCTCACATAACCCAATCTAAGCCGCCACGGTCCACGTCTCTGAGCCTTTTAGCAATTTCTCCAAATCCACGGAGGAAGATTTCTTTGCCTCGGCAATCTGGGCATCCATCAACTCATTAAGGACCGGGCGGGAAACGCTGCGAAACACTCCCTGAGGAACGGGAAAATTAGGCCGATCCATATGCGATAAGAGATAGGCAAGCGGGGCGGAGGTTTCATCGTGAATTAAAATATCGGCCGGCACCTTCCCGGGCTCAAACTCGACAACTTCCAAATTCCAACCTTTGAGGCGAATGCCTTTATTTTTGTTTTTTCCAAACACAAGCGGTTTCCCATGTTCTAAAGTCACCGTGGTCTCGCTTTGAAGGCTTTTATCTGAAACCTCCGACCACGCCCCGTCGTTAAAGACGATGCAGTTTTGGAAAATTTCAATTAATGCCGAACCTTTATGTTTGGCGGCTTTGTCCAAAACCTGGGACAAGGCGTTTAAATCCGTATCCACGGCCCGAGCCACGAAAGTGGCCTCCGAAGCCAAGGCGACAGCTATCGGGTTAAGCGGCTGGTCGATGGAGCCGTAGGGAGTTGATTTCGTCTTTTTCCCCATTTCGGAAGTGGGAGACAATTGTCCCTTCGTCAAGCCATAAATACGATTATTAAACAAAAGAATTTTAAGATCGGCATTTCGCCTTAGGGCATGAATCAGGTGATTGCCGCCAATCGAGAGCCCGTCGCCATCGCCAGTGACCACCCAAACCATCAAATCCGGCCGGGCGCATTTAAGACCCGTCGCCAACGTCGGCGCGCGGCCATGAATTGAATGGAATCCGTAAGTATTCATATAGTAAGGAAAGCGAGAGGAGCATCCGATGCCGGAAACAAAGACGATCTTCTCTCGCGGAATACCTAATGTCGGCATCAATTTTTGCACCGTGGCCAAGATAGCGAAATCTCCGCACCCGGGACACCAGCGCACCATCTGATCGGAAACAAAGTCCTTACGGGATAAAACCGGCCCCGAGGCCGGAAGATTTTCGATTTCTTTTTCGTTTTCCATTTATGCCCCTCTCAAAACCGTCTCGATAAAGCTTTCAATTTCAGTAATTTTAAATGGTTGCCCCTTGACCTTGTTAAGACCAAGTGCGGGAACGGCGAACTTGGCGCGAATGACCTTAAGCAATTGCCCAAGATTCATCTCCGCGATTACGACCTTCTCAAAACCAGCCAATAAATCTCCCAAATCGGAAGGGAGGGGATTGATATATCTTAAGTGAATCGCCGAAACCGATTCTTTTTTACCCTGAAGATTTTTGACAGCGGCGGAAATAGCCCCAAAGGTGCTTCCCCACCCAATCACCAGAACCTTCCCTTTTTTAGGCCCCAACACCTGCGTCGGAGGAATGTCTTGGGCGATTTTATTGACCTTGGCCGCGCGCAAACGAACCATCCGCTCGTGATTTTCCGGATCATAGCTGACATTTCCGGAGATCTCTTGTTTTTCGATACCGCCAATCCGATGCTCGTAGCCGGCCAGCCCCGGAGAAGCCCAAGGGCGCGCCAGGGTTTTTTCGTCTCTCAGATAAGGTTTAAATTGCGCCGGAAGAGGGAGCGTCGGCATGACGAACTTTTTAATATCGGAGACGCTCGGGATTTTCCAAGGTTCCGATCCGTTGGCCAAATAACCATCCGTTAAAAGAAAAACCGGCGTCATATATTTGACCGCAATGCGGCAAGCCTCGATGGCGGCGTCAAAACAATCGGAAGGCGTGGACGCCGCAATCACCGGAACCGGGCTCTCGCCATTACGGCCATAAAGGCATTGCAAGAGATCCGCCTGCTCAGTTTTAGTAGGAAGTCCGGTGGATGGGCCGCCGCGCTGAACATCTAATATGACCAGCGGTAATTCCGTCATCACCGCCAAGCCAATCGCCTCGGATTTAAGCGCGATCCCAGGTCCGCTGGTTCCCGTTATCGCCAGATGTCCTCCGAAAGCCGCTCCAATAGCGGAACCGATGGCCGCGATTTCATCTTCCGCCTGGAAAGTCTTGACCCCAAAGGCTTTGTGCTTGGACAATTCATGTAAGACATCCGAAGCCGGAGTAATCGGATAAGACCCATACCATAGTCCCAGCCCCGAGACCTGGGAAGCCGCGATAAACCCTAAAGCGGTCGCCTCGTTTCCGGTAATATTACGATAAAGCCCCGGAGCCAAGGAAGCCTTCCGAACTCGGTAATGGTATCCGAAAATTTCGGCTGTCTCGGCATATGCATTTCCAGCCAAGAGGGCCTTTTTATTGGCGTCAACTAAAAGCGGGGTTTTCTTGAATTTAGACTCAATCCATTTAAGCGTTGCTTCCATTGGACGATCATAAAGCCAATACATCATTCCCAACGCGAAAAAGTTTTTGCAACGCTCAACCTGCACCCTGGTCAAGGCCAAACCGCTAAGGGCATTGGCGGTCAGTTTCGACAAGTCAACCAAGATAACCCGAAAATCCGATAAAGAACCGTCTTCAAGAGGATTTTTCTCATAGCTGACCTTATTCAAATTTTGCGGGGTGAATGAATCCACGTTCGCGATCAAAATTCCGCCTTTTTTAAGGTCCTTGATATTGGCCTTGAGAGCTGCGGGGTTCATCGCCACTAAAACGTCGGGAGCGTCTCCCGGGGTCAAAACCTCGCGAGAGCTAAAATGGATCTGGTATCCGGAAACTCCGGGGAGTGTCCCGACGGGCGCCCGAATTTCAGCGGGATAATCCGGCAATGTCGACAAATCGTTGCCCGCCAAGGCGGTTGAGGTTGTAAATTGCATTCCGGTCAGTTGAATTCCGTCTCCGGAATCTCCGGCAAAGCGAATCGTGACCGATTCCAGCTCCTCCATTGGTTTTTGCGTTGAATGCGGCGCCGGCTCAGATTTAGCGTTCATTTTAAAGCTCCGTGAAACGACAATAGGGATCAAAAAATGCGGACATCTTATTCATACTATAACTCTTTTTCGCGATTTTTTAAATAGGGTAGGGTTTTCTCCTTTCCGAGCGGGTAAAAACTGCGTGATTGGGAGGATTTTATCATCGGGGATTGGGTTATTTTGATGGCCCAGAAATTCGCCATGACCGCGGGATATGAAAGGATAAAACGCTTGGAATGTGATGAGGCGTTCTTCGTTCTCTGAACCCGCGATCCCACCACCTCTTTTGGGCAAAATAACGCGAGCGTTAAAAGAGGCGGCGCGGCGGCCACCGGAACCCAAGCGAGGATTTATCATCCTTGATTCCGGCAACGGCGTTCGTCTCTCCGTCAACGCTAGCTTTTTGGTCTTTCATATATCCTCCAATCGTCGTTTTCTCTTTCGCCAGTCTCCTTTCAACAATTAGATCGGCGGTGCTTCGTTTAAGAGGAGCCAATATAACCCGATCTGCCGCGCGGCCTCGGCGAACTGCGCGAATTCCACCGGCTTTCGGATATAGCTGTTAGCGCCGTTTCCGTATCCGGCGATCAAATCCTGCTCTTCCTTGGATGAAGTCAGGATGATGACGGGGAGAAGTTTTGTCCTCGCGTCGGCGCGCAGACGCTTAAGAACCTCGATTCCGCCGAGCTTCGGCAAATTAAGATCCAAAAGCGCGATCGCGGGCAGCCCGCGCGGACCACGCGAAAAAAGATAATCCAAGGCCTCGGCTCCGTCCTTAACGACGCGGATTTCGTTGGCGATGCCGACTTTTTTAAACGCCCTCAGCGTCAGCTCGACGTCGTCCGGATTATCCTCCACTAGAAGTATCGTTCCATCTCTGGTTTCCATTGAGCCCTCCTCTTTCGACGCCGCCCAGGGTGAAATAAAGGGCGGCGCCCTTGCCAACTTCACCCTCGGCCCATATCCGGCCCCCATGCCGGTGAACGATGCGGGAAACGATCGCGAGCCCAAGCCCCTGACCCGGGAAATCGGACTGGGAGTGCAGCCTTTGAAACGGGTCGAATATCTTGTCCACGTATTTCATATCGAAACCCGCCCCGTTGTCCTTGACGAAATAGGCCGTCTCGCCGTCTTTTTGCGTTGATCCGATCTCGATTCTGGCGTTTTCCGTTTTGCTCGTGAACTTCCAGGCGTTTCCGATCAGATTTTCCAGGACAATCTTTAACAAGCCGGGATCTCCAAAGGCTTCTATGCGCACGGGAACTGAAAATTCGACGCGGCGATTGGGTTCGGCCTCCTCGATCTTTTCTATGACGGATTTCGCTATTTCGCGGAGATCCGTTTTTTCGCTCTTAATCTCTTGTCTAGTGACATTGGCCAAGGCCAAAAGATCGTCAATGAGTTGCCCCATGCGCTGGCAGCCAAGACCGATCCGATTGAGATAATCCTTGCCCTGCTCGCCCAAACGATCGGAATAGTCTTCGATGAGAAAATGGCTAAAGCCCTCGATGGCGCGCAAGGGAGCCCGCAGATCGTGCGCGACGGAGTAAGAAAAGGCCTCCAACTCCTTATTGGACTGGGTCAGACTGCCCGCCAGGCTGAGCAGCTTGCGGTTGAGGCCCTCCATTTGTTCCTGAAGGACTTTTTTGCTCGTGATATTGCTCAATACCACGACGCCGCCCACGCGCTTCCCGTTTTTATTCATCAAGGGCCGCCCCGTCACGCTGATGAAAATGCCTTCGGGATTTTCGGCATTTTTGATAAAAAATTCGGCCCCGTCGGTTGATTTTCCGCGCAACGCGCAAACCATAGGCAGGTCCTCGACCTTGACCAAGGTCGTCTTGTCAGGATAATAAACTCCGTGATTTTTTGCCCAATCTTTCGGATAATCCGATAAATCTCCCTCGCCCATTATCTGGCGCGCCATGGGGTTAAAAACGGTAAAGCGTCCGGATTCATCCGCCGCGACCACTCCCTCTCCGAGATCGTGGAGGGCGGACGCAAGGAGATTCCCTTGTTTAGTCTTCTCCGATATCTCGCGCTTAAAAAATACGAAAAAAGCGAGGAACAACAAGGCAACCGCGCTCACCCCCCCCGCCGACGCGGCCAAAATCGTCCTGTCGACAAAGAGCTTCTCCTTGCTCCGGTAACTCGAAAGAATCTGAAGCTCTTCGTTGGCGGCCCCATGAATCGCATCGAGCTTCTTTTTAATGCCCGGGCGCGCGGGAACGCCGAGCGCGGGAAAAGAGCCGAGTTGATCGAGGGCGTCACTGATCTCTTTTTCCAGACCGAGGACGCGCCGGCGCTCAACCGGGTCATCACGAGTCAGGTCTTTCAAGCGGCTTTGGGCGCTGATAAACTGAGAGAGAGACGCGGCGTAGGGCCGCAAATAAGCCGCCTGCCCAGTTCTGATATAGTCAGTGACTCCGACATCTCCATTTACGACCAAGGAAGTCGCCCGCTCCAAATCGCCTCGAAGTTCCTCGCAAACGGAGACGACATCGCCCGCAGCGATGGCGCGGCGCGCGGTCCAATAATAGACCGAGCCGCACACCCAAGTGACGAGCAACGCGAATCCGAACAGCGCGGACAGCGACTTTAGGCTCATAAAAAAGCCGCCCCGCGGGCGGCGTTACATCCCCCCGGCGCGCGAACCTCCGCATTCGCTCCCACGGGACTTGAGCGCGAACGACCCCGTTGGAAACGGATGCGGAGGCGCCTGCCTGCCTCGGTCTAGTCCGCAGAAGGGACGACCCCCGAAGACAAAGGAGGAGCCTTCGCCTCCGGAATCCCTTTCTCGTCAAACCGAGGCAAAACGAAATGGACCGACGTTCCCCGCCCTTCCTCGCTGTCAATCCAGATTTTTCCCCCTTGCTGCTCGACGATTTCCTTGCACAGAGCGAGCCCCAAGCCGGTGCCCTTGTAATCCCCCCGTTTGGGATCGCGGCTCGCCTGCTGGAACTTCACGAAAAGCTTTTCGCGGCGTTCCCTGGGGATTCCCTCGCCATTGTCGATGACGCTGATTTGTATATAATCGCCCTGAGGCAAGGGAGAAAAGGGATGTAGGGAATCGCGATGTCCATACCTATTGCCCACGTCGGAGGAAACCGCGCGGGCCTGAAGCGAAATACGGTTATCGGTAAAACGTATGGCGTTGTCGATGAGATTACTGAGAACGTGCCTCAAGGATTCGGGATCAACGCGAGCGGAGGGCAAATTCTCGGAGACGTTCTCTAAAATCTCGACCCCGCTTTCTTCCGCCAAAATCCGAAAATCGCCAGCGACATCCCTCATGGCGGAGGAAATCGACACTTGCGTAGGGGCAAAAGCGGCGTTCCCCGATTCCAGCCTCGACAAATCCAGCATGCTCTCGAGTATTTTCTTCAGCCGCGCCGACCCTCTGTCCACAAGTCCGACCAACTCTTGTTGCTTCCGATTGAGCGGACCGCCGGATCCTTCCTTGAACAATCCGACGGCGGTCCTCACCACGGTCACCGGGATGCGCATCTCGTGCGCCACGGAATTCATCAGTTCATCCTTCAGTTTGTCCATGCGCAATCTTTCCGCGATTTCCGTTCTTAACTGTTCGAGTATCCGCGTTCCCGTAACGTCCCGGGCCAAGGCCAAGCGAGCCGACGCCCCCTTCCACTGTATATCGGACAGGCGAAATTCAACGATGCAGTCCGGATTCCCCGGAGTTTTGTTTGGAACCTTCATTTCCACCGAAGGATGAGGAGGAAGCGCGTAGAGAAACTGCCCGCCAAGAGATTCCGAGGCCCTGATATTCAAAAGCTCTTCCGCCGCCGGGTTCATATAGAGGACTTCATTTTTGCGGGACAAGACGATAGCCCCCTCGGCCGCCGAGGCGAATATCCCCTGGAGTTGAGAGCCGGCGCGGTATCTCTCGACGGCGTAACTGACCGCCTTCTTGATGTCTTGAGCGTCGGCCTTGCCCTTCACCTGATAGTCCTGGGCCCCTTCGGCGATGGCCTCAAGTCCCAAACTCTCATCCGCGAAACCGGTCAGAACGACGATAGGGACGTCCGGAGCGCGCTCGCGAAGGCTGCGAACCGTTTCTATCCCCCGGCTGTCCGGCAAAATCAGATCCAAAAGGATAATGTCCGCGTCTTCCTTGGCGAGTTCGCCTATTCCCTCCGAAAGAGTCTGCGCACAGCGACACGCAAATCTAAAAGACGGCCAGCCCGGACTCGCCAGGAAGCGCAATAAAATCAAAGCGTCGTCCTGGTTGTCCTCAATGAGAAGTACGCGAACGACTTCGTCATCCATACCACGATGGTATCAGGGGACAGGCGGACTTTCAAGGGTCTTCTTGTCACCCGATGTCACCTGATCACCGTGGGGGTGGGGTTCCTGATACTCCGCGCCCTTCAGCTCGTATCCTTCCGGCGCGGTCCAGATTCTATGTTTGTGCGAATCTCCCAATTCTTCCCGCAGTCTCTGCACGGCCTTTTTGAGCGCGTCGCAATTTTCGTAGTCTAAATCCTTCATCAGATGGTCTTTCGAGACCGCCCCCGAGTTCCTCATTAAGCGTTCGATCAAGTCAAAACTTTTAGGCGACAATGTCGCGATCAGGCGCCCGGCAAACCAGACCGTCCTCGATTCCGGGTCGGCGCGAACGGAGCCTTTGGATATTTCCTTGCGCCTGGCCTTCTTCCCTTGGTTCGAATCGTCCGGGAATCGAGACAGAGCGCTTTTAACTTGACTAACCAAGTCATCCATTCTAAACGGCTTATGGAGATAGCTAAAAACGCCCCAGTTCGTGACGGAGCGCCCCAAAGCGTCCGCCTCACTCCCATATGCCGAAACGATTATGACCAGAATGTCGCGCGTGGCCGGGGTTTCCCGCATTTTTTTGAGAACCTCGAACCCGTTCATGAGAGGAAGCATGATATCAAGGAGAACCAAATCTGGGCGAAGCATGAGAATTTTTTCGTAGCCATCTCTCCCGTTCCAGGAATAATGGACTTCATAACCGCAACGGAACAAGACATCGCCGATCAGATGCTGCATCTCGGGATCATCCTCAATGCTGAGGACCCTGGTCATGACAGACCGCCTTCAGAAGGTGCGTACGCTGGGGCGCCGCCACGCCCCGTGACGTCCTCTATCATCGTGAGGCGCGGCTCGGGGCGTTTTGGATCGGAAGAGGCGAGGGCTATTTTAAGGCAACGAACCCTGATATCGCGGCCATTGAGGCGTCCTGAAAAGGTTATGCCGCGCGGTCCTTCGAGCGAAAATCTTACAGGGCAGGATTTTGAGCAGTCAAAACCCTCATCGGTCAAAAGCCGTCCGCACAAAAAATCGCAAAAGGCCTTTTTCCCGGCTACGTCTTGACCGGCCCCCAAGAACTCTCTCGCGGCCGGATTCCAGTAGAGAATGCGCTCTCCCTCGGAGATGCAGACGCCGTCTTCAAGACTCTCGAATAACGACGTTAATGCCGCGATTGAGATGCCCTCGGCGCTGGGCATAACCCCTCCCCCAACGACCCCATTATGACTCCGATTTAATCTTTCGTCAAGACCCAAAAAGGGCCCAGCAAAAATGGGTCCTTTGCCTAAACTCTTCTGGGCCTTTCGGCCCATACGCTTCTGCGTTAAGAATGTTAAAACAATATCATGAACCTACAAAGGCGCCATACCCAAAAGAGTAACATCAATTCTCAGATATTTTCCATCTTTTTGCCGATCGTCCTTGTCGCCGCCCAAGCCCGCGGAGAAAGTCTTCGCTCCCAGGAATCTCTACCTCAAGAAATCACGGCCCTCTCCGTCACTAATCCCGCGTCTGCTAATTTTTCAGACCCTCTGGAATCCTCGCCCGATCTCAACAACATTACCCCTGACAACCTCATACTTCCCGACGCTCTTTCCTTAGATAAGGAACTGAGAGTTCCCAAGACCGAAGAAAAAGCGCCGCTCAAAAAAAATTCAACCCCGCTAATTCCAACAACCATTCAAGAATCAGCCAAGAAACTCTCTCATAGATTCAAACACATTTTCTCCGCTGTCTCCCGCCCATCCGAAATCAAAAATTCCCAAAAACCGGAAGAGTCTTCTTCTCTCTTTGACGGCGCCAGCCCAGTCTCGGTTCAAGGATTAGAGCCCCAAAGCACTCCTGAAGAGCGGTCGGGGCTTATCGTCAACGACGACGGCATTGCGGTTTCAGGCAAGGCCGCGGAGTATTATCAAGAGGTTCACCGCTTCATCGAGGAATACAAGGACAAAATTGATCTCACGGAAAGTCTGGGAGTCATGGACGACTCCTACGCGGATGTTTGGGCCAAACTCAAGGTCATCGAAAGCGTAGACCCGCATCCTGTCCTTGACCATCACAACGAACATTTGGATGAAACCTTGACCTGGGTAGACGGAATCGCTAATATTGGCGGAAAAAGAACCGCGATTTACACGCACCGGGTTTTCTTTCACCCCGCGAAAAACCCGCAATCCGAAATTCAGGAAGGCATGCGCCGCGTCAATGGCTATCTCAACGAGACCACCCGCTATTTTGAAAAGCGCGGAAAAGCCGAACAGGCTTTAGGCCCCTTGGATCAAGTGGTTCTGGGCTTTGACACGCGGGGATACAAGGAAATCAAGGACTTTATCAAGACGCGCGAAAAAGAGCTTCAAAAAACGCATGGCGACCGCTTTCGCTTCGTCTATTTAGATGAAGTCGCCGACGTTCCCAAAAACCCCACCGACATGCGCGCGGCCTTGAACACCCTTATCGCCCGATACAAGGGCGACTCACTTCAAAAAATAATCGAAGGAGTCATTTACAGCCGCTATACGGGTTTACTCCTTGAGCTCAAGACCCTGGAACATTATTACAAAGAAAACTATAAAATTCTGCAAAGCGGAAGAGAAATTTTCGATGAAAACGGACATTACGTGACGGAACTCGACGCCGTGGTCAAAAGTCCGGAAGGCGTGACCTATCTTGTCGAGGCGAAATCATCCCGCGTCCTTTTGCCCCAAGAACGCGTGCTGGAAGGAAAGATCCTTTATAAATTGGACGCCTATAAAAGAAATCAAGATCTCCTGGAAAAAGAAATCCGCGCTCCCCTCAACGTGGTTTTTTCGATGGACCTTGGAATCCCCAAGGATTCCGACAGAAAACATGGACGCGGCTCCGAAAGAGCTCTTCGGCAAAAAGAGCTTATGGAATTTTTAAAGGCCCAAGCCCCGATTTTAAGCCGCCGCTACGGCTTTCCCGTCTCGTTTCTCTTCATCGACGGAAGCGCCGGACAAAATTAGTTCCCGGCGCCGGGGGCTGGGTTCTTGATCGGCTTTTTGGCGGGCTTCTTTATCTTTTTCTTCGCCGCCAAATGGGCTTTCCAGTTTTTGTTTTTAGCGCGTTTTTTCTTTCGTGAAGATTTCTTCTTTGAAGCTTGCGGGGATTTTTTAGCGGAAGAAAGTCCGTAAGCCCGCTCAATTTGATATCGCGGGAAGTAGCGCTTGAGAATATCCTTCCAATCCATCCCCAAACTGGCCTGTCCCAGGGTTCCATTGAGACAAAGCCCCAATCCGCTTCCGGTTCCCGCTCCCCACAAAACAAAAAATTGGGCAAATGTTCCGTCACTCACCGGCGTCAGAGTAAACAGGCTTGAGCGCAAAGAATGAGGGGAAAGAACTTCTTGGATTTGAGAAAAATTAGACGCCTTCCAGCGCCCTTTGGCCCCTACCACCGTCATCTCCAAGACCCGCCCGGTTTCAGAACGGCGGTTGATTTCGATATGTTTAATTTTGCCAATATCTTTAAACGTCTTGATTCTTTCCCTTATGGAATCGGCCGGAATAATTCTCACCCAGCGGGAATAGGTCTGGCGAATAGGCGCCGCATTTGAAAAAAGACTATCCGGAGGAAATCCATGAATCCAGCGTTCAAAATCATCCGGAGAAGCGGGCGGAGAAATAGCGGTGGGAGCGTCAACAACCGAAATTAAATGTTTGAGCTGTGGATCCGGATAATCCGCCCCGTCTTCCGTAAATCCCCCACAATCCTGATGCCATGCGACCTTGGCGATGCGACCGCCATAGGATAAAACCTGTCCACTGGTGCCTTGAACGCCTTTGGTCGAGCGGCTCATTTCAGAAGTCACGCCGCGGTAACTCTGGCAGGCGGAAGAGTCGCAGGTATCGGATTTTTCCAAATTCGGCCGCCCCAAGCTTTTATACCACAAAGCCGTCGTGCGAGCGACAACCGCCGCCGCCCGATAAGCCTGGGACGGTTCTTGTCCGCCCATGACTCGCCCGACAACTCCATAGAGGTAATCTTCCACTCCGGTTTCGTTGACTAACTTAAACCCTTCTGGATTCGGAAAAACCTCGATAGTCCCGCGCAATTCGCGATCCCCGGGATCAAATCCAATCGTATTTGAAAAATGCGCGCTTTTAAGCAAAACCGATCCCAATGAACCGGAAGAGGGAATAATTTTAAACGGCTCTTTTGTCGCATACTCGATATTGTCCTCGGTATCGCGAACTTCAATCAGGCCATTTTCAGACTCAAAAGAGATTTGCCATTGATTGTAAGGCGCGATATTGTCGCGAATAACCTCATTGGCGTTGGAAACAATCTTAAATGAGCGATTGGTCATGAAATAGACCCGCGTCATCGTGTGAGGACGCCCCTTTTCTCCGCAGAAAAGAGCCACGCGAATAGTCGGGCTTGATACATCCGCTTCCGTTGAGATATCTCCCGACAAAAAAGGCCTTGAAATTCGCTTCTCCAGAAGAATTTGACTGGTTGGTTCCGCCAAAAATTTTTCGATGGATTTAAGAATCCGCGCGAAGACGGCATTGCCGGGATCCAAGGACAATAAGTGATGATAGAGAATCCAAGCGTCCTTATTTTCTCCAATTTTAAATTCCAGTCGCGCCAGATCGACCATGGCCTCAAAATTAAAAAGGTCCAGGCTCACGCTTTGATTGAAAGCGGCCACCGCCGCTTCCAGGTTTTTTAAGCGTAATTCCGTCTCTCCAGTTTTATCGTAAGCGACAGAGAGAATATAAGGGCTTTTCGTCAGGCATAGGCTCAGAGGTTTTATCGCCAGTTTAGGGTATCCATCCAGGTTTTCCGCGATCCCCAAGCCTAAATAAGATTCCGCTTGCTGGGACGAATTGAGAGAGCGCTTGAGCGCCTGAGAAAACGCCTCTTTCGCCTCGCGAAAATCTCCCGCGGAAAGATACGCCCAAGCTTCCTGATTGTAAACAAAACCATCCGCTTCGGAATTTAAAGAAGCCCGCATCCAATGGGCCAAGGCCTGATCGTTTTTTCCGGAATCCCTATCTAAAATCGCCAAATTTTCATCGGGGCGATCTATTTGAGAACCCATCACTTCCAGGTAGCGATAGGAATTTCTAGAGTCTCCAAAACGCCCCTCTAAAAATGCCTGGTAACCTTCCTTGCGAACCTCTTGGACTTCTTTGTCAATGCGGGTTTGGACGGTTTGTGTCGATGAAACCGCCTCCATCCCAAAGACAGGCAAGCGCGCGCATAATAGCGCGGCCCACAAAAACCAAAACCCGCGCTTCATCACCGGGGGCTGCTGATGCGCAACACGACTCGATTGGCGATATTGGGCAAGGATTGCGCGCGCTGGACCATTCCTTCAATGTCCTGAACCAAATACCAGGCCTCAATCTTATATTCCGCTTCCCGCATATGCTGATGGGCAAGCAAGGCCTTGTCATGCAAGGCCTTCACATCCCGGTTTAAACGTTCGCAAACTCTCATCAAGGATTGCGCGGCCTTGACCGAAGACTCATCATAAACAGCGGAGCGTTCAATGGCCCCCACCTGATTAGGGACAGCGGCGACATCAAAGCCAAAGCGCCTTACCTCTTGCCGAAAATGCTGGAGATCCGATCCAAACATCATGTCGGGATTTTTATGCCCATTTTTTACGTTCATGGCAATTCTCTGAGCGCGAAACAAAAGCTCGTCTAAGCGCGCGCTCTGAACGGAAACTCGATCGCAAAGAATGCCCAGGCTTCCTTCCACTTGTCTTAGAGCGCGATCCAATTCCATGATTTAAAGGCCTACGGCTTGAGCAATTGATCTAATTCCTGATCCTGGCTTTAGGCGCCGCCGGCATTTGATCTGCCGCTGGGGAAGTTGGAGCCGCTATTGGAGCCCCGTTCTGATTTTGAGACCCGACAGCGGATCCCGGGTTCGGGATACCCGGCATGATATCTGTTTTCTTCTCTTGTAATTTCTTAACGACAGGTTTTTTAGAAATAATTTTTTTCTTCGCCCGGTAAATCTTCTTTTTAATCAAAGGGCGCTTCTTAAGAGTTTTCCTCGCTGATTTTTTCTTAAGAGGATGGAATTGCGCCTTTCCGGACAATAAATCCAGCGCCAACTGATTTTGTCCCACCACTTGATGAAGAGACAAATCCGCCTGAAACTCGTAAGATTTTTGCATCCCATTCATCGTGGGCGGAGTTTGGTAATTGACTTGATAAAGGTTATCCTTGATTTTCTCGGCGCCCCATGGACTTAAGTCTCCCAATGGAGACTTGGAGGCTCCCAAGGCTTGGGAAATGGTTTTTCCGCTCGAAGGTATCGGCCAGTTTTGAACCATCTCAACAGCGGAATCTTTAAAAGCTTTCTCTTGTTCCGCAGGAAGAGAAGCCGGAGCCGCGGGCGTAGCTGGCTTAGGCATCGAAAGTCCTAAAGCCGGCTGGGAAGAAGGAGTCTGAGACCGTACGGCCGGTTTTGGTTTGGAAAGCTCAAGGCCAGGAATAAGGCCTAAAACGTAAGCCAACGCAAACAAAGCGCCGCCCAAAACTACAAGAATGAAAATCCAAGCTCCTTTTTTAGATTTCTTTGGCGCTTTAGCGGGGGCCGATTGGACCCCCGATGGGGCTTCGGACAGGGAAGAGCTGTCTAAAGCCGCTATTTCTGCCTGGGGCTCTGGCGCGGCCGCCTCTAAAGGAGATCCAATAAGACTATCTCCTCCAAGGCCAGTAGCTTGAAGCGCATCCATAGGCGTAGATGGAGAGCTGGAGAGATTGGGATCCGGAACATTCCCAATTGGCAAAATAAACTCCGGAGCGGCATCGCTTGGCGCTGGCGAAACCCCTTCTTCCATCGAAGCCGTTGGGGAAACCTCCGGCATAGAAGACGGGGGAGCAAACGGAGAGGGAGGAAAGCCGATATTCCCAGTTGCGGCAGGTTCCGGCATGGCTATTGGGGAAGGAGATTGAGGCATTACGGGATCCAGAGTCATCGCGGGATCTGCGGGAAGAGTGGCGGGAACAGATTCCTGCTTGATCTTAATTGACGCGATTTCATCTTTAAGCCCGCCAACCATGGCCCGCAACTCGTCTAAAGACGCGCTTAAAGCGGAACTTTGAGTATCTCCATTGACTTTTTCCGCCAACTCCTGGAAACGAGAATTCAAATCGGAAACCTGAGCAGACAAATTTTGACTTTCCTGACGTGACTGGGAAAGCGCCTCGAGTTTTTGGCTCAACTCTTCCATCAAACGCTTTTGCGAACGAGTCGCCTCCTCTAGCGGCGCCCATTGAGAGCGAGACTCGTTGGATATCTTTTCAATGTCGCCTTTTAAGGCTCCTAAAGACGAAAACGAATCCTCGAGATTTTGTATCCGGCGGCTCCAATCCTCACTATGCTGGCTATTACCATCAAATTTCGAGCGGAATTCATCTAACTCTCTTCGCGCTTCCTTGAAAGATTCTTGGAGCTGGCTAACGCTTTGCCCCAAAGCTCCCAATTTTTCATGGACAGCGCCCAACAAGCTCAGCTCCTTAATTAAAAGCGCGTCGCCGGGTTCTGAACTTAAAGCCGATTGACTCTGAGGAGCCGGAGAAGGAGGCGCTTTGGGCTTAGACAGCGCCTGTTGAATCGGAGACATCAAACTGGCTCTTTGCCAATCGCCGGCATCGGTGCCCTGACGCCCCTCGGGGCAGACCAAGGCATCGCCGGAAAAATCCGGGCGCGATAGCAATTCTTCAACCGCAAAAGGACCGACGACTTGATTGTTTTGAAAAATCCAATATCGCTCGCTCATAGGACCTCAAAGCCTCCCAAATTTTGGCATCTCAGAAAAAGTATAACAACTCTAACTAACAAATCAATGACAAATTTGTTACGCCCGCTATATTCTATACTTCTCTTATGGGAAAATCATGGGGATTATTTTTAATTTTACTCGCCCGCCCGGCTTTCTGCGCCCCAAACAAGACCTTCGTTCTCGCCCAAGTTGATGAAATCACCAGCCTCGATCCGGCTTATCCATATGACAATGCCAGCCAAAATGTTATTTTTAACGTCTACGATACCCTTTTAGGATTGAGCCCAAAATCTCCCGGACGTCTTATCCCTAAAATCGCGACCGCGATTCCCTCGCGCAAAAATGGCGGCATTTCTCCGGACGGACGCATCTACCGGTTTCATATTCGCAAAAACGTCCGCTTTCAAGATGGGCGGCTTTTATCTCCCGAGGATGTTCGCTATTCTCTTCTCCGCTTTATGCTCATGGACCGCCCCGGCGGCCCCTCGGGCCTTCTGTTAGAACCCATTTTAGGGATTAGCTCAACCCGCGAAAAAGGAGTTTCTCTTAAATCTATCTTCGATGCCGCCCAAAAAGCCGTGCGCGTTGAAGGAAACGATGTCGTTATTACGCTTAAGCGTCCCTTTGCCCCTTTCTTATCGATTATGGCTCGCTGGTCCTATGTCCTGCCCAAAAGTTGGGCCGTTGAACACGGAGACTGGGACGGGCACTGGTCATCTTTTTCCCGCTTTAACAACCCCCAAGAAGACCGAAGCTATTTGCGCAATCATATGGACGGAAGCGGGCCCTTTAAGCTCGCGTTATGGAACTCAATCTCCAAATACGTGATTCTCGAACGGAACGACAATTATTGGAGAAAACCCGCCTCTCTATCACGGGTGATTATCCGAACCATTCCGGAATTTTCAACCCAAAAATTGATGCTCAAAACCGGAGACGCCGACGCTATCAGCGTGTCTCCCATTTTTTTAAGCGAGGTCTCTAGTCTCCCCAATGTAAAAATTATTCCCCACTTGCCGCGCTTAACCACTGATCCAGTGTTTTTCTTTACTTTCCGCGTCAATCCGACCGCGAACCGAGACATCGGATCGGGGCGCCTGGGGGAAAACGGAATCCCTCCAGATTTCTTTTCCGATCGCGATGTCCGCCTTGGGATGAGTTACGCCTTTGACGCCCAAACCTTTGTCAACGACGCGCTCAAGGGCGAAGGGAAGAGGGCTAGAAGCGTGGTCCCTCCTGAGCTTTTACAGACAAACGCTCACTTTCCTTACCGATCTTATAATCTCAAAAAGGCGATCTCGCATTTTAAGCGGGCATTTAACGGAGAGCTTTGGAAGAAAGGATTTCATTTCACCCTCACCTACAACGTCGGCTCTGAAAACCGAATGGCGGCGGCTCTTATCCTCAAGAAAAACGTCGAATCCCTCAATCCGAAATTTCACATCGACATTCGCGGCCTCGACTGGCCCTCTTTCTTGGATAAAAGCGAAAAACATTTAATGCCGATTTTTATGCGCGGATGGTACGCCGATTATCCAAACGCCTATAATTTTTTCTACGCATTTTTCGACTCAAACGGACGCTATCCTCTCGAACAACAATACCAGGACCCCCGAATGGATCGCCTCCTCAACAAATTTGCCGCGGCCCATAATCGCCTTATACAAAAGGAGTTAGACGAAAAAATTCTCAAACTCGCCAATTATGACGCGCCCAATATCCCGGTCGCTCACCCGACGGCCATTTACGCCTTGCGAAGCGAGGTCCAAGTCTTTTATGACAACCCTATCGCCCTGGGACTCGATTATTATTATATAAGGAAGAGATGAAGACCCTGGAGCGTTCTAAGCGAATTCAAAAAATTCTAGAGGGTCTTAAAACCCTTTATCCCGACGCCCACTGCGAACTGAATTTTCGCTCTCCTTGGGAGCTCGCGGTAGCGACGATTCTCTCCGCCCAATGCACGGACAAGCGAGTCAATTCCGTCACCCCCGCTCTTTTTAAAAGATATCCGACGATTCAAGACTACGCCAAAGCCGATATCCACGAACTTGAGTCGCTGATCCGCTCAACCGGCTTTTTCCGCTCAAAGGCTTTGTCTATTCAACAATCGGCGAGGACCCTTCTTGAGGATTTTAACGGTCAAATTCCCAAAACCATCCGCGAATTGACCCAGTTGCGCGGCGTGGCCAGAAAAACCGCCAACGTCATTCTCGGAACGGCTTTTGGCGTCGCGGAAGGGATCGTTGTCGACACCCATGTCAAACGAGTATCTTTCCGCTTAGGACTGACAAAAAAAACCAACCCTGTTCCCATTGAAAGAGATCTGATGTCTATTATTCCAAAGGAAGAATGGATTTTTTTCGGGCACGCCTTGGTCAGGCACGGAAGACAAGTCTGCTCGGCGCGAAAACCCCAATGTTCCTCATGTCGACTGAAGCCTCTTTGCCCTTATGGAATTAAAAACGCCTAAACCCCGCTTTTTACCGTTTTTTTACCATTCTGTCACAAATTCGATACAAACAAGGAGAATCATAATTTTATGGCAGACAAAGAACTGACTTTAAACCAACTTTTATCGGAAGCGATCACGGTGGGCGGAAGCGATCTTCATCTAGTCCACGGTTCACCTCCGATGGTCCGGGTTTCGGGCGAAATAGCGGCGTTGAAACATCCGGCCTTAATCTCGGATGAAATCATGGCCTTGCTAAAACCGTTCATTAACCAAAATGAAATGGACGCCTTTAAACGGGAACTCCACCTCCATTTTTCAAGGAGCATCGACTCTCTGGGGAGATTTCGCTTCTCCCTCTACTATGCTCTGGGAACGGTGGGAGCGACCATACGAATCATCACCAGCAAAATTTACCCGCTGGCCGCCCTAGGGCTTCCCCCCATCGTCGGCAATTTAATCACGAGAAAAACCGGCATCATTTTGGTCACCGGGCCTACCGGAAGCGGAAAAAGCACGACCATGGCGGCGATGCTGGAACAGCTCAATCAAAGCGGAAGACCGCAAAAAATAATCACCATTGAAGACCCCATCGAGACTATTTTTAAACCCGCCCGCTGCATTTTCGTTCAGCGGGAAGTGGGAGTCGATACCCCCTCGTTTGAAACGGGAACATTAGACGCGCTAAGGCAAGATCCTGATATTCTGTGCATCGGAGAACTGAGAGATTCTAAATCCATTCAGGCCGCGATGCTGGCCGCCGAAACCGGACACTTAGTCATCACGACCCTGCATACCCGCGACGCGTCAAAAACGGCCCAAAGAATCATTTCTTCTTTTCCGGAAGCCGATCAACAAGCCTTAAGCGAGCAGTTCGCTTCTACCATTGAAGCCGTCATATCTCAGGAACTTCTGCCAAGAGCCGACGGAAAAGGGATGGTGATCGCGCCCGAGATTTTAATCGCCACCTCGGCTGTCCGGCAACTCATCCGCGAGCGCCGATTGGAAGCCATTACTGACGCGATTCAATCCGGGGCCAAAGTCGGAATGATTTTCAAAGACATGTGGCTAAGCAATCTCCTGCAGAAAAATATTATTTCACGGGACACCGCTTTAGGGGCGGCTCACAGCGCGGAAATGCTGGATGAAAAAAATAAGGTTCCGCCGCCCAAGGAAAATGTCTTTTTCCGGAAACTCTAGGGTTGTGCCCCTAGAGTCCGGCGCGTTTTTTGAGAGAAGAGCTCTAAATCCTCAGCCCGATAGAAGGGGACTTCTCTCAAACGCCTAATCCCGCCCCAATGGATGAGTTTTTGGGCATCCTCGAGAAAAACTCCCGGATAGACCCTGCCCGCGGCGACGACCAAGCGGCCTTCTTCCCGACTGATAACCCCGTCAAAATCGGGACCATAGAGTTGGATAAAATCTCTAATCTCGGAAACAAATGGAACTCGGTCGGAAACGCGGTAAAGAGAATAAGGGTCACGGGAAAAAAGAACGGAGTCAAAAGCGGTTTTTTCCAATTCTCCATGCATGAGCTTGCGTCCAATTTCTTCCGCGACTAATTTTTGCGCCTCAAGGACGCTGGAGTTAAAATCACGCGAAAATTGAGAATCTTTGACTCCATATTCCACCGCGAACAAGACGCGATTGACCCGCGCGTAAAAAAGGCTGTCTTCCGTTTTTATCGGGAGATCTAAAGAAGCAATAGACAAAGCTCGAATCAGGGCTAAATCAATATCCGGAGAAGGAACTTTCGCCAAAGCGTTTTTACTAAATACAAACCGGGGGCGAGGCGCGAAAACATAATCAATCAAGCGATTTTTTTTGACAGATCCGATGAAAGCGGGAATTGTGCTCGTTTCAGCCAAAAGCTTCCGCCCGATTTCCGTCTCGGAAATTTCTCTTTTTAATCTTTCCAGATTACGCGATTCGGGAATGGATAAACTTCTTTCGGAAAAACCCAAATCCGATGGAGACACCGCCGGTTGGGCAAATGAAAAACCGCCGCAAACGCCTATGAAAAACCCCGCGAGAAGGCCTTTCAAATCGCCTTATCCACGGCCGCCGGTTCAAGAGCGCTTAACATTTCCGATACGCGAGAAATTTTTTCGCGCGTCTTCCCCTTCTTTTTTCCCGCTTCTATCTCGATTTTATCGAGTTTTTTCCAATCGGAAAAAGAGACAAATCGCAAGCGCTTTTGGCGCAGAAATTCTTCCATCGCGTCGGTTCCATTTAAGGCGGCAAGTTCCCAGCCGAATTTTCCCGCCAGGGCGTCTTCCAGCATCGCTTTGACTGTCGCGACCGAATCGGCGCGGTTAGTGCCAATAAGCCCGCTAGGACCTCTCTTGGCCCAACCAACCACGTATTCTCCCAAGCGCGGAGTTTTAAAATCCGCGGAAAAAACGCGCCCTTCTTGATTAGGGATTTTCCCGGATTTCGGGTCAAAGGGAACTTCAGCAATCGCAGTCCCCCGATATCCGACCGAACGAAACACGAGACCTACCGGCAAGATTTCAAACTGCCCAGTCCCCTTGGCCTTGGCCTTTCCATTTTCATCCGGGACCAGTGTATTTTTCTCGATTTTAAGCGCTCTGACCCTGCCGTTTGAGGCTTCTACTTGAACGGGAGAAACGCAGAAGCGAAGCCTGATTTTTCTGGGCTTTTTCCCCTCGCCCATCTTGACTTGGGCTTGGACATAATCGACATTTTTTTTGTTCTCGGGATCCAGGTAATCGGTCTTTGAAACTTCATCCACCCTGGCTTCGTTTTCCAAAACGACCAAATCCGCGTTCGTCAGGCTTCCAAGTTCCTTGATTTCCGCCGGAGAATACGCGGCTTGGGCCGGCCCGCGGCGGCCCAAAAGATAAATCGTCTTGATTTCGCTTTTTCTCAAGGCCTCAAGCGCGTATTCGGCGATATCGGTCTTGGCCAAAATTTCGGGATCCTCGGCTAAAATCCTGGCGACATCAATAGCGACATTGCCTACTCCCACAATCGCCGCGCTTTCGCAGGATAAATCGAACTGCTCATCGCGGTAATCGGGATGCCCGTTATACCACCCCACGAAAGCGGTCGCGGAATGGCTGCCGGGCAAATCTTCCCCGGGAATTCCCATTTTCCTATCCGTTTCGGCGCCAACCGCATAAACGATTTGATGATAGCGCGCCTTGAGATCGGAAACCTGGATATCCCGCCCCAATTTGATATTGCCAAAAAAACGAAAGCCCGGAAGCTGAGCGATTTTTTCATAGATAGCGCTGACGGCCTTGATTTTCTGGTGGTCCGGAGCGACGCCGCCGCGGACAAGACCGTAGGGGGTGGGCAAACGATCGAACATATCCACCTCAAGCGGAATCTCTTTTTGTTTAAGAAGGGCCTCTGCGGCATAAAAACCCGATGGACCGGAACCGATAACGGCTACCCGTAAAAGCTTTTGAGAAAATTTTTCAGCCGCCATGACGCCCTCCTTACCCCTTCTAATAAGTAAAATATTTAAAATAGTAGTCAAACATCAAGTGATAAATAACGCGCCCGTCGAGACCCTGCCGGAGCTTCTCAGACAGAGAGCCAAAGAAGCTCCCGACAAACCTTTTCTTTTCTTCAAAGACCAGGTTTGGACCCGAAAAGAGCTGGACCTCGCTTCAGACGCTCTCGCTCAAAAGCTCAGAGATCTCAAAATAAAAACCGGAGAGAGAGCGGCCTTAATTCTTCCCAATGGCCCGGAATTTATCGTCCATTTCTTTGGAATTTTAAAAGCGGGCGGCATCGCCGTTCCGATCAACACCGCTCTCAAGGAAGATGAAATTTCGTTTATCCTCAAAGACTCCGGCGCTTCCGTTTTATTAATCGGATCCGAGCATAAGGCTTCGCTCAATCCCTTTCAAAACATTCCAGCTCTCAAGACAGTTTTAAGCGTTCCCATTGGAGAAAAAAAAGATTTTTGGCTTAAGTTAGTGCCAGCCCCCAATTTCTCTTTGCCCGATTCCGCGACACTGATCTACACCTCGGGCACGACCGGCTTTCCCAAGGGCGCGGAATTGACCCATCGCAATTATCTTTTTGATGTCGAGAAGTTTGTCGCGGCGACCCAGATGAATGAATCGGACCGATTTTTGTGTTTCTTGCCGCTTTTCCATGTCAACGCCCAAGTCGTCACTCTTTTATCCCCGCTCTATTGCGGCGGAGCGATGGTCTTGATGGATAAATTTTCACCGAAAGAATTCTTTGAAACTCTATCCTCCAGGCAAGCCACCGCCTTTAGCGGAGTCCCCTCGGTTTATTCCGTCCTTTTGGGAATTCCGGAGTCCGCCAACTATGATTTGTCGTCTCTCCGCTTTTGCATCTGCGGCGCCGCCCCGATGCCGGTCGAGATTTTTGAGCGGTTTGAGAAAAAATTTAACGCCTATATCCTGGAAGGATACGGGCTTTCCGAGGGAACCTGCGTTTCCTCGATCAACCCGCCTCCCCCCCAAAAAAGAAAAATCGGCTCTATCGGGCTTTCCCTTAAGAACCAGGAAATGAAAATTTTAGACGCCAACGGCCGAGAACTCCCGCGCGGAGAAACCGGAGAAATCGCCGTCAAAGGCGAGAATGTCATGAAAGGCTATTGGAACAACCCCGAGGCCACGCTCAAGACCATCAGAAACGGCTGGCTTTATACCGGAGATCTGGGATATCAGGACCAAGACGGATTTTTCTTTATCGTCGGGCGCTCCAAAGAGATGATTATCCGCGGCGGAGAAAATATTTATCCCAAGGAAGTCGAAGAAGCCCTCTATCGCCATCCCGCGATTCTTGAAGCCGCGGTGATCGGGCTTCCCAATGAGCGCTGGGGAGAAGAAGTCGCGGCCTTTGTCGTTTTAAAAGAAGGCCAGGGTTTAAACGCCAAGGATATCCGCGAATTTATTAAAGATAAAATCGCCGACTATAAAATTCCCCGCCGAATCGAGATCGTCCGTTCGCTTCCCAAAACGGCAACCGGAAAAATTCAGAAGCTGAAACTCAGAGCCGAAACAATGTCCCGGGAGAAACTCAAATAAGAAATTTTGACGTCGTCGTCATCGGCGGAGGAATCACGGGCGCGGGGCTGGCCCGGGATTTATCCATGCGCGGGCTTAAAACCCTTACCCTTGAAAAAAAATCCTTCGGGCAAGCGACCACGGCCTCCTCTTCCCATATGATCCACGGCGGGCTTCGCTATTTAATGTATGACCGGCTCACCACTCAAATCACCTGCTGGGATTCCGGCAACATTCTCCAAATCGCCGGGAAAAATCTAATCCGCCTGCCGATTATTTGGCCCGTCTACCAAGGCCATGCCCACGGAATCGAAACGGTCGAAACCCTATTGGAATCTTATGATCAATTCCAGCCCATGAAAGGCGGGCTCAAGCATTTAAGGCTTTCCAAAGAAGAAACCCTTTCCTTAATTCCCGGCCTAAGAGAACAAGGTCTCATCGGAGCGGTCTCTTTTGATGAATGGTGGGTGGACCCGGTAGAACTCGTTAAAAAAAATCTTGAATCCGCCCGGAAATACGGAGCCGAAATCGAAGAAGGCCGCGGGCTCGACGAATTTATTTTAAAAGACCGCCGAATCATTGGCCTTAAATCAAGCGGCGAAGAAATTCACGCAAAAATTTTGATCAACGCGGCCGGGCCCTGGATTGACGAAGTGGCGGGTTTGGCTGATATCCATATCCCTCTTCGCCTGCAAAAAGGAACGCATCTGGTCTACAAAGAGAAACTCTCCGCCTTCGGCCTTCTCCTTCAAACCATGGACCAAAGATATATCTTCGTCATTCCCTCTCCGCAGGGAACCCTGATTGGCCCGACCGATATCGCCACCGATGAAAAACCCGGTCGGATTACGACTTCCGAGGAAGAAATCCAATACCTGCTTAAAACGGCCCTCCACTATTTGCCGTCATTTCCGGTCAAATATGATTCGACCATCGTCGGCGCGCGCCCGATTCTGGCGCAAAAAGGAAATGAAAAACTCCTCTCGCGCGGATTTGAAGTTTTGGATCACGAAAAAAGAGACGGCCTGGGCGGATTGATCACCATCGGCGGTGGAAAGATGTCGGATTTTAGGCTCATGGCCGAAGAGACCTCCGATCTCGCCTGCAAAAAGCTGGGAATTAAAAATCCCTGCCGCACCGCGCTTGAAACCTTGGACGGGGAAACTCTCGTTCCATCTTCATTTAGGCGCCCCTCATCCGCCCTTCAAGGTTTCTTAAAAGCCCGCCCCCGCTTGCGCGAAGCGCACGCCTTTTCCCATCTGGCCTTCGCCTTTTTAAGGCATCTGGCCCGCTCCCATCCCAAAAATCCGGAATTTAAGTCTTATTATTCCGTTTAGAACCCTAAAAACGAGGCATCCTAGTCGGGAAACTTGTAAAATACCGATATAGAGAAAAGCGGCGCTTTAAAGAGCCCCGGGATTAAAAATTGACCGAGAAACAAGTCATTTCAAAACAAAGAGTCGAAGACCACGGCGAAGTGCTGACCTCCAGGCGCGAGGTTTCGGCCATGCTGGATTTGGTCAAGCAAGAAACCGAGCGCATCGAGTCTCGCTTTTTAGAGCCCGCCTGCGGAACGGGAAACTTCTTGGCCGAAATATTGGAGAGAAAGCTTTGCGTCGTTGAAAACCGCTACGCCAAAGTTCAAATTGAATACGAGCGAAACGCGGTTTTGGCCGTTTCATCCATTTACGGGATTGACATCCTGGAAGACAACGCCGAAAAATGCCGCCAGCGGCTTTTTGATGTTTTCAATTCGCGGTATTCCAGTCTTTTCAAAGACAAAGCTCAAGACAAATGCCGCGAAGCCGTCCGGTATATTTTGAGCCTCAATATCGTTTGGGGCGACGCCCTGACTCTTAAAACCGTGGGAGAAAATCCGCGCCTGATTGTCTTTGCCGAGTGGTCACCAATCAATGGGAGTTGGATTAAAAGACGGGATTTCACTTTTCACGAATTGCTGGGCCACGCCGAGATGAAGGCCTTGCCGCTTTTTTCGGATTTGGGAGACGAGGCGTTTATTCCGACCCCGGAAAAAGAATACCCGCCGACGCATTTTTTGGAGGTTGCCAGCGCCCATGAGCGCAAGCGATAACCCCATGACTCCGAAAACCTTGATCCCGTTAGAAACAATCGAGCGGCGCATTTATTTGATTCGCAGGCACAAGATCATGCTGGACAGCGATCTGGCTGGTATTTATGGCGTTTCAACGCTCAGACTCAACGAACAGGTCCGCCGCAATGCCAAGCGCTTTCCTTCCGATTTTATGTTTCAGTTGAGTCGGACGGAATATGAATCTTTGAGATCGCAAATTGCGATATCAAATACGGGGCGCGGCGGCCGCCGCTATTTGCCCTACGTCTTTACCGAACATGGCACTGTTATGCTCTCAGCCGTTCTGCATACGCCCGTGGCTATTGAGGCGAGCATCCAAATTGCGCGCGCTTTTGTCAAACTTCGAGAAGTTCTCGCTTCGCACCGCGAACTCGCGGCTAAACTGGAAGCGATAGAGCGTCGTCTCGCTTCCCACGACGCCGAACTGGGCGAGCACGCCAAACACATTCGGGCGGTATTTGACGCGATCCGTCAACTTATGGAATCACCAAAACCGCCGGAGGAGCCGGAAACACCAAGGCGGCCAATCGGATTTTTAGCGCGGAAGAAATGAGCGACGAATTGTAAAGAGATTATGAATCATTCCGCAAGCTATAACCCCGATGTCTTGACCTGTTTGGCGAATTTGAGCAGCGACGAGGTTTTTACGTCGCCATCCTTGGCCAATCAGATGCTGGATCTTTTGCCCGCTGAAATCTGGAAAGACAAAAACGCGCGCTTTTTAGACCCGGCCTCAAAAACCGGCGTCTTTTTGCGCGAAATCGCCAAGCGCTTAAACCAGGGACTTGAAAAGGAGATTCCCAACCCGCAAAAGAGGCTTAACCATATTCTTAAAAATCAAATTTTCGGCCTGGCCATCACGGAATTAACCGCCCTTTTGTCGCGGCGTTCTCTTTACTGCTCAAAAACGGCCAATGGCCGCTACTCCATTTGCGAGACTTTCGATGATGAGGCGGGAAACATCCGCTTCAAAAGCGGAGCGCACTCCTGGGGCAAGGGGCAATGCGTTTTTTGCGGAGCCAGCCGCGAAGAATACGAACGCGGCGAAAGCCTTGAAGCCCATGCCTACGAATTTATCCACGCCAATAAACCCGAGGAGATATTCCATATGAAATTCGACGTCATTATCGGCAATCCGCCGTATCAATTGAGCGATGGCGGATTTGGCCGCAGCGCGTCGCCCATCTATCACAAATTCGTGCAACAGGCCAAAAAATTGAACCCGCGTTTTCTGACTATGATTATTCCGGCCAGATGGTTCGGAGGCGGCAAAGGCCTAAATGACTTCCGCAATGAAATGCTGAATGATAAACATGTCAGAAAAATCGTGGATTTTGAGGATGCCGCGGAATGTTTTCCCAACGTGGATATTGCCGGCGGCATCTCTTATTTTCTTTGGGAACGAGACTCTCCCGGACCATGCGAAATAACAAACATACACAATGGAACCAACGTCGTTTCAACGCGGGCGCTCAATGAATTTGGGACATTTATCCGCCACAGCCACGCCGTTCCCATTATCCGCAAAGTTCTGGCGAAAAATGAAAAGAAGATGAGCGAGCAGGTGTCATCAAGAAAGCCATTCGGATTAGCAACCATTGTTCGCCCACAAAAAAAGGGAGATATCGTTCTTCGCTGGCAAAATGGGGAAGGGCCGTATTCGCGCGATGAGATTACCGTGGGCGTTGAAATGATTGATAAATGGAAGGTGATAACATCTTATGTCGGCTACGATCACGCGGGCAACCCCGGAAAGGATGGAAGGCGAAGAGTGTTCTCCAAGATTGACATTTTGCCTCCTGGGACGATTTGCACGGAGACCTATTTGGTGGTGGGAAGTTATGATACTCAGGCCGAGGCAAAAAATCTTATTTCTTACATGAAAACCCGATTTTTCCGCTTTCTGGTGGCGCAGTTTATGTACTCTCATCATATCACGAAGGAGGCCTATTCATTCGTACCGATTTTAGACGTGAAAAAAACTTGGACGGATGAAGAGCTCTACAAAAGGTATGAGTTTTCTCCCGAAGAAATTTCTTTTATCAGTTTAAAAATTCGCTCAATGGATAGGTTGGATGAATAAATCCTTTTTTCCGCCGCGGCCGGAGACAAGACCCACTCTCTACGCATATGAGGATAAAAGCCCTCAATATGCCGGGCTTCTCAAAATCGGCTATACCACCGTGGACGCGCGGCGGCGGGTCGCGCAGCAATATCCGACTTTAAGGCCGGGCGAAACGCCTTATAAAATCGTTTTGGAAGAATCCGCGATGAAAAGCGACGGCTCCATTGTCAGCGATCGCGACATTCACCGCTATTTGAGAAATTCCGGAGTCAAAAATCCGGCGGGCGAGTGGTTTAAGTGCGATATAAAGCGCGTCAAAGCGGCGATTCTCGCGGTTAAAAACGGGGAAAGAAGCGAGGAAAACCGCTCGCTTGATTTTAAAATGCGGCCGGAGCAAAAAGCGGCGGTTGAAAAAACCGCCTCCTACTTTAAAAGTTTTCGGAGGGAAAATAAAGGCAAGGCCCCGCATTTTCTGTGGAACGCGAAGATGCGTTTTGGCAAGACTTTTGCCGCCTATCAACTGGCGAAGAAAATGGATTGGCGCAAGGTTTTGGTTTTGACTTTCAAGCCCGCAGCCCAAAGCGCTTGGGAAGAGGATTTAAAAAGCCATGTCGATTTTAAGGACTGGCAATTTGTTTCTCAGGGCGGCTTGTCTTACGAAAAAGCCGACAAAAAAAAGCCCCTGGTTTGTTTCGGCTCTTTTCAGGATTATCTGGGTAAAAACAGCGTCGGCGGAATCAAGCCCAAGAACGAATGGGTTCACGCGATTCACTGGGATTGCGTGATTTTAGATGAGTATCACTACGGGGCCTGGCGGAAAAGCGCGAAGGATTTGTTCGAGGGGGAAGAAAAAAAAGAGTTGGAATTTGAAGCGGGCGCGGGGCTTGAGGATTTTGACGAAGACTTAATGCCGATTACGACCAATGGGTATCTCTATCTTTCCGGGACCCCGTTTCGCGCCATCACCTCCGGCGAATTCATCGAAGAGCAGATTTTTAACTGGACTTATTCGGATGAACAGCGCGCCAAGGAAAATTGGACGGGGAAAGACAATCCCTACGCCGCTCTTCCAAGAATGGTTCTCTTGACCTACCAGCTTCCCGATTCGATTCGCGAAGTGGCCTTGGAAGGCGAATATAATGAGTTCGACCTCAACGCCTTTTTTTCCGCCTCGGGAGAAGGGGAAAAAGCGGTTTTTGCCCATCAAGACGAGGTTCAGAAATGGCTGGACTTGATTCGCGGCTCTTTTTTGCCAAGCAACGTAGACAATCTCAAACTGGGAGCGAAAAAACCGCCAATGCCGTTTTCAGACGCGCGCCTCTTGAACGTTTTGTCTCACACTTTGTGGTTTTTGCCCAGCGTTTCTTCTTGCCATGCCATGCGCAATCTTCTCGCGAAAAAGCAAAACCGGTTTTATCATGACTACAAGGTGGTTGTCGCCGCTGGAAACGCGGCGGGAATGGGAGTTGACGCTTTATCTCCGGTGGAAAAAGCGATGGATGACCCCCTCAAAACGAAAACCATCACTCTCTCCTGCGGCAAACTGACCACGGGCGTGACGGTCAAGCCCTGGGCGGGCATTTTGATGCTGAGAAATTCTTCAAGCCCCGAGACTTATTTTCAAGCCGCTTTCCGGGTCCAGTCTCCCTGGACGATTAGAAATCCGGACGGGGAACATCCTAATCAAGAGCAGATTATCAAAGAAGAATGCTACGTTTTTGATTTCGCCCCGAACCGGGCTTTGCGCCAAATTCAGGAGTACAGTTGCCGCTTAAACGTTAACGAGTCCAACCCCGAGAAAAAGGTTGAGGAGTTTATCCATTTTCTTCCGGTCTTGGCCTATGACGGGAGTTCCATGAAAGAAATTAACGCGGCGGGCGTTTTGCAGATGGCGATGAGCGGAACGACCGCGACATTGCTCGCTAGAAGGTGGGAAAGCGCCTTGCTGGTCAATGTGGATAATTCGACGCTTAAAAAGCTGATGGACGACAAAAAAGCCCTGGACGCCTTAATGAAAATCGAGGGCTTTCGGAGCCTCAACCAGGACATCCAGACCATCATCAATAAATCCGAGGCGATTCAAAAAGTTAAAAAGAAGGCCAACGAAAAAGAGCTTTCCGCCAAGGAAAAGAAAATTTTGTCCGAGGAAGAAAAAGAATACAAGAGCCTGCGAAAGCAAATTCAGGAAAAGCTCATTAAATTCGCCACGCGCGTGCCGGTTTTCATGTATCTGACCGATGACCGGGAACGCTGCCTTAAAGACGTCATCACGCAGCTGGAACCCGGCTTGTTTAAGAAAGTGACGGGTTTAGACGTGAAAGATTTCGAGCTTTTGGTCAGCCTTGGCGTGTTCAACAGCGCTCTCATGAACGACGCGGTCTATAAATTCAAGCGCTATGAAGATTCAAGCCTGGAATATGCCGGAATCAACAAACACATCGAAGACGAAAAAATCGGCCTCTACGACACCGCCTTAACCCGCGGAGACGAGTCTGTGGTGTTTGAAAATCAGGCGAAATCGGCGGGAAAGGGTTATTAGTCAATGGCTCAACTGTTCTTGCCGCGAAAAATCGTGAAATTCCCACTATCGGTGGTTTTAGATTCTTCCGTGTTGTTTGGGCTGTCTAAAGAGGATTGGAGGTTTCTCGAAAAGAATACTAAGGCAAGGAAAATTCAGATATGGGACTCTGTCGTGGGCTTATGTGAGCTTATTTGCCATGTCCACAAACAAGACGGACGACAAGAACATAATGAGAAGTGGGTTTCCAATAAATGCGCGAATTTAATAAGAATAGCTCCAAATCAAATGCTGCCATCACCTGGGTTGGTGGTAACAAGAGCGTTGCGAGAATGGCTCAAGTGGCCTCAGGAAAAACTGATCCAAGAGTCACAGGTTTTTCTGAGAATACGTAAAGACTTGGCGAGCAATCCGGATTTTGCCAAGTCAGATAAAATAAAAGACGCCATAGTTACACAAACGCTTATAGTATCTAAGAATTTCCAAATTAGCCTCGAAGATTTGAGTAAAGAATTGAACGCCGATTATGTTAAAAAAGCGCAGTCAAGCGTTCCTCACCAAAGGTTTAAAGAGTACTCTATTGGGTATATTCAGCGCCAACCAGAACACCAATCAAACTTGTTTTGTCATCTCATGTATCACCATCAGGCTGGGAGTGCGGAAAAGGTGGCAGTTGCCTTACAATGGAGGAATATCCCTTATATTAGGGATCTCATTTCGATCTACAATCTGCAAATTGGGAATTTTGTTGCCCGGGGCCGGAAGGCAGCCTTTGAGGATTTTATTGATTTCGAGTGGGCCGCTTATATCGCTTCCAATCACATTCACCACTTTGTAACGAATAATAAAAGAGATTTTCAAGAGGCGCTTAAAAGTTTTGGAAAACTTAGCGATAAGGTCCTTGACTGGGAGGATTTTAAAAAGAAAATCGAAAATTAGAAAGAGCCTACTCTCTTTCTAATTTAAGAGGGGTTTCGCGCCTTAAGCGGCGGCCAGCGTTTTTTGAAGGGCTTCCGTGAGTTGGCGGGACCGCATCGCGGCGATTCCGGGAAAATCTTTTTTCGTCATATTGACGGACTGCCGCGCTTTTTTTACCGCGATTTCAACGGCGCCGATTTTCTGCTTTGAATAATTTAATATTCTAAACCCCGTCGGAAGGCCGGAAAAAGCGCCGACTTCGAGAAGAAGGATATCGTCCACTTCAACGACGCCTGACGGTTCGCCTGTTTTAAAGGTGACATAGTAAACGTCGTCTTCCTCGTCATAATATTCCGAAAAATTAATATTCATTAATCCCTTAAGCCCTTTTTTCATCTGGCCCCCTATATTCTTTCCCCGGTTTTGGACGGGCAACCGGATAGGAAGTGCATATGCGTTTGGTCGCCATGGTAACGAGTCTGAAAACGGGCGAATCCAGAAGAGTCAAATGAAATATCTGGCAATCTTCACTCCAAGGATAACGGGTATTCTCCTTCTTGTCAATGCCACCTATTTTAGCATAAGCGGCAATCAGCGTTTTTTGAAGGGCTTCCGTGAGTTGGCGGGACCGCATTGCGGCAATTGATGGCCCACTTGTGTTGCCAAAAAGCACACAACGTGTTATACTAAAGAGAGATGAAGGCGACAAAGCGTTATTTACGAGGAGGATAAAATGGCGAATACAAAAAAAGGAGATCGGGAAATAGCCGATTCCTACGAACGCGGTGAATGGAAGAGCGTGAAAAAGAAACGCGCTGAAATTCGCCGCTATCAATCCTATGCGCGAGAAGCTTTGCAAAAAACGAGCCGCGTCAATATTCGGATATCCCCACGGGATTTAGGCGGAATCCAAAGCCGGGCGATTGAGGAAGGGATTCCCTATCAAACCTTGATGGCGAGCGTCATTCATAAATATGTCGCAGGAAGGCTTGTCGAACGGCGGAGCATTTGAAATCAGGAAATAGGATATTTAACTCATCCGTTTTAAGCGGCGATTCCGGGAAAAATTTTTCCCCGTTTGATAGAATAATTCCATGATCAATTTAATTTTTCTCATCGCGTTGATGATTCAACCGGGTTTTGCCGCCATCAAACCCGCAAAACCGGCAAAAAAAATTCCGCCGGTTCATAAAGTTTTAATCGTTATTTTTGAAAATACGAATTACCAGGACGCGGCCAAACAGCCGTTTATGGCTTCTCTCGCCAAGAAAGGCGCTCTTCTTGAAAACTATCACGCCGTCACTCATCCCTCCTTGCCCAATTATCTCGCCCTGACATCGGGAAACTATTGGAAAATTCAGTCCGACGACGATGTTTCTCTCAATGTCGGCCACATCGGCGATTTATTAGATGAAGCTCACAAGAGTTGGAAGGTATACGCCGAGGCCTATCCGGGAAAACCCGGACAATGTTTTCTGGGTTCTTATTCCGGAACCTATGCGCGAAAACACGTGCCGATGCTCAGTTACAAAGACGTTCAAAAAAGCCCGGCCCTATGCGACAGAATCGTCAACGCAAAAGAATTTTTTAACGATTTTCAAAAAAAATCTCTGCCGGATTTCGCCCTTTACATCCCTGATTTAAAAGACGACGCCCACAATACCGACGTTCGCTACGCCGACCGCTGGTTTAAAAAGGCTTTTGGCCCCCTCATATCCCAATGGCCGAAAGATGAGCTTCTCGCCTTTACTTTCGATGAAGACGGCTCTTATAACGTCCGCACCCGCGGGTTTAACAAAAGCGCCAACCGCGTCCTGACGGTCTTGTATGGACAAGGCGTGCGGCGCGGGGCGGTCTCAAGAAAGTGGTATAGCCACTACAGCCTGTTAAAGACGGTGGAAGCGGCTTTGGGGCTTAAAAGTCTCGGGCAAAAAGACAGGTCGGCTTCCCTTATCGACGATATCTGGAATTAGCCTTGAGATTTCGTCGCGATCAGTTGCGGCCAGATGGGAACCAGCGAATTAATAAAGGAATTGGTGATATCGGTAATCGCTGACAAGCGATCCAAACCCTGATAGGTCATCGAAGCCGACCAAAGGACTTGGCCAGTTTGAACGTCCACCATCCGGGATACCATCGACACCTGGGCCGCGGAAGTGACAATTTGAGAGCCGGGAACGCCCATCACCGAGCCCTGCGAATAAACGTTGTTTCCCGGGATAGGCGTCATCCCATAGCCATACATGCCCGGATAGCCGACCGCCGGGTATCCCGCCGCTCCGGTAACGACATAGCTTTGACTGGGAGCGCTGGCGACCACGCTTCCGACAAAGAGAGCGTCAACTCCGAGAATCTTTCCCACCTGATGAACCGTCGAGGGATCCAAAATCCCCGAAGCGGCCAGGTGATTTTCATTTAAAATCGCGTTAAGCTGCTGCCTTTCAATGACATTGGCCCCATGCGCCACCAAGGCCTGGGTCATCATATCCGCCGCCGCATTGCCGTCAGAACCGCTAAAACCTACGACCGCGACCCGGTGAATAGAAGCAAAGTCAAAATGCGGGTTATAGGCCACATTGGGTGCCGCAGAACACCCGATGACGGCGAGAGAAGCGATTAAGAAAAGGAAAGAGACTTTTCTCATGGGGTTTTCTTGGTTTTCTTAATGACGATCTTGGGGTCGATATGGTGGATATGAAGTATCGCGGTATTTTTCATTTCAGGGTCGGTCGCCCACTGAAGACACTCCTGCCATTCTTTAAGAGCTTTTTTAGTCTCTTTACGATACTCGTAAATCAAGCCCAGCATATAATGGCCCTCGACCAGTTTGGGATCAATTTTGACCGCCTCTTCAAAAGCCCTTCGCGAATCGCTGTACCGCTTCATTTTTTTGAAAATAAAGCCTAATTGGATTTCCAATTCCGCATTCTTGGGGTATTTTTTGGCGGCCTCTTCAATGACGTCCTTGGCTTGGACCAAATCAGGTCTAACGGCGGGAGGAGTTTTTGCCGGTTTGACCGCCCCGGCAACTTTCTGCGCACTTAAAGCCAAAGGACCGAACAAGATAAAAACGGACACGAACGCGAAAACTTTCAAAGAAATTGATTTCATATCTGCCTCCCAGAAAATTATGTTAGCAAATTCCAAGCTCGCTTAAAATTTGCGGGATATCGGCCAACCTTACGCGGCTTTTCCAAACCCCATCGGGATAAATGAACAAATTGGGGCCTTGGGCGCATAAATCAAGACATCCCGAACTGGCCACCCTGATTTTGCCTTTAAGCCCCGCCGCCTTGACCGCCTCTTTAAGGGCTTTACAAAGTTCCGCCCCGCCCTCTAAAGAATCGGCGCAGGAAGGCCGCCCGTCTTCTCTTTTATTGACGCAAACAAAAACGGTTTTCTGATAGGGAATTTTTTTTCGTTCCATTAAGACAACTCTTCAAGC
Source organism: Elusimicrobiota bacterium (assembly GCA_027406905.1). Taxonomy (GTDB): domain Bacteria; phylum Elusimicrobiota; class Elusimicrobia; order UBA1565; family UBA9628; genus JAKAQV01. Next base: position 90,428 of record DAHZHT010000004.1, read on the forward strand.
CAAAAAGGCGCTTCCCGACCCGCTTTCAAAAAATCTTCGCAAGTTCCGACATCCCGCCAGGCAAAAGAATCGGCTAAAAAAGCCTGAATATTTTCGCCCTCTTCCGCCAAATGGAGATACAAGTCAATGATAGAAAATTTGCCGACTTCCTTTATCTTTGAGAATATTTCAGGACTAACGACATGGATTCCGTCAAAAGCCAGGGCCGTGAACTCCCCTGATTTTGAAAAAGACCGGGACTTTCCCTCTTTTTGGTATCCGCATAAACGGCCTTCCTCAAATAAAAGCAGTCTCGAACTCAAGCGCCGGCGCACCGACAAGCTCGCAAGAGCCCCTTTTGAATCCAAGTGAAATTGATAGAGCCTCTTTAAATCGACTCGGCTTAAGACATCGGCGTTATAAATAAAAAAAGGAGCGCTCTCATTAAAAAAGCGCGCCGCGTTTTTAAGCCCGCCGCCAGTCTCAAGAATCTCTTCTTCATGGGAAATTTGAATGGGGACGCCGAAAGACTTTTGGGAGATAAAATCTTTAATCTGGTCGGCCTTATAATGCGTATTGACGATAATCGAAGAAACTTGAGCCTTAATGAGCCGCCGAATGGCGATTTCAAGGAGCGGAACGCCCCCAATGGCCAAAAGAGGTTTGGGAGTTTTCTCGGTCAATGGCCCCAGTCTCTTTCCAAACCCGGCCGAGAAAATTAAAGCCTGCATGGAAGGATAGAATTAAGCGACAGGCTGAGGCAGACTTAAGTGTTTAACCGGAACGTTTAATGAGAAATTTTTCCTCAGATGTTCCGCCAATTTTTCCGCGCAATAAACCGAGCGGTGGCGGCCTCCGGTGCACCCAAAAGCCACAAAAAGATTCAAAAACCCGCGGGAAATGTAATTTTCAACGCTTTGATCGACAATTGAAAAAGTAGAAGCTAAGAATTTTTTAACTTCGGGACTTTTGTCTAACAGCGAAATCACCTCAGGGTCCAACCCCGTTAAACTGGCCATCTTTTTATCCCGCCCCGGGTTCGGCAAGGCCCGGCAATCAAACACAAAACCGCCGCCGTGCCCGTTTTCATCTTTAGGAACTCCATCGGGATAAGAAAAACTAAAAATATTGACCGTCAGCTTCTTGGTCGCCGCGCCCAAAGCCATCAACTGGGAAGAAGAAGCCATTTTCTTAAGCAAGGGGATAAAGGCGGGCAGGGAAACCCCTAGTTCTTGGGTTTCCAAAAGCCAGGACAAATTCTTAAGCGCGAAAGGAATACTTTGAAGAAAATGGGGTTTTCTCTCGTAAAATCCTCTCAAGCCATATGCTCCGAGAGCCTGGAGAATGCGAATCAAAATAAAACCGGGGTAATATTTCATGAACGTCGCGCGATTATAAGACGTCGTTTTTCCCAAGGCTTTTAAATAAGCCTCCAACAATTCTTCTCTAAAGGCGGAACTGAGATTGGCTTTCGCGTCAAAAGCGAGCGAGGCGATATCATACTGCAAAGCCCCATGCCGCCCCCCCTGATAATCGATAAAAGCGGGCTTTCCGCCGCGAACCATAATATTTCTCGATTGAAAATCTCGGTACAAGAAATAATTGGAATCGGCGCCCGACAGGAAATCGCTAAAACGCTCAAAATCTTCTTCCAAGGCCTGCTCGTCAAACGGGATATGCGCCAAGGTCAAAAAATAATATTTAAAATGATTCATGTCCCAAAGCATGGATTTTTTGTCAAAACGGGAGCGCGGATAGCAGACGGAATAGTCTAAATTCTTTCCCGCTTCGACTTGAAAGCGCGGCAGAATCTGAGCCGTTTCCAAATAAACGGAAGCGACATCAGATGGTATCTTTTGTTTCGATCGGTTTTGAGAGAGATAGTCAAAAAGAGTCACATCTCCCAAATCTTCTTCCAAATAAATCCCCGCGCCGAGGTTTTCCGCGTAAATTTCAGGCACGAAAAGCCCGCTTTTGCGGAAATGCCTTGAGAAAGAAAGGAAAGCCTCGTTTTCCTTTCGCTCCGGCCCCCAAACCCCAATGACGCTTAGATTTTTGGCGCGCAAGCGAAAAATCTTTCGGCTGGACCCGTCGCCTTTTAAAGCCTCAACCGAAACAGGAACCTGAGAGAAGGTCTTTTTAAATAGGGCTAAAAGAGATGGTTCCGGCGTTTCCAACCCGCTTCTCACGGGGCCTTGCCCTTCTTGCGATTTTCGACCGCCGTAATCGCGCGCTCAATCTTAGTTTTAAGCGCCTCAATTTCGACGGGTTTAACGATATAATCAACGGCCCCAAACAACAACGCGTCATTTAAGGTCGCGGCATCGGCAAGGCCGGAAACGACGATGATGGGAATATCAGAATATTTGGAGGAAGCCCGAAGTTCCCGCGTAAAAGCGATACCGTCTTCCCCTGGCATCATGATATCCATCAAAATCAGGCTTGGCTTGCGCACTTCAATGACTTCCCGCGCTTCTTTAGCGCTGAGAGCGCACGCGGCGTCATAGCCTAAAAACGGCAATGTCTTTTCGTAAAACTCGCACAAAGACACTTCATCATCCACCGCCAAAATTAAATGTTTATTCGCCATGATTGTTCCTTTTCCCGGCCCATGAGTCAAGAGCCCAAATCGGCTGAACCTTAAATATAATCAGCGATAGGATGATGAGGATAAAATCAACGCCCATCATGATTTTAGGCTCGGGATGAAAAGAGGCTCCGAAACAACCGCAGCTAGGCAATTCAATCCCTCGGACCTTTAAAGAGAAAAGCGCGAAGTCAAAAGCGATAAACAAAACGCCGGAAGCGGCGGCGAAAAGGCGCAAGAGATATCCCGCCAACAAACTGTATCCAATTAACAGCTCAAGCCACGGCAAGAATGTCGCCAAGGTCAAGGCGGTCGAAGGGGAAACCAAATTATAGGCTTGGATAATGAGCGCAAACTCTTCTTTGGGCGCGGCCAATTTAGAGACTCCGGCGACAATCAAGACAATCCCAATAAGGAACCGGGCGACAAGGGAAAGAAACTTAAAAGTCTTTGAGGATAGGCCTCGTTTCTCCGGAAAACTTTTGATTTCGGTTTCTTTATCCATGTTTTTTGGCCAGGATTTTATCGATCCAAATCGGCCCCAAAGCCGAGAGTTGAAGACCGCCGATAAATCTCTTTCCATTAATAAAAAAAGTGGGCGTAGCGCTGACCCAACGCTCTTGTCCTTCTTTGACGTCTGCATTAATTAACGCGGCCGTTTTCGGGTCTTTCAAACAGGACTTAAATGCCGCGTTATCCAAGCCCAGGGATTTCACATAAGCCTCAATGGCCTCAGGCGGAGATTTCGCTTCCACCCACTTGTCTTGATTTTCATACAGCAAGTCGTGAAACTCCCAAAATTTTCCTTGTTCTCCCACGCATTCCGCAGCGATGGCAGCCGACTTCGCCCAAGGATGAATATGTTCAAGAGGGAAATCCTTGAATATAAAACGCGCCTTGGGGCCGTAGAGGGCTAAGAGCTGTTTGCGTGGTCCCTCCGCCGCCCGGCAGGCCGGGCATTCAAAATCAGAAAATTCCGTAATCGTAATGGGCGCGTCGGACGGACCTTCAATGCGATAAGCGGGCGCGGTCTCCACATAAGGCTTGCGGCTCTTCTTGGCTAAAAGCCCGGTCACCGCGACCAAAGCCAAAACGATAAGACCGCCGTAAACGCGCTTCATCCCGATTATTCTACAAAACCTTGGCGCCTATAGGGCCAATTTCACTTTATGAGCACTCGGAAAACCCGCAATCATGACAGACGGGGCCCGGACATCCAGACTCAAAAGAGACATTCGAAGAATAACATTTTGGGCAATACGAGCTCAGAGGCATGGGAGACGCCTCCGCCTTAATGGAATCCGCTGACTCCTCCAACCATCCGGTTTTTTTCAGATGTTGTCGAAGAGCGATCGCGATCGCATGCGGAATAGAATCAACCCTGTTTTCTCCGAATCCGGAAGGCCTATCGCCCTTGACGCAGTTAAGGTGTTTGAGAACGCGAATGGGGTCTCCGCCTTCCGCGAAGTATTTGGACAAAAGAATTCCCACCAAGGACGTAAGTCCCGAGATTTCGGTTCCCAAGGGCGGAATATTCGTAAATATCTGATAAGGCCCCCGTTCGTCGTAATTGATATGAATATGGAGCGGGCCGTATCCGGTTCGCATTTGGTAATACTCGGAAGAAACGCCAAAGGCCCGCTGAACCGACTCGCGGCGGCTTTTTTTCTCTTGCGCCGGAGAGATGTTTAAGACCTGTTGGGCTTTGGAGCCATCCCGATAGATGGTAATTCCTTTGCAGTTGAGCTCATAGGCCAACAAATAAGCCCGGCGAACGTCTTCAACGGTCGCGGAATGAGGGAGATTAATGGTTTTTGAAACCCCGTTATCGGTATGTTTTTGGAATGCGGCTTGAATGCGAACATGGTCTTCAATTCCGACATCATGGGCCGTTGGAAACAACGATTGGATTTTAGCTGGAATTACCGACAAGCCGCGAACGGATTTGTGATTTTTATCGATCAAGCTCCACAACTCTTTTTCCGAGAGCCCAAAGAAGTTATTTTCCTTGGCGATACTCTGAAAGAGCGGGTTAATCTCGAAGAAAACGTCTTTGTCGGCTGGTTTCTCCCCATTTTTAATCTTGGCCAGAGCCTGCGCATTGTAGCGGGTATAAGCGATGGCAAAAAAGGGCTCAATTCCCCCGCCTTGAAGCCCCGCGGCGATGGCAATTGTTCCAGTCGGAGCGATGGTCGTTCGCGCACAATGCCGGGGGGCGCGGCTTTCCCCTCTAAAATAAGAACCTTCCGAGTCATAGACTGAATTTTTCCAATTCGGGAAGACTCCGCGCTCTTTAGCTAATTCTTCAGAAGCGTTGAGCGCCGCATCGTTGATGGAATGCATCAACTTTTCGGCAAAAGAAAAACAAGCCTCGGAGTCATAGGCGATTCCTACCTTAACCAAGGCCTCGGCAAAACCCATGACGCCAAGACCGATTCGGCGGTTTCCCTTGGCCATCCGCTCAATTTCCGAAAGAGGATAATTATTGACTTCAATGACGTCGTCTAAAAACCGAACCGCGACCCTGACCGCTTCGCCAAGTTTCTTAAAATCAAACTCCCCCATCATCGTTTTTCCATGGACAAAGTTAGAGAGATTAATCGAGCCCAAATTGCAAGGCTCCCAGGGAAGAAGCGGCTGCTCTCCGCAAGGATTGGTGGATTCAATCTGCCCCAAGGCCGGGGTGGGGTTTGAGCCGGAGGAATTAATCCGGTCAATGACAATCATTCCCGGGTCTCCGGTTTTCCACGCTTGCTCGACCATTAAATCGAAAATTTCGCGCGCCTTGACTTTCCCGGCGGGCTCTTTAGTTCGCGGATTTAAAAGATCGTATTCGGAATCAGAAGCTACCGCTTTCATAAAAGTCTCATCGATTGCGACCGAGACGTTAAAGTTTTCCATGACACCGGTCTGGGATTTAAGAGTGATAAAATCTTTAATCTCGGGATGGGTGTAATGCAAAATGCCCATATTGGCTCCGCGGCGAGTCCCGCCTTGCTTGACGACTTCCGTCATCTTGTCGAAAAGCTGCATAAATGAAATCGCGCCCGAGGCGACCCCATGGGTTTTTTTGACTAAATCTCCGCGAGAGCGAAGCCGGCTGAAAGCGAAACCCGTTCCGCCGCCGGATTTCTGAATCAAGGATTGCGCCGCCAAGGCGTCGTTAATGCCTTCAATGGAATCGGCGACCGGAAGAACATAACAAGCCGACAACTGCTGCAAATCCCGCCCCGCATTCATGAGAGTCGGAGAATTGGGCAGGAAATTCCACGAGGACATCAAAGCGAAAAACTTATCCTCCCATTCCGCCACCAAGGCTTGAGCGGTTTTATTTTTTTGATAAATTTTTTCAAGGTTTGAGATTAAGCGGGAAAAGTTCTTTTCTCTCTCGGAAGAAGAATGCAGGCCCTCATGGAAAAGATTCATTCGGGAAACGGCGTTGCCAGCAACAGCTGGAATCTCTTCAACGCGCATATGGACGCCTTCAAACGCCCCCCACTCCGACGCGCGCAGATCATAGAGAATTTCCGCCAAGGCGATATTGTGGGCGACCCCCTTAAGCCAGGATTCGACCGACGCCGCGTCTCGAAGGTATTTATCTTTAATGACCTTTAATTGGTTTTCAGTAACTGAAACGCTCCCTGCGGAATTTGCGGCTTTCTCAAGCGATGCTTTATGGCTCATAATAACCTCCGAGTTCGGAAAATCCCCGCGTCAGAAACAAACGGTAACAAGAAGTTTACCGTTACAAAAGGCTTCTGTCAAGGTCTTGACAAAAATGAAATTTTATTTTCTGATGGCGACGGCGTCAATTTCGACAGAGACGCCCTTTGGAAGAGACTTTACTTCCACGGTCGCGCGAGCGGGATAAGGCTGCTTAAAATGTCCGGCATAGGCTTCGTTCATGGCCGGAAATTGAGACAAGTCGGTCATGTAAACCGTAGTCTTGACGACATCAGATAAAGACAATCCCACCGTCCGCAAAATGGCGTCAATTTGCCCCAAGCATTGATTCGTCAATTCCGAGATCGTTCCTTTTATTGGGTTTCCCGCTGGATCGGCGGGAATCTGCCCGGAGACAAACACTAAATTCCCCATTTGAACGGCCTGGGAATAAGGGCCGATGGCCTTTGGCGCGAGATCGCTGTGAAGGGCTTGCTTTTCATTGTTCATTTAAGAGCTCCTAAAAGTGCGTGATTGGTTTTATGCGTACGCATCAACTCCAAGAAAGACTTTAAAGCTTCGATATCGCCCTTGTCCGCCAAAAGCCTTCTCAGCTTCCAGACTCCTTCAAGCACATCTGGCGGAAACAATTTTTCTTCCTTCCTTGTCCCCGAATCTCGAACCTTCATCGCCGGAAACAATCTCATCTCCGCAGCTTGTCGAGAAAGGACGATTTCCATATTCCCCGTGCCTTTAAACTCTTGGAATATAATATCATCCATCTTGCTACCGGTGTCAACCAATATCGTGGCGATAATGGTCAACGATCCTCCTTCCTCCAGTTTGCGCGCGGCCCCGAAAAAGCGGCGCGGAACCTCCATCGCGCGGGAATCAAGCCCACCGGTCATGGTTCTTGATCCGCCCGCGAACTGATTATGCACGCGCGAAAGCCGAGTAAGAGAATCCAACAAAATGAGGACATCCGCCCCTCCCGCCGCGTCGGCTATCGCCTTGGCCATGAGCGTTTCCGCTGTCGCCAGATGCTCTTGATAGCTCTTATCGCTAGAGGAAGCCGACACCTCGGCTTTGACGCTTCTTTTAAAATCAGTGACCTCCTCCGGACGCTCATCGACCAAGAGACAATATTGCTTGATCTGAGGATCGACGGCGTAGACTGCATTGGACAGAGATTTCAAAATCGTGGTCTTTCCCGCTTTTGGGGGAGCCACAATCAACCCGCGAGTGCCGCGGCCGATAGGGCATAACAAATCCATCGCCCGCATCGTCAAATCCGAGGATCCTTTTTCCAACTGAATCCATTGCTGCGGATCGATAGGCGTTTTGTCGGCGAAGGCTTTTTCTATCTCGCTTAAAACCCGCGGCGCGCGCGCCTCTAACGTCTTCATCCCACCGGAATTGGGATTATTCTGCCTCTTATTCCACCTTTGCCCGGGGCGATTGCGGTAATGCGGGCGAAAACGCTTCCGCCCATAATGCCCGCCTCCCGCTCCATTTCTTTCAGAATTATTCATGACTTCTCCCTCCGCTGTCGCTTAGTTATTTCCTTAAGTTCCGTAAAATATTCCGGCCACCGAGTATCCAGGGCTTCCACCATATGGGTCATAAAAAGTCCCGCCGCATCTAGAATTGCGGGCGCCTGCGGAGCCGAAAAAAAATATTTTTCCGCCCCATGATCCCATGGAACGCTCCCGGTTTTAGAATAAAACTTGGGAGATTTAAGCTCGATGAACATTTGTCTTAATGAACTCTCAAAATTAAGATGCGCCGCACGCAGGAGCCATAAATTTTCCCGCCATGGAGATTCCCAATCCAGTTTTGAAATTTCAGACAAAGCCTCTTCCGCTCGAACGGAGGAATCTTTATCCACAATCCAGCGAGACCAAAGCGATAAAATGGCCAAGGTCCTTAAAACCGATAAAGCTTCTATCTCATGGCCGTGGGAAACAAGGAGAGCTATCGCGTTTGAAGACGCGACCGCTCGCGAAGCGAACGTAACCAAAATAGAGTCAACCGGATTTTCAAAATCGATGTCCTTGCCCAAGCGGCTTAAGCCGTTATCGATAGACGCCTTGGCCCGCGCCATTAAAGAGATCGTTTCGTTCATGTTATTCAAAGTTTTTCTTTATTACCCGCTTGACTAAAATAGACGATCCCAAAAATCTCCGGGAGAGCCTAAGAAACCTCTCGGGGTCATCGGAAACGTAAAAGCGAGACCAACCGCGTCCGGTTCTCTTCCTTAGAAGATTGAGAGACTCAAGCGTCTTTTCAAATTCTTGAGCGGTTTGTTCTCCCGAATCAATCAAAGAAACATCTTTTCCCATGACGCGGGAAATAACCGGTTTAATGACCGGATAATGCGTGCATCCCAGAACCAATGAATCAACCCGAGCTTTTTGAAGAGGCTTAAGATATATCCGCGCCACCTCTTGGGTCACGCCGTATTTCCACCATCCCTCTTCGACCAAGGGAACAAAAAGCGGACACGCCACTTCAAAGACTCGGGCCCCTGGAGAAAATTTCTTAATTTCGGCGGCATAAGCTCCAGACCGGACGGTTCCTTCGGTCCCAATAACCCCAATTCTGCGAAATCCTTTTCTGACGCAAGTTTGGGCGCCAGGGACAATGACTCCCTCCACCGGCACGGAAACCGCTTTTTTAATCGCCGATAGAGCGACAGCGGAGGAGGTATTGCACGCCACCACCAACGCCTTGATTTTTTGCTGGCATAGAAAACGGGCTATTTCAACCGAGAATTGAATGATCGAAGCCCGCGATTTAGACCCATAGGGCAAATGAGCCGTGTCTCCAAAATAAATCATGTTCTCTTGCGGCATTAACTTGCGCAAGGCTTTAAAAACAGTCAACCCCCCTATCCCAGAGTCAAAAATTCCGATGGGGCTCTCGGACTTTAAGGCGCTATTTTTTTGGATGATTGATTTTTTTTGCATATTCCACAATACCCGTGTATAGGCCGCGCATAAGGCGCTGGCGAAAACTTTCGCTTCTTAAATCTCGCTCATCCTGGGGATTGGTCAAATATCCCATCTCAAAAAGGATGGCTGGCGCATGGGTTCCTCTCAAAACATAAAACCCCGCTTGTTCAACCCCTCTATCCGGAATATTAACTTCTCCGCCAGTCTCGCGCGAGACTAGTCCCGCGAATTCAGAAGAAGCGTTGACGTATTCCGTTTTTGACAATTCTCCCAATAACATCTTAACTTCCGCTTCCTGACGGAATTTAGATTCATAGTTAATTGAAGAGTTTTCAAACTCCGCCAAGCGCTGCGCATGAGGATCGGAAGCCTTCTCGGACATAAAATAGGTCTCAAAACCGGAATCTCTGGGATTTTTAGCGGCATTGGAATGGAGAGACACAAATAAATCGGCTTTCCACCGATTGGCAATCTCCGAGCGTTTGGAGAGAGAAATAAAGGTATCGTTATGACGAGTCAATTTGACCTCAAAAACGCCTGTCTTTTTTAGCAAACGCGCAAGCTCTAATGCCGCTTTAAGATTAATGTCTTTTTCAAGGGTCCCGTCAATTCCCCTGGCCCCGGGATCCTTGCCGCCATGCCCCGGATCGATGACGATGCGAAGCTTGCGAACCCAGATATGGCCATCTGGGATTTGGTTTTGAGCGCTGGCAACCGCTTGAGGACGAGGACTAACCGCCGCGAGAGCCGGAATTGGTTTTGATTCTCCAATCGTCAAAAGCGCCTTATGCTCGTCAAAAAAAGCCGGAGTTCCGGACCAATCAACAAAGGAGGGAGACTCTAAAAAGGAAATGGGAATCCAAGCTTCCGAAGCGCTCCATATCACCTGCGACTTAAGCGGAATGGAACGCCCCGACACCGAGGCGGCGGTGGCATTCGCCTCAAAAGCGAGGATATTTCCCGAGCGGCTTAATTCCACGATTTTTGACACCGGGCGCCAGTAGATTTGGGCCTTATACAAATGCGCCATTTCATCCGCGCTTAAAAAATAATTAGAACCTAAGCGATATCCGGAAATTATCTTCGGAGGATTGCCGGTATGGGCAAACGCAATTGAAATCGGAGCCGCCTCCGCGAAAACCGAAAGCGGGAGAAAAAGCGGCGCCAAAATCAAAAAGCGGCGGAAGGCCCGAAACGCTGGACTATTAATTTCGCTCATTCTATGATAATGCGATAATCCTCCAGGGGAATCGTCGGAGTTGATTCAACCTTAATTGAGCGTTGAATATTTTTTTCGATCATGGCTTGCTTGGATTTAAGAGAGTCTGCGATTAATGGATGAACGCAGACGCGCACCTGCCCTCCGGGGCGCCCGCGGGTCATATCGAGAATCTCCTCTTGAATTTTAATACGCATCGTCTCTTCGGACAAGACTCGTCCAGAGCCGTGGCATTCCCGGCATTCCTGGGTGATTAACTTGACCGTGGATTCGCGCTTGCGCTCCCGCGTCAATTCAATTAAGCCCAATCTCGTAATCGGAAGAATCCGAATCTTCGCGCGGTCTCCTCTCAAGGCCGCCGCAAAAGATTCCATGACCTTATTTCTATTGGAAGCCTTTTTCATGTCGATAAAATCAACGACGATAATGCCACCAATATTTCTCAGCCGCAATTGATGCGCCACTTCCTTTGCCGCCTCGATATTAGTTTGAGTGACGGTTTCTTCCTGGGATTTAGAGCCGGTAAAGCGCCCGGTATTGACGTCAATGGCGCAAAGAGATTCCGCCTCTTGGATGACAATAGAACCTCCATTGGGCAGGGAAACGATGGGCTTGCGCATTTTCTCAATACCCTCTTCAATCTTAAACGCCTTAAAAATCGGCGTTTTCCCATCATAGAATTGAATTCTCTTTTTAAGTTCCGGGGAAATTTTATCGATGAATTCGGACAAGCGCTCGCAGGTTTCTTTGTTGTCGCATAAAAAGATTGCGACATCTTCAGAAAGAATATCACGAGCGACCTGAAGAGTTAAATCCAGATCTTTGTGAAGAAGAGCGGGCGCCGGCTCAGTCTGCATTTTCTTCTGGATATCTTCCCAAAGGCTCAACAAATAGCGCGCTTCGCGCTCAAGCTCTTGCGCCGAAACTCCCTCCGCTTCGGTTCTCGCGACCAAGCCCTTGCCCTCTAAGATTCCGGAAACAAAACCCTGCATCAAGGCGGAAAGTCTCGCTCTTTCATCGGAGTTTTCAATATTTTTAGAGACCCCAGCGAAATTCTCAAATGGCGTAAACACCACATAGCGCCCGGGAAGGCTAATGGCCATCGTCACCTTCATTCCCTTGGTCCCAATCGCCTCCTTGGCGACTTGGATCATCACCGGCTGATTTTTTTTCAGAATGGACTCAATGCCGGCATTTTTATCTCCCAGAACGTCTGATATGTAGAGGTAAGCGTTTTTATCGTAGCCAATATTAATGAAAGCGGAAGAAATCCCAGGAAGAACGTTTTCAATCACTCCCTTGTAAATATTGCCGACTAGATTCTGCTGGTTTTTTCGCTCCCAGAAAAGCTCGACTAACTTTCCATTCTCCAAAATCGCGATGCGAACTTCCTCGCTGTTGACGTTGGCGAGAATCTCTCTTTTGACCGGAGACGCCGGCAAGGAAGAGGCGGAATGCTCAGCGACGGCCCCATGAGATTCATGCGCTCGCTGTCCATTTCCGTGTTTCTGGCCTTGATGTTCCGGCTTTCTCTGGGAATGAAAGCGCTGGCGCCTCTTTCTGCGCTTATCATCCATACCCACAGCCGCAGGGGACGCGGTTTTTCCCAAAACCTCTGCCGCCGGCTCTTGGTTTGAGACTAGCTCTTCCTTTAAATCTTCTTTTTGCGAAATTTCTTCTTCAGACATGACTATCCTCCTATCAAATTTTATAAAAGCGCGTATTTGCGCCTACCCACATTAGCGACAATTCCCAAAGACCATAAACTGGCCATTAAACTAGACCCCCCATATGAAATCAACGGTAGGGGAATTCCCGCGACCGGGAAAAGGCCCAGACACATTCCGACATTTAAAATAAAATCGAAAGCGAACATCGAGGCAACCCCGCAACAGACTAGATATCCGTATCGATCGCGGGCGTTAGATCCAATCTCCGTAATCCGCCAAATCATCCCCAAATAAAGAAGAATGACGATTACCGCGCCGACAAAGCCCAGTTCTTCTCCAATGACGGAATAAATAAAATCCGTGTGTCTCTCCGGTAGAAAACCCAATTGAGATTGGGTTCCGGAAAAAAGGCCTTTCCCGATAAATCCGCCCGATCCAATAGCAATCTGAGATTGGTGGACGTGATAAGCCGCCCCATGGATATCGGAATGAGGATTAATATAGGCGGTAAATCGGCTCTTTTGATATCCTTTCAACTTATGACTGACCGCAATTCCCACCAATACCCCGGAAGTCAATATAAGCCAAAAAACGAGAAACAAGCTCGCCCTTAAGCGCCAACGCATTAAAAAATTAGCGTAATAGACCGCTCCGAAAATAGCGGCTAAAACTAAAATAAAAACGAACTCAAACAACTTAGACTGGAACACTTCCATAAAAAGATAAAGCGAACTTCCCGAGGCCGGATGGGGATAATAAGAGCCTAAAAACAGATAGAGAAACGGCATCGAAGCCGCAGAGGCGAAGAATAGGCCAAGGCCAGACAAATATTCCCATCCGGCTCCGGCGCAGAAAAGCATCGCAAAAAAAATAGGGAACAAAGTTAAAGTCATCGAGAAATCAGGTTGTTTGACAATCAAAAGGACGATCGGGACAATCGCCGCTACAGACACGAAAATCGTCGAAAGGTATTCCATCTTGAGCGCCCTCTTATCAAAGATTGCGGCCAAAATTAATATCATCCCCACCCGGGCAAACTCGGAGGGTTGAAAAGCGAAGAAACCAAGCTGTATCCAAGAGCGGTGTCCCTTATGGACGGTCCCCACAAGCAAAACCGCGACTAAACAAAAAATGACAAACCCATAAACAGCCCAGAATTGATCTTCATAAACCTCATATGCGAAATTGGCCGCAACGGAGAAAATCAAAAGACCAAAAAGCATCGCCGAAAAATGCCTCTCAAGAGCTTGATGATAATATGGAAGCGGACGCGTGGCCGAGAAAACAGCCAAACTCCCGACAATTAAAAGAAACAATATCGCTCCCAAGAAAACGCCGTCAAGACGGCTCTTTCTTGATGAGGAACGCGGAACGCCAATCACAAGGTTTCTCCTTTCCGAGAAGAGCCAATTTTTTTAGGAGAAAATTTAGGCCATTCATACTGGGATTTTTTTCCGACTCGAAAATCCGCGGCAATGACTTGCCTTGCGATAGGAACAGCGGCGGAGGCTCCGTGACCTCCATTTTCGACTAAAACAGACACCGCAATCGACGGGGCTTGCCCGGGCTTTCCCGCGAAAGCGATAAACCAGGCATGGTCTTTCCCAGATGAGTTTTGCGCGGTTCCGGTTTTTCCCCAAACCTGAATCCCTTTAATATAAGCTCCTCGGGCGGTTCCCGAGGCGACGACCAATGACATCCCCTGATCAAGTAAACTCCAGGTCTTGTTACTAGCCCGCACAAAACCGAGTTGATGAGGATTTTCCTTTAAAATTTGATCTCCATTTTGGGAATCAATGGAACTTAGATACTGAGGCCGCCATAGAGTCCCGTGATTAGCCAAGGCTGCGGTAACGACCGCCATCTGAAGCGGCGTAACCAAAAGCCGGCCTTGGCCGATCGCGAGATTAAGCGTGTCTCCGCCAATCCACGGCTTACCTTTTTTCATAGAGGTTTCAGGACCAAACAAGTTTCCCGCTTCCTCGCCCTTTAAAGCGATTCCGGTTTTTTGTCCCAGATGAAAAAGTTTGGAGTATTTTTCGATCAGACTCGCGCCAATGGTAAGCCCCATCTTGTAAAAATAAACGTCGCAAGACTGGGCAAACGCGGTCAAAAAATCGACATTCCCATGCCCGCGATGGTTCCAGCATAAAAAAGTCCTTCGTCCCAGCCTGAAATATCCAGGGCAGAAAATAATCTGGGCTGGATTTAATTTTCCTTCATTAATTCCGGCCACGGAAACAATCGTTTTAAACGTCGATCCGGGAGCATAAAGCCCGGAAATCGCGCGGTCAAATTCCGGAACGGAAGAAGGAACAAAGGTCGAATAATCCACGGAAAAAGGATCCGCTCCCAAAAGCTCATTGGGATCAAAACTGGGAGCGGCCGCGAAAGCGAGTATGTCGCCATTGGAGGGATCTAAGGCAATCACGGCTCCCCTTTGAGTCGCGGTATGGCGAAGACCTTCATCGGCGGCCCGCTGAACAATGGCGTCCAAGGTCAGATGGATATTTCTCCCGTCTTTCCATGGAAGCCGCTTTAAAATTTTCTGGATCCGCCCTTGCGCGTCAACCTCTATTTTTACGGCGCCGTCTGTTCCGCGCAGTTGTCTTTCAAAAATCGATTCGAGCCCTAATCGCCCGATTCGGGAATCCATGCGATAGTTCCTATTTTTGAGCTTTGCCCATTGCTGTGGGGTAATTTTTCCCATATAGCCAATCAAGTGACTGGCAAAAGGCCCGAAAGGGTAATAGCGCCGAGCTTCAAGGACCAGATCTATTCCGGGATAAAAAGGCTTGAGCTCGGAAAGACGAAACATCACCGGAATGGATAAGTTCTCGGCGATGCGCAAAGCCTCTCTTGACTGCCGAGCTTGACGCAATTTCGCCAATATTGTCTCGGGGTCTTGCCGCAAGACTTGGCTTAATTCCTCGGCCAAGCGGTTTAATTCTTTCTGGTTTGCCTCTCCAGACGGGGGAAGATAAATGAGCGAAAAAACCGGCTCATTGGTCGCCAGAGGAATACCGTTTCTATCATAAATGATTCCCCGGGGAGCGGTCTGATAGACCATCTCGGTTCGATTTCGGTTCGCGGCTAACTCGTAAGCCGTTTTTTCCAAAATCTGCATCTGAAAAAGCCGCAGAACTAGAATCGCCGCGACAACGGCAAACCCAGCCAGAAGCAACTGCAACCTTTCAGGAGAAAAATTTCTTTTCATTAAGCGATACTTCTAAACCTCGGCGACGGGAGATAAGAATTGGGCCTAAGGGCGGCCAAGATAAAGCAAAAAAAGCCGTTATAAAGAGGCTCAAGAATAAAGACAAGCCATCCCACCCATAAAAATTGGCCGGAAAAAATTAAAAAGATAAACCCTAAAATCAGGCGGTAAAGGAGCGTCGCGACGACAGCGACAATAGCCTGGGAAGCGGGAGTATTCATGTCCACCTGCCGCCGGAGAAGTCCAAGACCATAGGCAATCAAGGTCAAAACCAAAGCTCGCGCTCCAAATAATTTAAGGCTGAGCGCGTCCCAGAAAAGGCCCCAAAAAAATCCGAATATCATCGCTTCGACCGCGCCGCTAACCGCCGCGATATTGATCGTTAAAATCAATAAAATCTGCGGGTTAAGCCCCCGAAATGATAAATAGCGGGAAAATACCCATTCCCCCACTAGTCCCAAGAAAAAAATCGCCACGCGCTTGATAAATTTCATTAGTTGATTTTCGCCTTATTGACCCCAAGCCCCACCAAAACCTCGTTGATCTCGGACGGCGAGAGAGCCGGACGAACATCGGCGGATTTAAAAATCAAAAAGGGATCGACCGGATAGATATGAACAATCGTCCCGATCAAAATCGACGGCGGGAAACTGGCGCTATTGGGCGAAGTATACACCTTTTCTCCTTCTTCCAAAGGAGCTTGAACCGGAAGATAGCTAATCTGCAAATTCGGGCCGTCCGATCCTTGAATAAGGCCGTTAAATGATCCATGGGTATGAGAACTTTGGGAAACAATAAAAGAATCAATCGCTGAAAGATCGCTAGTCAATAATTGGACGACTGCGGTATTGGAATGGACTTCAAGAACGCGGCCCGCCGCGGCAAAAGTGTTGCCATCAATGGCAAAGACCGGATCGTTAAGTTCGACTCCTTTATTTTTCCCTACTGAAATAATAAAATCCTGATACCAATCGGCGGGAGAGCGCTTAATGACCCGCGCCCAGAGAAAAGAAAAAGAAATGCGCTTTCCAAAATCCATTTCGGAGCGCAAACGATCATTCTCAATTTTTAAAGAATCGATTTCCGCATTTAAAACCGGCTCCATTTTTATTTCGTCTTTTAATTCTCTATTTTGAATGTCAGCCAACAATAAATTTCTGAAGGAGAGAGGAATTTCAGATATCCGCTTAAGGCCGTCGGCCCCTTGATAGAGCCCCGGATCGATTAGATATTGCAGAGAAGCTTTAAAAGAAGCGACTGGAGCGGACAAAGGCAAGGATAATAAAAGAATAGAAATTCCAATAAAAAAAATCGCCAGTCGATTGGCTAGCCGCAACTCGCGGTGCATATTCAATTAGTCAGAGACAACACTTCTTCAGGAAGAACGCAAAACGCCACTCGACAGGAATTCCAGCTCCCGAGCGTAGAAATTAGGAGCGAGATACGGCAAATCTGTGGCGGTGTTCCATTATACGATCAAGTTCTTCCAGGAATTTACCGGTCCCAATAGCGACACAGCTAAGAGGATCGGCCGAGCGATGAACTGGAAGCTCGGTTTCCTGCCGAATCAAGTCCGGGAGGCCCCTTAAGAGCGAGCCGCCTCCCGCAAGCATAATGCCACGATCAACCAAATCGGCGGATAATTCCGCGGGCGTTTCTTCTAAAGTGTTTTTGATGACATCCAATATCAGCTGAACGGGATCTAAAAGGGCCTGCCTCACTTCTTCTGAAGTAATTAAAACTGTCTTAGGCAATCCGTTCGCCTGATCTCTTCCTTTAACCTCCATCGTCTTCTCTTCTTTTAATGGGAAAACCGACCCAATTTGAATCTTCACTTCCTCGGCCGTCGACTCCCCAATGAGTAAATTGTATTTCCGGCGGAAATGAGCGACAATAGCCTCATCCATTTCGTCTCCAGCGATATCAAGAGACTTGGAAACCACCAAACCTCCCAAGGAGATAACCGCCGCCTCGGTTGTTCCGCCGCCGATATCCACGATGAAATTCCCGCGCGGTTCGGAAATAGGCAAATCCGCCCCGATAGCCGCGGCCATCGGCTCTTCGATTAAATGGACATCTCTTGCGCCAGCCTGCTGGGCCGATTCTTGAACGGCTCTTCTCTCCACTTCGGTGATCCCCGAGGGGATGCCAATCACGACCCGTGGATGCAAGAGAGAACGCCGATTATGAACTTTGCGGATAAAATACTTAATCATCTCCTGCGTCGCTTCAAAATCGGCGATGACCCCGTTTTTGAGGGGACGCACCGCGATAATGGAAGCCGGAGTTCGGCCCAACATTTTCTTCGCTTCCGCGCCGATAGCCAATAGGCGCCGGGTATCCCTATCAATGGCGACAACCGAGGGCTCTCTTAAAACAATTCCCTGACCTTTAACATAGACCAAGGTATTGGCCGTACCCAGATCAATACCCATGTCATTGGAGAAAAGGCGGAAGAAAAAATCAAGCATTAGGATATTCTAGGATAAAAGCTCGACTAAACCGCGCTGGGATCCGTCGCCTTGCCTTTGCGCCAGCTTCAAAATCCGAACGTATCCGCCCGGACGAGAGACGTAGCGCTGGGCCAAGGTGTCAAAAAGCTTCTCATAAGCCTTTTTGTCTTGAACCTGCCGACGAACCATATAGTGCTGGCCTTTTTTCGCCGCAGTAATAATGCGTTCGGCAAAGGGCCTTAACTCCTTGGCCTTGGCCAAGGTGGTCTCCACTTTCTCATGGATGAACAAGCTGGTCGCCATGTTCCGCAACATCGCTCGGCGATGGGAAGAGGTAACGCCGAGCTTGCGCGCTCCCATATTCTTTACCATAAAAGTCTCCTCAAAAAAATACTTTTAAGAGGCGGATGAAACAGACCCTTCAGGGACATCCATCCCCAAAGACAGGCCCATATCTTTCAGCCGCTCTTTAATTTCATCAAGCGATTTCTGTCCGAAATTCTTAACCGCAAGTAATTCTTCATCCCGCTTTGAAACCAACTCTCCCACTGTTTTAATATGGGCGACTTTCAAACAATTGGCCGCGCGAGAAGACAGCTCAATCATGTCAACCGATTGATTCAAAATATCTTTCAATTTCGTCTCGGAAGAACCGTCGGCGCCTCCCATCTCGGAAGTTCCGGAGGCGGCAACAGCCTCTTCTTCGGGGATGAAAATATTGAGAGATTCTCTTAAAAGCTTGGAGGCCTGAATCAAGGCTTCCGCGGGATTAAGGGTTGAATCAGTCCAGATCTCCAGAATCAGGCGATCGTAATCAGTCACCTGGCCCACGCGCGCATTCTCGACGTCGTAGTGAACCTTGGAAACCGGAGAGAACAAGGCATCGAGCGGGATAAATCCCGCCGGCCAATGATTTTGGTTTCTCAATTCATCGGCGGTAATATATCCGCGTCCGCGAGAAACCTCGATTTCCATTGACAGCTTCGCCCCGGGCTCAAGATGCGCCAAAACTAAATTACCGTTGACGATTTCCACATTCGCGTTTTTTTGAATTTGAGAAGCTACGACCGCGCCCTCTTTATTGGCTTCCAAATAAAGGATCTCGGGACCGGAGGAAAACATCTTAAGCCGGAGTTTTTTGAGATTAAGAAGGATATTCATCACATCCTCTCTGACCCCTGGCAACGTCATGTATTCATGCGGAGCTTTTTCCACCCGAACGGCGGTGACCGCCGCTCCTTCAAGACTGGAAAGGAGAACGCGCCTAAGCGCATTTCCAACAGTATGGCCGTAACCTCTTTCATAAGGCTCGGCGACGAATTTCGCGTAATTGTCGGACATCGTCCGCTCATCCACGCTTAATTTTTGCGGGAATATCAGTTCTTTGTAATGGGCCATAGCATCCTCTCTATAATTTTATCTTGAATAATACTCGACAATCAGTTGCTCGGAAACCGGCAGAGAAATCTCGCTCCGCTCCGGCAAACGGATCACTTTCGCCGACAAAGCGGCCGGATCGAACTCCATGTAGTTCGGGCGGTTATTGAGTCTTTGCGCGGTCTCAAGGCTTAGTTTGACTCCCACGTTTTCTTTGAGTTTCGGGTCTACGGCGACAACGTCCCCCACGCGACAGCGATAAGAAGGAATGTTGAGCCAGCGACCATTGACTTTAATATGCCCGTGAGAAACAATCTGCCTGGCAGTCTTAAGCGAAGACGCAATGCCCATTCTTCGGACCACGTTATCAAGCCTCATTTCCAACAAAGCCAATAATTCGGCCCCGCTGTTAGCGGCCTTAGAAGCCTGATCCACCCAACGGCGGAAAGGTTTCTCGGTCATCAAAACAAAGCGGCGAAGCTTTTGTTTTTCTCTTAAACGCACGGCATATGCCGACATCTTGCCGCGCTGAACGCCGGCCATTCCTGGCTTAGTTGGGCGCTTATCTAAAACACAGCGCGTATGGCACTTATCTCCCTTTAGAAAAAGCTTGGTTTGCTCCCGACGGCAAAGCTTGCAAACAGGTCCGCTATAATTAGCCATGAATCACACCCTCCTCGACTTCGGCGGCCGACAACCATTATGCGGAAGCGGCGAGACATCCTTCAAAGAAAGAATGGTCAGCCCCGCATTTCCCAAGGCGCGCACCGCAGTTTCTCGCCCCGGCCCCGGGCCTTTGACAAAAACGACAATTTGCTTGACTCCCAATTCCAAGGCTTTCTTGGCAACCTTTCCGGCGGTAACGCCGGCGGCAAAAGGAGTTCCTTTTTTGGTCCCTTTAAAACCATTGACGCCCGCGGAAGCCCAAGCGAGAACATCGCCCTTGTCGTCAGTTAAGGAAACAATCGTATTGTTAAACGAACACTGAATGAACACTTTCGCGAAACTCAAATGTTTCCAGTTTTTTTTCTTCGCCGGGACTGCCGGTTTTGCGCCTTGGGCGCCAGGTTTTTCTTCTGCCATAGATGCCTCCAAATTTTAAGCCTTCGCCGGGGCTTTCGCCTGAGGTTTTTCAGCCTTACCAGCTCCCACCGTTCTCCGGCGGCCGCGGCGGGTACGCGCATTCGTCCGCGTCCGCTGCCCGCGAAGAGGAAGGTTTCGGCGATGCCGCTGACCGCGATAAGAGCCGATTTCTTGCAGGCGCCCGACATTAGACTGAATCTCTCGCCGCAATTCTCCTTCCACCTTGTATTCCTTCACCAATAAATTATTGATGAGTCCGACTTGGTTTTCCGTCAAATCTTTGACCCGAGTCGCCGGATCGACAGCTCCATTTAATTTTTCCAGGAGTTGGTTAGCCGTCGTTTTTCCCAACCCATACAAATACCTCAAAGCGACATCGACTCGCTTTCCTTTCGGCAAATCTACACCCGCAACGCGTGCCATAAGAATTCTCCTTTATTTATCCCTGTCTCTGCTTATGTTTAGGGTTCGAGCAAAATACGCGGATGGCCCGCCCTCTTTTAATGACTTTGCACTTTTGGCAAATCGGTTTAACGCTCGCTCTCACTTTCATCTCAATACCTCTCCAGTTATTCCCTAAAGACAATGCGCCCGCGAGTTAAATCGTAAGGCGACAGCTCGATTTTCACCCGATCTCCAGGCAGAATTTTAATATAATGCATTCTCATCCGACCCGAGATATGAGCCAAGACAATCTTTCCCGGGGCGATTTCAACGCGAAACATCGCATTGGGAAGGGCTTCTAAAATATTTCCTTCGACTTCAATTTTATCGCCTTTTTTTTCTTCCTTTTCGCTATGAACTTTTTTCATTGAGTTAAAATCTCCGGCCCCTTTTCCGTTAAAGCCACCGTATGCTCAAAATGAGCGGACAAGCGCCCGTCTTTTGTGACAGCCGTCCATTGATCGTCTAAAACCTGAACTTCAGATCCGCCGGCATTGACCATGGGCTCAATGGCCAACACCATGCCAGAAACCAAGCGTGTTCCGCTTCCCTTCTTTCCGTAGTTGGGAACCTGGGGCTCCTCATGAAGGGCCCGCCCGATGCCATGTCCGACAAAATCATAAACGACGGAAAAACCGGCTTTTTCACAATGAGACTGAACGGCAAAACCGATATCGCCAAGACGGTTGCCGACCAGAGCCGCCGCGATTCCGCGTTTAAGCGACTCTTCGGTGACTTGAATCAATCGCAAAGCCTCCTCAGAAACATTCCCGACCGGGACAGTCACCGCCGCATCGGCATAGAAGCCGCTAATAATACAACCAAAATCCAAGCTGACGATATCGCCGTCGGCGATTTTTCTCTTCGGCGATGGAATTCCGTGCACCACTTCGGAATTAATTGAAACGCAGATTGAAGCGGGAAAGCCCCGGTATCCCAAAAACGCGGGTTGGGCATTGTTTTTCGACAGGTAATCCATCGCGAGAACATCAATATCTTTTGTACTCATTCCCACGGAAAGACTTTTTCGCAACATAGCCAAAGCCCCGGCAACCACCGCGCCAGCCTGGCGCATAAGAATGATTTCTTCCCTTGTCTTCATCTCTATTTTTCGAGGGGGCTTCGGCATTAACACAGTGGAGCTCATGGCTTGGCAAAAATTGAATCGACAAACATAGACAAAGCCGCGCTCACTTCTTCAGGTTTGCGGCCGGCATCGACCTCTTTAAAAACAGATTCAGATTGATAATAGGCAATCATGGGACGCGTAATATCTTCAAAAACCATTAAACGCTTGCGCGCGGTGGTTTCAGAATCGTCTTCGCGCAAAATAACGTCCCCGCCACAACTCAAGCATTTCCCCCCAGGGGCAGGCTTGGTTTGGATATTGTAAACTTCTCCGCATTGAGAGCAAACCCGCCGAGAAACAATGCGCTCAAGGGCCAACTCCTGCGAAATTTTAAGCAAAACGACTAAATCAATAGACAGATTTTCATGAGCGAGAATGGTAGACAAGGACTGCGCTTGGGCGAGATTTCTTGGAAATCCGTCTAACAAATAGCGCCCCTCTTTTGAATTGAAGCGAGCCGCCACCATTTCCGTCACTAAATCATCAGGAACCAATTTGCCTGATTTCACATACGCCTGAGCCTTAACTCCGAGTGGAGTTTTCTCCGCGATCTCATTGCGGAAAATATCTCCAGTGGCCAAGTGAGAAAGGCCATATTTTGCGCTTAAGAACTTAGCCTGCGTGCCTTTTCCGGAGCCGGGAGCGCCGAGCAAAATAGCGATCATGAACTACTCCCCACATTAAACCAGCGCTGCCTTAAGCGGCTCTTTTTTAAAAAACCCTCGTAATGACGCATAATTAACTGCGCTTCCAATTGCCCCATCGTGTCCAAGGCCACGCCCACCACGATTAGGAGAGCCGTACCGCCAAAATAAAAAGGAACGTTCAAACTGGTGCGCAACCAGTCCGGGAGAACGGCGATGGCCGCGACAAATAGCGCTCCGCCTAAAGTAATTCGCTCCAAAACCCACTCGATGTATTTCGCCGTCGACTCTCCGGGGCGATATCCGGGAATAAACCCGCCTGACTTTCTCATGTTGTCGGCTAGATCTGTTGGGTTAAAAGAAACCGAATTATAAAAATAGCAGAAGAAAATAATCAAAGCGGCATAGACGAGCTGATAAATCCAACTTCCAGTTCCCCAGAAATGGAGCATTTTCTGCGCCCAAGTCGACTGCGGAGCGAAACTAGCCACCGTAATAGGAACAGCTAAGAGAGAGACGGCAAAGATGACCGCAATGACTCCGGACTGATCGACTTTAAGCGGCAAATAGCTTTGAGAGCCGCCGTACATTTTCCTTCCCACCACGCGCTTGGCGTATTGCACCGGAATTTTCCGCTGGGCGGTTTCAACCCAAACGACCAAAACCGTGACGACTAAAATGGCGGCCAAAACCAATAGGGCCGGCAAAAGCCCCATCACTTCGGCCTGCACTAAACGAATCATATTCATCACCGCGCTTGGAATGCGCCCGACAATTCCGGCAAAGATGATAAGGGAAACTCCATTTCCAATGCCGATTTCAGTCACCTGCTCTCCCAGCCACATGACGAAAATGGATCCGGAGGTCAAGGTCAAGACCGTCAAAACATAAAACCCCCAAGACGGGTTTGAGATAACAGGGATATTGCCGGGGGTTGGCATTTTAGATATCGCGAGAGTCAGGCCGAAGGATTGAAAAGTGGCTAAAAACAAGGTCAAATAGCGCGTATAGGTATTGAGTTTGCGCCGCCCTAATTCGCCTTCTTTATATAAACGATCCAAATGCGGTAAAACGTGGGCCCCTTGCAAAAGGCTCATGATGATCGAGGCATTGATATAGGGCATGACTCCCATCGAAAAAATTGAAAAGCGCCTCAGCGCCCCGCCGGAGAAAATATTGATGAATCCAAGCAACCCGCCACGCTGAGAATTAAAGATGGATTTTAAGGCATCCGCGTTGATCCCGGGAATGGGAATGGCGGCTCCCACCCGGTAAACGGCGATAGCCCCCAAGGTATAGAGAAGCTTCCGTCTTAAATCCGGAGATTCGACGAGTTCGGTGAGACTTTGAGCCATTACCCGCCTATGACCACAGCGGCCCCGCCCACTTTCTCGATTTGCGCGCGAGAAGAGGCGGAAAATGCGTGAACCGAGATTTTATACGGGTTTTTGACCGAGGTCTTGCCGCTCAAAACCTTTACGGGAAGCTTAGAGGAAATGAGACCATGCATCTTGAGAGATTCCAAAGTAACCTCTTTTTGATTTTTAAAAACGCGTTCAATATCGGCAAGAGAAACGACTTGATAGCGCTTGGTAAAAGGAGCGTTGCTAAAACCATATTTCGGCACGCGCCTAAGCAAAGGGGTCTGTCCACCTTCAAAGCCGGACATTTTTCCGTCTCCGGAACGGGAACGCTGTCCCTTTTGCCCTCGGGTGGCCGTCTGGCCGTGGCCAGAGCCCTCTCCCAAACCGATTCGGGTTCTTTTACGCCGCGAGCCCGCGCGCGGAGACAACGAAGTTAAATTCATTTTTCCCTCCCACGCAACTTCATGATTGATTCTTTGGTCCTCAAAAGACGCAAACACTGTAAAGTCGCGCCAATCATATTAAAAGAATTAGAGGAACCCAAGCTCTTGGTTAGAATGTTTTTAACCCCGGCCGCTTCTAAAACAGATCGAACAGCTCCGCCGGCGATAACGCCGGTTCCCGGAGCCGCAGGTTTCATCCAAACTTTTCCCGAGCCAAACTTGGCAATGACTTCATGGGGAATAGTCCCATGAACCAAGGGAAACTTGAAAACCTCTTTTTTCGCCTGCATCTGCCCTTTTTGGATCGAAGACTGGACGTCTTTGGCCTTTCCAAGGCCAAACCCGACCGTGCCTTCTCCGTCTCCCACGACCACTAAAGCGCTAAACGAAAATCTCTTTCCGCCCTTGACGACTTTAGCGACGCGATTAATCGCGACAACATTTTCCACCAACTCTCCGGGAAGTCTCGGCGCGGCGACGCGCGGCCCTCTGGAAGATCGGGCGGCGGGAGAAAAATTCTCTCCGGGAGCCGCAGATTTTTTTTCTTGCTTTTCTGGAACAGACGCGGTTTCAGTCATTCAATCCTCTCTAAAATTCAAGTCCGCTTGAGCGCGCGGAGTCAGCCAAGGCTTTTAGCCGTCCATGATAGACATGCCCACCGCGGTCAAAAGCGACTTTTTTAATTCCCGCTTCCACCGCTTTTTTGGCGATTAACGCCCCGACGGCCTGAGCCGCCTCTTTGTTTTTCGCGGATTTCGGAAATTTCTGATGAATCTCCTTGGACAGGGAAGAGACCGCCGCGACAGTCACTCCTTTAGAATCATCAATCACCTGCGCGTAAATGTGGCGCAGACTGCGATGAACGCTCAATCGCGGGCGATCCGATGAAAACTCAGCCAAAGCCCTGCGTGTCCTTTGTTTTCTAAATTCAAAACGAACTTTTTTATCCTTCATTGCTGTCTCCTACTTCTTGGCCCCGCCAGCAGCTCCAGCCCCTGCCGCCGTTTTTCCGGCTTTCCGGCGAATATGCTCGCCCTGATAGCGAATGCCAGTCCCTTTATAAGGTTCCGGCTCTCTCAAACCTCGAATCTTGGCGGCAATCTCGCCTACCAATTCCTTGTTGATACCGCTGACCGTAATCTGAGTTTTCTTGGGATCAACCGCCAATGTCACTCCCTTGGGAGCCTCAAAAACGACCGGATGAGATTTCCCGATAGCCAACGTCAGCTTCTGGCCCGCGACTTCCGCGCGAAAACCTAAACCGACAATATCTAAAACCTTGCTAAAACCGTTTGCAACTCCTAAAACCATGTTTTGGATTCTGGCGCGGGATAAACCATAAATCGCCGAGACCTCTTTTTCTTTCGACAAGTCGGCGCTCAAGACGACCTGGCCATCCTTGATTTCCGCGTTAACGAAAGAATGAAGAGGCTCTTTTAATTCGCCCTTAGGTCCCTTGACGGTGACCAGGCGATTCGCGATAGAAACCTGAACCCCTGAAGGGATCACAACCGGCTGCTTTCCAATTCTACTCATATAATTTTACCAAACCTGGCAGAGAACTTCTCCGCCGATTTTTTTCTCAATCGCCTGTCTTTCAGTCAGAAAGCCCTGAGGGGTCGACAGAATACTGACCGACATTCCATTCGGGTTTCTCATCGGCAATTGGCGATAAGAACGATACACCCGCAATCCCGGCTTGGAAACGCGCTTAAGCCCGCGAATAGCGGCTTCTTTCGTCGGGGAATATTTCAGAAAGACCCGCAAAATTCCATATTTAACTCCCGCGGGATACAGAGATTTATAATTCGCGATAAAGCCCTCATCTTTTAAAAGTTTGACAATCTCAAACTTAATTTTAGAATAGGGAACATCGACACGGTCTTTCATCCGGGAGTTTGCGTTACGAATTCCAGTCAGTAGATCAGCAATAGGGTCCATTTTATCCTACCATGAAGATTTTTTAACTCCCGGGATTAACCCCCGGTGAGCCATGTTTCTCAAACAAATTCGGCATAAGCCGAAATCGCGGTAATACGCCCTTGGGCGCCCGCAAATCTGGCAACGATTTCTATAGCGCGTGGAAAATTTTTGAGGTTTCCTTAATTTCGCGACCCAGGCCGTTGTAGCCATCTTCTATTTCTCCTTTCCAGCCGCGGCCAAAGCCCCGGTCTTTCCGTGTCCGGAATTTTGAGGTTTCTTAAATGGAAATCCCAAGGCAGTCAAAAATTCCAAACTGCGGTCATCTTGCCCTGCGGACGTGACGATGGTCACGTTCATTCCTTGCTGTCCTAAGGATCTCTCCATATTGATTTCAGGGAATATGGTCTGATCTTTAAGACCGAGATTATAATTTCCCCGGCCATCAAAACCCTTTAACTCCAATCCGCGGAAATCGCGGATACGCGGAATCGCGATCGCGATCATCCGATCTAAAAATTCCCACATCCGGTCTCCCCGAAGAGTCACGCGCAAGCCAATCGGCATCCCTTCTCTCAATTTAAAATTTGAGATGGATTTTTTTGACTTGCGAACCTGCGGCCATTGTCCGACCATCATCGCCAATTCTTCCCTGGCGGAATCGAGAGCCTGGACATTTTCCCGCGCGCGTGACACGCCCATATTGATGACAATTTTAATCAAGCGAGGAATCTGAAAAGGGTTTTCAAGGCCCCATTTCTCCATTAATCCTGGAACCAACTCTTCTTGGTAATATTTTTTCAATCGCGGTTTTGGATGAGGCGTCTCCTTGCCATCCGAAACGACAATGGAAGAAGGGGCAACGACCGGCTTTCCACCGTGAGCCTGCTTAGGCGCACGCGCCTGAGCGGGCTTTTCCGTCTTATTTTTCTCTATTGTAGCCATGTTCTATTTCTCAATTATTCAATCTGTTGTTCACAGCGACGACAAATTCGGACATTGTCTCCGCTTGGAAGCCGCTCAAGGCCCACGCGTGAGGGCTTTTCACACTTTGGACACATCAGCATGACTTTAGAATAAGAAATCGGCGCCTCGTACTTCTGTATTCCGCCCGGATCAGTCTGTGTCCCTTTTTTGTGCTTTGAAACGATATTGACCCGCGAAACCAAAACTCTCATTTTATCGGGAAAAACCTTGACGATCTCGCCAATTTTTCCCTTGTCCTTGCCGGACATGACCATCACCTTGTCTTTTTTATGGATTTTAAGCATCTCAGATCACCTCCGGAGCGAGAGAGATGATTTTTAAAAACTCTTTGTCGCGAAGTTCCCGCGCCACGGGGCCGAAAACGCGCGTCCCCTTGGGTTCGTTTTTATCATCGATCAAGCAAGCGGCATTTTCATCAAAACGGACATAAGAGCCGTCCGCGCGCCGAGAGTTCCTGGCGACCCTAACTACGACGGCCTTAACGACTTCTCCCTTTTTAATCGCGCCATGTGGAATAGCGTCTCTGACGCTGCAGACAATGATATCTCCCACTCCAGCGTAACGCCGATAAGAACCACCCATCACATGAAAACACTGTAATTTTTTCGCGCCGGAATTATCGGCGACATTTAAAATAGAGCGTAACTGAATCATCCCGCAATGCCTCCCACTGAAGCCTCTTTCTGGTTAGCCGCGACATAACCCGCAGGAGCTTTTTTAACGATGCGAACGAGTCGCCAGCGCTTGGTTTTGGAAATAGGGCGGCAACTCATCACCTCAACCAAATCTCCCAATTTTGAAGCCCCTTCTTCATCATGAACGACAAAACGCGAATTTTTTCTCATGACTTTTTCATAGACTCTGTGCTTGGTCAAACGCTCGACGGAAACGATCCGAGTCTTCGTCATTTTATCGGAAACGACTAAACCCTCGAAGGTTTTTCGGTCCGATCTCGATTTTTCAACAGATGATTCAAGAGCCATGGTTACCCACCTTCTTACTGGAAATCCAAGTGTTAATCCGGGCGATATAACGCCTCAGATTTCTCAATTCCATCGGATTATCCAACGGACTTAAGGAATGTTTCCAAGAGAGATTCGCCAACTTTTCCTTCGTTTGCCGCAACTCCTGCTCCAATTCCGCCACGGTCAAACTTTTCTTCGCTTCTCGTTCTTTTGTCTTCATTTTAAAACCTTTAAATTAAATATGCTCCCGGACTACGACCTTCGTCTTGATTGGAAGCTTATATGAAGCGGAGCCAAAAGCCTTTTCGGCCTCTTCCTGTGGAATTCCTTCCAATTCAAAGAGAACGCGGCCGGGCTTAACCACGCAAACCCAATGATCGGGCGCGCCTTTTCCTTTTCCCATACGAGTTTCAGCGGGATGTTTGGTCACCGCTTTGTCCGGAAAAACGCGAACCCAGAGTTTTCCGCCTTTTTTGAGGTATCGGCCGATAGCGACGCGAGCCGACTCAATTTGGCGAGCCGTCACCCATTTCGGTTCTAGAGCCTTAAGCCCAAATTCTCCAAATGAAATTTCGGTTCCACGTTTAGCCAATCCCTTGACTCGGGGGTGGCTATGCGGTTTCCTATATTTAACGCGTTTTGGCATCAACATAAAATCCCTCTATTCAGTCTCCGCGGAATCTTTAGAGCTTTCCGCCGCCACTTCTTTCGTCCCTTCTTTTGCCGCGGTCGCCCCCACGGGCTGAATGCCCGTCGGCGCGACAATCGCCGCCACGTTCTGATCTTTTTTGGCCAAAAGCAAAAGTTCTTTGGGACTCTTGACAAAAAGTTGTTTACGGAATATCCAAACCTTAACTCCGATGAGACCCGCAGTCGTCATCGCTTCCGCCGCCCCATAATCAATATCCGCGGAAAAAACGTGAAGAGGAACCCTACCTTCCCGCGCCCACTCGCGACGAGCGATTTCCGATCCATTTAAACGCCCGCCGACCATGACCTTAATTCCCAAAGCTCCAGCCTGCATCGTGCGTTCCATGGCCCGGCGCATCACTCGGCGATAGGCCGCGCGCTTTTCAATTTGAGCGGCAATGGCTTCAGCCACCAGTCGAGAGTCTAATTCCGGTTCCTTAACTTCAATGACATTGATAAAAGTTTTACGGCCGGTCATGTCTTCAATCTGCTTGCGAACAGATTCAATATCGGCGCCTTTTTTTCCAATCACGATTCCAGGACGAGCGGTATGAACATTGACTCGCAGGTAAGTTCCCGCCCGTTCAATAGCCACCGCGCTAACCGCCGCATGCCGAAATGTCCGCTTAACCAGCAAACGGATGCGGTGATCTTCTCCAATCAAGGCGGGCATTTCTTTTAAAGAGAACCAACGCGATTCCCAATCGTGGATGTAGCCCAAGCGCATCGCGTTAGGATGAGTTTTATTTCCCATATTATTTCCCTTTCCCCGTCTTCTGATAGGAGTCGGAGACGACAACGGTGACATGGCAAATCTTGCGGTGTAACGTCATCGCGCGCCCCTGTGGACCCGGGTTGACACGCCGCATGGCGCCCAACGGACCGATAGTCGCCCAACACGACTTAATATAAACCTTCTCCGGAACGAGGGGCTTGCCCTGCTTGGCCGCCTTGTTCGCGAGATTGGCCGCGGCGGATTTCACCACATGCGCGACCATCTTTCCGGAAATGCGCGGAATATTCGGCAGAATCTCTTCCGCCTCAAGAACAGCCTTGCCCCGAATTTCATCGAGAACCTGATTGACCTTCCGCGCCCCGTATCGTTGAAAACGTCCGTATGCTGTCGCTTCCATGTTATTAAGTGAGAGCCGTCGCTTCTTTATGCATGCCGCCATGAGATCTGAAGAACCTCGTAAAGGAAAATTCTCCCAGGCGGTGGCCGACCATTTGTTCGGTCACGTAGACCGGTAAAAACTTGCGCCCATTATGAACGCCGAAAGTATGTCCAACAAATTCAGGCGGAATCGCAGAAGCTCGAGCCCAGGTCTTAATCATCTTTTTCTCCCCGGCCACGTTCATCTTCTGCACTTTTTTAAACAGCTTAGCGTCTATATACGGACCTTTTTTAGTCGATCGACTCATATTTTTTCCTTCACCTCATCAAACTGAACTACGCCGCCGCCTGCTTAGCGCGCCGACGATCCGCGACAATCATCCAACTCCAAATTTTGCTTTTCTTACGGGTCTTATAACCCTTCGCCAACTGATTCCAAGGCGATTTCGGATGGTTTCCACCCTTTGATTTTCCACGTCCGCCGCCCATTGGATGGTCAGTGGCGTTCATCGCGCCGCCGCGAACCGTGGGCCGAATTCCCAAATGTCTCGAGCGACCCGCCTTACCGAGACTGATCGTATTGTGGTCGGTGTTGGAAACTTGTCCAATGGTCGCCAAGCAAGAATCCGGCACCTTGCGAATTTCACCGGAAGGCATTCTCAACTGGGCAAAACCGGAATCTTTCGCCATTAACTGCGCTTGAGAACCGGCGGAGCGAATCATTTGCGCGCCACGGCCAGGCTGAAGCTCGACGTTATGAATAAAAGTTCCGTCAGGGATATTAGATAAAGGCAGAGCGTTTCCAATCTTAATTTCGGCCGAAGGGCCGCTCATAATCACGTCTCCGACATTGAGCCCGACGGGATGGACGATATAGCGTTTTTCTCCGTCGTTGTAATTAATGAGAGAAATGCGCGCGCTTCGGTTCGGATCATATTCAATAGAGACAACGCGCCCAGGAATGCCGAACTTCTCGCGCTTAAAATCAATAATCCTATAGGAACGGCGATGACCGCCGCCCTGATGGCGCACCATGATCATTCCGGTGTTATTCCGTCCGCCTTTTTTGCGAAGATTTTTCAACAAACTTTTCTCCGGAGTATCGGTCGTTAATTCCGCGAAATCCGGGCTCGTCATATTGCGACGAGAGGGAGTGTAAGGTTTATAAAATTTAAGGCCCATCTAATTTTCCTCTCCGATTTTAATGGATTGACCCGCTTTAACGCGCACAACCGCCTTTTTCCAATCCGATTTTCGCCCGACGCTCCTCGTCACGCGGCGAATCTTTCCAGGAAAAACCATCGTCCGAACGTCTTCCACAGTCACATGAAAAAGGCCCTCCACCGCTTTTTTAACCTCGGGCTTCGTGGCCGATTTATTCACGCGAAAAACATAAGCGTTCTGCTTATCCTTTAAGATAGTGCTTCTCTCGGTGCGAATAGGCCGTTCGATAATTCCGTAAAGGTTTTCCATAAATTATTTTCCCACAACGCTTAATTTCTGCCACGCCGCCTGCGTCAGGACAAGCCGGTCGGCCGCCAAAACCCCATATGCGTTCAAATTTTCGGGCTGAGTGACGGTAAAATCTTTAATATTGCGGGCAGCAAGAGAAACTTTAGGATTTTTTTCTTCAATCACCAGAACGGTTCGCGGAGAACAATTCAATTTCTTCAGAAAAGAAGCCATCTCGCGCGTGCGCGCGTCGCTTAGCTGAACGGAATCCAGAAATATAATTTTTCCCTCTTGATATTTAGCAGACAACGCATGAGCCAAAGCCTTACGCGCTTTTTGTCTCGGGAAATCCAAATGGAGCCGCCCCGGCTTTGGGCCATGAATAACCCCTCCATGCCTCCACAAAGGAGAACGAATGGAACCCGCGCGCGCGCGCCCGGTATGTTTTTGCTTCCAGGGTTTTTTTCCGCCGCCGGAAACTTCGGAGCGGGTCTTCACGCTCGCCGAACGCTCTCTTTGGTTGGCCAAATAAATAGTCACATACTCATGGAGAAATTCCTTGGAGGGATTAATCTCGACAAGAGTATCCTTTAAATCAACCTGCCCAACCGATTCCCCCTTCATATTCAGAAGGGGAGCCTGCATCTTCACTTGTTTTTCTTTTGATTGCGGCATATTCAATCTCACCAAACCTTATTTTTTAGCTGCCGTCGGCTTTTTAGCCGTAATAATATTACCCATCTTGTCTTTCTTAATGGCGGACTTGACAGGCTCAACCCAGGATTTTCTAGATTTAACCGTTTCAAAAACTTTGACTAAGCCGCCGCGCGGCCCCGGGACAGAACCCTGCAGATAAACCAAATTTTGATTCGGATCAACTTCAATGACTTCAATTTTCTGAACAGTAGACATCTCTCCGCCCATACGCCCCGCCATTCTCTGGCCAGGCAACACTCGCCCCAAAGCGCGGCGAGAAGCCAATGAACCGGGAGAACGTTGTTTATCGGAAGCGCCATGAGAAGCCGGCAGACCCCGAAAACCGTGACGCTTCATCGCGCCAGCAAAACCCTTGCCTTTATTGACGGCTTGAACATCCACATAATCTCCGGGTTTAAAAATATCGGCTGCATGCACTTGCTGTCCAAGCTCAAAGCCGGAGACATTATCAACTCGAACTTCGCGAACCCAACGCGCCGGAGAAACGGAAACTTTCTTAAACTGCCCCAAAAGCGCCTTGGAAAGATTTTTTTCTTTGCGTTTCCCGTAAGCCAATTGAACGGCGTTATAGCCGTCCGGACCGCTTGAGCTTTTAACTCCGATCACATCGCAAGGGCCGGCTTGAACCACCGTAACATCGCACAAACGCCCATTTCTCTGCTTAAAAACCTGCGTCATCCCTACCTTCTGGCCCAAAATAACGCGCAGAGATGCGGGAGCCTTTTTAACGGCGCCCGCTTTAGATTCCGTCTGTTCCGTCTTCGCTGTTTCTTCGCTCACATGACCCTCGAGTATTAAAAAAATCCCCAGACTAGAGTTTTATCTCAACGTCAACCCCAGCCGGCAAGTCCAACTTCATCAATTCGTCTACGGTCTTTGCCGTAGTGCTGTCGAGCTCAATAAGACGTTTGTGAATGCGCATCTCAAACTGCTCACGGGATTTTTTATCCACGTGTGGAGAACGCAACACCGTATATTTTTTAATCCGCGTCGGAAGGAGTACCGGACCCCGAACCACAGCGCCGGTGCGCTGGGCGGTTTCAACAATCTTCCCTACACTCGCATCTAGGATGCGATAGTCATACGAACGAAGCCGTATCCGAATTTTTTGCTGCGGCCTACTTAGCTCAACCATGTTATTGTACCTTATTATTTAATTTTTTTCAAGCGATGATATCGCCGACGACTCCGGCTCCGACGGTGTGACCGCCTTCTCTGACCGCAAAGCGCAGTCCCTTCTCAAGCGCGATAGGGCAGATGAGTTCGACATCAATGTCGATATTGTCTCCAGGCATCACCATCTCGACTCCCGCCGGAAGCGTCACCGCTCCGGTCACGTCTGTCGTTCG
>DAHZHT010000005.1 GCA_027406905.1 Elusimicrobiota bacterium
CAACAGGGAAAAGACCATATGTGTAGAGAAGTAATACGGAATAAAATACCAAAGCAAGGTTGAAATAGAGGAAATGATGGGGTTGCAGTTCATCAATAAAAAAGACAATGGCGCCAGTAGATAAATAAGCCGGGCCCAACCGTGAAAAAAATAAATCAGGGAAGAAAAGTAGAAAATCCGCTGCCTCAGAGTGAGGCCTTTCTTAAAAATTGGATTGTCCAGAAAGAAAAGCTGAACCCCTCCCCTGATCCATCTTCGGCGTTGGGTCAAATATCCGGAAAAGTCTTCCGGAGAAAGGGCGGCCGACAATATTCGATTATAATAAACGCCCTTCCAGCCGCGGGATTCAAGCTCCATGCCCGTATGCATATCCTCTATAGCGCAATCAACCTTAAATCCTCCGATCTCCGATAGCGCAGTGCGCCGGAATACGGCGGAACTTCCCGCAAAAATTACGGCATTGGCGCCATTTTTACCGGGTTCAATAAGTTGAAAAAAAAGATCCTGTTCATTGGTAATTTCTCCTTGAAGAATGAGATTTTTCTGATAACAATCCGGGTTATAAAAATGATGGGGAGTTTGAACGAATGCGACTTTTGGATCTTTAAAAAATCCCAAGGTTTCCTTTAAATAGCTTCGCACGGGGATATGGTCAACATCCAGCAACATAACGAACTCGGAATGGGTGCGGATAAGACCCGCATTAAGATTTCCCGCCTTGGCATGGGCGCGATCGGATCTAGTCATATAGTCAAAACCAAAATTGCGCGTCATTTTTTCAACCTCTGTTCGCGGCCCGTCATCTAAAACATGGACATGGAGCTTGGTAGGTGGATAATCCAGAGCTTCGCAGGCGATCAATGTCAGCTCAAGCACGTTCAATGGTTCGTTATAGATAGTGATAAATAAATCCACGGTGGGAATTTCTCCTTCCATCGGCGCGGGCTTGACAGGTTCAATGTTGATGACTTGCATGAAAAACAGCAAAACGGAGACAAAGCCGTAAATTTCGGCCGCTAGGAGTAACGCGCTGATAAGAAGATAAAAATTGCTCGAATAGTTAAGGGTGTAGAAAGCTCTCCATAAAAGATAGCGCAAACTAAGCGTCACGCTTATGGCGATGAGAGTCCACTTTCCAGTAAATGCCGCGACGTGCTCTAGTAGCGAATATTCAAGTATTTCGCGCGAAGATGATATAGACTTTCTCTCCGAACCCAGACGCCCTTCCGCATCCTCTTTCCTCCATTCCAGGTATTTGGCTCTGATACGGCGAATCTGATTAATAATAAGACCCAGCTCATCGATTTGAAAGTTTAAATCGGTTCGCATCGCGGCTGCGGCTTGTGCGCGGCGGCCAGGTCTCCCTGATTCGCCGAATGCGCTATCAAACCGCAAGTTTCGCTCAAGATTACGTAAGCGCGAGAGAAGGAAACGCGCTTCTTCCTCTCCTTCGTTGAGCCTGGCGAGAGAATCTCCTTTGTTGTCTCCGGCGGCCTCAATTTTCGCTTTCAATTCGGCGACGGCGGCCGCAATATCCGAAAGCTCCCCGCCTCTCTTGATGCTCAAAATTGTAGATCGGTTTTTTCCGAAGAGCTCCTCTTGTTTAATTACGTCGTAAATTTCGGGAACATCCTCCGCCCTTTTCCAATCTTTCGGATCCGTCCCGGCGCAGACATCAGAGCAAACCAGTGTCTTCGTCCCAAAGCCGTCCAGAGCCCTCAACTCAGATAAATTGAATGGACCTAAAACGCCGTTATTAATCCATACAAGATAGCGCGCCATTAATTAACACTCAATAATAGTTGAAGAAAGTTGAGGTGATTTCCATGACTTAGAAACATTGGGGCTGGGATAAGACGCGACACCGAGGAGAAATCGCCACCGAAATAGTAAAAAATGAGAATATGCCGCGCTTAAAATGTTGCATGAACTCGTGGAGGCTTTCTTCAGGTTCGTCTCGCGATTGAAAACAATTCATTGCACGGCCTAACGGCGGGATTTTTCGGTCAGCGCGTTGAGTCTCTCGCCGGCGTTTTTCCACTCGTCCGGGGCGGAGGGGCCGACAACCGTGTAATGCCCCATTTTTCGGCCGGGGCGGGCTTCTGATTTTCCGTAGAGATGGAGCTTAAGTCCCGGTATGCCGTCAAGCGCGGTCCAATTCGGCTTGCCGCCATTCCAAAGATCCCCGAGCAAGTTGACCATGACGGCGGGGGCTTTCATCCTGCAGTCTCCCAAAGGCAATCCGCCGACGGCGCGCGCGTGTTGCTCGAATTGAGACGTCTCGCAGGCTCCTAATGTGTAGTGGCCGCTGTTGTGGACGCGCGGAGCGATTTCGTTGATGAGCAATTGGCCGCTCTCAAGAAGAAACATCTCCACCGCCATGACGCCGACATGGCCGAGAATCCCGGCAATTCTGAGCGCGAGTTTTTCGGCTTTGAGCGCGACATCTTCCGGGATATCGGCTGGCGCTCGGGTCATCTGTAGAATGCCATTTTTGTGGACATTTTCGGCGATTGGGTAGATGGCGACGCGCCCATCTTTGCCGCGCGCGAGGATGACGGAAATTTCTTTTTTGAACGAAACGAGGCTTTCCCAAACGCAGGGCGCTTTGAGGAGCTCGAGGGCTTTTTCGGTGTCGGCGGCGGAGTTAATTTGCGCCTGGCCTTTTCCGTCATAGCCGCGCGTTCGCCGTTTGAGGATGACGGGAAATGGAAGGCCTTGAACTGAGAGGGCTTCTCCGTAGGGCGTTTGCGGGAAACCGTATTCATCGAGAAATTTTTTTTGAACAAGCCGGTCCTGAATTTTCGCGAGGACGCTGGGCGCGGGAAAAAGGGGCCTGATTCGCGCGATTTCTTCCAAAGTCGAGAGGGCGATCAACTCCCACTCAAGAGTGACGATGTCGCTTAATTGCGCCAAGCGCCGCGCGGCGAAAATGTCGTCAACTGGTCCAACGATGGGGACATCCACAATTTGGAGCGCGGGCGAGTTTTTGTCGGCGTCAAGCGCGGCCGTTTTCCATTCGAGATTTTTTGCCGCCTGGGCGATAAATCGTCCGAGCTGGCCGCCTCCTAAAATTCCCAGGGTTTTTCCGGGAGAGAGCGTTTGGTCCATCAGGGCTTTCGCGGCCGATCTTTGAGGACCGCAGCCGTTTGCCACGCGCGAAAGGCTTTGACGCGGCGGGAAAGAGCTGTGTCCGAGAGAGCGAGAATTTGAGCGGCGAGATGTCCCGCGTTAGCCGCCCCCGTTTCTCCGATTGCAAGCGTTCCGACCGCGACGCCGCGCGGCATCTGCGCGATGGATAAAAGAGAGTCAAGCCCTTTGAGGGCTTTAGAAGCCACCGGCACGCCAAGAACCGGAAGAGTCGTTTTTGAAGCGGTCATGCCGGGCAAATGCGCCGCGCCGCCGGCGCCGGCGATGATGACTTTAATTCCGCGCGCCTCGGCCGTTGCGGCATAACGCATCAGCTTGTCCGGCGTGCGGTGAGCGGAAATAATCGCCGCTTCGTAGGGCACGCCGTAATTTTTTAAAACCGCAGCCGCGGACTTCATCGTTTCCCAGTCCGATTTTGAGCCCATGATGATGGCGACGGACGACGTTTTTTTTAGGCGCTTCATGCGTTGATGAATTTTAAGGGCAGTATATGCTTAATTCAAATCCTTGTTGGCATTAGGAAACGTCATTCTACTATTTTCACCTATCTCTCTCCCATGCCACAGAAGATAAATCGCGGGATAGACGAGAAGTTCCAGGATAAATGAGGTGAAAAGCCCGCCGACCATGGGGGCGGCGATTCGCTTCATCATATCCGAGCCCGCGCCAGCGGACCACATAGCCGGAAGAAGCCCCAGAAACGCGCAAGAAACCGTCATCATTTTTGGCCGCAGGCGCTTGGCCGCGCCGTCGTGAATGGCTTCTTTAAGATCGCCGGTCGTGTTAAGGCGTCCGGCGGCGGTGCGCGCGCGTCTTTCGAGATTGAGATAGAGAAGCATGAAGATGCCGGTCTCGGCGTCAAGACCTAAAAGAGCGATAAAGCCCACCCAGACCGCGACGGAGAGGTGATATCCCAAAATCCACAACAGCCAAATCGCGCCGACGGCGGAAAAGGGAACCGCGGCTAAGACAATGGCCGCTTCCATCCATGAACCGGTGTTAAAATAAAGGAGCAATACAATCAGAAAAAGAGCGAGCGGGACGACGACGAGAAGTCTTTTCTCGGCCTTTTTCATCTGTTTGTATTGTCCGCTGAACTCATAGCGGTATCCCGGAGGGAAAGACACCGATTTTGCGATGGCCGCTTTGGCCTTTTTGACGTAGCCCCCGATGTCGGAAGTTTTAAGGTCCACGTAGACGTATCCCGAAAGCTCCCCGTTTTCATCCCGAATCATGTCCGGCCCCTGGCGCATGCGGATTTGGGCGATCTCGGCCAACGGAATTTGCTCGTCTTTCGATACCGGGACCAAAACTTCCCCGATTTTTCGCAAACTGCTTCTAAAGTCCGGAGCGTAGCGCACGCTCACCGCGAAACGATCCCGGCCTTCGATGGTCGTCGTCACGCGCGCGCCTCCCAAAGCCGCGGCGATTATCGAATTGGCGTCATCAATCGAAAGCCCGTAGCGCGCCAAAGCCCGGCGCTTTAAAATGATGTCGGTATAATAGCCCTGAGCGGTTCTTTCAGCGACCGCGTGCCTTGTTTCGGGAATTGCATCCAGCGCGCCCTCAATTTGAGTTCCGATATTTTGAATGACGGATAAATCCGAGCCGAAAATTTTGATTCCAACGGGCGTTCTCATTCCCGTTGAGAGCATGTCGATGCGGTTCCGGATGGGTTGCGTCCAAATATTGGGGAACCCCGGAATTTTTAATTTTTGATCCATTTGAGAGATTAGTTGCTTATAGCTGAGGCGGCATTTCCATATCCCGCCGAAACAAGGCGTCGCGGGCCAAAATTTTCGGGGCTTTAAAACGACGGTCGTTTCCATCATGGATAAGGGCGCGGGATCGGTCGCGGTTTCGGCGCGGCCCGCCTTGCCGTAAACCGTTTTAACCTCGGGGAAAGATTTGAGGATTTCGTCTTGAATCTGAAGAACGCGCCGAGCCTCCGTAATCGAGATTCCGGGAAGAGTGGTCGGCATATAAAGGATGGTTCCCTCATTGAGCGGCGGCATAAATTCAGATCCCAGGCGCCATAAAAGCGGCAATGTCGAAATAAAAATTCCCGCGGAGGCGAGAATCGTCAGGCGGGGATTTTCCAGGACCCAGTTGACCGCCGGCGAATAAATTTTAAAAAGCCGGCGGCTGATGGGGTGTTTTTCTTCCGGATAATAATGTCCGACAAAAAGGGCGTCGGCGATTGACTTAAGCCAGCGCGGCTTGATTTGAAATTCATTCATTCTGGTAAAAAGCATTCGGACCGCGGGGTCGAGCGTCACGGCTAAGACTGCGGCGATCGCCATGGCGAATGTTTTTGAATAGGCGAGAGGCTTAAACAATCGGCCTTCTTGCCCGGTCAAGGCAAAGATGGGGAGAAACGCCGCGGCGATAACGAGAAGCGAGAAAAAAACCGAGGGACCGACTTCCATCAAAGCCTTAAGGCGGATTTCGTGAAAATCGCCGGGCTTTCCGGAAGATTGCCATTCCTCAAGGCGCTTGTAGGCGTTCTCGACCTCGACAATCGCGCCGTCAACGAGAATTCCTATTGAGATCGCGATGCCGGAAAGAGACATGATGTTGGTGGTAATCCCCAAAGCCGCCAGCGGGATAAAAGCCAGGAAAACCGAAACCGGAATGGTCAGAATCGGAACCATGGCCGACGGCGGGTGCCATAAAAACAAAAGAATCACCAAGCTGACGATGAGCATTTCCTCAAAGAGCGTTTCCTTGAGAGTCCCAATAGCCCGATGGATGAGCCCGGATCGGTCATAAACGGGGATGATGCGAACCCCCGGCGGCAAAGAGGGAGAAATCTCTTTTATTTTTTTCTTGACGCGGTCAATCACGTTTAACGCGTTGACGCCGCTACGCATGATGACAATTCCGCTGACCGCGTCGCCAAGGCCGTTTAATTCTCCGACGCCTCGCCTTCGGGCGGGTCCCAGGCTGACCGCGGCGATATCTTTGACCAAAACAGGCGTTCCCGTTTTTGGATCGCGCCCAACCGAGGTTTGCTCGATGTCGTTGATTCCCTTGAGATAGCCGCGCCCTAAAATCATAAATTCTCGTCCGGAAAATTCGATCGTGCCGCCGCCGGCTTCGCTGTTGGATTCTGAAACGGCCTTGAGAACTTTTGTCAGCGGGATCTGATAGCTCCAGAGAGCGCGGGGATTGATTTTGACCTGATATTCCTTTTCATATCCGCCGATGGACGCCACTTCAGAGACGCCGGGGACGCTTTGTAGTTGGTAGCGGATATGCCAGTCTTGAAGCGCGCGAAGCTGGGACAAATCCAGCGCTTTTGAATCATCCACCAGCGCGTACTGATAGACCCAGCCAAGACTGGTCGCGTCCGGGCCCAATGCGGTTTTGACTCCCTTGGGAAGTTCGGGGATGATTTTAGAAAGATATTCCAAAACGCGCGAACGCGCCCAATAGAGGTCGGTTCCGTCCTCAAAAACCACGTAAACTAAAGACACTCCAAACTCGTTAGTCGCCCGAATCGCCTTAACCTTGGGAGCCCCCAAAAGGGCCGAAACGATCGGGTAGGTGACTTGGTCTTCCAACACTTCCGGCGATTGATCCCATTTTGAGGCGATGATGACCTGAGTGTCCGATAAATCCGGCAGCGCGTCAAGCGGCATTCTTTGGACCGTATAAAAGGCATAGGCCAAGGACATGAGAGTCAAAAAAATAACGAGAAATTTATTGCGCGCCGAAAACGAGATGATTTTAGAAATCATGGTTACCTTCCTTGGTATCCGCTTTCCAATGGATTGGGATGCGCCGCTTTCTTTTTTTGCCGTGAGATTCTTCATCACATTTTCATCCCGGGCATGGGGCCCATTGAATCCGAGGGAGCGGCGTTTTTGGAGTTTTTGCCTGGTTGAGCGAAAGATTTAATCGCGGATTGGAATTGAGATTCCGCGTCAATTAAAAAATTGGCCGAAGTGGATACTGTTTCTCCGGGAGAAAGTCCCGACAGAATTTCGTCATAACCCTCGGCTTTGTTTCCCAATTCCACCGCTTGAGGCTTGAGGGTTCCGTCTTCCTTGGCGATAAACACGTATTGGCGGTCTCCGGTGTCTAAGACCGCGCTTTCCGGAACGCTGAGATGCTCTCCCAGCGGCGAATCAATAACGACATCCACGTAAGTTCCCGGCTTTAAAAGCCCGAGAACGTCATCAAGGCGCGCTCTAAGGCGCGCGGTGCGGGTTTCGGGATTGATCACGGGGTCTATCGAGAGGACTTTCGTCATCCAGGATTTTCCAGGGAGGGTTTCCGATTTGACCTGCATGGACATTCCCGGGCGCACGAACGGCAGATCATATTCATAAATATCCGCGTAAACCCATACCGCTTGTCCGCGCTTTCCCACGAGCAACCCTTGGTCCAGGCTTGGGTCCTTGGCCCAGGCTGAAACCTGCGCCGGGGAAAGGCCGAGGAGTTTAAGCTTCAAGATTGTCGCTTTCTTCATTGAACGCGCCCAGGAGAGATCCGAACCTTGAGGATTTCCTTGAGCCGAGTTTAGAGCCTTGAGAGCTTGTCGGTATTCTTCAAGGGCCTCATAAAGCTGGGGATCATATGCGATGCGTCCGGGGGCTTGTATGCGCTTTTTTAAAGAGCGTATTTTGGCTTCGCCGTAAGTCACGCCGATAAGCTGCAGGCGTTGGGGCGATATCGCGATGGGCGCTCTTCCCAAAACGTCGCCGGTTCCCTCTTTTATTTTTTCCATGGGCCGCAGGTCCATTCCGCAGATGGGGCATTGGCCGGGGTGATCTCGGATAATTTGATGGTGCATGGGGCATTGATAGAGGGTTTTTGTCGGAGGTTTTTTTTCAGCGGCGGCTTCTCCTGAATTTATCCGCTTAAAATAAACGGCGGAAGCTCCGATGAGAAAAAGAATGGCTCCGAGAAAAAATATTTTTTTGATTTTCATGGCTTGGATTCTCCTTTTTTAGTCGAGAATGGGACGCTTCCGCCAACGGCGCGCTCGAGTTTCGCCAGATGCTCTCCATAAAGCCTGACTTCCTCGGGATATTTGAGCTGGGCGTCCAGAAGCGCGCGGACGCTGTCCGAGAGTTTCGAGAAATTGGCACGGCCTGTTTCATAATTTTTTTCCGTTATTTTAAACGCGCTCCGCGCGAGGGGGATAATTTCCTCCTTATAACTGAGGGCTAGAGCGCTTCTTAAGTTGACTTCAATGAGTTCGGAATGAACTTGCCTGAGCGCTTCGTTGACGGCTTCTTGTGATGAGGCCTCGGCTTCTTTTTTATGGGCCTTGGCGGCTTTGAGGAGAGAGTTCTGCTTCCAAAACCAAAGGGGAATCGAGAGATTAATTCCGTAGGCGCTGTCCTCCATCGTCGCGACATAGGGCCGCGCTTCCTGAGTCATCGAGAATTGGAAATCAGGGAGAAATCCTAGGCGGCCTAGAGCGACCATCGCTTTGGCGTGCATGATTTCATGGAGAGCCAAGGCATAATCGGGGCTCATTTCCTTGGCGAGTTGATCAAGCTCCTGGGGAGTCGCCTGGACCGGGCGCGGATCTTCCGGCCTTGAGAGAATCCATCGCGTTCCGGCGGGGCGGGATAAAAGGGCGTTCAAGGCTTCCTCTTCGACGAGGCTTTCATTTTCTCTTTCCATCGCCGCGTCTTTGACCTTGAGAAATGCCGCTCTTGCCGACAGCGCTTCATCTGAGTTCGCGCGCCCCGAGGCGACGGAGGCTTGGGCCACTTGGGCGATTCCGCGCAGAATATCGGAGTCCTTTTTGAGAATCGAGGACGTTTCTCTTAGCCAGAAAATCCGGTAGTATTCGACGGCGACTTGGGCCGCGATGTCAAGCTCCGCGGCGCGGTACTTTTGATAGGCGATCATCGCCTCATGGCGCTTCATCTTGGCGGCTTGGGAAAGTTTTCCCGGGAAGGGCACGTTTTGGGCCACGGACCAATAATTTCCGCCGGCTCCGCCCTGGTAATTCATGCGCTGAAAGCCGATCTGGGGGTCTTCCCATGTCGCCGCCGCCGGCACTTGGGCCATTAATGATTTCCAATGTTCCTTAGCCTCGAGTATGGCGGGATTATTCTTGAGAGCGAGATGAATGAGAGAATCCAGATTTTGACTAGGAATCTCGCTTCCCCAGACTGAAGAGGCTGAAAATATCAAGATTAAAATTTTAAACACTTTTTCTCCTTTAAAAGATATTGATTAAGCGAAAGGCGGACAACCGAGAAAGACCGTTAGGCCAGGGGCGGGGAACGTCCGAGAGAAAGGAAATATCCGGGAGGAGAGTTCGTTAAAGGATGCCGCGTCAGCGTTAAAAAAACAATAGCTTGAGCGGGCGTTGAAATCGGAGAGATAAAGATTAGATTCGTTTTTAGCGGGCGCGGAGATTGCGCGGAAACGCGAAAGAGGGATGCCTTTTGAATATGGCAGGTTTTGGCGTTATGACAGGGCTTGACTGGGCAAGATTTTGCCGCGCAGCAAGGCATCGAGGCGCACAGGGGTAGCGAGCGGGGAGCCGAGGCCGCGATGAGAAACAGCGCGATAAAGCCGCGCAAAACGCCCTGCCAAAGCCGACTTTTCATAAAGGCCATCTTTTAAACTATAGCAGGCCCCCGGAAAATTTGCAAGGGAAATTTTTGCTTTCTGGCTTTTGAGCGTCAGCTCCGAATCCCGCTTCATGAAAACGGAGAGGGTGGGATTCGAACCCACGAGGGGCGTGAACCCCTACCGGTTTTCAAGACCGGCGCCTTAAACCGCTCGGCCACCTCTCCAAATTCAATTAATTATTATAGCAGGCTTGGATAAAGCTTAGGCCGGAACCTTGTTAAATTGCTTTTTCCAGATTTCAAGTTGATTGAGGCTGACGCCGACGCCGCCGCAGACGATGGCGAGAAGAGATGAAAACTCCTTAAGAATAGGCGCGTTGTGGTAAAGCGGCGCCAAGGCCGCGCCGCAGGCGGGCTCGACGAGGACGCGGTGATCATCGGCGAATTTAAGACAGGCATCGACGGTGTCGCCATCGGAGACGACTTCGTCGATGACGCGGTGCTTTTGAGTCCAGTTTAAAGCTTCCTGGGTTATGATCTTGGTTCCAAGGCTAGTCGCGATGGTTTGAACTTTCTCTAACGAGACCAGTTTGCCGGCTTCCAAGGAAGCCTTGAGTGTCGCCGCTCCTTTGACCTCGCAGGCGATGACGGGAATATTTTTCATTCCGTGTTTGTGAAGGCCCTGGAGAATGCCGCAGAGAAGCCCGCCGCCGCCTACCGCGACGGCGATAGCCCCCGGTTTAATTCCTTCTTTAACGATTTCATCGATCAGACTCGCGTGGCCTTCCCAGATGAGGGGATTGTCAAAGGGATGAACATACCCCACCTTGGGGTCTTGCGCCAAGCGCGAGGCCTCTTGATGCGCGTCATCCCAAACCTTTCCAAAAACCCGGACCTCGGCTCCTTCCAGGGCGATTCTTTCTCTCATCATCGCTGGAGTCGTTTCCGGCACGATGACGATGGTTTTGATTCCCAATTTCCGTCCGGCATATGCGGCGGCAAGCCCCGCGTTTCCGCCGGAAGAGGAGACAAAGCGCGTCTTTCCCATTTTCGCCAGTTGTTCGCAGAGGTGTCCAATTCCGCGAATTTTAAACGAGCCCGAAGGTTGCAATGCGTCCATCTTGAGATAGACCGGCTTGTTGACGATGCGGCTGATGGGGAGAGACTCAAGAAGAGGCGTGTCGATATGAAGCGGCATTTAAATTCTCCTTATTGATACGAATATTGTTTGAATTTCCCAGTTTTTCAACGACCTTCAAGCGCGAATGCCGGTTTGATTTTAAATGACAAAGGGCTATCGCTGCGGCATCGGCGACGTCGGCGGGGTGAAGGGTTTCTTTAAGGCCCAAAGCCCTTTGAACGGCCCATTGCATTTGAGATTTAATCGCCGTTCCGCTGCCGGTCAGGGTCAATTTAACCGTGCGCGGATTGTATTCTTTGAGCGGTTTTTCGGCTAAAGCCGCGGCAAGTAAAATGACCCCGCGGGCCTGAAGAGTGGCGCGCACGGTGTGTGCGGCTTTCAAAAAGAACATCTCTTCAATGGCGACGGCGTCCGGCGCGTGTTCTTTAATGACGCGCTTGACCTCATTGTGAATATAAACGAGGCGTTCTGGCAAGGCTTGAGCGGGAAATGTTCGGATAAGGCCGGAGGCGATGAGTTTTAGAGGAAGAGTCTCGGTTTCATTTAAGACCGCCCATCCGG
The DNA here is from genome assembly GCA_027406905.1 of Elusimicrobiota bacterium. GTDB lineage: Bacteria > Elusimicrobiota > Elusimicrobia > UBA1565 > UBA9628 > JAKAQV01. The sequence continues at coordinate 11,401 of DAHZHT010000005.1, forward strand.
TTTCGGAAACGCCCGGGTCAATGCCTAGCGTGATCATCAGGCTTCGAGCTTGGCGAGTATATCGTCGGGGATATCGAAATTAGCGTGGACATTTTTGACGTCATCATGTTCTTCTAAAGCGTCCACGAGAGCCAAAACTTTTTCGGCTGTTGGCTCATCCAGGGTGATGGTGTTGTCAGGCTTCATGATGGAAGAAGCCGACTCAACTTCATATCCCGCCTTGGTTAAGGCCTCTTTCGCTTTATCGGTGTTGAGAGGAGCGGTGATCACTTCAAAAAATTCGGCATCATCGGTTGAGATATCATCAGCGCCCGCGTCAAGAGCTTGGGACATGAAAGCGTCCTCGTCTTTGACCGACGCTTTTTTGACGCGGATAAGGCCTTGGGGTTTAAACATCCAGGCAACGCAGCCCGCTTCTCCCTTGTTGCCGCCGTTTTTGGTGAAGATGGTCCCGATTTCTGAACCGGTGCGATTGCGATTATCGGTCGTGACCTCGACTAAAATCGCGACTCCGCCGGGGCCGTATCCCTCATAAGTCAATTCTTCATAGGTGGCGCCGGGAATTTCGCCGGTTCCTTTTTGAATGGCGCGCTTGATGGTGTCTAAAGGCATATTGGCCGCGCGGCCATCTTCAATTGCCTTGCGCAGCCTAGGATTTCCGGCTGGGTCTCCGCCGCCCATCTTGGCCGCAATCGTGATTTCGCGGCTAATTTTGGTCCAGACCTTACCGCGCTTGGCGTCAAGGAGAGCCTTTTTGTGTTTAATTCCCGCCCAGTGAGAGTGTCCGCCCATAAATCCTCCAAAATGATTTTAGCGCGTTGTGGCAACGCTTTTCTACTCCATTTTAGCACATCGCGCGAGAAAGGCCACGCGAAAGAATCCTTGGGGTTGTCAATGCTCGTTTTTTAAGGGGAATTAGTTTTTTTCGCCGCGGATTTAAGCATCGCCACGGCGGTGTAAACGACGACCAAGATGACGAGCCAGCGAATCAGGGTCAACGGGAGAGATTTAACCAAGTAGGCGGCGATCAAAACGGCCGGGGTTCCGCCAAGGCTTAGCCCCAGGGCCAGGCGAGGCTCATATTTTTTTTCCTTAATAAAGCGCGCGGCGGCGACCGGCATTAAAAACGCGCAAGAGCCCATCATGATGGGAAAAGCCGCCTTGGGGTTCATCCCTAAAAGGCTGACCAAGATCATGCAAGGGGCGTAGAGCCCGATTCCCAGGGTCATCAAGGCGCCTAAAATGAAGTTGCCTAAAACGGCGATGAGAAGTTTCAGCCCCCAAAGGCTTTCGGAAACTCCCCCGGCCGGAAATAGCCCAAGATTGGAAGCCAGAAAAATGCCGGCCGCGACAAAAAGGGCGATTCCCATGCCGATTTGAATTTTGCGGCGAGAAAGGGAAGCGACGATGCCCGATCCCAACCAGGCGCCGATGATGGCGGCGGCAATCATCAAGACCAAGGTCTTTCCACCCGCCGAGACAATGGCGATGAAGATTAAGGCCTCAAGCAAGGTCGGTATCGTGTGGCCGACATTGAGAGTTCCGGGGATATTTTCATCGCGGACCAATTTGGATATTTTAAACAGGGCGGTGGTGGTGGCAAAAGAGCCGATTCCCAGGGTATCGAAGAAATCGGTCACAAAACCGATAGCCGTTTCCGCGAGGGTGGGCATGGACAAGCGGGAAAAATCCTTGCCCGATAAGAGAGACTGCGCCCAGACATAAACGAAGCCAATCCCGAAAAGCCCCAGGGCGACAAACAGCGCGGATTTAAGAGACATTGAATAGAGGATAACACTTTCATTAATGGAATTTTAACGCCCGGCTCTGTTAGGATAAAGAGGTATGGCAAACTATAGCTATATCGTCTCGGGAGCCTTGGTTATTCTGTTACTGATTTATATGCTCTTTGCCTTGTTTAAGCCGGAGTGGTTCTAGGTGTTTTATGACGATTAACGATTGGATTCAAATAGGGGCCTACCTTGGAGTTTTGCTTGTCTTGGTCAAGCCTTTGGGCCTCTATATGGCCAAAATTTTTGAGGGAGAATGGCCCGGTTCCCGCGTTTCTTCTCTTGTGGAGCGCCCGATCTATCGCCTGTTTGGAGTCGACGATTCCTCCGAAATGAACTGGAAGTCTTATGCCGTTTCCATGCTTCTCTTTAATTTTTCCGGCTTTCTCTTCGTCTATGCCTTGGAGAGGTTTCAGTTTTATTTGCCGCTTAACCCGCAAAAATTTGCCGGAGTTCCTCCGGATTTAGCCTTTAATACCGCGGTTAGTTTCATGACCAACACCAATTGGCAGGCTTATGGGGGAGAGACGACCATGAGCTATTTGACCCAGATGGCGGCCCTAACCACCCAGAACTTCGTTTCGGCGGCCTCTGGCATGGCGGTTTTAATCGCCTTGATTCGCGGTATTACCCGCAAGCAGACGGAGTGGTTGGGAAATTTCTGGGTTGATTTGACTCGCGGCGTCCTTTATATTCTGTTGCCGCTCTCTTTTCTCCTGGCCCTGGCTTTAATTTCCCAGGGCGTCATTCAGAATTTCAGCCCTTATCGCAAGGCTTCCATTGTCGAGCCCTTTAAAGGCGACGCGGGAAAAACGGTTCAAGATGAACTAATCCCGATGGGGCCGGCCGCTTCTCAAATCGCGATTAAACAATTGGGGACCAACGGCGGAGGTTTTTTTAACGCCAATTCCGCCCATCCCTTTGAAAATCCCACTCCGCTGTCGAACTTCTTGGAGGCGCTCTCCATTCCCCTCATTGCGGCGGCTTTATGCTATACCTTTGGCGTCATGGTTAAAGACGTTAAACAAGGATGGGCGCTGCTTGCGGCAATGTTTTTTATTTTCGTTCCGCTCCTTTTAATAGCCGTTCATTCCGAGCGGGCGGGAAACCCGGCTTTCGCGTCCTTGGGCGTCGATCAAGCCGCAGGAAACATGGAAGGAAAAGAAGTTCGCTTTGGCGCCGCCAATTCAGCCTTGTGGGGGACGGTGACGACCGCGACCTCTAACGGTAGTGTCAATTCCATGCATGATTCCTTTATGCCTTTAGGCGGCTTTGTGACTCTTTTTATGATGCAGTTAGGCGAAGTCGTTTTTGGCGGAGTCGGCTGCGGCCTCTACGGAATGCTCGCCTTTGTCTTTGTGGCGGTGTTTGTCGCGGGGCTCATGGTGGGGCGCACCCCAGAATATTTGGGAAAAAAGATAGAGAGTTTTGAAATGCAAATGGCTTCCGTCGTCATTTTGATTATGCCGGCCATCGTTTTGGGCTCGACCGCGATCGCGGTCAGCTGCCAGATCGGAAAATCCGCGGTTTCAAATCCCGGGCCGCACGGCTTTAGTCAGATTCTCTACGCCTTTACTTCGATGGGAAATAACAACGGGAGCGCTTTTGCCGGGCTTAACGCCGATAACCCCTTTTATAATATTCTGGGAGGCTGGGTCATGCTTTTAAGCCGGTTTTGGGTGAAAATCCCTGTTCTGGCTATGGCGGGCTCTCTTGCGCGGAAAAAGATAATTCCCTCCGGCCCCGGAACTCTGAGAACTTCCTCCACTTTGTTTATCGGGCTGTTAATCGGGGTTGTTCTCATCGTCGGAGTTCTGTCATTCGTGCCCGCCTTGGCCCTGGGCCCTATTGCGGAATATTTAGGAATGGCCCGCATATGAAACCGACATCAAAAACGAAGTCTTTGTTTGACCCTCCGCTCATCAGAAAGGCCGTGCTGGATTCTTTCCTTAAATTATCGCCGCGCAATCAGATGAGAAATCCGGTGATGTTTTGCGTTTTTGTCGGGGCGATTTTAAGCTCGGGCTTGTTTGTCCAAAGCCTTTTGGGAGCGGGGGAAGCCCCCTCCGGCTTTATTCTTCAGATTTCATTGTGGCTGTGGTTTACCCTTTTGTTCGCCAATTTCGCCGAAGCGATGGCGGAGGGGCGGGGAAAGGCTCAGGCGGAGAGTTTAAGAAAGGCCCGAAAAGAGGTCAAGGCCAAAAAATTGAGCTCTCCCCAAAAAGATTCGGATTTTGCCGTCGTCTCTTCGTCGGAACTCCGCTCCGGAGATATTGTCCTGGTTCAAGCGGGAGACTTTATTCCGGGAGACGGAGAAGTCATCGAGGGAATAGCGTCGGTTAATGAAAGCGCGATCACCGGCGAAAGCGCTCCGGTTATCCGGGAAAGCGGCGGAGACCGCAGCGCCGTGACCGGCGGGACCTTGGTTTTATCCGATTGGATTATCGTTAAAATTACCGCCAATCCCGGAGAAGCCTTTTTAGATAGGATGATTTCGTTGGTCGAAGGCGCCAAGCGCCAAAAAACCCCCAATGAAATCGCCCTCAATATCTTGCTGGCGGCCTTGACCATTATTTTCTTGCTGGTCTGTTCGACTCTTCTTCCCTTTTCTATTTATAGCGCGGGGGTTTCTGGACATGGAACTCCTGTCACGATTACGGTTTTAATCGCCCTCTTTGTCTGTTTGGCTCCAACGACGATAGGCGGTCTTTTATCGGCCATCGGCGTCGCGGGCATGGACCGAATGATTCAGGCCAACGTCATCGCGACCTCGGGAAGAGCCGTTGAGGCGGCGGGAGACGTGGACATCCTTTTATTGGATAAAACCGGAACGATCACTCTCGGCAACCGTCAGGCTGTCGAGTTGATACCGGCTCCCGGAGTTTCAGAAAGCGATCTGGCCGATGCGGCTCAATTATCCTCCTTGGCGGATGAGACTCCCGAGGGGCGCAGTATTGTCGTCTTGACCAAGGAACGTTATGGAATGAGGGCCCGACAGTTGCGGGAATTGGGAGCCAGTTTCATTCCTTTCAGCGCGCGCACCCGGATGAGCGGCGTCAACGTTGAAGACCGCGCGATCCGCAAAGGCGCCGCCGAGGCGATAGAGGCTTTTGTCCAAAGTCAAAATGGGGTTTATCCCGCGCAGATTAAAGAATTGGTCGAAAAAGTCTCAAGGCAGGGAGAAACTCCCCTGGTTTTTGCCGACGGCCCCAAGGTCTTGGGGATTGTGCGCTTAAAGGATATCGTCAAAGGCGGCATCCGTGAGAGATTTGCCGATTTAAGGAAAATGGGAATCCGGACCATCATGGTGACCGGCGACAATTCTCTGACAGCCGCTGCCATTGCCGCTGAAGCGGGGGTGGATGATTTTCTCGCCCAAGCGTCTCCGGAGGCGAAACTCCGCTATATTCGCGATCTCCAAAAAGAAGGGCGCTTGGTCGCGATGACGGGAGACGGAACCAATGACGCGCCGGCCTTGGCTCAAGCCGACGTTGCTGTGGCGATGAACACGGGAACGCAGGCGGCCAAGGAAGCGGGAAATATGGTGGACCTGGATTCCAATCCGACCAAGCTCATTGAAATTGTCGAGATCGGAAAACAGTTATTGATGACCCGCGGCGCCTTGACGACTTTTAGCATCGCCAATGATATCGCGAAATATTTCGCCATTATCCCGGCGGCGTTTGTCGGCGTCTATCCCGCTTTAAACGCGCTCAACATCATGCATCTTTCGAGCCCCGAAAACGCCATTCTTTCCGCCGTTATTTTTAACGCCCTGATCATCGTCTTTCTCATTCCCCTGGCCTTAAGAGGCGTTCGCTATCGCCACGTTTCCGCCGAGGATCTTCTGCGCCGTCACGTTTTGATTTACGGCTTGGGCGGTCTCATCGTTCCCTTTGTCGGAATTAAGCTCATTGACTTTGTTTTGCGGTGGATTTAATATGACAGCGAAAGAAATTCAAAATCAAAGCGTCATTGCCCTCAAGGCCATCTGCGTCTTTACGATTTTATTGGGACTTTTCTATCCCGCTCTTGTGACCGCGTTGGGTCAAGTTTTGTTTCCCCGGCAGGCTCAAGGCAGCTTGATTGTAGATAACGGTCGGGTTCGCGGTTCGGCTTTGATTGGTCAATTCTTTCACGGAGATAAATACTTTTGGGGGAGGCCTTCGGCGACCAGCCCTGATCCTTATAACAGCGCTTCGTCTTCAGGCTCTAATTGGGGTCCCAATAATCCCGCGCTTTGGTCGGCGGTGAAAGATCGGGTTTCCTTCTATCAAAAAAACAATCCCGGCTTGAGCGGGATTCCCGTGGATTTAGTGACCGCTTCCGGAAGCGGTCTTGACCCCGATATTAGCCCTAAAGCCGCTTTTTTCCAGGTCAAAAGAGTCGCTCATGCGCGGGGGATGTCCGAGGCCGCTGTTCGGAAACTGGTCCAAAGCTATATTCAAAAGCGGCAATGGGGTTTTTTAGGCGAGCCGCGGGTCAATGTTTTACTCCTCAATCTCTCTCTCGACCGAAGCGCCGCCCTAAAACTTGGGCGTATTTTTTAGGACACATAGCAAGCATTTTTTTGACTTTCCGCCCCCGAATTTGCGTCAATATGTCCATGAAGCCAGCCAGCCTGACGGACGTAACGGAAAGCAATGGATGCAACGGGAGTATAAAGAAAGAAACAGCTTTTCTCCGTAACTTCCGTTGCATCCGTTGCTTTCTTTTTCTTTCCGTCCTCGCCGTTCCCGCTTTTTCCCAGGTTCCCGGGGTGATCAATTATCAAGGCTCCTTGAGAGACAAGAGCGGAAATCCCATCAACCAGTCCTTGCCGATGACATTCTCCATTTACGACACTCCGGCCACGGGAACCGGAACGCAGTTGTGGACCGAGAATCAGACGGTCGGCGTCAATAACGGAGTTTTTTCCGTTCACGTCGGCGCGGTCAACCCCATACCGGAAAGCGTCTTCGCCAGTTCCTCAGCGTATTTGGAGGTCGACATCAACGGTGAAGCGCCCAGCGCTCGTCCGCAGCTGTTGAGCAGCCCCTACTCTTTTCACTCAAGCGCGGCCGATTACGCCTTGACGGTCTCGTCTTCGATTGCGGTTTCTACGATCAACGCCACGGCGTCTACCCCTTTTGGAGGGGTCAATATAACGACCAACGCATTTATTCAAGGAAACGTCGGCATCGGGACGACGAGCCCGGGGGCAACATTGGATGTTAATGGAGTGATCGAATCCAATACTTCCGACCTATGGAATACAGCAGGGAATTACGCTGGACTTCAATTTTTTGATTCAAGCTCTCTTACAACAAGAGAAGGTGTGATTGAGACGCAGTTCGGGAATCATATGGATGTTAAGACTGATACAACCATTCCCTTATATCTTGGCACTGACGCCACAGTGAGAATGACGATATCTCCCGCTGGCTACGTCGGCATCGGGACGACGAGCCCAGGGGCGGTTCTTACGGTCATTGCCAATAGCCCTGTTGCATCGACAAATGAAGGCTCCCAAAGCATGCTAGATATTACAACGGGGGTTAGCGGGCAGAGTTTGTATATGAGCTACGACGGAACAAATAATGTTGGTTTCATTGAAGCGTCGGAAAGCGGGTCCGTAGAGCCCCTTATTTTACAACCGCGAGGCAACGACGTCGGCATCGGGACGGCGAACCCGGGATATGTTCTCACTGTGTTTACACCCACCGCGAATTCTCCCGCCGGATTCGTCAATTCAAACGGAACGTGCATCATTACTCCGACTAACACTACTCTCTCCTGTACATCGGACATCAGGCTTAAGAAGGATATTCATCCCATTGCCGATGGGTTGGAAGCTATCGTTAATCTCAAACCAATTACCTTCCGCTGGAAAAAATCCGATGATGGAATCTCCCATCCCGGCTTTTCGGCGCAGGATGTCGAAAAAGTGATTCCTCAAGCTGTTTCAACCGACAAAAGCGGCTATAAAACGCTCTCCCAAATCACGATCATTCCGTTCCTGGTTAAGGCTATTCAAGAACAGCAAAGGGAGATTAAAAATCTAAAATCCACCATCTGCGCCGAAAATCCGCAAGCACGCCTTTGCGCCGGCAAATAAAAAAAAGGGAGATAGGGACAGTCCCCATCTCGTTACCGAACTTATGCTAGAATCGCCTTTAGATTAATCATGAAGCGCATCCTATTATTTATTTTGACTTTAGGGTTCTTCGCTTGCATTGGAATTGAATCTTTCCATCACCATCTTCAAAAAAGCGGGGCCGATTGCCCTCTCTGTTTGGTCAAGGCTCAAATCCATTCCCGCGCCGCGCTTCATCACGTCCCCATACTCGCCGCCTCGACCTTTGAACAGTCTATTGAAAGCAACAAATTTCAAACCCCAATCTTTCCCCGCATCTACGATTTAGCGGCGCGCGCTCCCCCCATCATTTTCGCCTAAAATTCTTAAAACTAAAGACTCACAATGCCTTCATTGGCGCTAGCGATTTAGAAACACCCGTTTAAGAGGCAAGTATGCGAAAAAAAACGAAAATTTTAACGGCTCTTTTACTCATAAGCCTTGTTCGTTCAAGTTATAGCGATATGTTTTCAGGGACCGTTTATAACGACGAAAATAAACCCTTGGCGAATGTCCAGGTGACCGTGCCCGCTCTCCAAAAAGGGGTTGTCACCGATTCATCGGGAACCTTTCATATCGATATTCCGCCGGGAAATTACGCGATGGGATTTCATCGCCTGGGATATGCCGATCATTCCGAGACGATTTTTGTTCCAAGCCCGGTCCCCATTAAGGTGACGCTTAGCGAAAGCGCGTTAGCGGCCCAACCCATCACTATTTCTGCGGAACCCACGCCCAGCCCGGTTTTAACCACCCCCGCCAATGTCACGGTTCTTCAAGGACACCAATTAGAGCAAAAAGCTCGCGAAAACGTGATGGACGCGATTAAAAACGAGCCCGGGGTCAACATGATTACGGTCGGCCCCAGCGTCTCAAAACCTTCCGTCGACGGACTTAATTCAGAAGATCTCGTGATTGTCGAAGACGGAGTCCGAAGCGAATCCTTGGCTTGGGGAGAAGAACATGCCCCGGAAATAGACACCTTAACAGCGGACCGGATCGAGGTTTTAAGAGGAGCGGCGACGTTAATGTACGGCTCAGACGCCTTGGGTGGCGTTATCTCGGTCAATAAAGCTCCTCTGCCTTCGGCCGCGCTGGGGGCCGAACCTCTCTCGGGGAAAATCGTGACCGATGTCGAATCGGTCAATCAAAGCGCGGCGGAAGGCGTGGTGTTGCAAGGAGCTCAAGGCGATTGGGGATGGAGAAGCGATCTCAGCGAACATCAGGCGGGAAATATTTACACTCCCAATGGGACCATTGCCAACACCGCCTCCAAAGAGGTCAATGGAAGCGGGGAAATTGGAGTCACCAAGGATTGGGGCGATCTGACGATGGATTACAGTCATTTCACGAAACACTTGCAACTGGATGAATCGGCGACTCAACAGGACAATGAATTCCAGGATTTGGCCCATGACAACGGAGATATCCACGCCGATATTAAAACTGATGGGCTTTTTAATTATGAAGTCACCGCGGGATACGACCGCGTCAACCGCGAAGAATATAACGGCTACGTTAACAGCGACAACGGCCTAGGAGGTTTTCCTACTCCTCCGTCGCTTGAGGCCAACTGGATCGAAACGAGTTACACCGTCAATATCAAGGCGCATCAAAAACAAATCGGCCCTTTTCAAGGAACCTTCGGATTTACCTCAGACAATAAAAATGAATTGGCCGGCGGAATCGACCAACTCATTCCATCAACGAATTGGAATGAATACGGTGAGTACGCCTATGAGGAAGCTCATTTTGGCTCGGTTAAATTGACCGCCGGAATCAGAGGCGATGAAAATCAGCTCAACGCCGATTCCTATCAATCCGCGAATATGACCTCTAACGCCGCGTTGGCCGCAGCTAACGGGCTCTCATCAATTCAAGCCCAAACCAGGAATTACGAGGCCTTGACCGGCGCCTTGGGCGGGGTTTGGCATATCATCAAACCCCTCGCTTTTGCCGTCAATGTGGGACGCGGCTATAGAAATCCCGATGAGTTTGAACTCTTCGCTTTTGGAGAACACGAGGGAACCGGGCAATTCGCGGTGGGAGACCCCAATCTTCAGCCGGAAACTTCGATGGATTCCGACGCCTCTTTGCGCTGGGTTTCGTCTAAATTTCGCTCAAACCTCGACTATTTTTATAACCACATTAACAATTACATTTACGCGCAACCAACCAATCTAAATGCAACCGACGTCTATACCGGAAACCCCTTGCCGGTTTTCCAAACCACCCAAGGAAACTCCATCCTTCAGGGGGCCACGGTTCGCTTTGAGGAGGACGCCCTTGAATGGCTGGAGCTGAAAGAAGGCTATGACCATATTCGCGCTGAAAATATATCGACCGGGCAATCAATTCCCTTTATTCCAGCCGACCGCTTCTTATTGGGCTTTAAGATTCACAAGAAAAAATGGGGAAATTTCTATCATCCCTATTTCGGGGCCAACACTCGCATCGTCCTCGCTCAAAACCAACCGGGGCCCCCATCCACCAAAAACCTCATCGACACGCCCACCGGTGGATATACGGTTTTTGGCCTCAGCTTTGGCTGGAGAATCCTGGTCATGCAAAACCCGCTCAGCTTTGATTTCGGCGCCGATAACCTCCTTAATAAAGCCTATGCCGATTCGATGAGCGTCTATGACAAACAATTCGGCTTTGTCGAGCCGGGGAGAAACCTTTACATGAAGGTTTCCGTTCCTTTTGGAAGTTAAAGGTTCGTTGCAAACCCTAAAGCCCTTTCAGACAAAGCCGCAAATAATTCAGAATATAGCTTGAGGAGAATTTTTTATGGGTCATCTTGAATTTTTGCAGTCGCTGGCCGCTTCCGGAGGAAGTTGGGTTATTTATCTTCTCTTGGGGTTTTCCATTCTCTCCGCCGGGGTAATCTTGGAAAGAATCGTCGTCATCTTGCGGCAAGAACGTTACCAAAAAGAAATTCTTCCGCAATTAGATCAAAAATTAGAGTCTCAACAGCCAAGAACAATTCTTGAAATTTTAAAACCAGAATCGGTCCTTTTCCCGTTAATCGAAGATCTCCTCGAACACGCCTCTCGCGGGCGAGATATTCTTAATGAACGCCTGGAAACTGGGCTGACCCTCCAAAAACGCAGGCTTGAAAAACGTGTTCTCATCCTGGGCACCCTGGGAAATAACGCCCCTTTCATCGGTCTTTTGGGAACGGTCTTGGGAGTCATTCACGCTTTTCAAAGTCTTGCCACCTCCGCCGGTCAAGGGCCCCAAGTCGTCATGGCGGGATTGGCCGAAGCCTTGGTCGCGACCGCAGTCGGCATCATGGTCGCCCTTCCCTGTGTCGCCTCTTATAACTACATCCAGAAAAAAATCAAGGATATTTTAATAGACGCCGACCAATTTGGAAAGCAATTCATTTTAAACGTCTCCGATAAATAATGGCTGGAATCACGGAAAACGAAGAGTCGATCACCGGAATCAACGTCACTCCATTGGTCGACATCGTCTTGGTCCTGTTGATTATTTTCATGGCCACCGCGCATTTAATCGCGCACCGTTCTTTAAACCTGAGCTTGCCTCGCGTGGCTCATTCACAGGAAACCCCCACCCCCAGCCAACATGTCACGCTGTCAGCCGATAAAACCCTTCGCTTAAACCAGGTCAAGGTCACCCCCGAAGAGCTCGCGCTCAACCTTGGACAGATGGCTCATGCCGACCCCAACATCAAGGTAACCTTGGGCGCGGACAAGCAAGTTTCCTGGGGAGATGTCGCCCACTTGCTTGATTTGCTCAAGGGGGCCGGCGTTTCCAAGGTCGCTACCGAAGTCGAACCTAAGTAAAATGCCCCTTTTGAGCGATTTCAAATCCCATTTTTGGGATGAGGATACCCTGCTGTGGAAAATGCTGGCTTTGTCGTTTTTCCTCCATGTAATTTTATTTAATTTGGGAAAAATCTCCTGGACGCCGGCGGAAAAGCCGACCATGGAAATCGATCTAACCTCAAATGTGTCCTTGGGACCTTTAAAAAAATCGGGAACGCCTCATGCCGCGGCTAAACCCATTCCCAAAAAGGAATGGGTCAAGCCCTCCCCCCGACAAAAGCCTCTTCCGGCTCCAAAGCCGCAATCAACTCCGGCGGAAATTCCCCAAACTCATCCCAATCCTTTAGCCTCAAAGAGCGAAGGTTCCGGCCTCGCCTCTTCCGGGACTGGCATCCAAGTCTCAAGGTACCCCCAACTGGTTAATCTCAATCAGCTTCAAGCGCTGCTCAAAAAATTCTATCCGGAAGAGGCGCGGCTTAAGCATATTGAGTCTACCGTCGTCTTAGACATTCATTTAGACTCCTCCGGGCATGTCGTCGGCGTAAACCTCGTTAAATCCGGGGGTTCCGATTTTGACGCGGCCGCCATTAAAGCCGCGAAACTTCTTCGCTTTACCCCAGCCTACATTGGAGACAAACCCGTCGCAGTCAAAATCCGCCAAGCCATCTCCTTTAAAATTGGAGCCGACGATGGCGATTAATTTAAAGCGATTCCATCAAGGAAAATGATACAATGAAATCCGAAATGTTCCCCTCGCTTGAGGAGAGACGTAAGCTTAAACAAATTCCCCGACGATTCAAGGATCGCCGTATTTTGGTCATCGGCGATGTGATGTTGGACCATTATATCCGCGGAAGCGTCAGCCGCCTGTCCCCCGAAGCTCCGGTGCCTATCGTCCAGGTTAAAGAAGAATCTTTTGTCCCCGGAGGATCCGGAAACGTCGCGTCCAATCTCGCCACTCTTTTAGCCAAAGTCGAGATAATCGGCGTCATTGGAGAAGACTCTTCCGGCGTTGAACTCCAGTCGCATTTTGCGGGCTCAAAAATCGGGACTACGGGCTTGGTGAAAGATCCCGCTCGGGTCACCTCCCAAAAATGCCGGGTGGTCGCCGAAAGGCAACAGGTGGTGCGCTATGACCGGGAATCCATTTCTCCGGTGGCGGGAAAAACCGAAGCCCTGATTTTGTCTCAAATTCGATCCGAAATAAAAAAATCCGAGGCAGTTATTTTATCCGATTACGGCAAGGGAGTCTTGACTCCAAAAATTCTCAAAACCGCGATCTCTCTTTCGCGCCAGGCTCAAATTCCCGTCATTGTCGATCCAAAAATCGAGCATTTCAAAAGATATCGGCAAGTGACCTGCGTCACGCCCAACTTGCACGAAGCCTGGAACGGCATGCATCGCGTTCCAAAGCCCGGAGAAGAAGAATTGGAAAAATTAGGCCGCGATATCATTAGAACCCTCAACTCCGATTCCGCATTAATCACGCGAGGCCCTGAAGGAATGAGCCTTTTTCAAAAATCCAAGCCCACCGTTCATGTCCCGGCCCAAGCCCGGGAAGTTTTTGATGTCAGCGGAGCCGGGGACACCGTCATTGCGACCCTGACCCTGGCCTTGGCCAGCGGCGCGTCAATGATCGAGGCCGCTCTGCTTTCTAACTACGCGGCGGGCATCGTGGTCGGAAAATTGGGAACCGCGACCACGACGATAGAAGAAATCGAGAGCGTCATCCCATGAAGCCTCCTCTAATCGTCATCCCCGCGCGTTTTCATTCCACCCGCTTTCCGGGAAAAGTGTTGGCTCCCTTGGGAGACAAATCCGTCTTAGAATGGTGCTGGACTCATGCCGTCAAATCTGGCGTCGGTACCGTCATTATCGCCACCGAAGACGAAAAAGTGGTCTTAGCGGCGCGCAAGTTCGGGGCAAAAGCGGTCTTGACCTCGCCGACCTGCGTGTCCGGGTCTGACCGCGTTTTTGAGGCCTCTCAAGATAGCGATTCTCCCTTTGTCATCAATATCCAGGCCGACCAACCTTTTTTAACCGCGGAAACAATTAAATCCGTGGCCCAAGTTTTACAAACCAATCCCAAGGCCGACATCTCTACGGCCGTCATTCCTCTAAATGATCCTGAGCGCCTGAAAAACCCCAATGTGGTCAAGGCGGTTGTTTGTCAGGACAATCGCTGCCTTTATTTTTCCCGTTCTCCGGTTCCATTCGCGCGAAATGGAAAACCCGACTATTTCGAGCATTTGGGAATCTACGGATTTCGCAAAGAAGCCCTTAAAAAATTCATCAGCCTTAAACCCGCCCCCATTGAGATGGCGGAAAGCCTCGAACAATTGCGCGCCTTAGACGCCGGAATGGCGATTTATACCTGCATTAGTTCCGAGATTCCATGTTCCATTGACACGCCCAAGGACCTGGAAGAAGCCAAACAAATTTTGAAAAAAAACCATCTTAAAATCGCGGAGAATAGATGAGCAAATATATTTTCGTTACCGGCGGCGTGGTCAGTTCCTTGGGCAAGGGCATCACCGCCTCTTCCATTGGAAAAATGCTTCAGCTTCGGGGCCTTCAAGTCGCCATGCTTAAATGCGACCCCTATATCAACGTCGACCCCGGCACGATGAACCCATTTCAACACGGCGAGGTGTTCGTGACCGAAGACGGAGCGGAAACCGATCTGGATCTCGGCCACTATGAGCGGTTTTTGGGAAAAGACATGCACCGCCCGAATAATTTCACCGCCGGCATGGTCTATGAAACCGTCATCGCCAAAGAAAGGCGGGGAGAATTTCTCGGGACCACCGTCCAGGTTATTCCCCATATCACAGATGAAATCAAAAACCGCTTCCGCGCGGTCTCTAAAGGGGCCGATGTCGTCATCGTCGAAGTCGGCGGCACGGTCGGGGATATCGAGAGCCTTCCATTTTTAGAAGCGGCCCGCCAAATGGGCCTGGAATTGGGAAGAGACAATGTTCTTTATCTCCATGTAACTTTAATTCCCTTTATTAAAGCCTCAGAAGAACTAAAAACCAAGCCCACGCAGCATTCGGTGGGGAAATTACGCGAAATTGGAATCAACCCCGACATCATCGTCTGCCGCTCGGAAAAGCCGCTGTCAAACGAGCTTAAAACCAAGCTCGGGCTTTTCTGTTCCGTTCCCGCGGAATCAGTTATTGAAGCCCCGGATGTCGATTCAATCTACGAGGTCCCCTTGGTTTTTCATAAACAAGGCTTGGACGATCAGATTCTAATGCTTCTGCGCTTAAGAACTCACTCCAAGGACTTTGAAGAGCTCAATGAGCTTTCCAGAAAGGTGAAAGCCGCATCTAAAAAAGAACTCCCGGTGACCCTGGCCGGAAAATATGCCGATTATAAAGACGCCTATAAATCGGTCAACGAAGCCTTGATTCACGCCGGAATTTTCCACGGAGTTAAAATTCGCATTGAATTCATCGAAACCTCTTCTGCGGAAGCCCCCAATATCCTCAAGGGGTCTCCGGCGATTCTGGTTCCCGGAGGTTTCGGAGATCGCGGCATTGAGGGGAAAATACTCGCCGCTAAAATCGCAAGAGAGAGAAAAATTCCTTATTTCGGCCTGTGTCTAGGGCTTCAGATCGGGGTCATCGAATATGCCCGCGACGTCTTGGGCCTCCAGGAAGCGAATTCAACCGAATTTAACCCCAAAACCAAATATCCCGTCATCGATCTTCTGCCGGAACAAAAAGAAGTCTCAAACATGGGAGCGACGATGAGGCTTGGGAGTTATGACTGCGCGATCAAAAAAGGAACTCTCGCCTATAAGGCCTACGGAAAAACTTTGATCTCGGAAAGACACCGCCACCGATATGAATTCAACAATAAATTTAGGAAAGACATGGAAGAAGCGGGGCTTGTCATCAGCGGAACCTATGCCGCAAAGGACTTAGTTGAAATCATCGAGCTTAAGGATCATCCCTGGTTCTTGGCGGTTCAATTTCATCCGGAATTTAAGAGCCGGCCGGAAAACCCCCATCCTCTATTTAGAGACTTTATCGGCGCGGCGCTCAAAAAATATCGGGAAGACAACTCTTCTCCTTCTTTATCTTTAACTTATGACTGAAAAAACCGTCGTCGTCGGGGATGTCGTCTTTAAAAACAGCGGGCCCTTGACGTTTATCGCGGGGCCCTGCGCCTTGGAATCAGAAGAGCTTCTTTTCTCGGTTGGAGAAAAACTCAAAAAAATCTTCGCCAAGTCCAAGGCCTCTTTCGTCCTTAAATGTTCCTTTGACAAAGCCAATCGCAGCTCTTTAAATTCATTTCGCGGCCCCGGCGCGGAAAAGGGGCTTGAAATTCTTGGGCGCGTCGCCCACGAGCTCGGGGTTCCCATCCTGACCGATGTCCATGAATCCGCGCAAGCCCCTCTGGCCGCGCAATATGTCGACATCCTTCAAATACCGGCCTTTTTGTGCCGGCAAACCGATCTGTTAATCGCCTGCGGGAAAACCGGAAAGCCGGTCAATATCAAAAAAGGCCAATTTATTTCGCCTTGGGACATAAAAAATGCGATCGCCAAAATCGAATCCACCGGCAACAAGAAAATCATCGTGACCGAAAGGGGCGCCAGTTTCGGATACGGAAATCTAGTCGTGGATATGCGCTCATTAGATATTATGCGCGGGTTTGGATACCCGGTCGTCTATGACGCGACCCATTCGGTTCAGCTTCCGGGGGCTTTGGGACACGCGACCGGCGGGCAGAGAGAATTTGTTTTCCCGCTGTCCCGCGCCGCGGCGGCGGTCGGAATCTCCGGAATTTTTTTTGAAACCCATCCCAACCCGCCAAAAGCCCTTTCCGATGGCCCTAATTCTCTATTCTTAAAAGACGTGCCTGATTTTCTTTCTCAAATTCAAGCCATCGATGCCGCCGTCAAAAAGAACTCAAAGATTTTCCGGGGGAATTTATGAAATGCCCGAACTGCAATCATGACAATAAAGACAAGGCCAAGATCTGCAAAAAATGCGGAAGGGAAATGTCCTTGCCGCCCGCCTGGTTTCCTGACGCGAAATGGCATTTAAAAACGCTTGGAATCATCTATGTTTGCGTCACCGCCTTTTATTACACGGTGACATTCCTTCTCAAACAGCTTCCCAAGCCCTACGATATCCGGAAAATCCCCATTGAAGTGACGCCTTGGCTCCGCAAGGGACCCAAATACCTCGAAGAAGACCAATTAACTCCTCCTCCAGAGTCTTCTCCGGCGCCTGCCGCGTCTCCAATGCCTTCACCGCCTTCGCCCTCTCATCCGTGATCCGAAAGGGCTTTGGCGCTTTTTTATTTTTAATTCCGTTTTGTTTTTCATCGGCGTGCAAGAAACAGAAAGACGCCATCGAACAAGAGCCGCGCCAAATTATGAGTAATTTTGTGATGGACCAATCGGATCTCAACACAAAGATATGGCATTTGATCGCCGACCGCGCGATTTTAGCTGAAGAGAAAAACGAGGCCTATCTGACCAATCCCCATATGCTGTTTTATAAGAATAACCGTCCCGACACCAAGGTCAAATCTAAAACCGGGGTCGTCCAAACTGAAACCCATGACGTGGTTTTGTCCAGCGATGTCGTCGCCGTCTCTTTAAGCGACGACAATCAACTCTATACCTCGCAACTCTTTTATTCCGCGGCCAAACACCAGTTTTTGACCCAAAGGAAAGTAAAGGTCGTGCGCCCCTCCGGGACGACCTACGGCCAGGGACTGAAAGCCTCTGAAGATCTGTCTCAGATCAAGATTTTTCACCAACAAAGCTTCGTGAGATCGTCTCCCAGCAAACAATGAAAACGTTTATTTTAGCCGTCCTTCTCTTGCCTTCTTTTAAAATAGCCCACGCGGAAAAAGTAGCCGGGGCTGTGGTGACCAGCAAAGAATGGGATATTAAGCGCGGCAAAGACACGATTGAAAATTTTTCCGGAGATGTCCATTATCACTCAGGGCCAAACCAAATATGGTCGAACTGGGCGCGTTTTGACCACGCCCTTCAAAACTGGATTTTTAAAGGCCATGTCAAGGCCTCCCATATCGAGGATTCCGGAACCGTCCTCAAGGCCTATGGGGACAGAGGCGGATATAATCAAGCCACTCAAAAGGGTTGGCTCAAGCCCAGCGCCAAACAAAAGCAAGTTCTTCTGATTCGCCAACCCCTCAATGAATTTCCCGGGCACGCGACTGCCGACAAGGTCCGCTGGGTTGGAACTTCAAAAACGATTTTAGATGGGCATGTCCACGCCCAAAATTTACAAACCGAAAGCTGGTCGGATAAAAGCGTTATTTTAGAAAACCCCGGCGACAAGCCGGGATGCTCTCTTCGCCGCGTCGTTTTAAGCGGAAGCCGACCCGTGGCCGTCAAATTCCGCCAAACCCCCAAGGATTGGACCGGAGCGGTCAAGGCCGATCAGCTTAAAATGTTCGAGCCCCACCCTTCAAATCAGGAAGGCTCTGATGGAAGCGATGTCTGCGGAGAAAGCCGCTATATCGCGCTTGGTCACGCGCGGGGATGGATGGTTTTCAAAAATTCACAAAAACATAAAAAGAAAAAAACAAAACCGAGCAAAGGGAAATCAAAAAAATGAAATTGGCCGCCGACAATATCCGCAAAAGATACGGAGAAAGAGAGGTCGTCAAGGGAGTTTCCCTTTATGTTCAATCCGGCGAAATCGTGGGCCTTCTGGGTCCCAATGGAGCCGGAAAAACGACTACTTTTTACAGCCTGGCCGGTTTTATCCGCCCCAACGCGGGCCGCATCATGATCGACGATGAAGACGTGACTAAGCTGCCGATGTATCTGCGCTCAAGAAAGGGCCTCAGCTATCTCGCCCAAGAGCCGACTATTTTCCGGGGGTTGACGGTCGAGGAAAATTTGCGCGCGATTTTAGAGAGAATATCCAAAAGCCGTATCGAACAATTACGCCGCACAAAAGAGTTGCTAGACGAGTTTGGCTTATGGCCGCGCCGAAAGCAGCTCGCCTCTTCATTGTCGGGAGGAGAAAAAAGGCGCTTGGAAGTCGCCCGCGCCATGATTTCAAACCCCAAATTAATTCTGCTTGATGAGCCTTTTGTTGGAATCGACCCCATTACGGTTTCTGAATTAAAATCTATCATCACCAAGCTTAAAAGCCAAGGCATCGGAGTTCTGATCACCGATCACAACGTCCGGGAAACTCTTCCCATCATCGAAAGAGCTTACCTCATCTACGATGGAAAAATTTTAGTCGATGGGAGTTCCGACAAACTCTTAAACGATCCCGAGGCCCGACGGCTCTATCTAGGAGAAGATTTCAAAATATGATTATGTCAGGATGGTTCCCCGACTTTTTTGTCTTCATCTTGGGTCTTATCGTTGGCAGCTTCACCAATGTCCTGATTTACCGCCTTCCCAAGGAAGAGTCTCCCGTTTTCCCCGCTTCCCATTGCCCCCAATGCGGCCACCCTATCGCTTTCTATGACAATGTTCCGGTGTTTAGCTACCTCGCGCTCAAAGCCCATTGCCGCCACTGCCATGGATTTATTTCGCTTCGCTATCCGCTCATTGAGATCGGACTAGGAATCTTGTCGGTCGCGCTTTGGCAGCGCTGGAAAGCGGCCCCTTTATGGTTTTTTTCAACCCTGATTTCTTCCTCCGCTTTAGCGGCGGTTTCTCTCATCGATTTTGAGACTTTTTTAATCCCCGACATTTTATCCTTGGGACTCATCGTCTTGGGGTTCTTATCGTCTCCTTTTAATCCCTTATTTGGAAAAGCCGCCTGGTGGATGAAATTATGGATTAGTTTTAGAGGCGCCCTCGTAGGCTTTCTTGTTTGCGCCGCTATCGCCTGGATAGGCGAAAAAATATTCAAAAAAGAAGCGCTGGGAGGAGGAGACATTAAACTCCTGGCTGCGGTAGGCTCTCTATCCGGATCCTTGGGAGCGTTTAACTGTTTAATGCTCGGCTCTCTTTTAGGAACCTTCTACGGGATTGCCCTCATTATCAGGGGCAAGGTCACGCGCTCCGATCCAATTCCCTTTGGGCCTTTTTTAAGCGCTGCGGCGATTTTTAATTTGTTTTATATCCTGCCCTTTGGATTTCCTTTTCGATTTTGACCGAGCCCGTCGCCATCTGATAAAATAAAGGGATAGGGACAGTCCCCATCTCGCGGGGACGAATGGTTTTATTCCGGGCTAGCTCAATGGTGGAGCAGGCCGCTGTTAACGGCAAGGTTGTAGGTTCGAGTCCTACGCCCGGAGGAAGTTTCTCAAATCGAGCCCTTTGGCGAATAAGTCAAAGGGCTTTTTGTATATAAAATCTACGTTTTTTCCAACCAGCATCGAGTTCGATATCACACAATTGAGGATTTCCCGCTTTTCCGACGGAGTTGCGGAAAAGTATTTATTTTCCAACGCTTTTGCGAGTTCGATAAATTTACGCGCGGGTGTCAAATAAGAATGGGGAGCAGTGGATTTTAAGCTTTTTAACTTTTTGCCCCTGTTGGAAATGATACTGAGCGATTTCCTTAAATTTTGCGCTCTCTTGTTTAGGGGTTTGAATATGAGATTTAAGAGCATAAGGGATGGCTTGTTGAAGTTGCTGATCCTGGATTTGATTGCCTGCACACGCAGCAAAGAAAATAACAGCGAGAGGCAACACGGCGATGATTAATCTTTTCATTTTTTTATTTCTCCTATTTCAATAATGCCACTTTGACGCATGAACGTCTATGACCGTTGTAGAAGCAGTCGAAACCCCATAGAACTCGTAATCTGACGAAGGCTGTGAAGCGTCGGATTATAAAATTCCAATGATTCTCGGTTGCCCGTATCTTTTTACCAAGAACGCTAATGACCTCAAAATAGATATTCAAAAAATCTCCCTACGCTCTATTGTAACAGCTTCCTCGCTGATTCGCCAGGAGTCCTCGAGAGAGCGTCCACAAACCCCTCCAGACCGTCAGGAACCAAGTTTAAAGGCCGTTTTATTGTTAAGCATGAGGAAAAGGCGAGCAAGTTTCAGCGATAACCCCGCAAAATTTTTTCAATAATTTTTTTGTGACGTTCCCCCACTTTTTAGGCCACGGTGAATTGGTTATTTTTGAGGTTAATATTATTTAGCATTGTCGAGTGTTGTTGAGCAAACTCTCTAGGCGTTAAGTCCTTAAGCGCTCAGCGCGGCTGGATATCGATTATCGTCCGCGCTTTTGATGATGGTGCGCGTGTTTTGCCTGTCTATGGGGAATAGCCTGAGCGTGGAGAGGTTTTTCTTTCTCGCGTTCATCAAAGATCTCGGGAGCCATCAGAGTGAGAAAGCGCCCGATGACCTCGCCCAGGGTCATCTTGCCGGCCGCGCGCTCCCAGTCAGGGCCCAACAGATCGACAGCCCGCTGAAAATTCTTCTGTTCCTCAAAACGAGCGAGGATCTTTGATATTTTTTTGCCTGCGACTTCGCGGCGGCCGGGGATTTTTCCCTCCCGCAGGCGAGTTTTTGTCATGTGCTCCAGGCGATTGACCAAAGCGCGTGTCGCGGGCGCGACGAGGCTAATGGCGATGCCGGCTTTTCCGCTGCGGGCTGTCCGGCCGATGCGGTGAACATAAAGCTCCAGTTCTCTTGGAATTGAATAATTGATCACGTGAGTCAGATCCTTGACATCGAGCCCTCTCGAAGCCACATCGGTGCAAACCAGGAGATTCGTTTTTTTGTCCCGAAAAGCGCGCATGGTGCGCTCACGCTCATCCTGGGATTTATCTCCATGCAAGCAATCAACTTTGTAGCCTTTGTCCAATAGATATTGGGTCAAATCCATCACGAGAGATTTTGTTTGACAAAAAACCAAACCATAGAAATTATCGGCAAGATCAATGAGTTTGCGGAGAATTTCTGGCTTATCCGACTCGCGGACAATGTAATAAATTTGTTCCACCGTGCTTGAGAGCATCTCGGTTCGATTGACCTGGGCCATTTGGGGTTTTCTGAGATAGGTGTCGGCGACGCGGCGAACTTGGCCGCTCATTGTCGCGGAAAAAAGCCAGATATGGCTTGACTCTCGCGGCGTCGCGCGCAGTATTTTTTCCAAATCTTCTTTAAAGCCCATGGAAATCATCTCGTCGGCTTCATCTAAGACGACGACCTTAGCGTCCTTGAGATTGAGAGATTTCCTGTCCATGTGGTCAATGATGCGGCCGGGCGTGCCCACGATTATTTGCGCGCCGCGTTTAAGACCTTCAAATTGGTCCGCGTATCCCGTGCCGCCGTAAATCGGCAGCGCTTTGATTCCCTTATATTTCCCAAGCAGGTTGATTTGTCCGGACACTTGTAAAGCCAGTTCCCGCGTCGGACAAAGGATAACGCCTTGAACGCGCTTTGAGTCAGCGTCGATTTTCTCTAAAAGCGGGATGCCGAAAGCGGCGGTTTTTCCCGTTCCCGTCGCGGCCAAACCGATAAAATCGACGTCGCCCCCCAGAAGGATCGGCAGAGCCTGATGCTGGATCGGCGTTGGCGTCGTAAATCCCAGCTCGTGAACGGCGCGAGCGAGCGGCTCTGTCAGTTTCAGATCATTAAATGTATTCAAGCTTAGATTGTATCACTTGCGCGCCCGAGCCACGGCGCACGAAAAAATTTAAATTGGGCATCCCACGACTTTAGTCTTGGGTTTCAAATTCTTCCCAGCGCTTAAACGCGGCTTCGACAGCCAGCCGCGCGGCATTGAGACGATCTTGGCGTTTGGAGAGTTCCACGGCATTGGTGGCAACGCTGGGGTCTTCAAGCGCCCCTTGAGCTTTGGCCGCTTGGGCTTCCGCCGCGCGGATTGCGGCCTCGATGTCTCTTAACTCTTTTGTTTTTTTCGATGAGAAGCCGGGCTTTTGATTCTCTTCTTGAATCGGAAAAACTCCTTTTTCTTTTGCTCTCCAGTCTTCCCACTGGGACAGATCGGCAAAAAATCGTGCATTTCCCTTCCCATCAAGAGCTAAAATTTCGCGGCTGACCCGGTCGAGGAGATAGCGGTCATGCGTGACGAGAACAAGCGCCCCCGGAAAATCGATCATGCTGGACTCAAGAACTTCCAGAGACTGCAGATCCAAATCATTGGTCGGCTCGTCTAGAAGCAGGACATCCGCGGGCTTGAGCATGAGCCGGGCAATGAGAACGCGCGATTGTTCGCCGCCCGAAAGCCGTGAGAGAGAAAAATCAAGCTGCTCTTGTCGAAAGAGAAATCTGGCGGCCCAGCCGTAAACATGGATACGGTTTCCTTTGTAAAGAACATGCTCCCCATTTGGACAAAGGGCCTTTTTTAAACTCAGGCCCAAATCCAGTTGTTCGCGATGCTGATCAAAGGTCACGACCCGCAGTTGGTCGGCCCTCTTGAGAGTTCCCTCATCAGGAAGCGCCTCTCCCGATAAAAGTTTAAGCAAGGTGCTTTTCCCGCTGCCGTTTTCTCCCAGAAGCCCCAGCTTGTCTCCCGGCCCCAGAGTCAAATCCAGCGGCCCAAACAGCTTCCTGCCGCCCATGCTTTTTCCAATTTTTGAGGCCGTGATGAGTCGTTGAGTTTGTCTTTCGCTGCCGGCAAAATCGATATTGGCGGCCCGGCCCTGGGCATTCCGGTATTTAAGCTCGGAAAGATCCCCCATGAGTTCTCCGGCTCGGTCTATGCGCGCCTGCTGCTTAGTCGTGCGCGCCTTGGGGCCGCGACGCAGCCACTCGATTTCTCCGCGCACGATATTGCGCACTGAATCTTCGCGCGCGGTCTGCGCGGCCAAGAGAGCCTCGCGATTTTCCAAAAATCGGCTGTAATTGCCCTGGCTGCTGAAATGCCCTTCGGCATAGCGTTTGTTGAGTTCGATCACGCGGTTTGTCACGCGCTCAAGAAAGCGGCGGTCATGGGTGACAACGAGAAAAGAGAATCTCAGATCGGAAAGTCTTTTTTCGAGCCAAAGAACGCCTTCAAGATCGAGATGATTGGTGGGCTCATCCATCAGCAGCAAATCCGGCTCGCGCAGGACTTTCGCGATAATCGCCAAACGCTTGCGCCAACCGCCAGAGAGCTTTGAGACGAATTCTTCGGGATTACGAAAGCCGGCTTTATCAAGTCCATCTTTCACGCGCAGATCCACTTCATAATCTTCAAGACCCAGGTCTTGAAGAGCCAACGCGAGACTTTCACGCACGCGAAGGCCTTCATGCGCGTTTTCCAAGCGATCATCCTGAGCCAAATAGCCGAGCTTGAGACCACGGCGAATGGACAAAACTCCGCCATCGGAGGTCTCGCGTCCGGCCAAAATCTTAAGGAGAGTGGATTTCCCCGCTCCATTGGGGCCGATGAGGCCTATTCGCTCGCCTTTAAAAATCCCAAAAGTCAGATTTTCAAAAAGAGGCCGCGCTCCGAAGCTTTTGGAGAGATTTTGACCGCTCAGAAAGATTTCCACTCCCACCATTATCGCATTTCTGGTTATAGGTCCAGGATGGCGGTTCTGCGCCCTATTATCACCCGCGCGTTGAGGACCCCAAACGAAAACTCCTATAATAAATTTCTCCGATTGACTCGCGGAGACCTGACCATGATCAATCTTGATCGCCCCCTCTGCGTCTTTGACTTGGAAGCGACCGGGACCGATGTCCAGCAGGACCGGATCGTAGAAATTTGCGTACTCCGACGGGAAATAGACGGGAAAGAAACGCTCTTCACATCTCTCGTCAACCCGGGCGTGCCGATTCCCGCAGAAGCGACCGATATCCATCACATCACCAATGAGATGGTCGCAAATCAACCCCGCTTTTCCGATCTCGTTTCCCCTGTTCTCAAAATTTTTGAGGGAGCCGATCTTTCGGGATTTAACGCCGCCAAATACGACATTCCGCTTCTTTCTGCGGAATTTAAACGCGCGGGAGTCGACTGGCCAGGCCCGAATCGTCGGATCATCGATTCTTTTACTATTTTCTCCCGCAAGGAACGTCGAAATCTCGCGGCCGCTTATCAATTTTATTGCGGGAAAGAGTTATCAGGCGCGCATCGCGCCGAAGCGGACGTTCGGGCGACAGCGGAAATTCTCTGGGCTCAAGTGGACAGATATCCCGATCTCCCCAAAGACACGGCGGGCCTTGACGCCTGGTGCGCGCAAAGCGATCCCAACCGCGTGGATTCCGAAGGGAAATTTGTCTGGAAAAACGGAGACGCCGTTTTTGGTTTTGGAAACAAGCATCGCGGAAAAACCCTGCAGGACGTGCTCATCACCGACCGCGGATATTTTAACTGGATGATCGAGAAGGGAAATTTTAGCGCGGATGTGGTCCGCATCTGCCGGGAAGCTCTCTTGGGAAAGTTTCCCGTCAAAAAAAGATAAACCCCTTTATTTGGCTAACCGCAATGTCTTCTCGGACATTAAAAACAAAAATTACCCGCGCTCGACACGAAATTGACGAAAATCTCCCCAATAAAGCTGCGCGGCGGAGAGTCCCACCAAAACCGCTGTCTCGGCTCGCAAAATACGGCCTCCCAACACCCAGGACACGGCTTTACCCTCCAGTTTTTCTCTCTCTTTATCCGAAAAACCGCCTTCAGGCCCCACAAAGAGAATGATCCGCCGTGGATTTTTTACCGGAGAGGCGGCCGTTTTTCCTAGAAGATCAAGGCATAGAGACAAATCCGCTTGGGCCGCTATTGAAGATGAGAGAAACTCGTCAAAGGGAAGCGGAGGCAAAAGCTCAGGCAACGAACTCCGGCGACACTGTTTTGCCGCGCGAATAATTTGTCCGGGCCACGCATGGGCTTTTTCATGGTCAAGTCCCTCGGACGGAACCGAATGCTCAGTCAAGAGAGGAACGATACGAGAAACCCCAAGCTCGGTCGCTTTCTGCGCGACAAAAATCATTCTTTGCCGCGCCAAAACCGCGCACGCAAGAGTGATATCGACTGACGGCTCCGGCGAAACCAAGAATTTCTCGTAAGGAACGGCAAGGCCGCCAGCATTTTTTAATTCCTTTACGCTTGCCCGAAAAAAAGCTCCGGAAGCGTCCTTTAGAGTAAAGGCTTCCTTAGGGTTGACTTCGCGCCGAATGAGGCGCTGAGCCATACTGCCGTCAAATTTAAAAGGAACGCCTAACTCAAGCGAGGGAAATTCAAGAGCCCCATCGGGGGCCGCGCTATACGAGGATTTCATTTCTTTGATGATTTAATCCTTAAGATATCCGAATTTGCCGGATTTAAAATCCTCTCTGGCGCGATTGATACCCAAATCTCTTACCGCCAGCGATAGCGCAAGGCCGAAGGCAATTGAGTATCAGCGCGGAAACGCCCAAAAGGGTTTCTACGCTTTTTTATTTTCCTCGACGAATTTGCGGATATCCTCGATGTGCTCAAGGACAAGAGCCGCCTTGCTCAGGCCAAACTGAAACGGATATTTATCCTCGGCATTCCGTTTGAGGATAATCATTTTGTTGCCCTTAAACTCTCCGTATTCAACCATTCCCATAATCGCCTCCTGAAATTAACGTCTTTTAAAAAAAAAGAAAAGCAGACTCAACAAAGCGCTAATAATGAGAGAACTCGTCAACGGGAAAAAGAAGCTAAAATTTCCCCGCCGAATTCGAATATCCCCCGGCAAACTTCCCAGATAAGGAATTTTCCCCGCCAAAAGGAAAATAAGTCCCAACACAATCAACCCGCCTCCGGCAAAAATAAGAGAACGCCCCAAGGTATGGGCCAGTCCCTCTTTAACGCCTGGAAGGTCTTTAGTCATCATTAGAACTCTCAAAACCGGGGAAAGGGTTCTTTGTTCATGTTATTCTCTCCGCGCGATATCTCGCCTCAACCCCATCCCTGGGAAAAAAATTTGCGACGCCGTGTTATAGGCTCTTCGGCGAGCGTCTGAAATTTTAGGAGCCGTTCCGACCAAGCTTAAAACCCGTCCGCCCGAGGTTCGCCATTTTCCATCTTGAAATGCGGTTCCGGAATGAAAAATTTGGACCTCCCGATATTCTCGCTCCAGTCCCCTTATCGGCCTTCCTATTTTAATTTTTTCCGGGTATCCTTGCGAAACCAAATTAACACAGACCGAGAAATCTTTCCGGACTTTAAGACGCATCCCCTTCAATCTCTTTCGAGTTGTCGCCATAAAAAAGAAGAGAATATCGGATTGAATGAGCGGCAAAACGGCCTGCGTTTCCGGATCTCCAAAGCGGCAATTAAATTCCAAAACCTTTGGCCCCCGCTCCGTCAAGATAAGGCCGCAATATAAAATCCCCCGGTAATCCATTTTTTCTTGCCGAATTCCCCGCAGAACTTTTTTAAAAACCCCATTAATTTCTCGCTTTATCTTGGCGGAAACGGAAACGGGCGAAAACGCCCCCATGCCACCGGTATTCGGACCCAGGTCTCCGTCTTGAAGACGCTTGTGATCGCGGCTCAATGGAAGAAAGACCGAGGACGCGCCATCGATAAAGGCCATCGCGCTTAATTCCGGACCCCGCAAGAACTCCTCAATGACGACGCAACTCCCCGCTTCCTTAAATATTTTGTCTTCCATCAATTTCTTGGCGCCCAATAGAGCCTTTTTTTTGTTTTCGCAAACAAAAACGCCCTTTCCGCCGGCGAGGCCGCTCGCTTTAACCACCATGGGTCTTTCCGGAGTTTTATCGAGATAGCGGGAAACCCCATCAAAGCTTTCAAAAACTTTGAAATCGGCGGTGGGAATTTTATATTTCACCATAAAAGCCTTCGCGAAGGCTTTGGAAGATTCTAGTCTCGCCGCTTTTTGAGTGGGGCCAAAACAGGGGATTTTTCTTTTTTTAAGCTCATCGGCGACCCCCAGAGCCAAGGGAGTCTCGGGACCAACGACAACCAAGGAAATTTTATTTTTCTCGGAAAAATGAGAGACCTCGACTGGATTTAGAATGTCGAGGTTCACGCAATTGGCAACGCGAGAAATCGCGTCAGACCCTGGCGCGCAAAAAAGCTTTTCCAATTGAGAACTTCGGGATATTTTTTCGCAAAGGGCGTGTTCCCTGCCTCCGGAACCCAAGACCAAGACCCTCAACGCTCAAGGCCCCCTTTCCCAGCCACAACCATCATCTGATCAGAAGTTGGAGTCGGATAATTTTTAGTGAAGCAGGCATCGCAAAAATGGGAGCCCCCGGCGGCCTCAATCATCGCTTCCAAACTGAGATAATGGAGGCTGTCGACTCCGATAAATTGGCGGATTTCATCTAAACTACGTTGATTGGCGATCAAGGCTTCGGATTTAGGCGTGTCAATTCCATAATAACAGGAAGAAATAATCGGAGGGCTGGTAATTCCCATGTGGATTTCCCGCGTCCCCGCCTCTCTTAGACTCTGGGCAATTTTGCGGGAGGTGGTTCCGCGAACGATTGAATCGTCAATCAAAATGACTTTTTTGCCTTTAAGAGCTTCTTTAACCGGACTCAATTTCAAATCAACCGCGATCTCTCTGAGGGCTTGGCTGGGGCGGATAAAGGTGCGACTGATATAGTGACTGCGCACAAGCCCGACCTCAAAGGGAATCTGGGATTCTCTTGAAAATCCAAGCGCCGCCGGAACCCCGGAATCGGGAACCGGCATGACGAGATCCGCTCGGACCCCTTTCATTTCTTGCGCCAGAGCCCGGCCCAAGGCTTGCCGGACAGACTGAACCCCTTTGCCAAAGACCAATGAATCGGGCCGTGAAAAATAGACCAACTCAAACACGCAACGCGAAACGGCTTTATCAATTGGGATTTTGACGCTTTTCAAAATCCCTTTCTTAATAAAAACGATCTCCCCGGGTTCGATTTCCCGGACATAAGAGGCCTTAATTAAAGACAAGGCGGTAGTCTCGGAAGTGACAACATAAGACTCGCCTAATTTCCCAAGGACCAAGGGGCGAAACCCCTGGGGATCCCGGCAGGCAATCATCTGCTCTGGGGTTAAAATCACCAGAGAATAAGCCCCTTCAATTGCCTTGAGGGCTTCTATCAGCGATTCTTCAAAATCCCCCTTTCCATGAGCGATTAAATGCAAAATCGCCTCGGAATCAGTCGAGGAATGAAAAATCGCTCCGCGGTCTTCCAAATTTTTTCTGATGATTGAGGCGTTGGTCAGATTGCCGTTGTGTCCCAGGGCTAAAACCCCATGCCTGGTTTTAGACACCAGAGGCTGCGCGTTTTTTATATGGCTGGAACCGGTCGTCGAGTAGCGCACATGCCCGATGGCGGAAACCCCGCTTAGTTTCTCAATTCGCTTTTCCGAAAAAACATCGGAAGTAATGCCCATCCCGGTGTGAAAATTGATATTCCCGTTTAGGGCGGAAGCGATGCCGGCGGACTCTTGCCCGCGATGTTGAAGGGCAAAAAGGCTTAAATAGGTTAAATGAGCCGAGTCCGGATGATTTTCAATCCCGAAAATTCCGCACATGGGAAAATTTTAGCCCCGACAATAGTCGACCGCGTTTTTTAAAATAGCCAGTCCAAAGGCCTGTTTTTGAAAAGTCTGCCTCGTCCAATTGGGATGCTGATAATTTTTCGTGTATCTTTCAGGGTGGGGCATCATTCCCAGGCAATTGCCCTCCGGATTAGTCAAAGCCGCGATATTAAAAACCGAGCCATTGGGGTTGGCCGGATACGGCGCGATTTTCCCGTCATCTGAAACATATTGCATCGCGATTGAACGATTGCGTTTTAAATCTTCAAGCTGTTTGGGACTTCTCAAGACCAATTTCCCTTCCCCATGGGCGACCGGCAGTTCAATCATCTCCGGAAGCCCCTTAAAAAACAAAGAGGGGTTCTGGGTGTTGATACGCAAATGCACCCAGCGATTCTCAAAACGCCCGGAATCATTAGATATCAGGCTTGCGCTCTGTTCGCAAGAAGGCGAGAACGGCAATATTCCCGCTTTGACCAATACCTGAAATCCGTTACAGATTCCAATGACAGGGCGCCCCATCCGTATGAAATTCTTAATATCGCCAATATGAAGTTTTACTTGCGCCGCCAAAATTTTGCCGGCCGAGATTTCATCTCCATAGGAGAATCCGCCCGGAAGAACAAAGATATCGTAATCCAAAAGGCGCACACGTTTTTCTTTAAATAAGTGGAGTCCGACAATCTCGGGTCTGGCCCCTAAATCGGAAAAAGCGTTGGAGGTTTCAACGGCGCAATTGGTTCCCGGAGCGGATAAAATCAAGACCTTGGGAGCTTTCACGATAAGACTGTCCTCTGCCAGGCCGCCTTGAACGGAGCCACCGATTCTTCAAACAGGACTAGGCCGTCGAGCCCGATGATTTTAATAATGGGATTGGCGATGCTAGTCCCAATTTTTTTAACGCAAGAGCCTTTAACGCATTTAATAAAAGCGGCCTCGCTCTCGGGCTTGACTTCCAGCAAAATCCGGCTGGGAGTCTCGGAAAACAACAAGACATCGGTTGAATAAATAGGCTTCTGTTTGGGAATGGCGTCCAAATCGATCATCGCCCCAAATTCCCCTGAGAAAGCCATCTCGGTGACTGCCGCTAAAAGCCCGCCCTCGGATAAATCATGGGCGGAGGCGACTAATCCCTTGGAAATCGCCTTAGAAACCGCGGCAAAATTCCTTTTGGCGCAGCGAGCGTCCACGCGAGGAACGACTCCTCCAGAGATCCCATTTAATTCGTTATAAAGAGAGCCTCCCATATCTTCCCCGGTTTGACCAACCATATAAAGAGAATTTCCCGGGCCTTTCATGTCCATGGTAATGGCCTTTTCGATGTTGGGAATCGGGGCAATCGAAGAAATGAGAAGGGTTCCTGGAACGGAAATTGTTTTTCCAAAAGCGTCTTTTGACTCATTATAAAGACTGTCTTTTCCGGAAATAAAGGGGACCTGAAATCCCAGAGACGCGTCGCGGCAACCCAAGGCCGCTCGCACTAAAGAACCCAAAACCTGGGGATTTTCTGGATTACCCCAACAGAAATTATCCAAAAACGCCGCCCGTGAAATATCGGCCCCCACGCAAAGAATGTTCCGAAGGGCTTCGTCGGCGCAAAGCCAGGCCATTAAATAAGGATCTAGTTTCCCCGAAGACGGGTTGAGCCCATGCCCGATGGTAAAGCCGGACAAATCCGAAGTGTCTCTAGTCGCCGCCTGCGGCCAGATAACGCAAGCGTCTCCAGGGCCGTCATGCCGCGCCCCCTGAAGAGGCTTAATCACGGTTCCCCCTTGAACTTCGTGATCATATTGCCGAATCAACCACTCGCGACTGCAGACGTTTAAATGCGACAAAATTTCCTTGAGCTGTTCCGGCAAGGGCTTGGACTGATGCGGCGCGCGGGATTCCGACGGTTTTACAGGATTATAGACGGCCTTTTTTTCTTCTATCGGAAGCCCATTATTGAGAAATTTAAGAGAGAGGTTAACCAGGTTTTGACCGTTCCAGGAAACTTCAATGCGACCGGTTTTGACAAATTCGCCGATCACGCGAATTTTGACTCCCTCATCGGCAAAAACTTTTTCAAAAGCCTTTAAATTTGATGGAGGAACGGCGAAAACCATCCGTTCCTGGGATTCCGAAACCCAGATTTCCCAAGGCTCCATATCGGAAGCCTTGAGAATTTCTTT
This sequence comes from Elusimicrobiota bacterium, assembly GCA_027406905.1. Classification (GTDB taxonomy): domain Bacteria; phylum Elusimicrobiota; class Elusimicrobia; order UBA1565; family UBA9628; genus JAKAQV01. The sequence continues at coordinate 42,685 of DAHZHT010000005.1, forward strand.
ATCAAGAGAAACGCGAGCCCCGACAATATCCGCCATTTCGGTGACGGCCGAGGAAAATCCCCCCGCCCCGCAATCGGTGACCGAGCGGTACAATTTTTGATCCCGCGCTTTTAAAAGCGCTTCCATAACGCGTTTTTCATTGAGTGGATGCCCAATTTGGACTGCGGTCGAGTGATCATCTCCGTTTAAATTCGCGGAGGAAAAAGTAGCCCCGTGAAGCCCGTCTTTGCCGGTGAACCCTCCGGCGGCCACGATTAAATCTCCCGGGCGAATTTCTTTTTTAACCGCTTGCGCCGGCAAAACCCCGACGCAACCGACAAAAACAAGAGGGTTTAAGGCGTATCCATCGTCGAAATAAAGCCCGCCTGCTGCGGTCGGAATTCCCATTCGGTTTCCATAATCCCTGACTCCCGCGACAAGACCGCGCAAAATTCTCTCTGCGGAGAGAGCGGAAGCCGGCAATGGCAGTTTTTTATTTGGAGGAGCCACGCAGAAAACATTGGTTGATAAAACGGGTTTCGCTCCAAGCCCGGCGGCCAAAACATCCCGAATGACTCCGCCAAGGCCTGTCTCCGCGCCGCCCTTTGGCTCAATGGCGCAAGGATGATTATGGGTCTCGACTTTAAAGGCCAAGGCCCATTTGCCTTTACTCCCGAAGCTGACGATTCCGGCATTGTCTTTAAAAACCGACAGGCACCAGGGCTTTTTAGTCTGGCGGGTGGCTCGCGCGATGGTTTCCTCAAAAAGATTTTTAATTAAAACGGTTTTAGAGCCCTCTTGATAGCGAATGGGGGACTTAAAGGTTTTATGCCGGCAATGCTCCGACCAACTTTGAGCGATTGTCTCCATTTCCGCGCGGGTGGGATTTCTTTTAAGAGACCTAAAATGCGCCTGAACGGTTAAAATTTCTTTCTCGTTTAAAGACCAAAGATTTTGAACGCTCAAATTCATCAACCCCTTTGGAGTCAAGGAGTTGAAATCAGCAATCTCCCGGGAAGACTGGATCGCGCTTTCTATTTTCTCGGTCATGAACAAGCCGTCACAGAATAAAGATGAATGATCGGATTTAAAAGGCATTTCGCGGCCGCCGCTTCAATCTGAGGCTTGCCGCATTTAGATTCAATTTTATAAACCGAAGAGATGCGAACAAAATCCGGAGCGGGAAAGCCCATCTCAATCATCGCGCTTTTAATGGTATCGGCCTCCGGATCTAAAACCGTGGGTTTGAGCTTGACCTCGATTTTCCAAAAGGGCCCTTGGCTTGACGGCATTTGAGACAAAACTCGAAAGTCCTCGATAATCTGATCGCAAAGAAGATCGCGGCTTAAGCGATTGATATGAGTGACGGTGAAATTTCCGCGAATTTCATAGAGGCGGCTTCTGCGAACCCGAACGACCGAAGGCGCTCCGGAGGCTTTCAAAAGAGACGCCGTGGACAAAGATTCCGCATCGCCATATTCTGATTTAAGTGAAACCTCTATTTTATGTGTCGCTGCCGCAATCATGAGGCCTTAAGCATCTTTAAAAATTGAAGGTACCGACTTTTGGTCTGATCAATAATTTCTTGTGGAAGAATAGGGGGCTTTGAGTTCTTATCCCAGCCTGTTGTTTCTAAATAATCCCGAACGAATTGTTTGTCGAAACTGGCCGGAGACGAGCCAGGTCGGTAAAGGGCGGCATCCCAAAAACGAGAGGAATCCGGAGTCAGGATTTCATCGATAATAATCAATTCAGAGCCGACAAAACCGAACTCAAATTTAGTGTCAGCCAAGATGAGGCTGTGGGATCTGGAATAAGCGGAAGCGAACTCGTAAATTTGAAGGGTCGCCTTTCTAAGCTTTGAGGCGGTTTCAGATCCGAGCAGAGATTTAAGCTCTTCAAAAGAGATGTTTCGATCATGCCCTTGATCGGCCTTGGTGGACGGAGTAAACAAGGGATGGGGCAAAATCGAAGCTTCCAGCAAGCCCTCCGGCAAAGGTTCTCCGCAAACCGAGCGGGATTTTTTGTATTCCTTAAAACCCGAGCCGGCCAAATAACCACGGGCGATGCACTCGGCGTTTACGCGCTTGGCCTTTTTGACCAGCATCGTTCGTCCTTCCAGATTTTCCCACAGAGCCCGAGCGCTTGAAGGCAGTCGTTTTTTAATTTCTCTAAGATCCGTGGTAATCAGATGGTTGGGAATTATCTTTTTCGTCAAATCAAACCACAAGAGGCTTGCCGCGGTTAAAATTTTTCCCTTATCAGGAATTGGGGTTTCTAAAACCCAATCAAAGGCGGAGAGGCGATCGGTGGAGACAATCAGAAGATTGTCTCCTAAATCATAAACATCGCGGACTTTTCCTTTCCTCAAAAGAGGAATTCCCGTCACCTCTAATGGATCCGCGCTTAAATTTTTTATTCCCATTCAATTGTCGCTGGTGGCTTTGAGGTGATATCATAGACCACCCGGTTAATCCCGCTTACTTCCCGGGTAATCCGGTCAGAAACGCGGCGAAGCAAATTTTCCGGCAAACGCGCCCACTCCGCCGTCATGCCGTCGATACTGGTAACCGCGCGGAGAGCGACGGCGTTTTGATAGCTTCTTGAATCTCCCATAACCCCGACAGTTCTCACTGGCAGCAAAACCGCAAGGGCCTGCCACACCTGCGAATAATATCCCGCTTTCTTTAGTTCCTCGACAAATACGGCGTCGGCCTTGCGGAGAATTTCTAGTCTCTCTTGATTGACCTCGCCAATAATTCTCACCGCAAGCCCGGGTCCCGGAAAAGGATGGGCTAATAAAATCTCATCTGGAATCTGAATTTCCGCCCCCAAGCGCCGGGCCTCATCTTTAAAGAGAAAGCGCAAGGGTTCAATCAATTTTAAACGCATTTTTTTGGGCAAACCGCCAACATTGTGATGGCTTTTTATCACGGAAGACGGACCGCTGACGGGAGAAGACTCAATGACATCCGGATACAAGGTCCCTTGGGCCAAAAAAGCTGCGGATTTAATCTGGCGAGCCTCTTTTTCAAAGACATCGATAAAAGTTTTCCCGATTATTTTGCGCTTTTTCTCCGGATCGCTGACTCCCTTAAGGCGCTTAAGAAAAAGTTTGGAAGCGTCGATAGTTTTCACGTTGACGCCCAGGGATTTCCCCAAAACCGTTTCCACTCGTTCCCTTTCGCCCAAGCGCAAAAGCCCGGTGTCGACAAAAAATGCGTGGAGCCTGGAGCCAATCGCTTTGTTGATTAAAGCCGCCGCCACCGCGCTATCGACGCCGCCAGAAACGGCGCAGACGACGCTTGATTTTCCCACCTGAGCCTGAATCTGGGAAATAGCTTCTTTCAAAACATAAGAAACCGTCCAATGAGATTTTATCCCACAGATATTGCGCGCGAAATTTTCAAGAATTTTCCCGCCTTGGCTGGTGTGAGCGACCTCCGGATGGAATTGGAGCCCATAAATCTTCTTTTTCTCATCCTCAATGGCCGCGATAGGGCAATCTTCCGTTTCCGCGATAACCTTAAATCCATTTCCCAAACTCTCGACACTATCCCCATGACTCATCCAAACTCTAAACAAGCCGGAAACCCCGCTAAAAATCGCGCTTTCTTGAAGAGACCGAACTTCCGCTTCTCCGTATTCCCTTCGGTTTGAGGACCTGACCTTTCCGCCATGTTCGTGAACCAAGAGCTGCATTCCATAACAAATACCCAAGACGGGAATCCCCAATGAAAAAAGGTCGGCGGAAGTCTTCGGGGCGTTTTTATCCAAAACCCCGGAGGGCCCGCCGGAAAGAATGACGCCCTTGGGCGCTATATCGGAAATTTTTTCTTTGGAAATGGAAAAAGGGACGATCTCGCTAAAAACCTCAAGTTCGCGCAATCGCCTGGCCAACAGTTGAGTGTATTGGCTTCCGAAATCAAGAATTAGAATTTTTTCCAAAGGCCTCACGCTGTTAGCGACTTCTGAAGATTGGCCCCTCATTTCCCCATCCCAATTCTCTGGGTTCTCTGGAAAATTTTTCCCTCGGTCCTAATCGCCGGCGCGATGATGATTTCGGCGGACTGCATTTCTCTAATATTAGAAGCTCCAAGAGACCCCATACAGGTTCTTAAGGCCCCCACTAAATTCTGAGATCCATCGTCCAAGCGTGAAGGACCGTATAAAATTTCTTCAAGGCTCCCGGTAATTCCCACCTGAATCCGCGTTCCCCGCGGGAGATTCTGATGCGGAGTGGCCATTCCCCAATGGAAACCTTGTCCCGGCGCTTCCTTGGAGCGGGCAAAAGCCGAACCCACCATGACCCCATCGGCTCCGCAGGCGACGGCCTTGCAAATATCTCCTCCGGAAGACATTCCCCCATCGGTAATGATAGGGACATAGCGCCCTGTCCTTTTATAATAATAGTCCCGAGCGGCCGCGCAATCAACAGTAGCGGTGACCTGGGGAACGCCCAAACCCAAAACCCCCCGCGTCGTACAAGCGGCCCCGGGACCCACCCCAATCAAAAGTCCAGAAACCCCGGTATCCATTAATTCCGAAGCGACCGAATAAGTCACGCAATTTCCGACGACGACCGGAATCTTCATTTTTTTGCAGAAAGCGCCAATATTAAACGGCGTGTACTTCTTGGCTTGATGCCTGACCGTGGTCACCGTTGACTGAACGACAAAGAGATCGCACCCGGCTTCTTGAGCGATGAGACCGTATTCATCGGCGTTTTGGGGAATGGTAGAAACCGCGCAGGAAACCTTGGCGGCCTTAATTTCGGAAACTCGCTTGGCAATGAGTTCTTTTTTTACCGGCTTTTGGTAAATTTCCTGAACCAAGCCCGTGGCCTCTTCAGGACTCGCATTCGCGATTTGATTTAAAACTTCGCGGGGATTCTCATAGCGGGTGTTGACGCCGTCTAAGTTAAGAACTCCCAGCCCGCCTTGTTTTCCCATGGCGATAGCAAAGGCTACATCGACAACGCCGTCCATCGCGGAGGCGAGAAAAGGAATTTCGAGGTTGAGAGGGCCTATAGACAGGCGAGTATCCACCTCATCAGGGTTGATCGTCAAGTCTCCAGGGACCAGAGCTATTTCGTCAAATCCATAAGCCCGCCGGGCCTGCCTGTCTCGTCCAATAAAAAAAGACATTGCCACCTCCCTTCGAGAGATATGATACAAAATACGTAGACGCGAAGAAACCGGTTTTTTGTATCATAGCCGAAGGAGACCCTATGAACCGCTTAAGTGGACTTTTAACGACCCTCGTTTTATCCTCGACTCTGGCTCTCTCCTTATCCAGTTGCGGAACCTTGATCGACCCGGGGCACGAAGGGTTGCGCCAATTAGTTTTTCGCGAGCACTCGCTTCAAAAAGAACCCTTGACCGACGGTTTTTATTGGCATTTCCCCTGGAATAACATCTTTGTCTATAAAACGACCTGGCAGAGCCGCACCGAAGAAGTGCATGTTTTAACCGAGGAAGCTCTCCATATTTTAGTTCGCGTAACCGTCACCTATCGGCCAAAAACAGCGAATCTCTATCAATTGGCTCAAACCATCGGCCCTCATTATTACAGCCAGGTCATCCGCCCGCCGTTTGTGACCATTACGCGGACGGAATTTTCCTGGCACAAGCACAACCGTTTAGGGCAAGATTCTCCGATTATAGAGTCCGATATCCTGAAAAAACTGCAAGCGGCTTTGTCTGATATGCCCATCGTGATCGCCCGCGTCTCAATTGACCATATCGAATACGACCGACAGGTCACCGACGCGATATCGGATAAGATTGCGACCCACCAAAAGGCGGAACAAAAAGTTTACGAAGAAGACATCGCCAAGGAAAACGCGGATATCGCCCGCACCAACGCTCAAGGCCAGGCCGACGCCGAAGATATTCAAGCGACGGGAGACGCCAAGGCAATCCTAGTCAAGGCCAAGGCCAAGGCTCAAGCTCAAATGGAAATTTCAAAAACCTTGACCAAGCAGTATATCGAACTAAAAGCCTTCGATAATCCAGCGACTCGCTATTATTTTGTTCCCACCGGGAAAGACGGCTTGCCGCTGATTATCAACACCGGCTCTTCCAACCCCAACTTTAATTCCGGGACCAAATAGCGAGTCTCAATGAAGACAATTCTTCTTTTAATCACCTCCAATATTTTCATGACTTTCGCCTGGTACGGGCATCTGCGCTACCGCCAGGTTCCCCTCTGGGAGGTGATCTTGATCAGCTGGGGCATCGCCTTTTTCGAATATTGTTTTCAAGTGCCGGCCAACCGCATCGGCTATGGCGAGTTTTCGGTCGTTCAGCTAAAGACCATCCAAGAAATCATCACTCTCACCGTATTTGTAGTTTTCGCTACGTTTTATTTGGGAGAGAAACTAAGATGGAACCATTTTGTCGGATTCTCCTTTTTAATTTTAGCCGCATTTTTCATTTTCCAGCATAGATAATCCCCGGAAAAGCCCAATGAACGATTCCGAAAGCCGCTTAGCGGCTCAGTTTGATTTAGGCTCGAACATGGTCGTCGAAGCGGCGGCCGGAACCGGAAAAACATCCCTTCTCATCGCGCGGATTCTCTCCCTGACGCTCGCCGGCGATAGCGGACAAGGATATCCCCTTGAAAATATCGCGGCCTTAACCTTCACCAATAAAGCCGCGGCTGAGATGAAAATACGCCTGGCGCAACAACTCCATCAAATCGCGACCTTGATCCATCGCCCCGATGAGGCCCAGCCTGCGGTCAAAAAATTGGTTGACTCTTTAAAAGAACGCTTTTCTCTCAGCGATCATGCCATTGAAGAAAGAGTCAGTTTGGCCTTAAGCCAACTCGAACGAGCCCCTATAGAAACTGTTCACTCCTTTGTCGCGCGGATTCTAAGGCTCTATCCTCTGGATGCGGGGCTTTCCCCGAGTTTCGATATCGATCAAGGAAAAAATTTCAACCGGATCTTTGAATCGGAATGGGAAGAATGGCTGGATATTGAATTGGGATTTTCGATGCCGCGGGAAAAAGATTGGCTTCAGATCCTCAAATTCGTCACGATCAAGGATTTAAAAGAACTAGCCAAGCAATTGGCTCAAAAAGGAATTCCTCTTAGTTTAATTCACCAAACATCAAAGGAAACAGAGGGAAGCCTAAAACGCCTGTTGGATCAATTAGAAGAAATTCTCGAAGGAAAGCCCCCGCCTAAAAGCAAAATTTTTCTGGATAAATTTTCTGATTTAAAAAATCAAATTCGGGCGCTGACTCAAATTCCAGAGGCGAAAAAATCGGGTATTGATATATTAGAGAACTGGAATCCAACTCAAACGGAAACTTCCTGGCCCAAATGGCCCAAAGCGTGGGAAGAGGACAAGGATCAAGAAGCGATATATCAGCGCGCGCAAAAAATAGTGAAATACTGCTCCCTTGAAAAACATGCCTTAGTCCAAAGAGCGACCGGCCTTTTGGCGCCCTTCTGCGATAGAATTGGCGACTCCTTTAGAAAAGCCGGTTTTATCTCTTTTGACGGTATATTGATTGAGGCCCGAAATCTACTTAAAGATAATCTAAAAATTCGAAGCGAAATCAAGCGCCGCTATCATTCATTCTTGGTGGATGAATTTCAAGACACCGACCCTTTGCAAGGAGAAATTTTATTTCTCCTTGCGGAAGACCTCCATTCAACGGCTTTGGATTGGAAAAAAGTAACTCTGGGGCCGGGCCGAATTTTCGTTGTTGGAGATCCCAAACAGTCGATCTATCGCTTTCGCGGGGCCGACATCGCCGCCTATCAAGATTTCACTCGAAAAATTTTATCTCAGCCGAAATCCAAAGCCCTGTCTCTCAATCTCAATTTTAGAAGCAAAGCCGAAGTTTTGCGCCCGATCAATTCTCTATTTTCAAAGACGATGAAAGAAATCAAGGGGCTTCAGGCCGCCCATCAAAATCTTGAAACCACGCAAAGTTTAAGTTCCGATCCCGCCTTTCAAATTATCAAGCTGAGTTTTTCCGGAGACTCGGCCAAATCCCAGGATTTTCAAAAAGCGGAGGCGCAATGGATTTGTCAATGGATTGACGAAAATTGCGGGCCTCAAAAAAAATTCCGCTATAAAGATGTCGCCGTTCTCTGGCGCACCCAATTGGGGAGTTCTTATTTAACTGAAGCCCTCAAGGACGCTCAAATCCCTTACGCCGCCCAGTTGAGAAATTCTCTTTATTCCTCTCAAGAGTTTATTGATTTTATGAACCTCATTCGCGTTTTAGACGACCCTGACGATCAAATCGCCTTTAATGGAGTTTTGAGATCTCCGCTAACCGATACCAAAGACTCAAATCTTACGCTTAATAAAATCAAGGGGAAAAGCGCGGAGGCTTTGGAAAAAACCCTCAGAAATCTTCGCTCTCAATTAGGACGGATACCGCTGCCTGTTTTTTTAGACCGCGTAATTAAAGAAACCGCCCTTCTTCCAATCGCGGCCAAAGCTTATCACGGCGCTCAAGCGGTGTCTAACATTCTCAAAGCCTCCCGCCTCGCCGAGGAAATCGCCAACAAAGAGGGATTGACCGCTCGGGAAATGATTGAGAGAGTCTTGCGGGAAGTTCAATCGGGAGAAGAAGAAGGCGAAAGCCCGCTAGCCGATGATTCGCTTGACTGCGTTCGGTTATTAACCATTCACAAAGCCAAAGGCCTCGAATTTCCCATCGTCTTTATCCCGCGAATATCTTCGCAAGGGCAATCCAATGAAATTCCTTTTTCTTTGGCGGACTGGAAAACCCAAACGGTTGGGTTTTATCTACCCAAGGCCAAAGCCGCTTCTTTAAATATGGCCGTCCTAAGAATCAGCGAAAGAGAACGGCTCAACCACGAGGCCCTGCGCCTTCTCTATGTAGGCCTTACCCGGGCCAAGGAAAAAATATTTCTCATTGGAGATATGAGCTTTTCACCGGAAGATTATTGTTTCTCCCGGTTTTTATCGGCCGATTTAAGCCTGCCCTCCAAAGACATCAATGTCGATTCCTCGTTTTTAAATCCCAAGCTGAATCGTCAAAAGCCTATAAAAAAAATCTCGATTACGCCAGAAAAATGGGCTTTAAAATGGAAAGACCGCTTTCAACCGACAAGCCTTGGGTCTCGCCCCTGGTCTTTAACCCCGACTCAAAACACAAGTCGCCTTTTTGACGAGACAGATTCGCTTCCCCGCTCAAATCAAGCCGCGGTTTTAGGGCAGCTTTGCCACGAGGCCTTACGAATTCTCGATTTTAAAAATCCCGGTGAGCTTCGGTCAATCATCCATCGCGCCGCGATTTTTCTATCACAACTGGATTTAACCCCGCCGGAGCCAAAACTGATGGAAGAAGCTGAGCGATTAATTCACGACTTTTTGGGCTCCTCATCCGCTCAGACAATCATCCAATCCAAAATTCTAGGAAGAGAAATCCCGTTTGCCTACCAGGAAAGAGACTCCATTATCCGAGGGACAATCGATATGGTCTATCAAAATGGAAATGAAACGATAGTCGCCGATTATAAAACCGGACCGGCGCCTAAGTCTCAAGAAGAGGAGAAACTCGCTTTGAAACGATACCAATCTCAGGCCCGGATTTATCTTAAAGCCATTGAAAAAACCTTAGGGAAAAAAGCCAGGTTTCAACTTCTTTTCCTGCGCCGACCTGAAAGCCCGATATGGTATAATGAGAAAGACGTTTTTCAGGATTAAATTTATGTTCTATCATCTCATTTTAGCGATTCATGTCTCCGTCTGCGTCTTAATGATTCTGGTAGTTCTCCTTCAAACCGGGCGCGGAGCGGGACTAGCCCTTTTTGGGAGCTCGGGAGATTCGCTAATCACCACCCCGACCGGATCAAGTTTCATGCGCAATTTAACCGGGGCGCTGGCCGGAGCTTTTGCCTTTACCTCCCTTTTTCTCTCTCTGTTGTCGGCGAAAAGCGGAATGTCGAGCGTCACCTCTCGTTTTTCGCTTCCGAGCGCGCCGACAGCTCAACAGGCCCCCGCTACTCCACCTGCTTCTACTAATAAAAAGAAATAATTTCATTTACGCGCGGGTGGCGGAACTGGCAGACGCGTACGTTTGAGGGGCGTATGCCGCAAGGCGTGAGGGTTCGAGTCCCTCCCCGCGCAAATTTTAATGAGTTTAAAACCTATCTCCTTTAGCTGCCGCATCTACGGAATCCTGATCGAAAATAATAAAGTTCTGATGACGCGAAGCCGTTTTATCGACCGCGAATTCGTCAATTTTCCAGGAGGGGGTGTTGAAATCGGAGAGGCTCCGGAAGACGCCTTAATCAGGGAGTATCAAGAAGAAACCGGGCTCTCCATTAAAATCGGAAAAATTCTTTTTTCCAGCAAAAAACTTCATTTATCCACTCAAAGACCGATTCAAATCGTCAGCTCTTTTTGGAGAGTGGAAAAAACCGCAGGGAATCTCAAAGAAAACGGGAACAACGACGATGTGCTTAAGCTTTTTTGGGCCGAGATTTCTTCAATCCCAAAGAGCGAGATGTTCTCCTCCGATCGGGAGTTCGCCGATCTCTTGCCCGCTCTTCTTTCTTCAAACTGAGAATTTTCCGAACATCCTCGGCAATTTGGCGTTTCAGTTCTTCTATTGAGTCAAATTTCTTTTGGTCCCGAATTTTTTTAATGAGAGAAACCTGGAGCTTGGCTCCATAGAGATTTCCTTTAAATCCCGGAATATAGACCTCAAAAACCCTTTTATTTCCCGCCACCGTGGGCCTTCGTCCTACGCTGACCGCCCCGAGCCGAACGCCCAGATTATCGCCGAAAACCTCGCCCGCATAAACCCCGTCTTTGGGTAAAACGGCCGGGCTGATTTTTAAATTAGCGGTGGGGTATCCCAGTTTTCGCCCGAGTTTATCTCCGGGCACGACCACTCCACAGTAGAACATCAGGACTTGGTTTTTATTTCCGAAGCGACTTGAAACAATTTCATCGTTCCGGATTCCAGCAATTTTTTGATGTCTTCGGTCTTTAAATGCTTTAACGATTCAAAGTCAATGGCTTCATCCACGGAAAAAGGGCCAATTTTTTCTCTTCTTAAGGTTTGAACCATGGCCCCGCATCCGATCTTGGCTCCTATCGCTTCGGCTAGGGCGCGGACATAGGTGCCGCTGGAACAAAATAGTCGATTTTCAATCTCTCCGGTATGGGGATCGTAATTTAAGGCTTCCCATCGATAGACCGTCGATTTCCGCGGTTTTTCGGGAACGACGATTCCTTTGCGGGCATAATGGTACAGCGGTTTTCCTTTGTGCTTGACGGCGGAATAAATTGGCGCGGGAAGAGAAATCTCGCCCATATATTGGTCAAGAACGCGCTGAATTTCAGGCAATGTCAAAGCGGGGACGGGCTTTTTTTCAATAACGCGCCCGGTAATATCTCCGGAATCGGTGATGACCCCGAGCTTGATTATCCCGTAATAAATCTTGTCCAAACCCTGCATATGGGCCTGGAGCTTGCGGGTTCTTCCCGCTAAAATAATCAGAAGCCCTGTCGCAAGCGGATCGAGAGTCCCGCAGTGTCCCGCCTTTTCATTTTTCGGAAAAAAACGCCTAAAGGCGCTCACCGCGTCATGAGAGGTCCATCCCACCGGCTTGTCAAACAAAATCATTCCCGCAAACTCGGGCTTCACTCTTGATTCCTCAACTGATCCAATATTTTATCAATGCGGGAAGCCGTTGCGGGCGTCGCGTCATACTCAAAGATAAGCTCGGGCAAAATGCGGACGCTCCACTTTTGGCTCAGTTTTTGGCGCACATAGGGGGTAGCGCGAACAAGAGCTTTCTGGCAATTTATGCGCTGACGCGGGTTTCCCATCACCGAGTAAAAGACCCTCGCGGTTTTAATATCCCGTGATAAAACGATATCGGTGACGGTAATTAATCCCGAAAACCCGGGATCTCGAATTGTCGGCAGAATAGCGACAATTTCCTTGCGAAGAAGTTCTTGAAGCCTATCGATCCTGGAAAACAAGGCAGATCAGGCGCTCTCAAGCCGCCGCGTTCGAGATTCTTTCACGAAAATTTCGAGAGTATCGCCTTGCTGATAAGAAACGTTCCCGTCAATTTGAATCCCGCATTCGAGATTTTTTTCTACTTCTTTGACCTCATCTTTAAAGCGCTTGAGATTAACGACCTTCCCCTCAAAAACTTTCGCTCCGTTGCGAATAACACGGGCAAACGCCCCGCGGGAAACCTTCCCTTCCCGAACGAAAGAGCCCGCGACAAAGGCCTTTCCCTTGAGCGGAAAAATCTCCCTGACTTCCGCTTTTCCGACAACCACTTCCACAATTTCAGGAGCCAAAAGCCCTTCCAGCGCCGCTTTGACATCGGCAATTAAGTCGTAAATAATTTTGTAGGAACGAATTTCCACTTCTTCCCGCGCCGCCAGTTCTCGGGCCCGCGATTCGGAAGAGCTGTTAAATAAGAAGATAATCGCGTTTGAAGCCGAGGCCAAAAGAACATCCGACTCGTTAGCGCTTCCAAGTCCGGCATGAACGATGCGCACCTGGCATTCCTTGGTCGATAAGCTCTCCAGGGAATCGCGCAAAGCCTGAAGCGAACCCTGAACGTCGGCTTTAAGAATAATATTTAAATCTTTTGTCACGGACCCCAGTTGGGATTTAAGACTGACCAGACTGACATGGCGTTGGTGGGCCAAAACCTGTTCGCGGTTGAGTTTTTGCCTCTCTTCCGCGATTTCCCGGGCTTCTTTTTCGCTTTTAACGACGCTGAAAATATCTCCGGCCTGAGGCGTTTTCGATAAACCGAGAACCTCCACCGGAGTCGCCGGCTCCGCTTTTTCAAGCCTTTTTCCGTGCTCATCGACGAGCGCCTTAACCTTTCCATGGCACAGACCCACAACCAAGGGATCTCCAATGTTGAGCACCCCGGACTGAACAAGCAAGGTCGCCACGCTTCCTCTTTGAGGATCCATCTTCGCTTCCAAAACAATGCCGGAAGCCGCGCGATCATAATTAGCTTTCAAATCCAAAAGTTCGGCTTGAAGAGAAAGCATTTCCAGAAGATGATCGATATTGGTTTTTTTCTTGGCCGAGACATCGACAAAAATCGTTTTTCCGCCCCACTCCTCCGGATTAAGGCCGTGAAGGGCGAGATCCTGGCGAATCTTTTGCGGGTTCGCCCCGGGAAGATCGATCTTATTGACCGCGACTACGATTGGAACTCCGGCGGCTTTGGCGTGATCGATGGCTTCAATGGTCTGCGGCATAATTCCATCGACCGCGCTGACGACCAAAACCACGATATCGGTGACCTTGGCCCCGCGAGATCTCATGGCGGTAAACGCTTCGTGACCCGGAGTATCCAAGAAAACCAAAACGCCTTTCGGGGTCGCGACCTTATACGCTCCAATATGCTGGGTAATGCCGCCCGCCTCTCCGGTCGCGACATTGCTCGAGCGAATCGCGTCTAAAAGGGATGTTTTACCGTGATCGACATGCCCCATGACCGTAATAATGGGAGGCCGCGATTTTAAATTCTCCGAAGAATCTTTTTGCCCGCGGGCGGTCTCGATTTCCTCTTCTTTGTACATCGCCGTCACTTTCAACTCGTAATTAAATTCCTGGGCGATAATCATCGCGGCGTCAATTTCAAGGCGCTGATTAATGGTGGCGAAGATTCCAAGGCTCATCAATTTTTTGATCAATTCATTGGGAGTAGCTTCCATTTTCTCGGCCAACTCTCGAACCGTGATGATGCTGGGAACTTCCAGAACCCTTAAAGCGGGTTTAGCCTGAACCGAGGGAGAAGCGGGCGGAGCGGAAAGATTAAGAGCGGGTTTGGCCCCGGATTGAGGTCTAGGTTGAGGCTTTGTCGGAAGAGGATGAGTCTTAATGACTGGCCTTGGCTGAGCCGGAGGAACCGCCTTTGGGGGAGCCGCCGGAAGAGGCGCGGTTTTAGGCGGAGATGAGGCCGGAGTCGATTTTGGAGTCGGCGCGGGCGGGGCTGTCGCAGCGGAAGCCTGCGGCGCATTTTTCTTAGGCTCTTCCGCAACAGGCTTAGATGCCGCGGGGACGGGATGAACCTGAGCCACCGGAGCCGGAACCGGAGATTGAGCGGGAGAAACTGGGGGTTTTTCCTTGGCTACCGGATTGGGAGTTCCCTTAAACCCCGTCGCCGGAGCCAAGCGCGCCACTGAAGGAACCTGCCTGGCGGGCCCGGATTTCCGCTTGAATAAATCAAAAGCCGAAACTAAATGAGAAGTTGGGGGAGCAATCGAACCTTCCTCGCTTAAAGCCCTTTCTTCCGCGCGAGCCTTGACAATAGAAGGCTTGGCGGAAGTTTTTTTCTTGGGAGAATCCGACTTGGCTTTCTTTGTCGACTCTCCTTTCTCCAAAGTGGATTTTTTGGCGTGCGGAGTTTTGGCGGATTTTTTCTCTTTTTCAGCTTTTTCTTTAGGTTCAGAAGTTTTTTTGGCTTTGGGAGGCATAGGGTTATAATATCATTTTAGAAAAAACGAAAGGGGCTTAGGCCTTTTTCTCAAGACTCGCTTTGGCTTTCGCGATAATTTTTACCGCCATTTTATCGGAAATCCCTTCCACCTGGGTCAAAGATTCAACGCTTAATTCCGCGATTTTATTAACATCGGAAAAGCCCGCGCGAGCCAATAAATCCATCGTCTTGGAGCTTAAGCCCTCAATTTGCGGAAGAAGGGAATTTTCTTCCGACTTTTTCTCGATTTGAGACTTAATCTCAATATTCCAGCCAATCAACCGGCAAGCCAGATCTAAATTCTGGCCTTCCTTGCCGATGGCAATCGCGAACTGGGATTCCGGAACAAAAGCGATCGCTTTCTTGGCCGCGGCATCGATGATTTTAACCTGAGAAACCACCGCCGGAGACAAAGCGTTTGAAATAAGCTTCTCCGGCTCATCGCTGTGAGCGATCAAATCAATTTTTTCTCCAGCCAACTCATTCATCAAGCTGCGAATTCTAGAGCCGCGCAACCCCACGCAAGCGCCAACCGGATCAATTTGGGGATCATTCGATTTCACCAAAACCTTCGCCCTAAAGCCGGGGTCGCGAACAATGGAAATAATTGAAACCGTTTTGTCTTTAATCTCCGGCACTTCAATCTCAAGCAAACGCTCCAAGAAAAGAGGCGCCGCTCTCGACAAAAGAATCTGCGGAGATTGGGAGGCCCGGTCAACCCTTAAAATGACGCAACGAACGCTCATCCCGACATTGTAGCGCTCGCGGCGAATCTGCTCTCGCATAGGGATAACGCCTTCCACTTTTCCCAAATCCACGACGATTGTGCGCTCGATAAAACGATGAACCGACCCCACGGTCAACTGGCCTTCCTTGGGCTTGAATTCATCGTAGAGCTTATCTCTCTCGGATTCCCGCACCTTTTGGGTCAAAAGCTGCTTTGCGGTCTGGGCCGCAATGCGGGCAAAATCGGCGGCGGGAGCGGGAAAGCGAATCTCATCCCCAACCTGGGCGTCGGATTTTATTTTTCGCGCCTCTTCCAAACTCATTTCCATTTCGGAATCAAGCACGGCGTCCACCACTTTTTTAACGACGCGCGCTTGAAATTGCGCCGTTTCCGGGTCAATATTGGCCTCGATGACGGCGTTTTTACCGACATATTTTCTCAACGAGCTGACTACCGCGCTCTCAATCATCTGGAGTATCTCGTTTTTTGGAATGCCCTTATCGCGCTCAATTTGTTCCAAAACAAGTATCAATTCCGATTTAGCCATATTTAAATAGACAGATGGGCGGCTTCATTGAGGCGAGCCTCGTCAATTGCGTCAATGCTGAAAGAGAAAGTTTTCCCCTCGCACTCGAAAGCCACCTGCCCCTCCTGGCATCCCCGGATAATTCCGGAGAAATTTCGACGTCCCTCCAAAGGCTCTTTTAATTGAATCTTGGCGGCTTTGCCGCTAAACCTCTGGAAATCTTTTTCTTTCTTGATAACGCGGTCGATTCCGGGAGAAGAGACTTCCAGGACATAAGAAGCCGACAACGCTTTGGAAGAATCGATTAAACTGCCAATGCGATCGGAGAAATAGGCGCAATCATCGATGGAAACTCGCGGCAATTTATCAATATAAACCCTGAGAATCCATTGCGAGCCTTCCCGAACATACTCCAAGTCCACCAATTCCGCGCCTTCCTGTTCCAAGAGCGGGCTAATCAGCGTCTCAATTTTTGATAGATCCATAATCTGCTCCAAAAGCAAGGCCGCTCGAACTCCCGAGCGGCCTTAAGGCTCGTCTTATATTTATTATTGTATCTTATTTTACGGGCGATTTCCCAAGATTTTCGGCGAAATCACGAAGGCCCTCTTTTATTCCCCGCATCAAATAGCCAACCGCCTTTTGCAGACGATCCGTCTTTAACCCCGCCTTTAAGGGCCGTTTCGCCTTTTGCTTGAGCTGCGAAGTCGGAAGTCCTTGAATTAAACTGGGGTCCAATTTAAGAATCCGCGCCGCCTCTCGCGCAAAATCGAGACGGGAGATAAAATCGGACCCCGCGGCATGGATGATTCCGCAGGCATCTACTTTAATCAAGTTCTCTAGGGCCAGGGCCAAATCCTGGGCATATGTCGGCGTCGCCCATTGATCGGCAGCGACCAGCATCTTCTCTTTTTGAGAAAGCCTTTTAAGCAATTGCATCGTGAAATTGTTGCCGCCCGCCTGAAAACTATAGACAGTGGTCGTGCGAACCACCAGATTACTCTCTGAAGCCTCTAAAACGGCTTTTTCTCCTTTGAGCTTACTTTCTCCATAGACATTGAGAGGATGCGTCAAAGAGTTTTCATCATAAGGGCCGCAGGTTCCGTCAAAAACATAATCGGTAGACAGGAAAACGAGCTTGCCGCCGGGAATTTTTTTCATCTCCCGTGCGATATCGGCAGGAGATTTTGAATTAATTTGAAAGGCTTTTTCCCGAGAGGATTCGCAACCCTCGACATCCGTCATGGCCCCGCAAATAATGGCGATATCCGGGCGAACGCGAGAGACGACCGCTGCGGCTTCTCCTTCTTGAGACAAATCAAGAGGCGTAAGGCCAGAACTCAAGCGAGAAAAACCCGTGCCCAGGGTCTGGTATTTCTCGCCAGAAAAGACCTTGAGACACAACCGCCCCAACTGCCCGGTCGCCCCAATAACTAAAATTTTCTTAGGCGAAGAATAAATCATCATTATTATTCTAACAAATCATTAAATTTGATAGGATGAAATCGTGCTTTCCTTATTTCTGTGTTTTTTATTTCCCGTTCTAACCGCGCCTTTGAAAGCGAGCGCTTTAGAAAGCTCTTTTGATCTCAATCTCTATTCTCTATGGCCGCAATCTCCAGCGCCTGTTCCTCTGCCCAGCCCTTGGAATCTTGAGCCCCTTCCGGATTTTTTACCATCCCCGATAAAAACTTCCAAATCTAGAAATCCGGCCGTCTTCGTGCGTCTCAAATTGAGCATGAAAACCAAGAAAAGCCTCAAGGATTCTCTGATAGACCTGGGCTCACAAGCGGGGTTTCACCCTGATGCCCGGTTTAATCCTGTGGTGGATGGGCCTTCGAAAAAAGCCTTTATCTGGGGATGGATTCTTCCATCCAATATCAAGCAGGTAGCTAAACTCCCGACGGTCGAGAAAATATCCTTTTCCGACCATAAGCGCGAAACCATGTCCCCCTCTTCTCAAGAAACCCTCATTGTCGGCCTGGAGGTCAATTCCTCAGTTTCTAAAACATTGTCGGAGGATCTTCCACGAATTGTCAAAAATACGGGGTTTAAAGTCCAAAAAAAAATCGGATATCAGCCGATTCCCCAATCCGATAAAATCGCCCTTTTATTCTTAGGGCAAATCCCGATATCCAATATTGATCGCCTTCTCAATCAGCGAAATGTCGTCAAGGTATTACCGCTCATGTCGCGCTCCAAAAGAGCTTCTCCAAGCAAGGCCAAAAGCCCGCCGCCTTCCGCTATAAGCGCAGTGGAGCAATTGATGTTTTGGGGCGGAGCGGCGGGGCTTTTGATTGGGTGTTGTTTTTTTTACCTTTTAAGGTTCATAAGACCATAATCTACCAATGAAAAGACGTTTCTCTGCGGCTTTTTTGCTTGGAATCATTCTCGGTCTCGGGGGAGAGACTCTTCTTCTATCGAAAACTGCCTCGAGGCGTTTCGCCGATAATTTGAGGAGAGATTTCCGCGTTCTTTTCTTTATGCCGGAAAAATCATCGCCACAAACTCTCTTAAGCGCTCAAAAATCAGTGGGCGCAATAGCCGGAACCCAATCCTCCGTTTTAATTTCTCCGGAAAAAGCTCTCTCAATTCTCAAGCAAGCGGATCCAGAATTGGCGCAAAATCTTTCTTTCTTGCCCACAAATCCAATAGCGCCAATCGTCGAAGCGACTTTAAACAAGAAAGGCCTCCTCTCTTTTCAATCCTGGATGGCTCAGGCCGCCGCTCAACAAAAATGGACCGAAATACGTTATCAACCGGAAGAGCTTAAATCTATTTTAAGACTCGGGCTATATCTGCGTTTTCTGACCGTGGCGCTGACCGCTCTTCTATGCCTTTCTTCTGTTTTGTTGGTTTTAGGAGTGATTTTCCCTCTCATGGTTTTTTCAAAACGCTCCCCGCGCAAGATGATTGAGCTTCTTTCTCTTAGCGCGAAAACTTTCGGGGTTTGCCTTGTCGGCGTCTGCCTTGGGGGAATTTTTTCCGCCGCTTTTGCCTGGCCCCTGGGCCGCGCCATAGAGTGGTGGAGGTGGCCTTCCCTTTTAACTCAAGCGATATTCATTATTCCTGCGGCGCTCTCGGGCGCGATTTTATGCGTTTGGTAATCATCTCGTGGTTATTTTTATCTCCTGCCGCGCAAGCCAAACCCCTCAGTCGAAAACTGGGCGAGATAAAAAGAGAAATTCTCGAAACCAGAAGGACTATCCGCCATTACCAAAGAACGGAAAGCCGCTTAAGAAAAGACGCCAAATTTCTCAAGAGACAACATTTGACCAACCAAAAAACCCTTCGGCGCCTGAAAAAACTTGAAACCTCCGTCAAAAATAAAGAACAGGATCTGGCCCTCCAGTTAAAATCTCTGCAAGAGGACTCTAATTTTTGGTCTGAAGAACTGAAAAAAAATATCCGGGCTTATTTTTCCGACATCGAAACCGGAGGCGGCTATCAAGGCGTGGATTTTCTTCAGCAGGAACAATTCCTAAGGTTTTCTCTCGTCAATGATTCCGCAATGCTCAAAGCTCTCAGCGGAAGCGCTCAAAAAACCGTCCAGGATAAACAAAAAACGGATGAGGTTAAAGAGGGAATCATCGCGCAAAGCCAAAAAGCCATCGCGCAAAGCCAAAAACTCTCCGCCTCTTTTTCCCGCGAACAATCTCTCATCCAAAGCGTCGCCGCAAAAAAAATCGCGGCATTAAAAAGAGAAAAGAAACTGGAAGAATCTGAAAAGGCCCTGACGCTCCTGTTAAAAAAATTTAATCACCGAAAGAGAATGCGCCCCATTAGAAAGATTTATCGCCCTCGCCCAGTCATAGGCCCCCACTCCTTGCCTTGGCCCGCGCGCGGCAAAGTTATCAGTTTCTTTGGAAAGGAAAAAAACCCCGAACTGGAGACCTGGGTCATTCATCAGGGAATACTCCTTGAAACTCCGCCCCGTTCGCCAGTCCATAATGTCGCTTTAGGGCGGGTTATCTTTGCCGGACCATTCCGCTCTTACGGCCAAATCGTGATTATCGATTGCGGCCGCGAATTCTTCGCCATCTACGGACATTTGGGGTCCATTCTGGCGAGAACCGGGGAAACGGTTGGACGAGGACAAACCATTGGAACCACCTCTTCCGGCCCGCGCGCGGGGAATTTATATTTTGAGCTCCGGCAAGGGACCACCGCGCTTAATCCGCTTGGCTGGTTGAAAAAATAATATGATGATAAGATGAGATCCCGCTTAGGAAAAACACACTGGACCATCCTGATCATTTCTTTTTTCTCTTTTTTCGCCGCGACTCTTTGTCTGCCCGCCCAAAGTCAAGTCATCGTATCTTCATCTTCCCAAGAAGGGCTTTCCGGGGATGAGACCTATAAAAAAATTAAAACCCTAGTCGATGTTCTGCATTACATTCGCGAAGACTATGTCGATCCGGTTTCAACCAAGCAATTGATGGACGGGGCTTTGTCGGGCATGGTTGACACCTTGGATCCTTTTTCTCAATATCTGGGCGTTGAAGCGGCCGGAGAAATGGACACCGAAACCAAGGGTCATTTTGACGGAGTGGGCCTTCAACTCAACGTGGATGGAGATTGGCTCACCGTCATTACTCCCATTCCAGGGACCCCCGCCTACAGCGCTGGCATCTTGCCGGGAGATCGCTTGTCCGCGGTCAACGGGAAAACCACCAAGGATGCAACATTAAACGAGATTCAAAAAGATCTATGGGGAAAACCCGGCAGCAAAGTGTCCTTAACAATTCTCCGGAAAGTTCCGGAGGGCAATTCCGAAATCTGGAAGCCTCTTAATTTTACGGTCGAAAGGAAAAACATAAAAATAGAAAGCGTTCACTCTCGAATGCTTCCTAATCACATCGGATACATTCGAATCGTGGAATTTAACGCCAACACCGCCCGAGACGCCTTGCTCGCGCTTAATTCCTTGAAAAAACAAGGGATGACGAGCCTTATTTTAGACCTCAGGAATAATCCCGGCGGGCTTTTGTCCTCTGCGGTTCAGATCGCCTCATATTTCCTGGCCGGAAAAAAATTAATCGTCTATACGCAGGGAAGAAAACCTGACGATCGCGAGGAATTTAGAAGCTTTGAGACCGCTCCATTTCCCGATCTTCCGATGATCGTTTTAGTCAACGGAGGATCCGCCTCGGCGGCAGAGATCGTTTCTGGAGCGCTTCAAGACAATCACCGCGCTCTATTGGTCGGCATGCGCACATATGGAAAAGCCAGCGTTCAATCCATCATTCCTCTCGATGACGGCTCCAGCCTTCGCCTGACTATCGCCCGCTACTATACCCCGTCCGGGCGCTCGATTCAGCGCAACGAGACAGACCACACTGGCGGAATTCTGCCCGACATTGTCGTCAATGTTCCACCCAACATTGAGGCCAAACTTTACGATCAGTGGGACATGATTTACGCGAAAAACCAGAAACCCCACTCAATGGTCGAGAAAAAATACCGCGTCCCGGACAAAATTCTCGACCGCGCGGAAGAAATTCTCAAAGCCCGCAGCATCTTGGGAACACAGGGAAACGCCGCCCCTTGAAAGTCCTAGGAATTGAAACCTCTTGCGATGAAACCTCGGCCGCTGTGGTCGATAAAAAACGGGGTATCTTGTCGAATGTCGTGATTTCTCAAATCCCTCTTCACCGTCCTTATCAAGGCGTCGTTCCGGAGTTAGCTTCAAGAGCCCATTTTAAAAAAATAGCTCCGGTCATAGAAGAAGCGTGCCTAAAGGCCGGAATTAAACAGCCGGACGCCGTCGCTTTTACTCAAGGTCCCGGGCTGATGGGATCTCTTCTGGTTGGAAGAGTCGCCGCCGAGACGCTGGGACGGATTTGGAATTGCCCCGTCATTGGAATCAATCATCTTGAGGGACATATCTTCGCCGCCGAATTAGAGGGCAAAATTCGTTTTCCCTTACTGGCCCTGATTGTTTCGGGAGGGCATACCGACTTGGTTCTAGCTTTTAAGCCCGGGAAATACCGGGTTCTAGGCCGGACCCGCGATGACGCCGCCGGAGAATGTTATGACAAAGCGGCAAAGATATTGGGATTGGGATATCCCGGCGGCCCCATCATCGACCGGCTTGCCAAGAGCGGAGATAAGAACTCTATTATTTTCCCGCGCCCTTATCTTGAAGGGACTTTTGATTTTTCCTTTTCGGGGCTTAAGACCGCTGTTCTCTACTACATCAACAAACGCCTTAAAAGACCGATGAACGCTAAAATCGAAAGTTCCAAAAAGCCCGTTTTAAAGCCGGAAGAAATTTCAAATATTTGCGCCGGGTTTCAAGAAGCCGTCTGCGAAACCCTCGTCCATAAGACCCTTGTCGCCGCGAAAAAATTTGGGATTCGCCAAATCGTCGTTGGAGGAGGCGTTTCCGCCAATAGCCGCCTAAGAGAAATGTTTATCGCGCGATGCCAGGAGCAAAAGATATCCGTCAGCCTTTCATCTCTAAAACTCTGCACCGACAACGGAGCGATGATCGCCCAAGTCGCCATTCATAAACTCTCATCGAAAGCCAAAAAGCGCTCTTCTGAGAGTAAAAGCGACCCCGCCCTTCCTTTTAAGAATTGGGCTTAGGAAACTAAGGCGTTAAAAACCAACTAATTTTTTAAGCCTCGGAAGAGGCTCCATTCCTAAGCCCGCTCGAGCTTTCGAAAGGTCATAAAGGCCTTTGCGGCCAATAGACGGACCTTTCCAGAGTTTTCGGGAAAACCAAAGCGGGGTATCCAAATCGACGAAACTAAAATCTCCCCTCCCGCAGGCAAAATGGGCGGAGGCCGTCATGGCCAAAGCGGTCTCGATATTTCCTCCAATCATTAAAATCTTTCCTTTCTTTCGAGCCAAATCCGCGATTTGAATATTCTCGATGATTCCGCATTTCATGAGCTTAATATTGACGGCGGAGGGAAAAGAGCGGCGAAACAAATTTTGGACGGCTTTAAAACTGTAGGCGGATTCATCGGCGCAGACGGGAACCCCGCCGTATTTTTCGACATCAAAAAGCCCTTCCAAATCTTCTCTTTTAACCGGCTGCTCAAAAAGAGCCGGCAAAATCCCGCGCTTTTTTAAGCGCAGAAGAAAATCAAGAGCTTGTTTTGAAGAATAGCCCTGATTGGCGTCGATAATTAATCTCGCCTTGGGGGCCTCCGAAAGAACCGCCAAAACCCGCTTTTCATCCTCCGCCAAATCGCATCCCACCTTGATTTTGATCGTTTGAACCCCCAATCGCGCGATTTTTCGAGCCGCCAGGCGAGACTTTTCTGGCGGAATCAAGGTCACCGTCACGTCCGAAAAAACGCGTTTTTTCGCCCCACCCAAAAAAGATCTTAAAGGGATATTTTTAAACCGAGTCCAGGCGTCTAAGATCGCCATCTGAATGGCCGCGCGCGCGGCCCCGCGTTCCGGCGGCATTCGCCGATCGAGTTTCTTTAAAAAAGATTCGACATCAGCAATCGATTTTCCTTCCAGAAATGAAATCTCTTCAGTCAGCGCGCGATAAGTCAGATCTTGACTGTCCCCGTTAAAGGTCGTAGAGGGAGCGCCTTCGCCGTATCCGACAGCGCCGTCTTTAAGGCGCACGCGGACCAAGACATTACTGGTCTCGCTTTGAGAGCCCGAGGAAATGGGAAACGGCTCGTTTAAAGGTTCGTTTAGCCGCGCAACCAGAACTTGAGAGATGACGGGAGAATCTCTCATTGAGGAATCAACAAAATCTGCGCCAATTCGCCTAATCTCTCGCTATTTAAATTAAGCCCCGCGTTTTGATAGACCGCCATTAAATTGCGCAAAAGCCGCATCAAAATATGGGAATTAGAGACCGGTCTTAAAACGCTTGGATCATAACTAAACCCGTTTTGGGCCAAACGCTTGCGCATTCCGGAAACGTCGAGGGTTTTATTTAAAATGGGATCCCAGAACAAAGACGGGCGCCCGAGCCCGACAATAAAATGGCCCGGAAGACCAATCCCGAAAGCTGGAATTTTAAGCCGGCGCGCCAATATCAGGAAAAGAATGGACAAGCTGAGGGGCGTTCCCCGCCGCATTTCAATGACCCGGTTTAAATAGTTATTGTCCGGATCGTAATAGTTTTCCTCATTAATGCGAAAGCCCATGGCGTTGGAAAGAAAGGAGTGGAGGCGCTTAAAGGCCGTCGTCGAATTTTCGGAAGAGGAAATATCGCTTTTAATTTTATCCGCGACATGGTCCAACCACTTGCGATAAATCCTTTCATCGAGAAGGGGATAGGCAAAACGCGCGATCAAAAAAGCTCCTTTTTCCAAATCTCTCTTGGCTTCGCTTAAACGCGCGAATTTCTCAAATTCCTTTTTAGTTTCTCCAAAGACAACGTCTGAGATAAGCCCTTTGGCCTTTTCAAAAAGCGGAGGATGAGAACGCTCCAAATCCATCAAATAAGGGAGAATTGGCGCTCCGATTTTGAGGATATGATCTCTTACCAAGGAGGCGCTATTGGGCTCTTCGTCTTCAAGCAACAAGACCAGGCTTCTTAAATTGCGGTCTCTCCCGGTTTTTCCCGCGCGAGCCTTTGTCTTCTCCATACTGGATATTGTATCCCCTGCCGCTGACTTTTTCAATATGCGCCGCTTCTTACGATATTGGCCGCCTGGATAGAGCCCGAAGCGGCGAGCAATTTGGATAAAATCTTGCGCCCCTCTAAATCATGGGTCAAATCGTAAACGAAAATCGAGTTTCCGGCGGTGAAAGCGGGAGTTCTCTTTTTAAGCCAGGAAAATACATTCTTATCGGAAAAATAGACCGCCTGGAGATTGGTTTCCGAAATGGCGAAGAAAAGCGGCCCGGAATTATCCGGAAGGACCGTCCCATCGCGACGGTCGACATTGGAATAAAACGCCAGAGGAAAGTATCGGATTCCTTCATATGAGGGATCGGCGACCCCAAAATAAGAAAGAATGATCGGTGGATTGCCGCGCTTTTTTAGTTCCCGTCCCAAATCTTTCAAGCCCTGCCCCCAATCCAGGCTCGAGTCGGCGAGCAGATGATAACCGCCGCCAGGCCCTCCGGTCAACTCGTTAAAATAAACGAGATAATGGGGGTAGACCCGAAATACGCTCAACGCCGTCCAAAGCGCGGCAACGATGAAAGTGGCAGCAAACATCGCTTGAGAGAGTCGAAGTTTTAAAGCGGCGACGGCGCGAGCGGCAAAAACAATCAAAAAAGGATAAATGGGGAGAATATGGCGATAGCCGATATCGGTTTTAGAAATTAAGGCCGCGATAAAGTAAGCCACCGGGGGCATTAATAGCCAAATCTCCCTCTCGGAAGGCTTTTTTAACGCCAAATAAATCCCAAGCGCGGCCAAAAGAAGGAGCGGAATCGGGGTTTTGACCGCGAGAGCCACAGGGAAAAAATCCCAGAATCCATTTTGGCTATAGCGGCCCCATAAAAAAGACGGACGGCCGTGACTGAGTCTTGTCAGTGTTTGCGCAAGCCCGCCCCAATAAAGGGAAAGACCGCTCAAGCGGTAAGCGAACGCAAGAATCAACGCCGCTAGAAAGACAAAAATGAGAATTTGAGAAATTTTTGGCTGGCGCTTGGGAGACACCCGCGCCTCGGTTAAAAGAGCGCTGACAATGACTATCGGAAGGATAATCATGCTAAATTTTGAGGCCAAAGCCCCTCCCAAACACAATCCGGACAAGGCCCAATCACCAAAGCCGCGATGAGGGCGGGAAAGGAAAAAACAGGTCAAAAAGTAAAAGACAGCCGGCATCGCGTCGGTGGTCGCCAGCGCAAAATTGGAAAAAATCGGCGGGCAAAAGGCGAGGAAAAAAGACGCCGCAAGAAAGGCCGTCTCCCGGCCCAAACTCCAAGACCAAATCAAAACTGCGGGAAACAAAATTAAAAGAAGACTGATTAAATTCCAAATTCGGGCGGAATTAAGCAAGCGAGAAGCGTCAACCCGATTTTTATAGATGAATTGATCCGAAAAATTATAAAGCCTCCCGAAATCGGGATTTAGGGTCATGGTGGAAGGATTTAAAAAAAGAAGCGGAAAAGCCCCCCATATTTCCGCTAAGGGAGGATGATCGCGCCAGTTCAGCGGCGGCAATTGGGTTTTAAGCGCGAGATATCCGCTCGCCAAATGGACGGGCTCGTCATAGGTCGCGGATGAATCTTCAATCTGGGAAATTCCAAAAAATACCGCGGTAAAAAACGCGGCCAAGGCCGCCGCTGCCAGCCCCATTATTTTCGCCTTCGACACGAGTTATTCTATAACTTAAGGAATATTCCCGTCTTCAAATATTGGGACTGGAAAATTTAACAAGCGCCTGTTATACTACGGGTGAAAGTCTATGAGCGAAGTTCTTGTCTTAAATCGCAGTTTCTGCGCCGTCGAGGTGTCCTCGTGGCAGAGGGCCTTGTCTCTCCTCTATTTAGGAAGAGCCTCGGTAGTCGGAGAAGATTATCAAACCCACAATTTTAAAGACTGGGTGGAACTTTCCCGTGTCATCAAAAAAAATCCAGCGGGGTTTATCAGCACCCCTTCCTTTAAGATTGCCATCCCGGAAGTCATTGCCCTTAACTTCTTTGACAAAGTGCCTTTGCGTGAAATCCCCTTTACCCGCCGCAATATTTATCTTCATTACAAGCACCGCTGTTGCTACTGCGGGAAAAAATTCGCTCTCAATCAACTCAATCTCGACCATGTCATCCCTAAATCCCGCGGCGGAAAAACCGATTGGTCTAACATCGTCACTTCCTGCGTGCCTTGCAATTTAAAGAAAGGAAATCGCCTTCCCAGGGAAGCGGGAATGCGCCTGTTAATTCCCATCTCCCGCCCCAAAATGAAGAGGGGCTCTATCGTCTTTATGCGCGCCCCCGCTCAATTGCGCAGGTCCTGGCAGCGATTCATTGATAATGCCTATTGGGACGCGCCTCTTGAAAACGAATGATCTCCCTTCCCTTTGATGTCCCTTGGCCGCTCTCTTTTCCTTCTTCTCTAACTGCGGAAAAAGGTTCTTCCGACGATCTTTACGGCGAGGTCAAGGCCTCCTCCCGTCATTGGGAAAGGTCTAATCAAATCGGCAAACTCCTGAGTAAGCCTCTATCCGCCACTGATTCATTTGATTTCGCTGTTTTGGGAGATTCCGAGCCCGGAAGATTTTGGATATTTAGAAAGCTTTTCAGCGAACCGGCGGTATTTACCAAGCATCTTCTCTCGCTGAGAAATCTCCCCCTTGATTTTATGTTTCAGCTGGGAGATATGGTCAGCCGCGGGACTCTCGAAAATTACCGGAAATTTTTTCAGACCCTCTCAAGCGCGCCTCCGGAAATACCTTATTTGACGGTCATTGGAAATCACGATCGCTCAAAACCCAATGGAAAATCTCACTCAAGGCTTTATCGTTCTCTTTTTGGATCCAAAACCAATTATTTCTTTGACCGCGGTCCGGCCCGTTTAATCATTTTAGATTCCAGCCGCGCCAAGATTACCCGCGCGCAGTTGCGCTGGCTCAATTTAGCTCTCAAAACTCCTCTTAAAAAAATCGTCCTCACCCACATGCCGCCAATGAGCCTGCGGTTTTGGAACGACATTCCCGTTTCCTGCCGGGGCGGGTTTAAAAAAGGCTCTTCGGAATTTATCGAGATGATGGCCCGGCACAAAGTCGACCGCGTTTATACCGGGCACATACACGCCTTTGCCGTCTGCGATTATAAAGGAGTGCGATATGTTTTGACCGGCGGCGGCGGGTCTCCGCTATTTCCCTCCGGAGTGGCGGATAAATTTTATCACTCGCTGAGAGTTTCGGTTTCGCCTTGCGGGATTAAAGACAAGGTAAATCTTCTCAGCGGAGAAAATTTCTATATCCCCGAAGGCAAGGTCTTTTTAAACAAGTTTCAAATCTAAGACTGGTATTCGGCGTAGGAGTTTTGAGTTTCCCACAATTTCACCGATCGAACGTCCAGATTTTGGTTTTTCGCGTAATCAAAAATATATTTGGCGATATTTTCCGCCGTCGGGTTGGAAGGAAAAAGAACCACAGGATCGCCCATCTTCTGAAGAACCGGAACCAACGGGTCTTTTTCATTTAAAATCATCTTGTGATCCAGTTCCGCGTCCACCCATGCCTGAATCTTTTTTTTGATCTCGTCAAAATCAATCACCATTCCCAAAGAATCCAAGACCGATGAGGAAATGGTAATTTCCAAAACTCCATTATGCCCGTGGGGATGGCGGCATTTCCCAGCGTAATTGAGAAGCCGGTGCCCGTAACAAAAATGAATGACCCTGGTCACTTGGTAGTTTTTCGGATTCATGCGATTAATCTCCCGCCGTCAACCGGAATCTGCGCGCCGGTCACGAAA
Organism: Elusimicrobiota bacterium; assembly: GCA_027406905.1. Taxonomy (GTDB): domain Bacteria; phylum Elusimicrobiota; class Elusimicrobia; order UBA1565; family UBA9628; genus JAKAQV01. Next base: position 70,753 of record DAHZHT010000005.1, read on the forward strand.
GACCCTGATTCAATTAAAAAAGCGACGGCTTGAACTATATCTTGAGGCGAACCGATTCTCTTAAGAGGGGTCGCCCTGATCACCGCCCGTTTAAACTGAGTCGATGAGCCTTCCGGCAACAGAATCGGCCCCGGCAAAATCGCGTTGACCCTAATCTTGGGAGCTAAGGCTTTTGCCAAGGCGGTGTTGAGACATAGAAGACCCGCTTTGGAAACGCAGTAAGGAATAAAATCGGGATAGGGCCTGAGCCCGGCCCAATCGGCGATATTAATGATCTGCCCCCCCTCTTTCATCCAGGGAACGATTTCCTGGGCCAAGAAAAAAGGCGCGCGCAAATTGATATTTAAATGGCGGTCCCAATCTTTTAGGCTTGTCTTTCCAAATTGATTTTTTTCGTAAATAGAAGCGTTATTAATCAAAACGTCGATTTTCTTAAAATAATTTCCCGCCGACGCGACGGCTTTTTTGATTTGCCGGGGGTCCTCTAAATTAGCCCCAACCGCCTTGGCCTGACCCGGATGAATGCGATTAATTTGAGACGCCAATTCCAAAGCTTCTTTTTTTGAGCGGTGATAATGAAGCGCGATTTTCATTCCACGCTGGGACAAAAAAATCCCGATCTCGCGCCCAATCCGTTTGGACGCGCCGGTCACGAAAGCGACCTTGCCGGAAAGCTTCATGCCTTATTCTCGCTTTTTTTAAGATAAATGAGAAATTCACGGTTTCCCTTCGCCCCCGAAATCGGCGACTCGATAAGCCCCCATTCTTTAAGGCCGGCAAGCGGCAAGAATTCCCGGATTTTGGATATCGCGAGATTCCGGGCTTCTTCCGTCCGAACGATTCCCTTGGGCGCAAGTTTCGGCCCCACCTCAAACTGCGGCTTAATCAAGGCGATAATCTCCGATGGTTCTTCCAAACAATCGGAAACGGGTTTTAAGACCTGGGTCAACGAAATAAAGGATACGTCGATGACGGCCAAGGCGGGATGCGGGAAAAATTCCTCGGGGTTTAAAAAGCGGGCGTTAATCTTCTCATAAACGACCACTCTCGAATCAGCCCTGATTTTTTGAGCGATCTGTCCGTGTCCGACATCGAGAGCGTAAATTTTCTTCGCGCCTTTTTGAAGCAGGCAATCGGTAAAACCGCCGGTCGAAGCTCCGATGTCAAGGGCGATTTTTCCGGAGACATCGATATGAAAGGCTTCTAAGGCCGCCGCAAGCTTAAAGCCCCCGCGAGAGACGTAGGGGCAGGGAAGAGAAACTTCTATCGGGGCTGATTTTAAAACCATGGTCCCGGCCTTGGTGATGACCGCAGCGTCAACGCGGACCTGCCCCGCCATCACGGCGGCCAAGGCTTTTGACCGGGTTTCAAAAAAACCGCGTTCGACTAATAACACATCGAGCCTTTCCTTTTTAATTCGCTTCGCGCTTTCCACATCATATATGATAGAAGAATGTCGGAGACTTTTGATTGCCGCGCAGTCGCGGAGAAATTTAGAGAGTGGGCTCAAGGGCAGTTGCCGACTCTCCCTCAAATTCCGACTCTTGCGACAATTCTTTTTAAACCGCGCGCGCAAGAATCTTCCGTTCAATACCGCGATTTAATTCTCAAAGACGCCGCCAGGCTGGGATTTAACGCGAAAAAATTTGAACCTGCCTCTGAAAGCGAGCTTTGGTCTTTGATTGGGAAATTGAATCTCGATTCCTCTATTTCCGGCATTCTCGTTTTTTATCCGATTCATGGATCCATGCCGGATGAAGACTTAATGGATTTAGTTAGCCCTCTCAAAGACGTCGAAGGGCTTCATTCCCTCAATCTGGGGTATCTGATCAAATACAAAAAATTTTTAGACGCCAGTCAAACGACTAAATGCGTCGTTCCCGCGACCGCGAAAGCCGTCGTTAAAACCCTTCAAGAACACGGGGTTCCAATCGAAGGCTCTTTTGTCTCGATCATCAACAATTCGATGCGGGTGGGAAAGCCTTTGGGGCTCATGCTCGAAAATTTAGGCGCGACGGTCGTCAAATGCCACGATAAGACCCAAAAAACTGATTTAGAAGAGTGCGTTCGGCGCGCGGATATTTTAGTGACGGCGGTGCCTAGCCCCGATTTTTCAATTGACCCGCGCTGGATTAAACCAGGAGCTGCCATTATCGATGTCTCTTATCAAGGAAATATTGACGTCCTATCGGCCCGAGAACGCTCAAAAATCATCACGAGCCCGGACAACCGAATCGGGCAAGTCACTCGCGCGCTTTTGTTCGTTAACCTAATTTACTGCGCGAAAGCCATTAAAGCCCTTGAGCCGGCCCTGGAAATCAGCTCGCCTTTTTAACTGCCTGACTGGGAACGTGCTTCCAAACCGCTTGAGCGGCGGGAGTCAAGGTTTTCATGTTCTGAAGAAATAAAGCCACTTTCCAAATCTCTTCCGAAGTCAAAGTGTGAGCGAAAGAGGGCATGCCGGTCATGCGGATCCCATGGAAAACCTTCCAGAAGGTATGCCCCGGCGGATCGTCTTCAACGCCGTGCATAGCCAATTGCGGCGGCCTCTGATAAAGCCCCAAGGCGATATTGGAGGGTTGCCCGTCGGAAGCTCCGTGACAGACCGCGCAGTTTTGGGCGTAAATTTCAATTCCCTCGATTAAATTTTGATCATTCAAGGCTTCCGGGTTCGGAGTCTTTGGCGCTTGGCGGTTAATGACCGCGCGCAAAGCGGTCTTTGCGATCGTCTTTTCAAGCCAAGAGGGTGTTGCGTCGGCGTTGGCCGGAGCGTATCCCAATTTGATGACCAGAGCGGCGACTATGACGCCGCCGACAATCAGACTTAAAGCTCCCAGAATCATTCCCTTAATCATAAGAATCTCCTTTTTTTATTTCCGGTGCGACACTTTTATTGTGGCATAAAGCGATAGTTTTTCCAAAATTTTGCCTTGATAAGAATAAGACTGATATCATAAGTAGATGGACGCCTCATTAGTTTCCGCCACCGATCCGGTCTGCAAGATGACCGTTCTCCCGCCTAACCCAAAGGGCGGATCTTTCGCTTACCAAGGCCAAACTTATTTTTTCTGTAATCCCAAATGCCGGGAAAAATTCGCCTCAAACCCGGAGAAATTCCTCAATCCCGACGAGCAAGAAAAAGAATCTCCCGTTCCAGGAGCGGTTTACGGCTGCCCGATGCATCCCGAGGTCAAAAACGAGGGTCCGGGGTCTTGCCCCTTCTGCGGAATGGCGCTAGACCCTGAGATTCCCAGTCTTCAAAGCGCTCCCGATCCGGAATTAACCGATATGAGCCGGCGTTTCTGGATTGGACTTGTTCTAGGAATCCCGCTATTGTTTGTGTCCATGTCTTCGATGTCCAAACCGACGCTGACCGGGGCTTGGCTTCAATTTATTTTGGCCACGCCCATCGTCTTGTGGTGCGGAAAGCCGTTTTTCATCCGCGCCTGGGAATCCCTAAAAAATAAAAGCCCGAATATGTTTACGCTGATCGCGATGGGGACCTCAATCGCCTATTTTTCAAGCGTCGTCTCTCTTTTTTTCCCGCAATGGTTTCCTCAAACGTTTAAAACGTCCAACGGGCAAGCCCCGGTTTATTTTGAATCCGCAGCCATTATCATCGTCTTGGTCTTGTTGGGGCAAACACTTGAAATCAGGGCTCGAAGGCGGGCGATGGGAGCGCTGGAAGCTCTTTTGAGGCTTTCGCCACCCAAAGCCCATCGAATCGCTTCCGCCGATCGAGAAGAAGAAATCTCCGCCCAACAAATCAAGCGCGGGGATGTTTTAAGGGTCAAACCCGGGGAACGGGTTCCGAGCGACGGAAGCGTTCTTGAAGGCCGCAGCGTGGTGGATGAATCTCTTTTAACCGGCGAGTCTTTCCCGGTTGAAAAAAGCGCGGGAAGCCCGGTCATTGGAGGAACTCTCAACGGTTCCGGAAGTTTCACGATGAAAGCCGAAAAAGTGGGTTCCGAGACGTTTCTCTCCCAGATGATTCATCTGGTCGCCCAGGCCCAGAAAAGCCGCGCCAAAATTCAGAGGCTGGCGGATCAAGCGGCCGCTTATTTCGCCCCCGCCGTGGTTCTGATTGCGGCGCTATCGGGGCTCCTCTGGTTTTTTTTCGGCCCCGCGCCGCGTCTCAGCCACGCTTTAGCGAGCTCTATCTCCGTTTTGATCATAGCATGTCCCTGCGCCCTGGGGCTGGCCACTCCGATGTCGATTATGGTCGGGACGGGGAAAGGAGCGGAAATGGGAATCTTGATTAAAAGCGCGGAATCTCTTGAAATTTTAGAGAAAGCCGATATTCTCTGCATCGACAAAACCGGCACCTTAACCGAGGGAAAGCCGCGCCTGACGGCTCTAATCCCCGCCTCCGGCTTTGAGGAATCTCAAGTCTTAAGCCTGGCCGCGAGCCTTGAAAAACATAGCGAACACCCTCTGGGAGAAGCCATCGTCAAAAAAGCCAACGACAGCCGGACTCCGTTTTTAGAGGTTTCTCAATTTGAGTCTTTCCCCGGGCAAGGAGTTAAAGCCCAAATAATGGGTCGGGAAATCTTGATTGGAAATGAAAGGTTCATCCAAAACCATTCCATCGATATTTCCGTTTTGAGAGACAAGGCTCGTGAACTCCGGGAAGAAGCCCAGAGCGTCGTTTTTGTCTCAGACGGAAACAAAATCGCCGGGATCATCGGAATTTCCGATCCGGTCAAAGCCTCCGCCTTTGAAGCTCTGAGAATTTTAAAGCGAGAAGGAATTTCAATCGTCATGCTGACCGGAGACGACGAGGCCACGGCCCTGGCTGTCGCTAAAAAATTGGAAATTAAAGACATCCGAGCCGGAATTTTGCCCCATCAGAAGCAAGAGATGATCAAAAATCTCCAACAATCAGGACACAGGGTTTTAATGGCCGGAGACGGAGTCAACGACGCCCCCGCCTTGGCCCAAGCGGACGTCGGAATCGCGATGGGAACGGGAACCGACGCCGCCCTTCAAAGCGCCCCCATTGCCTTGGTTCATGGAGATTTAAAAGACCTGGCCCGCGCCCGCAAATTATCGCAGCTGACGATACGCAATATCCGGCAAAATTTATTTTGGGCCTTCGCCTATAACGCGCTCGCTATTCCCATCGCGGCGGGAGGGCTTTATCCTTTATTTGGAACTTCCGCTCTGCTGAGTCCCGCCTTGGCCGGGGCGGCTATGAGTTTTAGCTCGGTCTCCGTCATCTTAAACGCCTTGCGATTAAGAAAAGCGGATATTTAAGGCCTTGTGCCCGAGCCGCCCCGAATTTACAAAATTCTCCCCTTATCGCTACTTTATCACGATATCGCCGCTTTCCGCTTGAAGGCTGACGGTCGATTGATCGCAAATTTTCCACTGGCGCGACACTTTTATATCGCCGCTCTCTGTATGGGCCTCGATGCATTGAGCCGGCTTGAGAGCCGTCGGCGAGAAAATAATGTTTCCGCTATCGGTTTTCGCGCGACAATTGGGTCCGCTACCAATAATGGAAATGTCGCCACTCTCGGCTCTAACATCCAATCCTTTTAATCCCCCGATGATTCGAACGTTTCCACTTTCCGCTTTGACCATAATTGGGCCCGCTGAATTGGTAACGGATACATTGCCGCTTTGGGATGTAACATTGAGTTTTCCTGAGGAGGCGTCAATGCGGACATCCCCACTTTCGCTGTACGCGTTGATTATTCCATTATGTTGAGCGATGTCAATATTTCCATTTCCCGATATGACGGTGATCTGGATGTTCTGAGGCGCCCAAACAAGAGCTTTAAACTCCCAGCGGTTCGCAGCATGGATTTGGAGGCCGTTTTTAGGATCAAAATGAACCGTGTTTCCCATATCCCTACCTTTGCTTGACTTGAGGAAAAGCCCAAAATTCCAGCCATGAAAGGGGCGTTTATAGGAGACGCTATAGCGGATTTTCCCACTATCTCCCGGGCGAATCACGATCAGACCATTATTTCCCGCAATCCGCAATTGGTCGCTAGAAATGACTTCTTCTTTGGCTACGGGATTATTCAGAGTTCCTGCTTTTAGTGGCCTTTTTACTGTAATAGATTGGGCCTGAGCGTAGGCATTTCCCAGGCCTCCCCAATCCCCGGGCCAGGCTTGGACAAACGCAAACCCTAATGCCATCGCGGCTGCGGTAAACGTTAATTTATTTCTCATGGACTCCTCCTGTAGAGTTTACTGATATAGCACATCAACGAATGTGCCTGGACCAGGTATTTCCATTTGATTGACCGACCGAACTTCCAGATAACTTCGCCCCGATTTTAAATTCCAGTTCATTGAGTCACCGCTAATTTTAAGCCAGGAACCTCGCGCGGAGAGCCTATATTCATAATAAGAATGCCAAGGGGAGTTGTTGAGAAACGAGAGAATAAAATTAGGTTTGTCCGCGAATAGCGGTTCCAATTTTTTGACCTCCGCAATTTTTTCCGCGTCGGTTTTTCCCGTAATGACAAGGCCCTTCTCCTTCAGCAGTTTCTGATAGCTTCCCGCATCGCGCCGATATTGAAAATTGATCAATGTTTGATTCACCTTGAAATAGAGGTCTCTCGGATCACGGGTGAATAGACTGTTTCCCAAAGGCAAGCCCTGGAATGTCAGCGGCTCTCTTTTTCCATCCAACTGTAAGACAAGATCGTAGTTTTTTCCCGAGCGCGTTATCGGGGTTGCCATATAGCCGAAATATTGTTTGAGAAACTGCCGATAACCGCGAACGTAGTCCTGGGCGTTAAACTTAGGATCCCGTTTTTGATATCCCGGGGTCGCATTAAATCGTATTTTGGAAAATTTCCCTTGTTTCTTTAGTCGGTAGATTTCATAATAGTTGAGATATCGGCCTTTATATGTAGGATAAACGCTAAATTGAGGATCGACAAAAATCCACTTTTGGAGATGGTTCGACCAAACTTCCGTTCCGACATGTCCCTGCCCTCCGGGACCATAGGCGACATTGACGGAACGAAGAGAGAGTTTGCGGCTGACATATCCCAGAGAACGCAGAATTTCTGAAAGAACCAAGCTGTACTCAACACAGCGATATCGGGCCCCTCTTTGATGGACATCTTTGAGAATATCTAGAGCGGATTCGCCTTTGCGGGGCTCATTCATTCCGTCTTGTTTCCACTGAAGGCTGACCCATTCCAGCGCTTTGAGGATCACGCCGGGATCATCTTGGGGATCGAGGCGAACTCTCTTAAGAACATAAGCGCGCAGGTTCGATAAATACGCCTTGTCGGCGGAGTTTTCTGGATAAAGATCCGAGGAAAATCCCGAGAAGTAATTGTTGGTGTCGATAATCTCGATTTTCTTAAGAGGCGGGATTTTGATTCGCCCAGAAACGGACCCAGCGGATGGCACAAACGTCATGAGCCCCAAAAATGAGCTTAACACAAAAAGAAGCCGCCTGATCCGCGATGTATCCATGCCTTATTTTACCCATTTCTATGCGGCCACTGCCGTTTTTCTCGCTTAAAATCCGCGCAAGAGTTTTTAGCTTCCACCGAGCGAAGACAATTCCCGGGAGGCTTCTTTTCGGTTTTCCGAATCCGGGTCGTTTTTGACCACCCACTGAAGAAAACCCCGATACTGCGCCGGATCCATCAACTCTTTAAGTTCAAGCCTGGCATTGGTGCGCCGGATAGGATCGGGATTGGTCTTGGCATAATGGACCAAGATGGGGATGACTTGGTGACTGCGAGAAGCGAAAAGGGCCGTTTCAATCATCATTCGCTCATCTTCATCGCCAAGGGCTTGATATTTTTTAATTAAATCCTTAATCTGATCTTCACTGGCCGAAATTCCCACCTTGATGGCTAATTGATGGCGGAGATTATTAGGCAAGCGATTGTTTTCGACGATGGCGAGCATCTGATTATATGATTTCTCCATGACGGACATTGGAATTTCCGTAGCTGCGGCTTCATCGGCCATCGCCCGCTTGGCCGCGCTGCCGCTTTTGGCCCAATCGACCAGAAGCGGAAGGGTTTTGGACCAAAAACGAGAAGCGAGAATGCGGGCGACAGAAGGCGCCTGTTCGGCTTTTTTGACTATGAGTTTAAAGGCTTTGTCGCCTTCCCATAAAGCCAACGCGTCCAAGGCCTCATAATGAGCGTCCCACATCCGCTTATCCTTGAGAAGCGTCGCCTGTTCGGGGCCGGAAAATTTAAATTTAGATTCCGCGATTTTCTCGATGATGGGAAGAGCCCTCTGGGAACGCAATTGAAAGGCCCCCTCAATGGCGAACATCAATATTTGGGGATCCTTATGCGATAAATAACCCAAGAAAACCGAGGCGAGTTCGCGATTGGGACCCTTGAGAAGAGAAAGGGAACTCATCACCGCGGCCTGAGGCAACGGTTGCGGATAGCGCATATAAAGATCGAAATCATATTGAACGTCAATGGGGGTTGCGGGAGCGGTCTGGGAAATCTGTTTGAGTATTTTTTCCTTTTCGCCCTTGTCAATCGACTGATAATAAGAGCGGCAAAGAGAAACAATAGGGGGATGGTCCGGAGAAAACTGCTGCGCCCATAAGCTGGAACTAAGCAAGAAAAGAATGGTCGTCATTTGAGAATCACCTTTAACGCGGCTTCTATTTGAGACTTCCTGTCTCCCGCCATATCAATGACGGCGGATTTTGAGTCAATCAACTTCAAATCGGCGTCGCCTCTCATCAAAAAAACCGTGGTTTTATCTGCCGCCACTTTGTTGAGAAGATCTAAAACAGCTTTCTGGCCGGGAAAGCGCCGCGCCTCAAAGCAGAAAAATAAAATTTCCTTGGCACAGCGAATCTGAGAAAGCATAGAACCAAGATTTTTGTTTTGAACCGGAGTTTCAATCAATTGAACATTTCCCTGGTTTAAAAGTCGGGCTTTTAGCCAGCGCGCCGGACCCTCGGAGCCGCCTTCAAAGGTAAACAGCGATTTTACTTCTGAAAGTTTTGGAAACAATGCCAATATAGGGCCTTGTCTTTTTTCCAAAGGGAAATTTTTTTCCCCCGAACTTAAAACGCGAACCGACTTTTGAGAAATCCAAGCCGCCAGGCGGTTTCCATGAAGAGAATCGGGGTTTTTGCGATTCTTTCTTTGAGTCAAAATAGAGTCAATTTTTTCTCTGAAAGGAAATTTTCTCACCGCCTCTTGTACCTGAGCATGAAGCCCAAAATCGGGGTGAGAGAGAATCAATAGATCATGCCCCGCTTGACAGGCTTGGGTAGCCGCCTCAGCGGCGCTTAAACCGCTTTTTAAAACCGCTCCCATTGAAAGGTCATCTGAAATGACCAGGCCCTTAAATCCCAACTTTTTCTTTAAAAGCCCGGTCACGATTTTTTTTGAGAATGTGGCGAGTTTTGAGTCTAGAGCCGGATAATGGATATGCGAGGTCATCACGCAATGAACCCCCGCTTTAAACGCGGCTAAAAACGGCGGCAAATGACGCTTAAAAATAAGCGCGCGAGAATCAGCGATTTTAGGAATTGAGACATGAGGGTCTAAGCGCGCGTCTCCCATTCCGGGAAAATGTTTCGCGCAGGCCCAAACATGATGATCCTCAAGCCCGCGAATAAAATTCGCGCCATAGAGAGAAACCGTTTTCGGATCTTCTCCAAAGGAACGAATTCCAATCCCGGGGTTATCCGATGAACCGCTTAAATCCATGACCGGAGCGAAATTAATTGAGATGCCCACGCTTGAGAGTTCAAGAGCCATTTGGCGGCCCACCGCATAAGAGAGATCCGGGTTTCCCGTTCTCCCCAACGCTTGCGCGCTGGGAAAAGGGGTCACTCCTCTTGAAAAGCGCGTGACATTTCCCCCCTCATGATCGATAGCCCAAAGGAGCGGCTTTCCCAAGGATTGATTGATGTCTGAAATCAGAGTTTTTAATTGGCGCGGAGAGTCAATATTGCGGGCTAATAGTAAAATCCCCGCAGGGTTAATCGCTTTGAGATGGGAAACCAAGGCGCGGCTTACCTTCTTTCCCTCAATTCCTATAATCAAAGGGCTATACATTTAAGAAATCCTAACATTTTGTAGAATGGGATTAAGGAGAATCTCATGGATTCCGAAACTGGAAGCGCCTGCCGCTTGTCGGGAAGCTCGGACGATTTAGAAACGATAAAAAAAATCCTGGCCTATAAGACGATCGCGGTCGTCGGCTGTTCTCCCAAGCCCGAGCGCCCCAGCCACTCCGTCGCCGCCTATCTAAAGGAAGAAGGCTATAAAATTATCCCGGTCAACCCGGGGCACAAGGAAATTCTCGGCGAAAAATGTTACCCGTCTCTTCTCGACATCCCCGGGCCGGTAGACGTGGTCGACGTTTTCAGAAGATCGGAAGAGGTCTTGCCGGTCATTGAGGAAGCGATTTTGATTAAGGCCAAGGCTCTTTGGCTTCAAGACGGAATTTCCCATCCCGAAGGGGAAGCTCGCGCCAAAAAAGCCGGGATACTCGTGATTTCAAACGATTGCCTCGGCCGCCGGCGCTCTCAAATCAAGTCTTAATTATTTTTTCCGGGTTAAGCGCCAGCCCAGCGGGAGAAGCCCGGCGGAGAGAATGGATTTAAGAATATCACCGATCAAAAACGGGTAAAACCCTTTGGCAAGAAGGCTTCCCTTGGAAACGTATAAAGAAAGAACGACCAGGCCGAAGGCCAAAATCACGAAACTCCCCAATATCATTTGGAAGAAAGCGGTCAAAGGATCACGGTCCCAGCCGCGCTCGGATAACAGGCCCACCAAATAAGACGCCGGGATAAAGCCGATCAGATACCCTCCGGTCGCTCCAAAAAGAACATGCCAGCCGGAAGAGGCTCCGGCAAAAAACGGAAACCCCAAAATTCCTAAAACGAGATAGAGACCGACGCTCGCCAACGCCCGGCGCGGCCCCAAGAGCGCAGCGGCATAGAGAACCCCAAATGTCGAACCGGTCAAGGGAACGGGAGTGAAAGGAAGCGGAATCGTAATTTGAGCGCACAGGGCGATCAAAAGGGAAGCCCCCAAAACCCAAAGGGCCGAAGGAACGCTCATTAGTTTTGGAGACAAGTTTTCCGAAAGAGAAAGACAGCGAGAGCCGGACACCATTGAGGAATTCATAGTTTCATTTTACCTTTTTCCGACTGAAAATACAAAACCCGCCGAAAAAATTCAGCGGGTTTTGTTTAAGAACGCCTAGTGAAGGCGCTTAGAGCTTTTTAACGTTGGTCGCTCTGGGACCTTTGTCCGACTGCTGGATTTCGAACTCAACCGATTGATTCTCGGCCAAGGTTTTGAATCCATCGCCTGTAATGGCGCTGTGATGGACAAACAAGTCCTTGGACCCGTCGTCCGGGGTGATGAACCCGAAGCCCTTCTGATCATTGAACCACTTCACTTTTCCTGTAGGCATTCCTGTTACTATCCTCTTTATGTTACTGACAATGGCCGCGCAATTCGCGGCTGGCCTTTTTGGGGCCTGCTTTTATTATAGCACGAATTTTAGCGATTTCGACGAAAAAACTGTGTAGTAAAAATATTGATGTGTTTTAGTCAAATTTAGGACGCTTCCAAAATTTTTCTCTTGAGGATAACCCTCATTGATCTTCTGGTTTCATCAACGGCGATCTGGCCAAATTTTTGTTTAAGCATTTCTAAAAAACCCGGGTCAGAATGGTATTTCATCCAGGCATAATCGCGGAAAGATAAAACCTCTTTTGCGCTCAGATGTTTTGTCGGCAATGGAAGGGTGTGATACGAATGTTGGGAAAAACCAGAGTAGCTCTTCGGCAGTTCCCAACCCGCTTTTTTAGCCATTCCATGCAGAGGGCTTCCCGGATAGGCCATCGCGGAATAAAAATTGGCCTCCTCCGTTCTCATTTCAAGCGCCAAATTCAACGTGGCTTGCATGCTTGACTGATCATCCTCCGGAAGGCCGAAAATATAGTTGGCGATGACGTTAATTCCGTGTTCTCTTATTTTTCTAACAACAGAGCGAATGTCAACGTCCTCAAATCGACCCTTGGTCACATCTTTGCGCACAAGAGAATTTGCGCTTTCAATTCCCAAGGCCAGCCAGTTGATTCCGGCCTTTTTCATCGTCTCAAGATAGCGATCCTTGACCGTATCCACTCTGGAATAACACCAAATATTAAAATTGTATCCTCGCTCAATAATAAGCTGGCACAGTTCTAAAAAATGATTCGGATTAAGAACAAAAAGCTCATCGGCAATTTTGATGTTCTTAATTCCTTGAGAGGCGAAATAATCGAAATCTCTGATAATATGTTTGGGATCCCAATAACGAAAAATAGCGCTCCCATCAGAAAATTCATTTTTTTGCCGATTGATGATATTGATCATGCAGAAAGAGCATTTCATTGGGCAGCCGAGACTTGTGTAAAGGGCCGCAAAAGGCTGCCTTTGAGATTGATTCGGATAAGAATGCCAGAGCGAAGTCCTATAATTTTTCATGGGAAGCAAATCCCAGGCGACTCCAGGCAAATCTTTTGGTAAATCTTCCTTGGCCACGATCGGAGAGGGAGAATTGAAAATGACTTTTCCGTTCTCTCTGTAACCGAGCCCAAGCACTTTGTCCAATCGATCGGAAAGATTTCCAGCTAAAAGGTTAGACAGGGTGTAAACTCCTTCGTTTTGACAAACAAAGTCTATGCTGGGATGCTTCCCCATCACTTCTTGAGGCAAGGCCGCGACATGTCCACCCACAAAAATAATTTTAATTTCCGGGAAATTCTTCTTAAGATGATCCGCCAGAGCCGTGGCTCCCTCCATATTCTGAGAACTCGCGGAAGGTTGCTGTCCATAAACCACGAAACAGGCAAGGCGGGGATTCAGATTTATAGTATGGGAAACGGCTTCATCATCCGTTAAGCGCAATGCTTCACAATCCAAGAGGTCAACGCGGTATCCTTTCATGCGACAGTGAGAGGCAAGCATTCCGGCCCAGATGGGCGGTTCAATCGCGGAGAAATCCTCGCTTAAATCCTGATAAACGCGATGTCCCGAATTGGAATGAATAAAAAGAACATCAAGTTGATTCATGAGCTTTCTGATTTTAGCATACCCTGAAGCCTGAAAATTGTGTTTATCCTTTAATGATATAATAGACTCTATGAAAGAAATATTTTCCTATCCGGCCTTGCCCTGATGAAGGCTCCTTTTTATTCCTCTCTCTCTAGCGGCATGAGAGATTGGAAGCTCTACCGACTCATGCTTAAAATCAGGATGTCGGAGCAGAAAATTATTGATATTTATCCGAGCGATAAAATACAGAGCCCCATTCATCTTTCGATAGGACAAGAAGCCGTGGCTGCCGGTGTTTGTCTCGCCCTTAAATCCAGCGATCGAATTTATGGCACATACCGGGGACATGGAATTTACATTGCAAAGGGGGGAGATCTTGGGAAGATGTTCTCCGAGCTCTACGGAAAAGAAACCGGCTGTTCCAGAGGAAAAGGGGGATCCATGCATCTCTCCGCTCCGGAAGTCGGATTAGTCGGATGTTCAGCGATTGTTGGCAGTTTTATTCCCGTAGCCACGGGAGACGCTTTGGCCGCTCAAATGCGAAAAGATTCTCGCGTGGTCTGTTCGTTTTTTGGAGATGGAGCCGTTGATGAGGGCGTTTTTTTTGAAAGCGTTAATTTCGCCATTCTTAAAAATCTTCCCATTGTTTATGTTTGCGAGAACAATGGCTATGCGATCCACTCAAAAGTTTTGGATCGCCACAAACAGCCTTCCCTCGCCCGTCTCGTCTCTGGTCTCGGCTTGATTGGAAAACGCCATGATGGGAATGACGCTCCTGTCGTTTTTAAAACAATGAGCCAAGCCATCACTCAAGCGCGTAAAGGCAAAGGCCCCGTTTTCCTGGAATATATGACCAATCGATGGCATGAACATGTCGGCCCCGGAACAGATTATCAGGAGTCTTATCACTCCCCCAAAGACAAAGAAAATAATTCGCGCAATGACCCCATCAAAAAAATGGAAAAAATTTTGAAAAAACGGAAGGGATTTTCACTCAGGGCGGATATTCTCAAGAAAGAAATTCAAAATGAGATAGACCAGGCCGTCAATTTCGCGGAGAAAAGCCCTTTCCCGTCCCTTCAGTCGCTTTATCATGATCTTTATGCGGAGTCTCGATGAAAAGGATGAATTACGGCCAAGCTATTCGTTCGGCGCTTCTCCATTCCATGGAACAAGATTCCTCTATTTTTATCATGGGAATTGGAGTTGACGATCACAAGGCTGTTTTTGGAACAACGGCTGGATTGGTTGGGCGTTTTGGGAGAAATCGCGTTTTTGACACCCCCATTTCAGAATCTGGAATGACGGGCATCGCCATAGGAGCGGCCTTGGCGGGCATGAAGCCAATCCATATTCATATTCGCTCCGATTTCCTTTATCTTGCCATGGATCAGATCGCCAACATCGCCGCCAAGTGGTCTTCCATGTTTGGAGGCAACGCTTCCGTCCCGTTAGTCATTCGCTCCATCGTTGGACGAAGTTGGGGGCAAGGGGCGCAGCATTCTCAAAGCTTGCAATCGCTCTTTATGCATATTCCAGGCCTTAAGGTTCTCATGCCGACAACACCTTCCGAGGCGCAAGGCCTTCTTATCGCGGCGATCCAAGATCCTAACCCCGTACTAATTTTTGAGCATCGGCTTCTCTATGATATTATCGGAGATGTTCCCGATACGCCGACTGCGTTGCCGCTTGGCCGCGCGATAATTCGCCGAAAAGGAAGCGATATGACTCTTGTCGCCGGATCATATATGGCGGTAGAAAGCTTAAAGGCCGCAGAGTTTCTGTCCAAACATGGCGTGGAGGCGGAAATTGTAGATCCAGTGTCTCTTGTCCCCCTGGATGAAAATAGAATTTTAGCATCCGTCGCAAAAACGGGGAGGGTCATCGTTATTGATTCCAGCTGGACCACTTGCGGAATGAGCGCCGAGATCGCCGCCCTTATCGTTGAAAAAGGATTTCATTTCCTCAAAGCTCCGATACGCCGTCTTGGAATGCAGCCCGTTGTCTGCCCCGTGAGCAAACCCCTGGAAGCAGCTTTCTATCCTAACGCAAAACTGATTGCCGCAGAGGCATTAACAATGCTGGGACGGGATTTCCCAAAAACTCCCGCGCCTGAATTGCTCAACACGTTCAAAGGACCTTTTTAACATGTTGCGCTATTACCTTGCTGAAGATACTATTAACCATTCCGATGTTGACCGGCTTATCTCTTGGCTTAAAACCTATCCGCGCCTGACCAAGGGAGAAGTGACCCTTGATTTTGAGAACAAATGGGGACAATGGCTCGGGCGCGAATATTCCATCTTTTGCAATTCCGGCTCTTCCGCCAATCTTCTTATGTTTTACGCCCTTCTTCTCTCAAAGCGTTTAAAAAATAAAAAAATTATCGTCCCAAGCGTTGGCTGGGTCACTTCAGTGGCGCCAGCCATTCAATTCGGTTTTGAGCCCATTATGTGTGAGGCCGATCCTGAAACATTTGGCCTTGATCTTTCTCACCTGGAAATCCTGCTCAAACGTCATCGCCCCGGGGCGGTCATGCTTGTTCAGGTCTTGGGCGTTCCCCACAAAATGGACGAAATATTGAAACTTAAAAAGCGCTATGGGTTTCTTCTGCTTGAAGATGCCTGCGCCGCCGTTGGCGCTGAGTATCATGGAAACAAAGTGGGAACATTCGGAGATATGGCCAGTTTTTCCTACTATTTTGGGCACCAATTTTCCACGATTGAAGGGGGAATGGTTTCAACGAACGATAAGCACCTGGCAGACCTTTTGTTGATGTTGCGCAGTCACGGCTGGAGCAAGGATTTAGATGCGACAACTCATAAAAAATTAATTCGACAATATCGTGTTGATGATTTCCACAGTCCGTTTGTATTTTATGAGCCGGGGTTTAATCTCCGATCAACCGATCTTAACGCCTATATTGGATTAGGCCAGATAGAAAAACTGTCCATGATCATAAAGGCTCGCCAAAAAAATCACTCTCAATATTTAAATCGCCTCGGTGATTATTTTTACACGCAAAAATGGGACAAAGAATCTCGCGTTTGCAGCATTTCATTTGGTCTTCTCGCAAAAAACAGAAGTGAGCGCGCGGCGGTTGTCTCGGCCCTTAACTCCCATGGAATTGAAACTAGAATTTTCTCCGCTGGAAACTTGGGCCTTCACCCTTTTTGGGTCAAGCGATACGGCAAGGCAAGTTTTCCTTTCGCCGATCGAATTCACCACACGGGATTTTTCCTTCCCAACAACCCCTCGCTTTCAGCCAAAAACATTGATTTTATATCGGATGTCGTTCTTGCCGCCGCTTTAAGAACATGAAGAAAATTGCCCGCAAAACAAATCGCGTTCTCATTACTGGAATTGGGGACGGAATGACCAAGATGAGACGAAGGAAATCATAGGGCGAGTTCCGTTATGCCGATTTCAATCGTGAATCCGCTCAATTGGGGTTTTTTCACCGGGAAATAATTAGTTGTTGAGGGGCACTGGTGTCCGGGGAAAATCAGAACTCGAAGCATAGTTGAGGTTCCGTATTCCGCAACATGGATAATTTTCTCTCCGGTAGCCGCAGCAAATCGATCAGGCTGAGGCGATCCAAAAGGGTATTCTGAACGAGCTGTTGGAGCGGACAAGCGAGCGATGAAAGCGACATTGAAACTTGATGTAGGCCAGGAGCAAAAAGTACGTCATGGACGCCCAAACCTGCGTGAGCACGGCGTTCTTGGAGGTGCCGAGGAACGTCTTTATCCGAAGGTGCGGCGTGATCCACTTGAAGAAAAGCTCCAGACAGAGGTCGATAGTGCCGGAATCGAAAGCGCACACGGGGTTTTTGAAGCGAAATTGATGATTGGGGGCGATGGCCTGGCAGCGCTCCAGAAGCTGGTAGAAGAGTTTCTCCATGATGCGGGAATCGCGTTTGGCGTTGGCGTCGGCCAAGGTCGATCGCTTCACGGCGGGCAATCCCCAGGTGGTAGAGCTTGGGCTCCTGGGTCTCCAGGGCGGTCTGGATGTCGCACAGGCTATTCTTGTTGGCGGCTTGAGCATACAGCAGCACCGTCAGTTGGTTCCAGGTCGAGAACTTTTTGACGTAATGGTCTCCGCCGAAGTCGGAAACGGCTTGGTCGAACTGATGTCGGGGCAAAAGCGTCAACAACTGGTTCATGATTGTGTTAGAATACATTTGAAGAGTCCTCCGTCGGTATATTTAGCTTGCTCAGCACAAGTATTCTGCCAATGATGGAGGATTCTTCGCTTTTAACCGGACACGAGTGATTGAGGGGCCAAATTTATGAGAATGCGTATTTTTTTGACTGGCGGTAGCGGAATGGTTGGCAGAAATTTTCTTGAACATTCTGCCATAAGCGGATTCGATGTACTCGCCCCACACAGGAATGAGCTTAACTTGTTGGATTTTCAGGCAGTGACGGCATACGTTCGCGCACATAACCCTGATATTGTCATTCATGCCGCCGGTCGAGTGGGCGGTATTGAGGCCAATATGCGGGAGCCTGTTCGCTTTCTGATGGAAAACATGGATATGGGGCGCAATGTTGTTTTGGCGGCGCGTTCCATCGGAGTAAAGAAATTGTTGAATCTGGGGAGTTCTTGCATGTATCCTAGGAATGCCCCTAATCCACTGCATGAAGACATGGTGCTGAGCGGCGAACTAGAGCCAACCAATGAAGGATATGCGCTTGCCAAGGTTGTTGTCGCGCGTCTATGTGAATATATTTCTCGCGAGAATCCGGAATATAAATACAAGACATTAATCCCGTGCAATCTCTATGGCCGCTATGACAACTTCGAACCATCGCGATCGCATTTGATGCCGGCAATTATTCATAAAATCCAAGAGGCTAAGTCCTCTGGATCAAGTGAAGTCACAATATGGGGTAATGGTATCGCGCGGCGAGAATTTATGTACGCTGGCGATTTGGCGGATTGCTTGATTGAGTCCGTTCGTCGTTTTGATAGTCTTCCCAATGTTATGAATGTGGGCGTTGGAGAAGATGCCAGCGTTGATGATTACTACAAAACCACTGCTGAAGTTATCGGTTATGGAGGCAAATTCACGCATGACTTAACCAAACCGGTTGGAATGATGCGTAAGTTAGTATCGACGCAGAGGGCACAAGAGTGGGGATGGCGCGCTACAACTTCTTTGCGCGAAGGAATCAGGAAAGCATATGACTTTTATGTGCAAGCATCAAAATTGAGAGTGGTATAAATGGAAAACTATTACACTCTAGCCAGCACGACATGGAATGAGTCGGAACACTGGCGTATTCGAGTGGAAAAAAGATGGAAAGAGGCTTAGGGTTCTGCGGTAGAATAAAATGAAAAAAGAAAAAATACTCATAACGGGGGGAGCGGGATACCTTGGATCGGTGATGACTCGCCTTTTCCTTGAAACAGGCTATCACGTGCTTGTTCTGGATAATTTTATGTATGGACAATCCAGCCTTCTGGATTTTTGTGTTTTTGATTCTTTTGAAGTTGTGCGTGGAGACTGCCGCGATGAAGCTCTTATGAAAGGCCTCATCAAGGACGTGGATGCGGTCATTCCCTTGGCCGCATTGGTTGGCGCCCCTATCTGCAACCGCGATAAAATCGCCGCTGCGACCACCAATAGAGACGCGATCCAAATGCTCTGCCGCATAGCCGCCCCATCTCAAAAAATTCTTTTCCCCGTCACAAACAGCGGATATGGAATAGGAGAGAAAGGGAAATTTTGCACCGAGGAGAGTCCGCTGCGGCCAATTTCTTTTTACGGCCAAACAAAGGTTGAAGCGGAAAAAGCCATCTTGGATCGAGGCAATGGAATAACTTTTAGATTAGCGACAGCCTTTGGCGCTTCCCCCCGGATGCGAATGGATCTCCTGGTCAACGATTTTGTCTACCGCGCGCTGGTGGACCGAGCTCTCATAGTGTTTGAGGGACACTTTAAGCGTAATTATATCCATGTCAGGGATATCGCGCGAGTTTTTCTTCATGGATTAAATAATTTCGAGACGATGAAAAATCAAACCTACAACGTGGGTCTTGAAGATGCCAACCTTTCAAAAATTGAGCTCTGCGCTCTTATTCAAAAAACTCTTCCGCAATTTGTCTATCACCAAGCGGAGATAGGAGAAGATCCCGATAAGCGCGATTACATCGTTTCTAACGCAAAAATACTCGCCACGGGATTTAAGCCCCAATGGAGCATCGAACGCGGAATCAAGGAACTCATTAAATGTTACACCGCTCTTGGAAAGGTCAATCTCTATGGAAATATTTAGAACCCGATGATCATCACTCGAACTCCCTTTCGCATGTCTTTTTTTGGCGGCGGAACGGATTATCCCGATTGGTATCGTGAGCATGGCGGAGCGGTTGTCGCCGCGACTATCGACAAATATTGTTACATCACCTGCCGCTATTTGCCACCGTTTTTTAATTACAAGAGCCGCATTCTCTATTCAAAGATAGAATTAGTCGAAAATAATTCAAAAATTGAACATCCCGCCGTCCGCGCCGTTTTATCCGAATTGGGCATCGATTCAGGATTAGAAATTCATCATGATGGAGATCTTCCCGCCCGCACGGGTCTTGGTTCAAGTTCGGCTTTTCTTGTAGGCCTTCTCCATGCTATTTCCGCTTTAAAAAATCGAATGTCAACAAAAATGGAACTGGCAAAGACGGCGATACACGTTGAACAAACCGTGCTGAAAGAGAATGTCGGCTGCCAAGATCAGGTCATTACCGCCTTTGGCGGATTACAACGCATCGATTTTCAAAAAAGGGGCGATATTCATATCAACCCCATTGTTATCAGCGAAGAGCGGCTGAAATTCCTGGAAAGTTCGGTCCTTCTCTATTTTACCGGCTTTTCCCGTATTGCCTCGGAAATTGTTAAAGAGCAACTACAAAACATTCCTCAAAAAGCCCACGAGCTTTTACGCATTCGCGAGATGGTCGATGAATCAATTGAAATCCTCTCTGGAAATGGCGATTTAAACGAGTTTGGCAAACTCCTGGATGAAAGCTGGGAGCTTAAAAGAAGGCTCAGCTCCAAGGTTTCCTCCCCTGCTATTGATGAAATCTATAAAGCCGCGAAATCAGCCGGGGCTTTGGGCGGAAAAATCATGGGCGCCGGCGGCGGGGGATTTATGATGTTGTTTGCCCCCCCCGAAGCTCATCCGCGCATTCATGAAAAGCTAAAACATCTTTTAAGAATCCCCTTTCATTTTGAAAACGAGGGCAGTCACATTATTTACTATCACCCCAATGGAGGTCGCTAACGCCATCGAAGTAGATGCCATAATTCTTTGCGGAGGGCAAGGCCGCCGCCTCGTGAAAGTTCTCCCTGACTTGCCTAAAGCTCTTGCCCCTATTGGAAACAAATCTTTCCTCGATATTCTACTCGACTACGCTGTCCAAGAAGGACTGCGGCGTTTTATTTTTTGCCTTGGACACCGCGCAAGCGCCATAGAAGAGAGATTAAGCGCGCGGCAGGATTGCGATATCGTTTTTTCAAAAGAGACCGTTCCGCTTGGGACCGCTGGCGCTCTCAAATTATGCGAACCATTGAGAAGAAGTCGAACATCCCTAGTGATGAATGGCGACTCTCTATGCAATTTCAACATCAAGGAGTTTCTTAAAGCCCATGTAGAAAATAACGCTTCGGCAAGCGTCGCGGCGGTCATGGCGCCCGATAGAGATGACGGCGGATTTATCGAGTTCGCAAAGGATTATCAGATCACGCGATTTAATGAAAAATATGGAAGCGCGAAATATATTAACGCTGGAGTTTACGCGCTCAACTCCGAGCTTTGGGGGAAAATTCCCCCAGAGCGACCCTGTTCCATCGAGAAAGACGTCTTCCCGCAACTCGTGGGACACGGCCTTTTCGCCTGGCCCACTCACGCGCCACTTTTTGACATTGGAACTCCGGAACGCCTTGAGGCTTTTCGGCTCTTATATGCTAGTAGAGATCCTTGATTTTATCGCAGACATGCTCCGCGAATGGAATCGCACAGGTAAATCCGGGCGAAACGGCGTTGAGCACGTGCAGGGAGCGATTGTCTCCTTCGACGACAAAATCCATCTCGAGCTTCATTGTCTCGATATTCAACAGCTGGGCGCGCATGCCTGGCAGCCCCCATTTCCTGAAATTTTCAGGCCGCACTCCTTTCAATAAACGCCCCGCCAAAGCGGCCATTCTCTGCGCGGAATACTTTTGGAATTCCTCCAGGGCCAACCTCTTAAAATCAAAATCTGAATAAAAGAGAAGTCCTATATTTCTTGCCGTGATTTCAAGCATTTCTTTAAGAGAAAAGCCCTCCAGGCCCGCGTACTGCTCTCTCCAAAACGCCGGGATGGCCGTTGGACCAATATGGACGTTTCCATTCGCCGCGAGGGTAAAGTGAACTCCGAGAAAGGGATTGCGGATATCGGGCACGGGATAGACATTCGTCCGAACGGAACCGACAGGCTCTGTCGAATTAAGATAAAGCCCTTTAAAAGGCACGATGCGGTGACGCTGTGAAAACCCAAAATCGCGAGCGATTTTATCAGCATAGAGGCCCGCCGCGTTGACCACATATCCCGCTTTGATAACTCCGGCGCTCGTGCGTACGCCATTAGGACCCACGGACAAATAGGCTTCATTTTCTCGAATATCGACCCCCTCGCTGATTGCGTCTTGGCGCAGAGATTCCATGACTTGAAACGGGTCGACCGTGGATGTCGTAGGGGAGAAAAGGGCTTTTTCATAAGTCAAGACTCGAGGTTCTATCTCTTGAGCTTCTTTCGAACTCAACATCCAAAGCGGAACCCCATTGGCTTTTCCTCGACGCATTAGTTCCTCAAGGGCCAGAATATCCTCGGGACCCTGGGCGACGACCAGTTTCCCGCAGCGGTTGAGTGGAATATTTTTATCCTCGCAATAACGAGTCAAGGCTTTGTTCCCCGATCTAGCCAATTGAGCTTTTAAGCTGTCGGGAAAATAATAAAATCCGGCATGGATGACGCCGCTATTGCGCCCGCTGGCATGGAGGCCGCATCTCTTCTCTTTTTCCAGAACGGCGACGGAACAGTCCGGATGGAGAACTTTAAGTTCTCGGGATATTTGTATCCCGATGATTCCACCGCCGATAACGACAAAATCCCGCGATTCTATCACGATCTCTCAGGAATTTTGCTGGAGTTCGGAAGATGGAAATATCCGCGAAAGAGCGGCTCCGGAGAAAATAATCAATAGGGCTAAGGCTGGAAGCTGGTAGCGATTGTCCCAATACCCGACGAAAATGTGAAGACTGTAGTAGCAAAATCCCGCAAAGGCAAGAGTAGAAGCTATTGTCCAATTTGTACGCCGTAAATACATTTCCCAAAAGGCAAGAATCAAGGTCGCTAGTTCAAAAACCCAAAGGACAGCCCTAATCACAATGGGCCCCCAACGTCCTTCTTGGCGATAAACGGAAATGGGTTGATCAATCCCGAACATCGCCGAATGGCTGGTCAACCAAAAATGAATCAGGCGAGACGGGAGTTTAAAGATCAATCGCGGCCAATTGGCTTTATAATTATTCAAGGCCATCCGATAAAATTCGGCATCCGTCTCGATCTCGCTTCTCCCCACGGCCACCTGTTTTTGGACTGCCCCAACGTCGAGAGGGCGGGAAAGCTGCGAACCGCACCAAAGCGCGGGCCCTCCCCCTGTCGCCACCGGAATCCAAACTCCCATGACCTGTTTGTTTCTCAAAGACCAAGGAAGAAGCGTTAAGTAGGCGCACAGGAGAACTCCCGCAAGATGCCGCAACAGGCGCGGTTTTTTATGATGGAAAAGAAGAATAAGGAATGCGGCTCCTGGAGGAAATAAAATAAGGCTGGGCCGACAGAGAATCGCCAGTCCAAGCACAAAGCCCGCGAAAGCAAACAACCACTCCAGATTTTTCTTTAAATTTGACTCAAAAGCGTAAAGTAAAAGACAAAGGGCGGACGACCATGTCATGATAAACAGAGTCTCCGTCATAATTTCCGCGGTATAAGCGATAAAAACAGGATGAAGAGCGTAAAAGGCCGCCCCAAAAATCGCTCCCCTGCGTTCATTGAGAGCATAAAGACCAAAAAGATAGATAAGCCCGATCGTTATTGTGTCTAAGAATGCTTGCGCTGCGCGCGCGTAAAACCACGGCCTATTGGAAAGCATGACAAAAATAGAAAGGAATGCCGGATATAAAGGAGGGCGTATCGCCGTAGGCTGATTTCTAATCATGGAAAATTCGCCATGGAGGGCTATATTTTGGGCAATGCCGGCATACTCTACGCTATCTCCCAACAAAGGCGCCGATCTTTTTACCACCACCATGCTGATTCGAAGGATAAATCCCATGACCAAAACAATAAACAAAGGATTTCTTAAAAAATTTTTCATTTCGATCCCTTCCGCCGCCAATAGAAAATTTCTCGAAGGATCTGTGCCATATAGGCTAAACCCCAACGCACAATTTGGAGCTTCCGGTCTCCGCCTAGGCGCTTTGGCTCATCTCCAGGAATTTCCGTCACTCTCAGACGTGTTTTTGCGCAGCGGACGGAAAGGATAGGTTCCCAACTGATGCGTGTACAAAAAAATTTCTCCGGCGTGTAGGTCGAGTCCTTATCTAAATCAAGCAACCCAATAAGGTCTTTCTTATACGCGCGATACATGACCATGGCGTCAGTGTATTGTCCGCCAAAAAGGAAGTTGATTGTATAGGTAAAAAGCCAATTGCCAAAAGCGGTCATGAAATCATCATCTTCGCTTTTGGCGCCGGCCAGGTAGCGAGACACAATCACCATGTCATAACCTTCTTTGATTTTCTCAATCAATGGGGGAATTAATTCTGGGAGAGAATTCCCATCAGGGCTGAAGGTGATAATGACATCACCTTTGATTAAGCTCATTGCTTCCAAATAGCCATGGCGCAACCCGCGCTCTTTCTGAACGATAACATCAAATCCCTGAGAATGACAATACCCCACCGTGCCATCATTAGAGCCGCCATCAAGGACTAAAATTTGGTCAACCCAACGGCGATCAATAAGCGGCATAATTTGACGCATCCCAATTTCTTCATTTAAGACTGGAACCAAAAGGGTGGTCTTCATGGACTTTAGGATTAGATCTGACTCTGGATAAAACTATTCCGCGACGCCTCCGGATTTCGAATCCGCGTTTTCGGCTGGGATAAGCAGGTCCAATTCGATTCCCTTAACGACCGCCTCTGTTCCATTGGATCCGTGGGGTTTTTGGAGCACATTGTTTAGGCCATTCTGAATTGGTTATTGTTGATGCTGATATTATTTAGCATTATCATGTGTTGTTGAGCAAATTTTTTATGCATTAAACATCAGCTTGCGGAATCGCCGTCCCAGGCAAATTCCGGATTATGGGCATTCATCCAAAAGACAAACACTCCCCGGATAAGAAGCGCTACCAGAAATATAAACCCGGCAATGGGAAAAGGTTTTTTAGTCTCTAGGAGGCTCAAACTTTTCCTTCAACCTTTTTGAGATATCTGGCGGCACGAAAGAATCGACGGAAGCCCCCAGGCGGGCCACTTCCTTGACCATCGAAGAGGCGAAATAGGTGTATCTCTCATCGGGCATCAAAAAAACCGTCTCAACGTCGGGGTAAAGGGTCCGATTAAAAGAGGCCAACTGAAACTCATAATCCATATCGCTGACCACTCTTAAACCCCTAATCAACACCTGAATTCCTTTTTCGCGAAGATAATCCACCAATAGCCCCGAAAAGACGTCCGCTTCGGCGTTGGGAATTTTATTGATCGCCCCGCGAAGCATCTCGAGGCGCTCTTGAGCCGAAAAAGTGTGTTTTTTGGCCGGATTATCCGCCACGGCCACCAGCACCCGCTCGAACATTTTTGCGGCGCGAAAAACAATATCTAAATGCCCCAAGGTGGGAGGATCAAAGCTCCCGGGATAGACCGCAATACGGTTCTTTAAATTAGGCATATGGAGAATCTACAAAAAAATAAGCGGGAAAGGCTGGCTTTTTGCTAACATCGTTTCAGTGCTTATTTTGGAATCGGTCGCTCTCGCTTTCGCGTTTCTTATGTCATTATTTACTTTTATGCGCTTGTTTTCCCGACATTCCAATCGTCAAACCACAGCAAAAAATAATTCCGCGGACGTTCTGGGTTGGGAAAAATTAGATCAGCTTTTGGATATGCTTTCAACTCTCCAAGAAGAAGGCGTCTCCTATTCGGGACTGGTTTCGAGAGAAGATTTCGGAAAAGCGGTTTTGAAAGCCTCCTGTCGGCTGATGAACTGCGAAAGAGGCTCCATCATGCTCTGGGAAGAAAGCGGCGGGCATCTCAAAATCGTCGCGGCCATTCCGGAGACGGGAAAACCCCAGACTCTTTTTCTTAAACCCGGAGAAGGAATCGCCGGAGAGGCGTTCTCGAAAGCTCAGACCATTTTCATCGAAGACCCTTCTTCCGACCCGCGATACCTGTCTTCCCAAAACCACGCTCATCCGTTTTTATCAATGCCGCTTTTAATTCAGTCAAAGCCGATAGGAGTTCTCAATCTTCATGCCACCGGAAACGCGGCTCCTTTTAAAGACCATAACGCGAAATTTCTAAAGATTCTCGCTTCCGAAGCGGCCATCACATTCCACAATTTAGAACTCTTTGAGCGTTTGGAAACTTTTTATCTTGAAATGGTCAAGACTCTCGCCCGCGCGGTTGATTCCAAAGATCACTATACCCATGAGCACTCCGACCGGGCTTCCAGCAGGGCTAAAAGGCTGGCTAAGGCCCTTGATCTTGATCCGGTCTATGCCCGCTACGTCGAATATGCGGCGCTACTCCACGATATCGGGAAAATCGGCATTGATGAAGCCATTCTCAACAAACCTGGGAAATTGACGGCGGAAGAATACGAAGAGATGAAAAAACATCCCTTGATCGGGCATCAAATATTGGCTCCGGTCAAGTTTTTAGGCCCGGTCGCGCAGATGGTTCTCCACCACCAAGAATGGTATGACGGACGCGGATATCCCAGCGGCCTTAAAGGAGAAAAAATACCGCTCGGCTCTCGCATTGTCGCCGTCATAGACGCTTGGGACGCCATGACCTCCGATCGCCCCTACCGAAAAGCCTTGGGACGGGAAAAAGCCATCGCGGAATTGCAAAAAGGGGCGGGAACGCAATTTGATCCCGCCGTGGTCGCGGCCTTTCTTAAAATAGAAGCCGAAGAAGGACTTGCCTTTAAGTAATGCTGACTATCGTGCCTACCCCCATCGGGAATCTAGGCGATATGGGGACCCGCGCGCTTGAAGCACTCAAAAAAGCTTCTATCATTTATTGCGAAGACACCCGAAGAACGCGAATCCTTACTTCTTATTTTGGAATTTCATCTCCGCTTAAACGATACGACGAATATAACCCCAAAATTTTAAGGCAAATGATCGATGAGCTCAAAAGCGGAAAACATCTCGCCTTGGTTTCTGACGGCGGCCTTCCAGGCATCTCCGACCCCGGGCACAAGATCGTGGCCTTGGCCCGAAGAGAAAAAATAGAAGTTTCGGCGATTCCCGGCCCCAGCGCGGTCGTAACGGCCCTGGCCGCTTCCGGCCTTCCCGCCGATTCTTTTATTTTTTTGGGTTTCTTACCCAGAGCCCCCGGAAAACGAAAGCGTATTTTGGAAAGTTTTGTCACTATTCAGAGAACCATCGTTATTTACGAATCTCCTTTCCGCGTCAAAAATCTGATGAGAGAGCTTTCGGATGTTTTTATTCCGACGGCCCAGTGCGCGGTCGCCCGAGAAATTTCTAAAATACATGAGGAGTGGTTTTATGGGGCCCTCAGCGAGGTCTCAGACCAATTACAAGCGAGAGAAATAGTTCTTGGAGAGTTTGTCGTGATGATTCATCCCAAAGGAGACTTATTTCATGGGCCTCAAAGTTGATACGAAGATTTTTCATTTAGGGGATACCGGAAAGTTTCCGGAAGAATCCATTCAAACCTTGGCCGCAGCCGCAAAGGCCTGCCGAATCATCATCTTTCCGACCGACACCGTTTACGGCGTGGGCTCGACCGGCCTTATCAAGGCCGCTTCCCGACGCATTTATCAGATTAAAGCTCGCCCCAGCGTCAAGCCACTTCCGGTGTTAGTCTGGTCGGTTGAAGAAGCCAAAAAATGGGTTCAATGGACCGAACAGGCGGAGAAATTATCGAAAAAGTTTTGGCCCGGGGCTTTAACCTTGGTCTTAAAGCCCACGCAACAAGGAAAAATATTGACCTTTCCGGAATATCAGACGGTCGCCATTCGCGTTCCCAACCACCCTTTACTCGCCGAAATTATCAAGGCCTCGGGAGCGCCTTGGGTGTCAACTAGCGCCAATATTTCCGGCTCCCCGGCGCTGTCTAAGGGAGAAGACGTGATTTCCACTTTCCGGGGAGTCGTCGATTATATCGTCGCGGCCGGAAATACCCCGGGCGGAGAATCCAGCGTCATTGACGCGACCGGAAAAACTATTCGCATTTTGAGGGAAGGAATAATTTCCGCATCTGAGGCTTTCGCCGTTTGCCCCCCAGAAACCGCCTCACAAGCTGGAGTTCAAAAATGAGCTCTATTCTCGAAAGCCAAGACCCTGAAATTTACCGCGCCATCCGTCTTGAAAATGAAAGGCAAAGAGATAATCTCGAACTCATCGCCTCCGAAAATTATGTCTCCCCTGCGGTCTTAGAAGCCCAAGGATCGATTCTAACCAATAAATACGCCGAGGGATATCCGGGAAAACGCTATTACGGCGGCTGTGAATTCGTGGATATCGCGGAAAAACTGGCGATTGAACGGGCGCAAACCCTTTTTCACGCCGAGCACGCCAACGTTCAGCCCCATTCAGGAACCCAGGCCAATATGGCGGTCTATCTTTCGGTTCTAAAGCCCGGAGACGCGGTCATGGGTCTCAACCTGGCCCACGGGGGACATCTCTCCCACGGACATCCCCTCAATTTCTCGGGAAAATATTTCAATATCATTCCCATTAACGTATCGAGGGAAACCGAGCTGATTGATTATGACGAAGCTGAGCGTTCGGCCTTGGAACACAAGCCGCGCTTGATTTTTGCCGGAGCCTCGAACTATTCCCGTCAATTCGACTGGACGCGCCTTAAAAAGATCGCGGACTCCGTGGGAGCTTTTTTTGCCGCCGATGTCGCCCATTACGCGGGGCTTATCGCCGCAGGAATCTATCCCTCTCCCGTGCCCTTGGCGGATTTTGTCACCTCGACAACCCATAAAACCCTCCGCGGACCCAGAGGCGGGCTCATTCTTTCCAAATCCGCCCATCAAGCGAATCTCGACAAAATCATGTTTCCGGGAATTCAAGGCGGACCCTTGATGCATATTATCGCGGCCAAGGCCGTCTGCTTTGGAGAAGCCCTCAAGCCGGAATTTCGACAATACCAGGCCCAAATCTTAGCCAATGCCCGCAAACTGGCGGAGGAACTAAAATCGAAGGGCTTCCGGATCGTCGCGGGTGGCACCGACTGCCATTTATTTTCCGTCGACCTTCGAGCCAAGAATATCACTGGAAAAGAAGCCGAAGAGGCTTTGGATAAAGCCGGAATTACCGTCAATAAAAATTCAATCCCCTATGATCCGCAAAAGCCTTTTATCGCCTCCGGAATCCGTATTGGAACTCCGGCCATCACGACTCGCGGGATGAAAGAAAACGAGATGACCCATATCGCAAGCCTCATTGATGAAGCTTTGTTAAAATCCAAGGATGAAGCCAGACTTCAAGCGATTAGGGGCGAGGTTAAAAAACTCTGTTCTCGCTTTCCGGTTCCGACGCAGGAAAATTTAAAAGTCGCCGCTATTTAATAAAATAAACAAGTAAAGGAAATCTCATGAAATCATCTTCTAACAAAAAAGCTAAGGTAGGAATTATCGGGGGAAGCGGCCTTTATGATATGGACGGATTCTCCAACAAGCGCCTGCTTAAGATAAAAACCCCTTTTGGGGAGCCTTCCGCTCCCTTGATTTTAGGCGAGATTTCCGGAGTTCCCTGCGCTTTTTTGGCGCGGCACGGAAATGGACACACCGTTTTGCCGCAAGAAATCAATGTGCGGGCCAATATCTGGGCGCTTAAATCGGTCGGCGTTGAACGATTGATCGGGATCACCGCAGTCGGATCTTTAAAAGAAGAAATCGCTCCGCGGCATTTCGTTTTTCCAGACCAGATTTTTGATCTGACCCATGGCCGCGCCGCCACTTTCTTTGGAAACGGAATCGTCGCCCACACGGCTTTTCACACCCCGTTTTGCCTCGATCAATCAAAAATTCTTTTTGAAAAATCAAAAGCCCTGGGAGTTTCGACTCATCAAGGAGGAACCTACCTCTGCATGCAGGGGCCTCTTTTTTCGACCAAGGCCGAATCACGTTTCTACAAGGGTCTCGGATTCTCCGTCATCGGCATGACGGCCGCAACCGAGGCAAAACTCGCCAGAGAAGCAGAACTGTGTTATTCCCTAATCAGCCTGGTCACCGATTATGATTGTTGGAAAGACGGAGAAGAAGTTTCCGCCGACATCGTGACCTCCGTCATGCATGACAATTCCAAGAACGCTCAAAAGCTTCTTATTTCGGCTATCTCCGATATCGCCAAGCGCGATCCCCAATGCTCTTGCCCCCAAGCCATGAAACACTCAATTGTCACCGCTCCAAAAGCCATTAAGCCTTCGGCGAAAAAGAAACTGTCCTTGATTATTGGGAAATATATTTAATGCCTCAAGGCCGCAAGACGCTAAGCCGAGCTCAAAAAAATAAGCTCATTGAGCTTTCCCTCAAAGCGCGCAAAAGCGCCTATTGTCCCTATTCCCATTATGCAGTCGGCGCGGCGGTTTTAACCTCCTCCGGAAAAATTTATTCCGGATGCAATGTCGAAAATTCTTCTTATGGTCTGAGTATCTGCGCGGAAAGAAACGCCATTTTTAACGCCGTCGCTTGCGGAGATAAAAAAATAACCGCTCTCTGTGTTGCGACCAAATCGCCCAAACCCTGCGGGGCTTGCCGCCAGGTACTCATGGAGTTTGCCGGGCACGCGAGCCCGGTTTTATTAGTGGATGTCTCTCTAAAAGACCCCTTCTCCAACGTGTTAGAAACGACCGCCGCCCATTTGTTGCCTTGGGCCTTTGTCTTTCACCAGAGAAAATAAAACCCAAAATCCAGCCCCCTGATTTTTAAAATTGCTAGAATGAGCATGGGCGTCTCAAGGAAACAATCATGAAAACAGAAGAGATTAAAGAGATTCTTAATTGGGTCAAAAGCACGGATTTAACTCAGGTCTCCCTTAAAGAAAAGGGCTCCGGGTTTGGGTTTTCGACTTCAGAACATGCCGATGAATCCTTCGCGGAAATGCCCGCTCCTCGCTATCAATGCGTATCGGCCCCGGCGATAGGAACTTTTCATTGGTCTCAGCCAGGGCGTCCGCAAAAAGTAGAGGAAGGAATTTCTCTTCCCGCGGAAGAAGCGCTCGGGTATATCGAAACCTTGCCGGGAAAAACCGTTCCGGTTAAAACCCCCTCCTCCGGCAAAGTGGCTCGCATCTTAGTTGAAGAATCAAGCCCCGTCGCTTACGGACAAGCCTTGATTTTTATCGAGCCAGACGGAAAATAATCGTGTTTAAAAAAATTTTGATCGCCAATAGAGGCGAAATAGCTCTTCGCGTCATTCGCGCCTGTCGCGAAATGGGCATCCAATCGGTCGCCGTTTACTCCGA
This sequence comes from Elusimicrobiota bacterium, assembly GCA_027406905.1. Lineage (GTDB taxonomy): Bacteria > Elusimicrobiota > Elusimicrobia > UBA1565 > UBA9628 > JAKAQV01. The sequence continues at coordinate 101,566 of DAHZHT010000005.1, forward strand.
AGCCGATCGCGAATCCATGCATGTCCGGATGGCCGATGAGGCTTATTGCATTGGCCCGGCCCCAGCCAAACAGAGCTATCTTAATTTTGAAGCTATTTTAACGGCGGCGCGCATTAGCCAAGCCGAAGCCATTCACCCCGGGTATGGGTTTCTTTCTGAAAATGCCGATTTTGCCGAGGTCTGCGGCGCAAACGGAATTGTTTTTATCGGTCCCTCGGCTTCCGCTATCCGAAAGCTCGGCTATAAAAGCGCCGCTAAAGCCTTGGCCCGAGAAGCGAGCGTTCCGGTCGTCCCGGGAACCCAGGGCCTCGTTGATGAACATTTCATGAAGGAAGCTCAGGCCGTGGGTTTTCCGGTCATGGTCAAAGCCGCCTCTGGCGGCGGCGGCAAAGGGCTCAGGCTTGTCCGCGATCCCAAAGATTTAGAAGCGCAGCTCAAACTCGCTCAAAGCGAGGCCCAAGCCGCTTTTGGAGACGGCTCCGTTTATATCGAGAAATTTATCGAACGCCCACGGCACGTGGAAATTCAAATCGCCGCCGATAATTTCGGAAACGTCGTCGCTTTCCCTGAAAGAGACTGCACCGTTCAAAGGCGGCATCAAAAATTAATCGAGGAATCGCCTTCCCCTAAGGTCACTCCCGAAATCCGCGCGAAAATGCAGGAAGCCGCGCGGAAATTGGCCCTGACCGCGAAGTATTCCAATGTCGGCACCGTCGAATTTTTGCTAGACCCAAACGGCAATTTCTATTTTATCGAGGTCAATACCCGGCTTCAAGTCGAACATCCGGTCACCGAATCCGTCACCGGTCTTGATCTCGTCAACACCCAAATTCGCCTAGCCGCAGGCGAAAAGCTTCCGTTTGACCAAGCGCGAGCCTCTGAAATTCATTTTCATTCCATAGAGCACCGAATCAACGCCGAGGACCCGGACAATAATTTTGCGCCGTCTCCGGGAAAAATTTCGGAAGTCATTTTTCCGGGCGGCTGCGGAGTGCGTCTTGACACTCATATTTATTCGGGATACACCGTCCCCAGTTTTTACGACAGCCTTATCGCCAAACTCATCGTTTTTTCTTCCGACAGAAATAACGCCGTCAAAAGAAGTCTTCGCGCTCTGTCGGAGCTTCAGACCCCGGGAGTTAAGACGACCAGGGATTTCCATAAAAAAGTCCTTTCCCACCAAGATTTTATCTCCGGAGATTTTGACACTTCCTTTGTTGAGAAATATTTCCTTCCCGCCAACCATTAAAAATCTGCGGGTTTATCTCTTTTTACTCGCTTTTTTTCTGATGCCGAAAGCGACCCTGTCTTGCCCCAATCTAATAGATTGTTCCCCTCAAAGCCCGCGCATTAGCGGACCATGGGCTATTTTTACGACCCCTTATTTCCCGCTGGCGATGACGACTCTTACCGCCGGAAGCGCGATCTGGGATGGAGCCCAAACGCGCTTTGGAAAAACTCTTTGGCAAAGTCTTGATTCCGCCGTTATCGCCTCTGTTTCCAACACCGGAATGAAATATGCCTTCCAAAGGGCCCGGCCGACCCAGGACCTCGGAGCCAACGCCTGGTTTTCCGGGCCTCAGAGCCAAAGTTTTCCCTCCAGCGACGTGTCTAACACTGCGGCCCTTGTCTCTCCTTTTATTTATGAATACGGATCGGATCATCCGATGGTGTATCTTTTGACTCTTTTGCCCGTGGCGGACGCGGCAGCCCGAGTAGAAGCGCGCGGGCATTACCCGACAGACACTATTGGCGGCATGGCCTTAGGTTTTGCCAGCGGCTGGGCGGCCAGGCATTTTTTCAAATCGCCGTTTACCTTGCAGATTATTCCGGGGAGAGACTGGTCTGTTGGAATATCGCGAAAATTCTAATTAGCGGAATCTTCTAGGACAAATTGAAAAGTCGTCCCGCCGCAAACGATAATATCTCCGTCCTTTAAGAGGGTAGCGGCGGTGATTTTCTCGCCATTGACAAGGGGATATCCGGAAACGACCGGAATTAAGACATACCCCTCGGGTTTGCGGTAAATAGAAGCGACCACCTCGGGAGCCGAGCCGAAAAACCCCGTTCCTTTAATGGGGATTTGAACGCGATCGGATTTGCCGATATAGGTTGAAAGTCCTTTAAGCTCGTAATCAGGCGGGCCCTCCAAGCCCTTTAACACCCGCAAGCGTCCGAGTTTGGACGGAGTTTTGGCCGACTGAGCCAGAATTTCGGATTGTTTCTCCGGAGTTAGGAAAACAGTTTTATCTCCCGCTGCGGGAGCGGGATCTCGGATAAAGACCAATGAGTGTTTGGCGATTCCAATAACGTCTTCATGATGAAGCCCGCATTTTTTAATTCGCTTTTCATTGACATAGGTTCCATTGGTCGAATCGAGGTCCTCGACATAATAGGTTTCTCCTTCCAGCGTAATTTTACAGTGATTGGAAGAGATGGCGGGATTGTCAATGACAATATCGTTATTCGGGGCTCTCCCAACCAGGAGAGGGCCTTTATTTAAATTGATTTCCTTAAGCACCGCCACGTTAAACTTAAGAAGAAGCTTTGGCATTCTTTCCTTTAAGGATCGATTTCATTTTAGACCACGAAGCCCCCAAGGCCGATTTTTCTCCGCCTTGTTCCACTCGGGCGACTACAACCGTGATATTATCAATTCCACCGGCTCCATTCGCTTCCGAAACCAAATTCGCGGCCATATTTTTAACGTCTTCTTGGCGCGATAAAATTTCTTGGATACGAAAATCCGCGACCATTTTAGTGAGCCCATCAGAAGCCAGTAAAATGATGTCCCTATAAAAGAGAGGGTGCGTGGAAACATCGACTTCCACATCCGGGTTAGAGCCCACCGCGCGAGTTAAAAGATTTTGAAGTTCTGAAGTTGCGGCTTCTTCTTCACGGAGAAGACCTCTTCTGATTTGTTCCCGGACGACGGAGTGATCTTCGGTCAGGCAGGATAACACGCCTTGCCTTAAAATATATCCGCGGCTGTCTCCCACATGCGCGATGGTCAAGGTCTTCCCATCGCCGCAAGCGCACACAAGAGTGGTTCCCATTCCGGCATCCTTGCTCATCAAGCGCCCTTTTTCATAGACAAGTCTGTTGGCCGCTTTAACCGCAGCCTCTAAATCGGCGGCGGAAACCCGGTATTCATCATCAGAACATTTCTGTATCAAAAAATCTTTTACTAAAGAAACCGCCAAAGAGCTTGCCACCTCTCCGGAATTGTGCCCACCCATCCCGTCGGCGACGATAAAAATACCTTTATTGCCGTCGAAGAAAAATGAGTCCTCGTTATTATTTCTTACCCGTCCAATATCTGTCAGCCCCGCCGCTTGAAAAAGAGGCTTCATGCCTGGACCTTAAGAACTCCGTAGCAAGCGCGGATATCGCGGGCCAACTCCGCCGCGCTTTGATATCTCGCCTCCGGGTTTTTTGCCAAACCCCGGTTTAAAATCGCCGACACCGATGGCGGAAGAGAAGGCGCGATCGAAAGAGGATCGGGATGGGGATCGTTGGCGATTTGAAAGAGAAGCGCCCCAATTCCATCTCCTCCTTTAAACGGCTTTTCTCCGGTCAAAAGTTCAAAAAGAACCACGCTGAGGGAAAAAATATCCGAGCGCCCATCGACTTTTTTTCCAGCGACCTGCTCAGGACTCATATAAGCGGGCGTTCCCATCACGGTTCCAGTCGCCGTCTTAGAAGAGGTCATGACGCGGGCGATTCCAAAATCAGCGACGCGAAGACTTCCGTCTTTGAGAATCATGATATTAGCGGGTTTAATATCTCGATGGACAACTCCCTGCTGATGGGCATAGGCCAAAGCGTCCGCCACGGTCGCGACATATTCCATCGCCGATTTCAGTGGAATCAAATGCCCCTTTTCAGTGTAAGCCGCTAAACTTTGCCCTTCCAAAAACTCCATGGCGATATAGGCCACGTCATCTTCTTCTCCGGCGTCAAAAATGCGGATGATATTGGGATGATTTAATTTCCCCGCCGCCTCCGCTTCCCGGAAAAATCTCTCTTTAATTTCCTTGACGGATTGAGGATCCGCCTCTTCTCCAAGGCTCATCGTCTTAATCGCGACCCAACGGTTAATTTTAGGGTCCTTGCCTAAATAGACAATCCCCATCGCGCCGCGGCCCAATTCTTTTTGAATTTCGTATCGGCCCAGGGTTGGCTTGGCCGCTCCCGCGGCGATGACGACGGTTCCTTCCTTTTTAGAGCCGATAGAGCTCTTTAAAACCGCCCCACTGGCGGCGGATTTAAGAACCGTCATTTTAGATTGAATATCTTTATACTTGGGGTCTTTCTTAGCGATCAAATCCAAAACCGAAGCGGCCTTGGCGAATTGCCTCTTTCGCTCAAAATCCAAGGCGAGATTGTAAAGGATTTCCTTCATCGCCTCATCCAGAGGACATAGGCGAAACTTCTCAAAAGCGAGATCGAGCATCCCTTGCCCCTGAAAGGAAAGTCCCAGCATCTTATTGGTCTCAATGGCGGAAGCCTCAACCAATTCCTTGCCTTTTTCGGTCACAAAAAATCGCCGGACAACCCCAATCAAATATCCTAAAGCCAGTAAAACGGCCGGATAGCTGGTTTTAACCCATTCCCCTAGAAGGAAAAAATAACTTCCCGCGCCCAAAATGAACACAAACAATATAAAACTCAGCGCAAAACCCCAGAAAGCGGAAAGAAAAGGCAACGCTAGGATCACAAAAGCCCCAACCAAGGCAATCAAGCCCCATTCTAATTTGGGCGCCCACGGCGGGCGGGAGATAAAGCGATTTTCCAAAATATTAGAGGTAATATTGGCCAGGACCTCGACCGGCGGAATTAAAGGGGCCAAGGGAGTGGCATATGGAGTAGCGATGCCGGTGGCAGTGAGGCCCACCAGGACAATCTTATTTTTAAACGCCTCCATATCCACGTGTCCATCCATCACGTCGCTAAAAGAATAGTATCTAAAGGTTCGATAAGGCCCATTAAACAAGATCATCATCTGGCTTTTGGAATTGAGAGGAATATGGGTCTGGGCAAAATCGACGGATTGACCTTGAGAAAAAGTCGCCGAAGAGGGCGATAATTTCTCGAAAGCCAAGGCCAGGGCCAAGGAATAGGCCGGAATATAGGAATTTTTATAGCGCATGACGGGATAAACCCGCCTTAAAATTCCATCGGAGTCCGGTTTTAGATTGGCGTGTCCAACGCCAAGGGCGGCTTGAGCGAAAATAGCGATTGGATACGCCGGATCAAAGCCCTTTGGGATGAGCGATTGGTTCATGCCAGGCGTCACCGCCAAACGAACGCTCGCGCTTGAAAATAGAGGAGGAGTCGCTGCGGCTTGGGAATGTTCATATCCTCTTTCGGTAAAAACAAGCGGCAAAACGACATTCCCGGATTTTTCAATCGCCGAGGCCAGGCGCGCATCCGCATCTAAGCGAACTTCCTCGGATGAAATCAAGGCCTCAAATAAATGATGCTGATCAAAAATTTTGCGAGATGAGGTCAAGCGCTGGTAATTCTCGCTAATGGTTTGAAGAGCCTTGATGCCGCGGTCATTTTCCGGTTCGGAATAGATAATATCAAGGCCGATAACTCCCGCCTGCGCCTCTTTGAGCTTATCCAAGAGTTTCGCAATTCTGGTTCGAGGCCAGGGCCAGCGCCCCAACTGCTCAATTGAATTATTGTCAATCGCGATAATGGCCATTTCCCGGCCGGAGCTCAAGTCCTGGCGAAGAGTGGACCTCCAGTCATAGAATTTGCGCTCAAAAGACCTAAAAGCGGGAAAGGCCGCAGGAAAGCGATAGCCCAAAGAAACGCAGGAGGTCAAAAAAACCCCTAATAAAAGATCCCAGACAAGTCCTTTCTTTCTCAACATTATTTTAAGGCCGCTTCCAAAAGTGTAGCGGAACAATCGCTTTCTGTCAACCCGAAATTTTAGGCCGCTTAGGTAAAAATAGCCCAGAATTGAGCGGCAGGAATATCAAAACTATTGACAACATCCGCAGCTCCTGCAATACTAAATTGATGTTTCCAAAGAGACTCCTTCTGTTTTGGGCGCTGGCGATTTTAATTTTTGGCGGCGTCCCTCATCTTTTCGCGAAAGATTCATCACAACCTCTCAATCTCCAGACCCTCGCCATTCCAAAAGCGGAAAAAAATAATTTCCTCTGCCTTGGCTACCGCTTTGAAGCGGAGCATCTCCGCGCGCCGGATGGGCATCTAGTCACCGAGGAAGAATACGCCCAAGACACAAAACAAGCCTTTAATTACAAGCGTTGGATCAAATCCTTTCTCTCAAAACAGAAGTCCTCGATATCCCCTGATCAGGAAGAATCAGAAATGGGAGGGAGACTGGTCAATCACAACTACCGTCTCGATCCCGAAACCGCGCATGTCCTTTCGCCGGAATACCGGGCTCTCGACATTATTGAAGGAAAATGTCTGTTTAGGCGCTTATTCAGCGCGCGGTCAAGCCACCTTTCCCAAACATCCATCGAAAGCGCTGCGGCGGAAATCGGCTATACCCAAAAGATCTGCGCTCAGTTCCCCGAATCTTGCGCCCAGCAAAAAAAACTTCTCGAGAAAAAACTAAATCTCTTCGCGGCCCAGGACCCCGCGCTTAAAAGACTCCTCAAATCAGATCCTAATTTCCAAGCGAATCTCATGGGCGCCTACCAAAAACTCCGAGCGCGGTTTGATGGAGAACAAAAGCCCTCTTCGCTCATTAATAGGGCTCTCGGAAAATATTCGACCAACCTAGAACCTCTTCCCGCTTACAATGCTCGGGAGAATTTCATCAGCCACTCTCTCCAAAAACAGGTAATCGCCAAACTTTCGCGCAATCCGGAGGGACACAAGGTTTTAGAACGCCTTAAGGTCAACGGCAAAATCGTCCTTCCTCCTATTTTTGTCTTGGAAACCCGCAATTCGGGAGCGTTTTACCAGTGGACTCCGCAAGGAGATCGCGTGGTTTTAAACGCCGACTATGTTTTTGAAGGGCTACCTAACGAGAAAAAACTGATCTCTGATTTTAGAGCCGGGAATCGCTATCTCGCGAAGCACCCCGAAGCTCTCAAGGGCTATCTCGAGAAATACGACAATGTTTTAGCTCATGAACTCACCCATACCTGGCAGGAAAGAAAGGATCATTTGAGTTCTCTCGCTTCTGTCAATCTCCTGCCCGGACGCGACTATATTGAAGAGGAGAAAGAAGCTTTTTTAACCGAAGCGCGCTATCTCTCATATGCCGCGCTTAAAAACCCGAAGAAAGCCATGGAGCGCCCTTATTTCTATGGAAGAGTCCTTCCCTTCCTTCACAACCCCCGGCAATTTTCGGACAGCGTCCAAGATACCTATATGTTTCTCTATGGTTCAAATGTCGCGACTTTTAAAACCGCCGAAAAAATCACGTGGGAACAAAAAGAGATTGATAAAAATCTGGCCGCTCCCCCGCCCGAGGCAAGCGTCTTAACCGCGTCTCTTTCAGCCACAGACGCTCAAAAAATAACCCGCTGGCTTAAAGCAAAACTTAGTCTCGCCAGCGACTCTAAGGAGTTTGCCAAAGCAAGCTCCCTCAGCCGCGATTATGACAGGCGAATAGGAAAATTAATCGCCGACTCCGGCGGGTTGATACAAAAAACGACAAGAAAACTCGGAGAATGGGATACGGCTCAGGCGTTTAAAGCGCGAAATCCTTATATCAAGATTGGCTACTTAACGGACGCAATGCGGTATGGTAAAAACACGGCGCCGGAAATAGATTCTCTTCTTAAAAAGAAAGGCCTCCGCCGCGACCAGGCGGTAAAGGAGATGATTCATTTGGCAAAAAATATGGCGCTTAAAAGTCATGGGACCGAATCAAGCAGTCAAGCGATTAATTTTCGCGACCTCCTCCAAGGAGTTCAGTATTTACGCGCCTCATCCGCAGGCGAAATATCTTCTCAAATTAATTGGATATGGTCCTGCGGCGCCTATGGGAAAAATTGCGAGCGCTTGGAAAAATGATAAAAAAAACGCTGCCGTTTTTATTACTGATCGCTCTACTCTGGGCGGCATGTTCTAAAGGCTCCGCGGGAACTCCTAAAAAAAATGGAAATCAAGCGGAAAACGCCGAAGTTATCTACTCGGATCCCCAGCGCTCTTTCTCTTGCTCAATTCCCGGTTCTTGGGGGGTTGACGAAACGGAAGCCGGCGGGATTTACTCAACCGTTAATTTTCACAGTCCGGGGCAAACATCCACGATCCGGATCGAGCGCTATATCAAAGGAACGGTTGCCGGGAATGACACGCCCAAGGAGTACATCCGCAACAGGCGGCTTGACGCGATGGAGCCAGAGACCGGCGGCTATTTTCGCGAAAAACCTTTCCCCCTCCGAAACAAGAAGGGATTTCATTTCGTAACGGTCGAGGCAGTCCCCCAAATGCCTCAGCCCTGGAACGGAACAAAGGAAGCCTATGGAACCAAGACGACCGCCTTGCGCGATGAAGAAGTCGTCTTGCCGGATACGAACGGCTTCTATGTCATCGCCTATATTTGCGATCCTAAAATCAGTTGCAATCAGGAAACTGTCTTTCAAAACGTCGTCAAGACCTTCGCTATCAATGCGGCTAAAAAGTGAGGATATCGGCGCAAAATCTCTAAAGCGCACCCGCGATTAAAAGGCGCAATTGATTGAAGAAGCAGACTCTAGCGGCGAACCAGGAAGGTGACCCAAGAACTCTCTTCCCCAAGGTATTTTTCGTACACCAATCCCTCATTGGGAGCGTAGAATCTTTCAATGGAACCGGTGTTTTTATCGGTCGCTACAACCTTGAGACAATGATCAACGAGTCCGCTCGGGGTTTGGATTGAGGCGTTTAAAGATTCGACGCTGCAATATGGATAGCGGCTTGAGTCGTCCCATTCGTCATGGATATTGGGAGAAGCGGGAAGAAGCAGATGCCCTCGAGAATGAACGCCCGCCCGATCTTTGATGATTTCGTAGGTGAACGGCGGGTTTCCCATCCATCTTTCCTTTATCGTGGCCACGAACTCTCCGCCATTCTGTTTGAGAGAACTCAGCTCGCGCACGGTTTGACCGATGGCGGGAGGCTCGCTGAAGGTGATGCTGACATAAATCCAGAGTTTTCCCGAAGATAAAGGATAGTAATCAGGCATGAATTTCTCCCAGAAACTTAACTATTTTTTGGATTTTCCGACTCCGGGTTGGGGCGAGTCGGGGTTTGCAACAAATCGGGCTCTGTTGCCATACTCCAAAGGGCCTCAAGATAATTTGTGATGGAAGCAAGGTAGCCGCCTTTAAGGTAGAGGGTATTTTCGAAATTATTGCGAGTCCCGTTGACACTCATATTGGTTGACCCTGTCGCCACGATCCCATCGCCTTTGGGATCGCCTATAACCAGCTTATTGTGGAATAAACCATCATTGTTGAGACCCGAAATAACGCGCACCTGCGCGCCCGCTTCCTTGAGATGCCGCATGGCGGCAATCGAAGCCGCATTATGGGATTGCCGTTGATCGGCCAGAATCCGAACCGGCAGGCCGGAACCCAAACGATCCAAAAGCTCTGACATCATGGAAGGCCAAGGATAAAAAGCGAACATTCCAATGAATATTTCTTGTTTCGCGGCCTTGACAATTTGAATCCAGGCGTCATCGGTTCCTCCCTCAGGAGAAAAAGAGGCGACGGGAAGAGAAACGCCATTGAAACTTTGACCCAGCGAATCATCCGCGGGAATGGGGGATTGAATACTAGGCTCTTCGGGATCAAGATCCTCTGAAAAAGTGCGCGCGATGCTTTTCATCCAGGTAAAATTCTTTTGGTAGAGATCAATGAGTTTCTGGTCGTCAATTAAAACGACATTTTCCCAATTGCTGGCCTGGGTGTGAGCGGAATAATTGTAGGATCCTGTCTGTAATATTCTCGAGGTTTGGCCATTGGGAAGAGGGATATTCCAAAGGCGATATTTTGAGTGTTGGATCCCGATTCTCCCCAAACCTTTTAGGATAGAAATCTGCAAGTTTTTATTTCCCGCGAGATAGGCGTCAACCAACTTTTGGAGTTGGGGACTACGAGTCTGATGGAACTCTTGATTTTCCCGTCCCATTTTCTCAGGAAACATATTTGAATAATCCACGATAATGTCATAGGATTTCCCTTGCTTAATTCCCTCGAGTATGGAATCAACGTCTTGGTCCAAGGTCTCTTCATACATCGCGATTTGGGTTTGTTGGCTGGCAAGATTGGCGCGAGCTAAAATTGAGGGAATGTCATCTCCGACTTCTCCTCCCGGACGATTAGGGAAGAGCGTTCTCGCTACGGATTGGCCAGCAATGTTGATGGTGTCTTTTCCATCCAGAGCGGGGAAATTCAACATTCTGGAAGCCAAAGAAGAAGCTGGAATTTGTTTTTCAGCGGGCCGGTCAAGTTCCTGCGCTGCGGAAAGGTCATAGAAAGAAAAATTTCTCATGAGCTGCCAAGCATAAGACCCCTCTTTTGGATTTTGACCACTTTTCCAAAACGGTTTGAGAGTTTCAGTAATATGGCGCACTTGCGCCGAAGTCAGGTCACGACTGATGCTTTTGACCAACTCCTTCTGGCTCTTGCTGATGGCATAAATTTTGGCCAAAGGAAGGAGAGCGGCATCTAAGTCTTTTGAGGCGTTGAAGGCGCCCGGGGAAACCGAAGAATTGGTTTGTTTTTGAAATTCCTTATAATAGGCTTTTAAAGCGGAGAAAACTTTGGGGGCGGACGCTTTTTGAGCTTCTTTAAGGCGAGAAGATATTTTCGCGACTAACGCCTGGCGCGTATTTTCATCAGTTGAAGCGGCGGCCGCCGCAATGTCTTCTTTTAATTGAGAAACAGATTCCGGAGAAAGCTCATTGAGAATGGGCGAGAGTAAAACAGGGGCTAAATAAGAATTCCGAGAGAAAATACCGAGGTCCATTCCGCCAGAATTTCCAGAAAATTCTTTCCAAGTTCCAAGGGTTTCAAAAGTAGGTAGCGCAGCGGACAGGGAACCAGAATTGAAGAGGGGCTGTGAAAACAGCGGCGACATACCAACTGGTTCCTCGCTGACCTCAGCGCTCCAGGCCACAGAAGAGAGGCAGAAAAGCAAAACAAAAATCTTAACAACAGAACGATGCATGGAAGGCTCCTTTGAGGCTCTTCGAAAAATCCACTCCATCCATAGATTTATTTTAAGCGATTTTGCTCAAGTTCAATAGGGCCAAAGGGCCTAGACAGGTTTCAGCAAAAGGCCTAGATGAAAAGAAGTTTGAGATGATTTGATGCGAACTCTTGAGACTCCTTCGGTAAAAATATAGAATAGGAGTCATGAAGAGACGAGATTTGGTTAAATATCTCACCGACAACGGATGCGTGCTGATACGAGAAGGCGGGAAATACTCCATTTATCAAAATCCCGTCAATCAAAAAGAAGTCCCCATCACCCGGCACCCCGAAATGGAAGATTTCGCGGCCCGGAAAGTCTGTAAGCAGCTCGGCCTTCCCCCGATTTAAAGGCTTTCCAGCCTAACGACGGATTAAAACAACCATCGAGTAGCCAAGAAAAATTCCGACAATGCCGGCAATTCCGGCCAATGTCGGCGGAGCCGGAACCGGCAAGCGCAAAAACCCAAAAAGAAAACCGCACCCGGCGCCGCTGATTAGACTCAGAATAATCGTTTTCATGGATTCATTCTAACAAGTTTCATCAATCTAAAAATCAGGAGAAGATGAGCGCGCAATTCTCTATATAAATTTAATTTCGATTTTCCGTATTGGCGGTTTTCCAACGCCGCCGGAATTTCCGAAACTTTGAACCCGCAAATCCAAAAAAGGGCCGCAATCTCGGCGTTAATTTCAAAGCCCTCGCTTTGAACAGCGAGGCTTTTTAGACAAGAACTCCGGTATAAGCGGAAAATGGAGGTAAAAGAAGAGAAGGGAATTCCACAAGCCCAGCGGTAGGAAAAATTAGCCAGACGGCTTAAAGCGCGTCTCCAGAACAACACCTGGGAAGCGAATTCATCTCCTATCCACGGAGAACCCGAAACCATATCGGATAAATTGCGCCTTTGATTTTCTATTAGCCGAGGAATCTGCCGCGGAGAAAAGGTTAAATCCGCGTCCAAAGCCAAAATCCATTCCCCCGCGGATGCGGCAAAACCGCTTTTAAGCGCTTTTCCCAAGCCCCGGTTTTCCCGATGAATGATTAGTTTGATTTCTTGAGATTTTTCAAACCGCCTTAATATCTCTTGACTTCCATCGTTAGAGCCGTCGTCAACGACAATAAGCTCAAACTCTTCGCCAAGCGACTTTAAAATTGGAAAAAGAGATTCTGGAAAGCGGGCGATATTTTCTCGTTCATTGAAGCATGGAATGACAATTGAAATCACGATTTACCGTCTTTTCGATTGCGTCATTGATTTTCAAGAACCGTCCGTCATAAAAACCGCAACGGCAAAGGTTTGTATCAATTAAACGAGGCCCCAACTTAAATTAGGGCCTCTCAAGTTTAGTAAAAATTTAAACTAAGCTTTTGGCTCAAAGTGGCCGGGAACCAGGACGCGGGCGGGAAAACCCAAGATTTTCCCCTTTCTGCGGGACACACCGTAATCTAAATCACGAACCAATGGGTGCGTTATCGGCAGGGCCTTGGAAACGTTGAACATCAAAACTTGAACCTGGGCATCCATCTTATAAGGACCGCTATGCGGCGTTCCAACCTTGACGTTAACCGGAATGCCGTATTTTTGGGAAATCGCCGTTACGCAAGGGGCCATCGTCTTCTGGGCTTGATGAAGGCTGAGCGGGGCGAAAAACCGGGCATCCACAATCTGGCACTGAGGAATTTGAAAGGGGTCAACGGGTTTCATAAAGTAAATCCCCCGCTCAACTCCAATGGCGAACTCCGACGCCGCTTCTCCCGGCAGAACCGACACTTGAGCGAAAACTTGAGGGGCAAAGACAAACAGGCTGGAAACCAAAACTAGTATTTTTTTCATAACATCCTCCTCTACGGTCGAACCTAATTCCATGATAGCGCTTGCCATCTAAAACCCCAATGACTGAACTCAACAGCCTCTATTGATTTAAATCAATCTCCCCGCGGATATTTATGTAATATAAGAACTGAAAAGCGTCATGCGAAAAATCTTTTTTCCCATAATTGGACTAATTTCCTTTTCTGCCTGTGGATTTAT
>DAHZHT010000006.1 GCA_027406905.1 Elusimicrobiota bacterium
CGGTTCTTCTTAAAACAAGCTCGGGGAGATAACGCCCGGCGATATCGGCGAAAACCACCGCTAAAAGAAGGGCCAAGGCCAAGCCCGCCAAGGCTCCGATAAAAACCGACCAGGGCTTATGCGTTGACGCCGCCAGAGCCAAGGCGGCGAACTGAGTTCTGTCTCCCATCTCGGCCAGAAATAGAGTAAAAAAGGAGCTAAGGATGAGTTTTGTATCCATTATTTCCACAGCCCCAGCCAAATACTCCCGCCGGTCACGAGCGCCGTGATGACCGAAGCCGCGACCCCGGTCAGCCAAAAAGATTTCCTTTCGGACATTCCGTTTCGGCCAAGATTTTCCCGCCACACCACCATCGCAAAATAAAAGGCAAGACCAATTAAAAGCCAGACAAAAAACCGAACCCAGGTCACCTTGGGCAAATAAACCATCAGTAAAAGACACGAGATGATTCCGGCGGGCGCCGTCAGCCAAACCCAAGGCGCGCGGAAATCCCGCGGACGCTCGGGATCGGTGAGGCGCAAAATCAAAACTCCGCCGCAGACCAGGATAAAGGCGAAAAGGGTCCCGATATTGGTCAAATCCACGATTTCATCAATCGGGAAAAAGGCGGCGCAGACCGCGACGGCCGCGCCCGTGAGCGCCGTCGTTACGACCGGCGTCTTGTATTTGGGATGAATTTTCGCGCACCACGACGGCAAGAGCCCGTCTCGCGACATCGAGAAGAAAATTCTCGGCTGGCCAATTTGATAGACCAAAAGGGCCGCCGTATTGGCGACCACCGATCCCACCGAAACCAGAAAAGCGCAAAACGTAATCCACAGCCCGCTTGAACTGGCCGCATGCCGCTCGATGGCCGAGGCCAAGGGCTCGGCGTTGTTTAAGCTTGCATAAGGCGCCATGCCGGTCAAGGCCGCGGCGACGACGATGTAGATGACGGTGCAGGCGATTAAAGAGCCGATAATGCCAATGGGAATATCGCGCTTGGGGTTTTTGCTTTCTTCCGAAGCCGTTGAAACCGCGTCAAAGCCGATATAGGCGAAAAACACGATCGCCGCTCCGGAAAAAATTCCGCCCCAGCCGTTTGGCGCAAAGCCCTTCCACGCCGAAACGGATCCCCTCGGAACCCAATGATCCATTTTAAAAAGGCTCACTCCCACGGCGGTAAAAAATAAAAGAATCACCAGTTTAATGAGGACCATGATCGCGTTGAAGCGGCTCGATTCTTTAATGCCGATGACCGTGATCCAGGTAATGCCCGCCATGATGAGAACCGCGAACAAATTAAAGACGATCGGAATCCCAAACAGATGCGGAGCCGCCGCGAAAACCGCATCCGGAGTTCCCCGCGGACACATGCTCAGCCAAGCCGGCACGCCCCAATTCCAGCCGGGGTGTCCCAAGGATGAGCCGATTAAAAGCCCGGCGTTATGAACCATCTCGTTGAAATAGCCCGCCCAGGAAATGGCGACGGCCACGTTTGAGGCGGCATATTCTAAAAGGAGATCCCAACCGATAATCCACGCGATCAATTCCCCCATCGTCGCGTAGGCGTAGGTATAGGCCGAACCGGAAATAGGGATCATCGAGGCCATTTCGGCATAGCAGATGGCGGCAAAGCCGCAGACAACGGCGGTCACGACAAAGGAGAGAATAATCGCGGGCCCCGCGCCCAGGCGCACGACATGCCCAGCGGCGTCGACTTGACCGGCGGCGGCCGTTCCGATCGTGGAAAAAATTCCCGCGCCGATAACGGCTCCGATCCCGAGAAAAATCAGATCGACGGGCCCCAGGGAACGCGAAAGACCGTGCGGGTCCTCCGCTTCGACCGACAACTCATTAAGCCCTTTACGCTTCCAAAGACGGGACAAATCCATCAGCAAGGTTACGCGGGATCCTGACGCGCGGCAATTCGCCGCCTTTCTTCGGCCAGAACGCTATTGTGGCGGCTATAGAAAAAATAAATCACGAGGCCAATCAAAAGCCAAATAATTAATCGCCACCAGTTTTCCGCAGGAAGGGAAAACATCAAAAGCAGGCAAGTCGCGATTCCTAAGATAGGAACTATCGGAACCATCGGGCAAACAAACGGGCGCGCGGCGTGGGGATGGGTTTTTCGCATGATCAAGACGGCGGCGCAGACGATGACGAAAGCGAGCAATGTCCCGATATTGACGAGTTCGGCCAAAATGCGGAGCGGAATCAAGGCCGCCATCGAGGCGACGACGACGCCGGTCAAAATCGTCGCTTTATAAGGCGTCTGGAACTTGTCATGGATCGCCGCGAAAAAACCCCTGGGCAAAAGCCCGTCTCGCGCCATCGCCAAAAATACCCGCGGCTGGCTGAGCATCATGACGAGCAAAACAGAAGTGATGCCGGCCAAGGCGCCCAATGAAATAATTCCCTGGGCCCAAGGAAGCCCGACCTGTTTAAAAGCTTCCGAAATGGGAGCGTCGATATTGATTTGTTTGTAGGGAATCATGCCGGTCAAGACCGCAGTGACCGCTATGTAGAGGAAGGTGCAGACAATCAAGGAAGTGATAATCCCAAAGGGCACGCTTGTCTGCGGCTCAATGGCCTCTTCAGCCTGGGTTGAAACCGCGTCAAAGCCGATATAGGCGAAAAAAATCATCGCCGCGCCGGCGAAAACCCCCAGCGGCTCGCCCGCGGGCCCGGTTTGGCCGAAAATTGTTTTTCCAAAAAAACTAATCCCGGTATACCCATAGGGAGCGAAGGGAATCCAGTTCTTTGGATGGATGTAAAACGCGCCGACGACGATCACGAATAAAACCACCGCCAATTTAACGAACACCATCGCGGCGTTAAAAGAAGCGCTTTCTTGAACCCCCACGATCAAGATTCCCATGACAATAAAGGTGATGACGATAGCGGGAAAATCGCAAACCGTTCCGGTCGCGAGAAGTTTCCCCAAGACGGGGCTGTAATCGAAAGGAGCGTTGGTTAGAATATGCGGAATCGAAATCCCAAAGATGCCGATAAAATCCTGAAAATAATGCGACCATCCATGCGCGATGGCGGCCGAAGCGACGGTGTATTCCAAGATTAAATCCCAGCCGATAATCCAAGCGAAAAGTTCTCCCAATGTCGCGTAAGCGTAAGTGTAGGCCGAGCCCGCGACGGGGACCATCGCGGCGAACTCCGCATAGCAAAGGGCGGCGAAAATGCAGGCGACTCCGGCAAGGACAAAAGATAAAATCAGAGCGGGGCCGGCTTTATCGTGGGCGGCCACTCCCGTCAACACAAAAATCCCAGTGCCGATAATTCCGCCGATTCCCAATCCCGCCAACTGCCAGGGGCCTAACACGCGGTTTAAGCGCTTGCCGGTTTTCATCTCCTCTAAAATCAGGGAAAGGGGCTTGGCCGCGAAGAGATTTTTGAACATAATTAATTTATTATACCTAATAGGAACCCAGAAAATGGCCCACAACACTTCGGTAACATTTTGGATGATTTGATGCGTCCCATTGCGCTTCGGCCTGATCTCCGCTATAATATACGCATAAGCATATATGAAAGCTCCCGCTGACCGGATGTTTAGGGCGTTCGCGGATGAAACGCGGCTGAGGATTCTCAACCTCCTGGCGCGCCGCCGGGAGCTTTGCGTTTGCGATATCCAGAAAATTCTAGGCGTTTCTCAGCCCAAGGTCTCCAGGCATCTCGCGTATTTGCGAAACGCCGGCCTCGTAAATGTTCGCAAAGAGGGATTGTGGAAGCATTACTCGCTGACAAGGGCCGAGAGCGGCTTTCATCGCGGATTAATTGGATGCCTGCGGGGATGCTTTTCCGAGGTCAAAACTCTGCGACAAGACTTAAAGACGCTCAAAAAAATTCAGTCTCAAAAGGCGGCGTGTGGCTGATTTTTTTACGCTTTATATATACGAGAATCCATATATAATGGAGAGAAAATGAAAAAGGCGTTGTTTGTGTGCGTTGAAAACTCCTGCCGCAGCCAGATGGCGGAAGGATTTGCCCGCAAACTCGGTCAAGGCGTCCTAGAGGCCTTTAGCGCCGGCTCAAGACCGTCCGGACAAGTCAATCTCCGGGCCATCGCCTTTATGAAGGAAAAGGAAATTGATATCGGCGTCCAGGCATCAAAAGGCTTAGCGGATCTTCCCAGGGTCGAGTGGGATTACATCGTGACGATGGGTTGCGGAGACGCCTGCCCCTCTCTTCCGGCCAAAAACCGGCTCGATTGGAACCTGCCCGACCCGAAGAATCTTTCGGATGAGGATTTTCGCCATATAAGAGATGAGATCGAACTTCGCGTCAAGAATTTAATTGACACGGCGAACAATCCGAACGACAAACCCAAAAAACATCTTTCATTTTTAGACCGCTATCTGACGGCGTGGATATTCGCCGCGATGGCGCTGGGAATCGCTCTTGGATTTTTCGCGCCGGGCATTCCGGCTTTCATCAACCGCTTTCAATCAGGCACGACCAATATCCCCATCGCCATCGGTCTTATCCTGATGATGTATCCGCCGCTGGCCAAGGTGCGCTATGAAAATCTCGGAGGGGTCTTTCGCGATAAAAAAGTTCTGGGCCTGTCTCTTCTCCAGAATTGGCTGATTGGTCCGGCGCTCATGTTTGCGCTCGCTATTATTTTTCTGCGACGCTATCCCGAATACATGGTCGGCCTTATCCTGATCGGCCTTGCGCGCTGTATCGCGATGGTGATCGTATGGAACGAATTGGCGAACGGAGACGCGGAATACGCGGCCGGCCTCGTCGCCTTTAACAGCGTCTTTCAAGTTCTCTTCTACAGCGTCTACGCCTGGCTGTTCATCACGAAAGCGCTTCCGCTCTTGGGATTTTCCGGCGCGGCCATTGATATCGGCATGGGACAAATCGCGCGCAGCGTTTTTATCTACCTCGGCATTCCCTTTCTCGCTGGGATGCTGACTCGGCTCGCCTTGGTCCGGGCAAAAGGAAAGGACTGGTATCATCGGTTTTTTATCCCTAAGATCAGTCCGCTGACGCTGATATCCCTTCTCTTTACCATCGTCGTCATGTTTAGCCTGAAAGGAGAGATGATTGTCAAAATTCCTCTCGACGTTTTGCGAATCGCCCTGCCGCTTCTGATTTATTTTGTCTTGATGTTTTTAATCAGCTTCTGGCTTGGGAAAAAAGAGGGCGCGGACTATTCCAAGGCGGCGACTCTCTCATTTACGGCCGCCAGCAATAATTTTGAGCTGGCCATCGCGGTCGCGGTGGCGGTGTTTGGACTTAACTCGGGACAAGCGTTCGCCGCGGTCATTGGGCCCTTGGTCGAGGTTCCGGTTCTCATCGGGCTTGTGAATGTCTCGCTTTTTTTTCAGAGGCGATATTTTAAAGACAAACGGGGATAAGGAGTTCGGCTAAAAAGGGCGAATTGGGGACTTTTTTTGCTTTTTTAGCGGCGGCTGATTGCCGGCGGATGAGGAATCGAGCGCAAAAATTCTTGAAAGCCGACGGCCCTGATTTTATCAGCTAGCGGGAAGGACTGCTTTCCAGGAAATATCAGCAACAGCTCGTCGAGATGAAGATCTTGCATCGCGATTTTCATGGAAGGCGTTAAGCGCGGGGAATCCGTGTATTTGATCTCATATCCGAGGCGGCGGTTGTTTTTGATCAATAATAGGTCCAGCTCGGCTTGATTGTGCGTCGCCCAAAAATAAGCTTCTCCAGTATCCGCCGAACTAGCCCGAATCACCTCTTCGATGACCCATCCCTCCCAAGAGGCTCCAAGTTTCGGGTGAGACATCACGTCTTTTTCGGCGCGGCAGCCTATCAGCGAATGAAAAATTCCTGAGTCTCGAAAATAAATTTTGGGCGCTTTGACCTGGCGCTTCTTTAAATTCTCATGCCAGGGCGGAAGACTCCGCAACATGAAAGCTCCGCAGAGGATATCGAGATATCGGCGCATGGAATCATCCGAGAGCCCCAGGGATTGGCCGATCTCGGAGGCGTTGAAAGTTTGTCCGTGATAATGGGCCAGCATCGTCCAAAAGCGGCGCAAGGACGAGGCAGGGACGCGAAATCCAAGAGCTGGAATGTCCCGTTCTAAAAAAGTGGAGATATAATCTTTCCGCCATTGGGCCGATTCCTCATCTTTGCGGGCTAAAAACGATTTTGGGTAGCCGCCGCGAAGCCAAAGCCGCCTAAGGGCTTTTTCAGGAACTTCCTCCGCCGTAAAGGGCGAAAGCTCCACAAAACCGATGCGCCCGGCCAAGGACTCCGAACCCTGGCGAATGAGATCTCGCGAGGCGCTCCCCAAAATAAGAAAGCGCGCCGGAATCGGGCGGCGATCGGAGAGGACGCGCAGGGTCTCAAAAAGATTCGGACGGCGCTGAATTTCATCTATAATGACGATTCCGCGCAAATTCTCAAGAGCCAACTTAGGCGTCTCAAGCCGAGCGAGATCGGTCTCGTCTTCGAGGTCGAAAAACGCGGAGTTTCGCGCGAGAGGAGAAAGCTTTAAAAATTGCCGCGCGAGGGTCGTTTTTCCGCATTGGCGCGGCCCTAAAACCGCGACGACGGGGTAAATCCTCGACAGACGGCTGACTTCCGAAAGCGCGCGCCTTCTCTCCATGAGTTCCATGACAGCTGATATTATACCATGAAAAATACTTATCTGTTAAGAAATTTTCATGGTAATCAGTTTAATATGTCAGCGCGGCGCCTTGAGAAATTCATGGGACTATATCAACTATCAAGGCAAACTTGGGGATTCAAGCGGAAATCCCTTGAGCGAATCTTATTGTTTCGAGTTCTCCATTGAAAACGCCGCGGGATTCTAAAGTTTTAATGCGCTTTTCGTGGCAAGTGGGGGCAGTCTCCATTTCCCCCATTTCAAAGGTCGAGGTTCCGGTTCTCATCGGGCTTGTGAATGTCTCGCTTTTTTTCCAAAGACGCTATTTTAAAGACACCGAGCGAGAGAATTTCGGGTGAACCGGGCGGAATTAATTGGACAGGGCTCTAGAGAAACTAGTATATTGGCGACGTGGGGAGCCGCTTAAAAGCCCAAATTGGGGCACTTGGAAACACCGCTTTAAAACAAAGGGCAAAATTTGTCTCTAGCGGCGTTGCCGCCTATAGTTCCATCGTCGTTGACCACGCCCAAAACGCGGCCCTCTGGGATAGCGAAGGAAAAAAGTATATCGATTTCGCCGGAGGAATCGGAGCGCTCAACGTTGGGCACTCCCACCCCAAGGTCGTCTCCACGCTAAAGCGGCAAGCCGCCAAATTAACTCACACTTCTTTTCACGTCGCCAGTTATCCGGATTATGCGGCGGTCTGCGAAAAACTCTGCCGGACAATTCCCTCGCCTCTTCCCCAAAAAGCCGCGCTTTTTAACAGCGGAGCGGAAGCCGTTGAAAACGCCGTCAAGCTCGCTCGTTTTTTTACCCGAAGAAGCGCGGTCATTTCTTTCGGTTTCGCTTTCCACGGGCGCACGCTTTTGTGTTTGACCCTCAACGGGCGAGAAAAAGTTTTAAAATCCGGCTTTGGCCCCTTCGCCCCGGAAATTTACCGCGCGCCTTTCCCCTATTCGTATCGCCCCCCCGCAGGCATAAATCCAAAGGATTTGACCGAGTATTGCCTGGAAGAGTTAAAACGCTTGTGGCAATCAGAAATACCCGCGAATCAAACCGCCGCTTTAATTGTCGAGCCGGTTCAGGGCGAAGGCGGCTTTATCGTTCCCACGCCCAAATTCCTCAAGGGCTTAAGAGAACTTTGCGACGCCCACGGAATTGTTTTAATCATCGACGAGGTTCAAAGCGGGTTTGGGCGCACTGGAAAATTCTGGGCCTTTGAGCATGAGGCAGTCTTGCCGGATTTACTGGTCGTTGGAAAATCCCTCGCCGCCGGAATGCCTCTTTCCGCGGTCGTTGGCCGCTCCGAAATCATGGACGCTCCCCCCGCCGGAGCCATTGGCGGCACCTATGGCGGAAACCCCCTTGCCTGCGCCGCGGCGCTAGCGGTCTTTGAAATTTTTGAAAAAGAAAATATCCTCAACAAAGCGGGATTGGTCGCCAAAACCGTTCAGGCTCGATTTAACTCCTTTCAGAAAAAATTTTCCATTGTCGGAGAATCTCGGGGCCTTGGCGCCATGCGCGCATTGGAACTGGTCTTGGACAAAAAAACCAAGGCTCCCTTGCCGGTCAATCAAGTTAAACAAATTATAGCCGACTGCGAGAAAAAGGGCCTACTCCTCATCAAGGCCGGAATCTTCGACAATGTTTTGCGAACGCTAATGCCGCTGACCATTGAAGACGCAGACTTAAACGAAGGGCTCGACATTCTGGAAGAGACTTTAGAGGATTTCTGCTTATGAAAATCGCGGTCTTAGGCGGCTTTGGAGCGATGGCGGAAGGCGCGCTTTATTATTTGGCTCAAAACCCCAAGGTTAAATCCATTTTAGCCGCCGATATCGATTTAACGAAAGCGAATTCCCTCTTAAAATCCATCCCGCAATCAAAGAAAATCAAACCCGTTAAGCTTGACATCTCAAATTTAAACGCCGCTTCTCAGGCGCTGAAAGGTTCCGACTGCCTTCTCAACTGTTCCTGGTATGAATTTAATCTAAGCGCCATGGATTTAAGCCTGGCTTTAAACGCCCACTATGTCGATCTAGGCGGGCTTTATCATATGACGCTCAAACAACTGAAAAAAAATGAAGAATTTAAACGCGCCAAACGCTTGGCCGTTTTAGGAATGGGCTCGGCCCCGGGGCTTTCCAATTTAATGGCATCTCACATCGCCAAGGATTTTGATTCCATCGACACTCTCGGAATTTATGACGCCAGCTTCGACCCGGCTTTAGACAAAAACAAACTCATTGTCCCTTTCTCAATCAAGACGCTTTTGGACGAACATGGCCAAAAAGCGCCGATCCTTTTAAATGGAAAGCCGGTCAGCGTTTCCCCCCATTCTCTCGCGGAAGAAATTGATTTTAAAAAGCCCCTGGGCCGAATGCGGGTGGGAACGGTTATACATTCCGAAACCGCGACCTTGCCCCGTTTTCTCAAATCCAAGAAAATCAAAAATTTGTTTTTTAAGATCGGATACCCCGCCCCTCTCAAAACCCAGTTGGAGATATTGGAAGCCGCCGGATTTTCAAGCGACCGGCCGATTTATCTTAACGGACAAGCGATTTCTCCCAAGTCCTTTTTAGCCGCGATGGCCCAGCAAAACGCTCGAAATCTATCGCCCACAAACGGGCGCGATTTTGAAATTTTAAGGGTGAAAGCCTCGGGAATCTCAAAAGGGAAATATCTGGAAAAAATTCTCGACTGCGAGATGAGCGGAAACGGCAAAATTTCCGCCGGGACACTGGGAGTGGGAGTTCCCGCCGCTATCGCGGCTTTGATGATGATTGAGGGAAAAACTTTGATCTCAAGCGGAGCGGCGGCGCCGGAAGAGGCTTTAAATCCTATCTCTGTTATTAAGGAGCTTGAACGCCTCCAAACTTTTAATTTCGTCGAAACCGTGACAAAACCTATTTAAGGAACCAGCCATGAAAAAAACCGCGCAAGAGATACTCAAGGAAACGCAAAAAACTCTCGATCTTGTGGCCAAACCCGAGCTAAGCGAGGAAGAAAAAAACTGGGTCACCGATGCCACCGCCAATTACTACTCCAGCCACGTCAACCCCGGCATTCTTGAATACCGGAAATCAGTCTCGACGGAATATATCTCGGTTGAATGGGCCGACAGCGCCAACGGTTTTACCGATATTAAAGGAAGGCACTATTTGGACCTTCTCGGGGGATATGGAATTTTCAACGTCGGGCATCGCCATCCTAAAGTCGTGGAAGCGGTCTCAAATCAACTCAAAAGGCAAGCCCTTCACTCGCAAGAGCTTCTTGAGCCTTTTCGCGCGATTTTAGCGAAACTCATCCATGATATTACGCCCGGGGATCTTCAGTTTAGTTTCTTTGGAAATTCCGGCGCGGAAGCGGTTGAAGGGGCGATGAAACTCGCCATGCTTCACACCGGCCGCAAATCCTTTGTCGCCGCGACCTCGGCTTTTCACGGAAAAACCTTGGGGGCTTTATCAGCGACGGCCAAAGCGAAATTTCGCCAGCCTTTCTTGCCTATATTGCCGGACTGCTACCATGTCCCCTATGGCGACGCCGATTATATCGAGTCCGTCGTCCGCTCGGCCGACGAAGTGGGAAACGACATCGCGGGCGTCATCCTGGAACCCATTCAAGGCGAAGGCGGAATCAACGTTCCTCCGGATGATTATTTTCCAAGGGTTCGGGAAATTTGCGACAGATACGGGGCGCTTCTAATCGCCGATGAAGTCCAGACCGGAATGGGCCGCACCGGGAAAATGTTTTGCGTGGACCACTGGGATGTCGTGCCCGACATCATGTGTTTGGGAAAAGCGATGGGCGGAGGAGTCATGCCCATCGGCGCTTTTGTGTCCAACAAAACGATTTGGGAACAACTTTTTCCCGAGCCCTGGCTTCATTCAACCACTTTCGGCGGCAATCCCCTGGCCTGCGTCGCCGCCATCGCCAATATTCACGTTTTACTGGAAGAAAAGCTTCCCGAGCGCGCGGAAAAAATGGGAAATGAGATAATGGCGAAACTCAAAGCCTTGCGCCGAAGGTTTCCGAAACTCTGCGCGGACGTTCGCGGCAAGGGGCTCATGATCGGCCTTGAGTTTCCCTCGGACGCCTTGGGGTATGAAATCGCCAAGGGTCTTTTCGATCACGGGGTTTTGGTCGCGGGAACTCTTTTTTCGGCCAAAACCATCCGCATCGAGCCGCCGCTGACCATCACCCAGCAGGAAGTAAATTCCGCTTTAGATACCATTGAGAAAGTGTTTAAAGAGGTCAATGCCCGGCATTTTGAGTCAAAAAAGCCGGCGGGAATCAAAAAACATGACAAAGAGCCAAACACCCCCAGCTAATCGCCGCGCCATTATTTCACCTTCAAGCGAAAAAACAATCTCTCATGTTCAAGACGCGGGCCAAGAAGAGGTTCATCTCGCCGTTTCCTCCGCCAAAAAGGCCTTCCCCCTTTGGGCCTTAAAATCGCCGGCTGAACGCGCAAGCCTTCTTCTAAACTGGGCCAGCCTCATCGAAAAAAACTTACCCCGCCTCGCGCTTTTAGAATCTCAAAACACCGGCAAACCCCTCAAGTTATCCCAAGACGGAGACCTGCCCTTTGCCATCGATAATCTGCGCTTTTTCGCTTCCGCCGCGCGCGTTTTGGAGGCGCCGGCTTCATCTGAGTATTCGACCGGATATCTCTCTTTTTTAAAGAGGGATCCCATCGGCCCCGTAGCGTTGATTACGCCGTGGAATTATCCGCTGATGATGGCGGTTTGGAAAATGGCTCCGGCTTTAGCCGCGGGAAATTCCTGCGTCATCAAACCCTCGGAATTGACCCCCTTGACCACGCTTGAAATCGCGAAACTGGCCCTCAAAGCGGGTTTTCCAGAAGGCGTCATCAATGTCGTTTTAGGAGGAGAAGAAACCGGAAAACTCCTAACCTCCCACCCTGAAATTAAAATGATTTCTTTTACCGGAGACACCGCAACGGGGCGAAAAATCATGTCCCAGGCCTCTCACACCGTCAAGCGCCTTCATTTAGAACTCGGCGGAAAAGCCCCCTTCATCGTCTTTGACGACGCGGACTTATCCGCCGCCGTTTTAGGGGCCGTGGTCGGCTCTTTTGTCAACGCCGGACAAGATTGCACGGCCGCCACCCGCCTTTACATCCAAAAAAAAGTTTTTGATCGTTTCACCGCTCATTTCATTACGGAAACCAAAAAAATAAAACTCGGGCTTTTTGACGATCCCGCGACCGACATGGGCCCGCTCATTTCCGAAGATCAGCGCGCTCGGGTAGAAGGCTTTTTAGGCAGAGCCGAAGGTATCGAGATTCTCTGCGGCGGACATTGCCCGAAAAACCTAAAGAAAGGATTTTTCTTTGAGCCAACCGTCGTTGTTAAAGCCGGACAAAATTCGGAACTGGTCCAAAAAGAAATATTCGGCCCTGTCGTTTGCCTTTTGCCTTTCAAAGACGAAGCCGACGCCGTTCAACTGGCCAACGATGTTTCCTACGGCCTTGCGGCTTCGGTTTGGACAAAAGACGCCCACAAGGCTTTAAGAGTCTCTTCCGCTCTTAGATTCGGCACGGTTTGGATCAACGATCATCTGCCGCTCACTTCGGAAACCCCGCACGGCGGTTTTAATCAATCGGGTTTTGGGAAGGATTTGTCTCGCCACGCCCTTGAAGAATATACCGCGCTCAAGCATGTCATGGCGGACCTCTCCGGAGAGGCGCGCAAGCCCTGGCACTATACCGTCTTCGGCAAAAAGTAAGGGCAACTGCGCGCGATTTTTTGACCAGCATTGGATAAGTTGGCGCGACCCTTTCCCATTATTGTAATATAAAAGAAAAAGGAGTCCCTATGGCTACAGAAGAAACTCTCGTTTTAATTAAACCGGATGGAAATAAACGTCGTTTGACCGGGCTAGTCATCGACCGCTTAGACGCTTCCGGTCTTGAACTGGTGGCCGCTAAGATGGTCTCTGTCTCCGAATCCTTGGCCAAGGAGCATTACGCTCTTCTCAGCGATAAGCCCTTTTTCCCCAATTTGATCCGCTATATCCGCGGAGAGTTTCACGGATTTAAAGATCATCGCATTCTGGCATTGGTCTATAGAGGAGAAAACGCGATCAAGAAAACCCGCGAAGTGACCGGCGCCACCAACCCCGAACAAGCCGCGCCCGGCACCATCCGGGGCTCTTTTGGGCGCATCACCACCGATGGTCAATTTGAAAATGTAATTCACGCTTCCGGAGACGCCGCCGACGCCGCGAGAGAAGTAGCTCTTTGGTTTAAACCCGAGGAGATTTTACCGAGAGGGTGAGAATGAAAGTCATTTTGTTTTTGTTCGGCTTACTGACAGGGCTTCTTTTTAGCCAGGTCGTTGAGCCCGTTTCCGCCCAGTCTCCCATCGTCCCCGGCCTTGACGCTTCGTTTAAAACCTCTGATGGCTGGACTTTAAACGCTAAATATATGCCGGCCCAAAAAGATGAGAGAACAGTTCTGCTTCTCCACGGGCGGGGTCAAAGCAAAGAGCATTGGGTTTTGCTTGCCCGCTATTTAAAAACAGCGGGACTGGGATATTTAGCGGTGGATTTCAGAGGTCATGGCGATAGCCTTTCAGGCCCGCAAGGAAACGAGTCTTGGCGCAAATTTAGAGACACAAAAAGGGAAAATGATTTTGAGAATATGCGTTTTGATATCGACGCCGCGACCCAATATTTAAAGACTCAAGGAGTCGCTATTAGCTCCATCGCCATCGTGGGAGATGAAGTCGGGGGTAGCTTGGCGCTCAAATACGCCGCCGTCCACCCTGAAATTCCAATGGTGGTCTTGATCTCTCCGGGGCTTAATTACGAAGAAGTTTTAACCGTCAATGCCATGAGGGCCTATAAAAACCGGCCAGTGTTGTTAATCTATGCCGAAAGCGACCGCAAATCTTCTCACGAAGCGCCACTTTTATATCAATTCGCGCGCTTATCCTCAGGCGACCAAAATGCGAGTTTGATTTCAATTCCAAATCTCAATGGCCGTAAAATCGCCTTTTACCGGCCCGTCGCGCAACAAATAGCTGATTGGATAAAAAATCCCGTCAAGATCGTTCCACCTCCGGCGGTTTCCACTTCTACCGCGACATCCACCATGATCTCAACTCAGACTTCAAGCGTGGCCTTGTCAACGGGACCGGCGCTAGTAAACCCTTGAGCTCTTTAGGCGCTCCATTTAAAATTTATTCCCGCCTCGCGACGGAAAAAGCGCCGCCCTATTCCAATCTTGACAGAATGAAGCCTCTGGAAATCGCGGCTTTGATGAATAGAGAAGACGAAAAAGTCATCTATGCGGTTCGAAAAAAACTTCGCCAGATTTCCAAAGCCGCGGAAATTCTTCGGCAATGCTTGGCCCAAAAAGGGAGGATTTTTTTATTCGGCGCGGGAACCAGCGGGAGGCTTGGCGTCCTAGAAGCGGCGGAATGCCCTCCCACTTTTGGGACGCGCCCTGATTTGATTCAGGCCGTCATCGCGGGCGGCAAAAGCGCCGTCTTTGCCTCTCACGAGGGAGCCGAAGATACTCCCATCAAACCCGCCCTTCAAAAAATTCTAACTCCACGAGACGCAGTAGTCGGGATTGCCGCCAGCGGATTGACGCCTTTTACCCTCTCAGCACTTAAACTGGCGAGAAAACGCGGATGCCGGACTATTTTTTTAACTTGCAACCCCCAAGAGAGCCGCGAGTCCGTGGCAGAAACCGTCATAGCGCTAGACGTGGGACCAGAAATCATCGCGGGCTCCACCCGCCTTAAAGCCGGGACCGCGACCAAAATTACTCTTAATATGCTGACCACCATCGCGATGGTCCGACTCGGAAAAACCTATGGCCCATGGATGGTAGACTTAAGGCCTATCTCGCGCAAACTTAAATTAAGAGCCGTTCGAATTGTTTCGGAGATTACCCAAGCGCCCCCCGAAACCGCCGAAAAATTTTTAAACAAGGCTAGAGGAAACGCGAAGCTGGCCATTTTGATGTTCAATAAAAACCTCAATCTCACCCAAGCGCGGCAAAAACTCGCCGCTTCGGAAGGATTTTTGCGCCGCGCGCTTAAAGATTAATTAGAAGGCGGCGGCGGCGCGGCGACAGAAGAAGACACGGAACTCTCTTTTTTCCCAGAGAAACTCACGCGCGGCACTAGGGGCGCCGCATGTTCCAAGGGCGGGTTTGAATTATTTTGAGACTTTGAAGCCATTTGAGCCTGGACGATTTTTCCAATCTCTCGGCCCATCACTTCGCCTCCCCATCTCGGAAACGAGGGCAAGATAAACTTCTCGAAATATATCCAACCCGCGACGGCGAGAATCAATAGAGGGAGAATATATTTTTTCAAAGCCTTATTCCATGTAGTCTTTTAGGAGCTTACTCCGGGATGGATGTCGAAGTTTGCGAATCGCCTTGGCCTCGATTTGGCGGACCCGTTCCCGAGTCACGCGGAAAAGCCGGCCCACTTCTTCCAGAGTTCTGGGATACCCGGTGTCGATTCCGAAGCGTAATTTGACGATTTTAGCTTCCCGGTCGCTTAAAGTCGCCAAAACCTGCTCGATTTCTTTTTTCCTGAGAAAAGAAGCCGCCGAGTAAGACGCGGGGTGGCTACTTTTATCTTCTAAAAATTCCTCCAGATAAGAATCGTCCTCTTCTCCGACCGGAGTAGACAGAGAAACCGGCTCTTGCATGATTTTGAGGACATTTTTAACCTTATCCATCGACAGATGCATGGATTTTGAATACTCTTCGACGGTAGGTTCCCGTCCGTACTCCTGGCGGTATTTCCGAGACACCTTGGTGAGCTTGGAAATTAACTCTTTCATATGAACCGGGATGCGGATGGTCCGCGCCTGATCGGCGATTGCGCGATTGATGGATTGCCGAATCCACCAAGTCGCGTAAGTGGAAAATTTAAACCCGCGCTTATATTCAAATTTCTCGACCGCCTTCATCAGTCCCAAACCGCCTTCCTGGAACAAATCCGAAAGTTCAAGGTTTGAGTTGACATGTTTTTTTGCGATAGAGACGACAAGCCTCAGGTTCGCCTTGATAAGCTTGAGTTTGTCGGTTAGAATCGTCTCTTCCAAGCGCACGATTTTATCGTCTAACTCTAAAAACCTCTCCACCGGAATCGGAAGCGTATTTTGAATGCGCTGAAGCCTTTCAACTACCGCCCCCATATTTTCAAGAGCGGCTTCCACAGCGGACGGGGCATAGCCGGTTTTGGCCTTAAACGCCGCTTCCGTCATCTTGCCGTTTTTAATCTGTTGGAAGTAATGCGTAAGCTCCTCATAACTAGCGCCGTATCTCTTTTTATAGCGCTCAATTTCATCATGACATTCGCGGATTTTTGAGGCGAGATTTTTAACCTTGTTGGTCAAGCGCTTAATTTTATCCTGGTTAAGATCAAGGCTTAAGATTTTTTCGATGACCGCCTTATTTCTTTTTTCGATCGCCTTATTAATTTCGATGCGGTCTTTTTCCTTTAAATTGGGATTATTCAGGCGCGAGCGCAAACCCGCCATCACTTTTTCCGATTCCGCGATAAAACGGGAAACGATTTTCATCTTCTTTTTCATGCCGGCCAATTCCGAATCGGTCTTGCGGCCTCTAGGCATCAGTTCCTTGGGGGTCATCTCTTCTTGTTCGATTAAAGTTTCCCAGCTGCGAATTTCCCGCATTGCCACCGGCGACTCCAAAACTAAAAGTCTCAGTTCCCGCTCTCTTTCCCGAACATTTCTAGCCAAGGTCACTTCTTCCTCGCGGCTGAGAAGCGGAACCCTTCCCATTTCGGAAAGATACATCCGAATCGAGTTAGACACGTCCGAAGAGGAGTTCCACTCTTCGCTAAAACGCTCTCGCTCGGGAGTCGAATCAGGCAGGGATTTTTTCTTGTCGACGACCTCGATTCCCAAATCTTCCAAGGTCGACATCAAATCATCCACCTCTTCCGAGCTGATATTGGCGGGCCCCAAGGTCCTGTTGATTTCATCAAGCGTCAAATACCCGTGGTTTTTCCCCATCTCAATTAGATTTTTTACCGCCTGACTCGCATGAATGGCCATAATTACCTGCTCCCTTTTAGTTCACAAAGTACTTTCTGATATTCTAGTCTTAGATCTGGATGCAACTCGCCTTCTTGTTGGGAATGAATGCGCCCTTCAAGTTCCCGCAACCTTTCCTCAAGGCGGCGGCGAGTAAAAATGCGGTTAAGCTCTTGTTGAGGGTCTTCTCCTTCCATGCTGTCTGCGATCATGAGAAGTTCCGACGCTAAAGGCTTGGCCGGCCCCGCGTTTTCCAACAAACGCGCCGGCCAACCCGGCACATGCGGCTCAACTGTCAAAAGAGCCTGCCAGGTCGCCTTTGCGTCCGGAGAGCGAAAATGAGTCTCTTCGGCAATCGAAGCCAATGACGGGTTTTTCATCATTAAACAAAGAACCTGCCGCTCAAACGGGCTGGCCTCGACTTTTGCCGGACTAGTCTTCAAATCGCCTTTCCTATCGCTTGACTCATATGGCCGGCGAAAACGGAATTTTTTATCCGCCTCTTTTTTAAATTCCATCCGTAAAGAGTCTTCCGAAATTTGAAGCCGCTGGGACAAGGAGCGCAGCCAGTCGGAACGCAAAACCTCATCGGAGGTTTTTGAGATCAAGGCGAAAACCTCATGGGCGACTTCGGATTTTTTCGATGAAGACAAAGGCCCTTTTTCTCCGGACAAAAGGATTTCGGTTTTAAAAGCCGCCGGATCCAGGGCTTTGTCCAAAAGCGTCTTAAAAGCGGCGGCCCCTTTTTCAATTAAAATTTCATCAGGGTCCTTGTCTTGCGGCAAAACGGCGACGCGAACGTCAATATCCTCGGGAAGTAAAATCTCGGCCGAGCGCAAAGCCGCCGTTCGCCCCGCCGAGTCCGGGTCAAAAGCGATAACGGTTTTCGCTCCGTAGCGTTTGATGGTTTTGGCGTGTTCGGAGGTGATCGCCGTTCCCAAGGGCGCGACAGCGGATTCGATTCCATATTGATGCGCCATCAAGACGTCCAGGTAGCCTTCCATTAAAATGATTTCGCGATTTGAGCGGATAGAAGAGAGACCCTCAAAAACGCCATAGAGAATGCGGCTCTTGGAAAAAAGAAGAGATTCAGCGGAGTTGAGATATTTGGGCTGGATTTCGGAATTTAAAACTCGTCCGCCAAAACCGACGACTCCCCCCTTGGAGTCCCGAATAGGGAAAAGAATCCGTCCGAAAAAAGAAGGCCTTAAGCGGCCATTGATTTTGACCGCGACCCCCGCGGCAAGAAGGCGCGCCTCAGAAAAACCTTTTTTTCTCGCCTCCTCCAAGAAAACGCTAGAATCGGGGACAAACCCCAGTTGAAAACGCTCCAGAGATTCCTTTGAGACTTTGCGATTGGCCAGATATCTCCGCGCGGGATCGGCGGCAGATGATAGAAGAAGCTGGCTGTGGTAAAAAGAAGAAGCGAAATCCAGAATCGCTTTAAGCCCCATTTTTTCTTCGTAGTTGCGATCTTTCTTTTCCGTTTGAACCAAGGGCACACCCGTCTTAGCGGCCAATTTCTCGATAGCTTCAGGAAAAGTCAGATTCTCGGCCTTCATTACAAAAGAAAAAGCGTCCCCCCCTTCTCCGCAGCCGAAACAGTGAAACGTCTGTCTTTCGGGGCTGACGATAAAAGAGGGGGTTTTTTCATTATGGAAAGGGCATAGTCCCTTCAGATTCTTTCCGGAACGCTGAAGGTTCGGGACATAATCAGAGACGACGTCGGCAATATCCAGCTTTAAGCGAATAGCCTCAACCGTATCTCCTGTAACGCCCACCTTTCCTCCTTACTTAAACAGTCTTTCGACGTCTAGAACGCATCATCTTCCGTCTTGACTCCGCCGCCTTCATCTTCCGCTTCAAAGAAGGAGGGAGGTAGAATTCTCTGCGCTTAATCTCGCGAAGAACTCCGTTTTTTTCGCACTCGCGTTTAAAGCGGCGCAACGCGTCATCGACGCCTTCGCCTTCGCGTAATTTAACAAAAACCATGAATATTCACCCCCCTTTTTCCGAATCAGCCCGGCGGCCACTGCATGGCCCTGCCGCCCATCAAATGATAATGCAAATGGTCCACGGTTTGCCCAGCCCCGGCGCCGTTATTGGTCACGAGACGAAACGAATCCAGGCCCAAGGACGCCGCGACGCGCGCCGCCACTCTTTGCAAATGTCCCAGCAAAGCTCGGTCTTCGTCTGTCGAAGCCGAAAGGCACGCGATATGTTTTTTAGGAACGACTAAAACATGCGTCGGAGCCTTGGGATTAATATCTTTAAATACCAGGGCCTCTCCATCTTCAAAAATAAGCTGCGAAGAAATTTCTCTCGCGGCTATCTTACAGAATAGGCAGGAACCCATTGATTATCTTTATCATTATAACCTTTCCCAGTCTCTTCCCGCAAGGGGCCCGCGACTCCCCGCGTTTCAGGGCTGGGTCTTTTTTCGGCGCGAATCTAGGCCTTTTGGCCCAGGGAAAAAATGGGCGTTTGGCTTATACTATAAGTATGAAGGAAAAACTCTTCAAATTCCGCTGGGGACTGGGATTTCTGGCGTTGTGGATGGGGTTTCCCCTTTGGGCCCTTGAGTCTTCGGCGCGCTTTGAAGAGCCGGTTCCCATTGATTTACCTGCTCTCTCCAATGGAGCCCAACCTATTGATGTTTCGCCCAAACTTGGGAATTCTCCGAAAGACATTTCTTTTCCAAGCGAAATTTTTTATAGACAAGAGCGACTCTTAAGTTCTCAGTCTTCTTTAGCAAGACCCAATCATCCTGCGGACAGGGATGATTCTCTGAATTTAACTCCATTTAAGCGATCAGTCGAGAATCCCAAGAAATCCAGATTTCAGGAAAAAATCGTTTCTGGCCTCAATCAGGAGTTGGCCCAAAATTCTGTTAGCGGTGGAGTCTTTTTTGACGGGACTCAAGAAAAAGAGGGGCCGTGGAAATACGACTCTGAGGGAGCGTTGTGGTTTTCTGGAAAGCAGGCGCAATTGATAGGTTCCGGTTCTTATGGGCGCGTTTTTGTCCATCCGGCTAATCAAGACTGGGTCGTTAAAGTGATTCATGGTAGCAGAATTTACGGAGAAAATTCGTTTTATGAACACCCGGAATTTTCCAACCTTGAGAAATTATCTCAAGCCCACCTTTCTCCGCGCCCGATAGACACAGGCCTAATCAATGGCATTCCCTACATTGTTTCGGAGCGGGTCCATGGGGAGACCTTAGGCGACATCATTGGCGAGAAGAAATTCGGAATTAGGGAATTAAAATTATTACGGCAGATGGTTAACTCTCTTTTAAGCAGCCGATTTTCCATCGTCGACCTGACCCCCAGCAATGTCATGTTGGGACATACGGCTTCTAATCCGGAACCCCAAGCCTATATTATTGACGCGGGGCTTTTAACTTCAATTAGCGTTTTCTCTAACCCGTTTATTGATATCCAGGATTTAGTGAAAGATTGCAATGATTTGCTGATTCGCTCGGGGAGTAGTTGGAAAATCGAGTTTTCGCGCAGGGAGGCCGATCATAAAGCCGCGCTTTTTTTCTCGCGTTAATCTAATTCCATGAAAACCTTCTCCCAAATTCTGTGGAGCCTTTTTCTTTTGCTTTCTGCTTCCTTTTCTTATGCCGATTCCGGCTGGGTTGAGGCGGACCCTTCAGGTGGATTTTCAAAATACAATCCGGCGACCGTAGACCGGATTGAGTTTGGGAATCAATTTCAAAATCAAGGAATGGACCAATGGTGCGACAGGTTTCCTCTCATCGTGCCCCTCAGTCAAGACTTTGTCAACGGTTTGGGGCCGGGAAGTCTGTTGGTCGGGGGTACTTTCTCAGGAACTAGGCAATTTCTTCGCTATCCCGATGGCAGTCTCGCCTTAAACGATCAGTTAGAAATCAAATTCCAAAGCGGATATGCCATGACTGCCGTTAAGAGCGTCGAAGGCGTTTCTCAGAGGGCTTTGGGGGTTTATGGGGGAGTATCCATCGATGGGCAGTCAATTGTCACTCGTCCTCTTCACACGGCCGACTCTTGCAGCCAGGTCAAACGTCTTCTCAACGTGCTTGACTTTAAAACCGTCCTCCCGCTCAACGCCAAGAGAATCTCAAAGATGGAAGTGGGGGAATTGTGGGAAATTCCGTTGGTTTATCAGATTTCTTTTGAGCCTTTGGACGCGGCCCAGGTCCTGGAAACTCCGGGATCTTTTACGCCTTTTTCCGCTTATTTCGCGATAGGCTTGTCTAAAACCTCGGACCCGACAGTGACTCTTTTTAGAAAATCTACGCATGATTTGCGTCTCAAAATTCATTTTGATCAGTTTAAGACCGTCAGCGCTTCCGGGGGGGCCGTTGTGGGGCCGATTCCGGCGACCGATATCGGAACCCCGGGGATTGAGTCGCTTTTATCGGGGATGCTTCCCAATCTTATCTCGAATCCCGTCCTTAAACTTTTAACGCGGGAAGTTGATGATTATCTCGCGGCTCAGATAGCGTTTTTGGCCTCTCAAGAGCGTGGCGGGCAAATTTTGCTTGAATACCGCTTAGATCCCGCCAATCAAGAACAGATGGAAAAACTTGCCAAGCTCCTGAAAGGCGATTTAGGCGTTCTTTCAGCGATGAAGGACTTATTGATTGACTGGAAAGGCAGAAAAAACAAAGATATCGAAAAAACCCTCAACGCTTTAAGACAAAGGCATCTGCAAAACTTACACGTTCCCGAATCTTTGTCCGGTTTTGATCATTATCGACAAAGCCTTAAAACTCTCAATTTTTCAGTTCCTTTTCTTTTTAATTATAGCGGCTCGGTTGCGCGCAACGCCGACCATTATGTGATCGCCGCGCCTCGGGGTCTTGAGTTCTATTCATATAAGTCTCAAAAACAATCGAATTGGGGATTTCTTAAGCCCCCGATTGTGGGTTCTTCGTTAAGGCACAATCAGAGTCAAAGCGTTCAGTCCCTTGTTTTTCTCGGAGCGCCCCAAGCTTCTAAGAATAAGGCGGAACAATTAATAGTTTATAATCGCGAGACCGGAATTTTGCGCTTGGGGGATATTCAGCAAGAGTTGTCTCGAATTGATTCTCTGATTGCTTCTATCGGTTCTCTTCAAGATTTTTCGCCTGCGGCGGAGATTCCAAGAAAACTCAAGGATCTTGTTTCCGGATCCGAACACAAGGGCTATGCGGAATTAAGCGTGGTTTTGACTTCTAAAGCGATTCACCAAATTGTTTCTTCTTCCACGGGGGCAGTTCTTCGCGCTTTTGAGCTTTCGCTTTCCGGCGGTGACCGCGCGGTTTTTGACTATGCTCTCAAATATTCGAGATTATCCGCCGATGGCAGCCTTCATTTTAAGCGTTCTTTTGTCCGGCACTTAGACGAACTGAGTTTGCCGGATCCAACCCGCAAAAGACCGGAAATGGTTTTGTCCAAGGCCGGGGTTTTATTTCACGAAGTCCAGCTTCTAATTTCTGATTTAAAGAGAGCGAAAAACATTTCTTCTCCGGAACGGCAATCAAAAGAGATTCTTAAGATATTAGACGGCAGTTCCCATTGGTTTGAGTCTTACTCTGGATATGGCAGGGTCGTTCAGGTTCTGCTGCGTCTTGCGCCTAAAGACGGAGTGGCGGCGGATTTATTTTTCCATGTAGACAAAAAGAAAACCGACTCATCAAACCCAAGCAAACGCTATTTATTTAACCCTGACATTCTCAGCGCGGCTGCCCTGCGCGCGATTAGCGCCGTTGAGCGTTCTTTTATGCCGCCCACTCCGCTTAACGATTGATTAGAACCCAACGCCCACGTTGAGCTCGTAGCCGGAAATGCCGTGGAATATCATGTAGGCTCCTCTGAGGTCCACGAAGGGAAACGGGGTAATGTCTATTCCGGCAGCTAAACGAGAACCCGTGGCGGTCGCCGCGAGTCCGTCAAGGCCGGCAATTTGGGCCGTGTTGATTGTCGCTCTGGTGTCGTCAAAGCCTGCGCCGATAAAGGGCTGAATGATTGGCAATCTCCAAATCGCGCTAAGGTCTCCCGACAAGTGCGTCATGGAAAACGCGCTGTCGTTGATGACGTCTCCCATCGCGGAGACCTCGACCGTCGGCAAAAAGAGAAGGAGACGGGACGGCGTAAAGAGTCCGTAGCGAAGACCTCCGCCCAAAACTGTCGCGCCGTCATATGAGAATCCATGAGCCACGACGTCTAAATGGAAGGGAAGCCCCAGCGTTCCCTGAACCATCGGCAAGCCAAACGCCCCGGCCCCGCTGTTTTTGAGAACGATGTCATTTGAATTGGGGGCGGTTTGCGCCACTCCTACGAGTCCCAGAGAAAAACCGGGGAAACCATCCGGCGCTGTCGGGTCAAATTCGGCGCCGCCTAAAACTCCGCCGATATCCAAGGCAAAAGGCTTCAGCGCTTGTGCCTGGATTAAAGAGGAGAATTGATTAAACGGTCCGGCCCAGGACCGTAGCGGCGAA
This sequence comes from Elusimicrobiota bacterium, assembly GCA_027406905.1. Taxonomy (GTDB): domain Bacteria; phylum Elusimicrobiota; class Elusimicrobia; order UBA1565; family UBA9628; genus JAKAQV01. Next base: position 23,120 of record DAHZHT010000006.1, read on the forward strand.
CACAACGGCAACAACGCGAACAAAAACAGAAATACTTTTCTCATTAAGAGATGTTAGCAAAACTTTAACAAGAATTTTGAGCGTCACAACACTCCGGCAACATTTTGCATGATTTGATGTGAAAAAATAGCCATCTTGGCGGCATTTTTGCTAATCTAAAATAATGACCGCGAAAACTGTTTCACTTCTTAAAAAAACTCCTCTCAACCAAGCCCACAAAGACAATGCGGCCAAGATGGTCGACTTTTTTGGCTGGGAGCTTCCGCTTTATTTTGAGAGTATCCTCAAAGAGCACGAATCCGTTCGCGCCCGTTGCGGAATTTTTGACGTTTCTCATATGGGACGACTCCAAATAGAAGGCCCCGGATCCCTTGAGCTTCTCCAAAAAATTAATACCAATGATATCGCCTCGTTAAAACCCGGCCAAGCCCTTTATTCCCATATGCCGAACGAAAATGGAGGGATCATCGACGATTTAATCGTCAGCTGTCTGAGTCCCGATCATTATTATGCGGTTGTCAATGCCTCTAGAATTGCCGCTGATAAAGAGTGGATCGAGAAAAACAACTCCCAGGGAGTTGTCATCACCGATCAAAGCCCCGAAACCGCCATGATCGCGGTCCAGGGACCGATGGCGGAAGAAATTCTCTTTCGGCATTTAAAATTTAAAGAAGCTCAAAGCCTCCCAAGATTTGGCGTAATTCAAACAAAGATTCTCAATTGCCAAGCTCTCATCAGCCGCACGGGATACACCGGAGAAGACGGGTTTGAAATCATTATTTCATCTCAAGAGGCCCCTCCCCTTTGGCGCGCGCTTATCTCGGGCGGCGCCACTCCCTGCGGACTAGCCGCGCGCGACACCTTAAGGCTTGAAGCCGGGCTTCTTTTATACGGCCAAGACATGAGCGAAGAAACCTCAAGCCTTGAGGCCAATTGCGCCTGGCTGGTCAAATTTGGAAAAGATTTTATCGGCAAAAGTGTCCTCTTAAGCCAAAAAACCCGCGGGCTTACGCGGCAACTCTGCGGCGTCAAATTAATGGATAAGGGCGTTCCGCGCCACGGCAACGAAGTCTTTTTGGGCGAAAACAAAGCGGGAGTTTTGACCAGCGCGACATTTTCCCCAACATTAAAAACCGGAATCGGACTTGCTTACCTTCCCGCAAGCGTCAAGGCGGGAGAAGAGCTTTTTGTCTTGGTTCACGGCCGTAAAATTCCGGCGCAGGCCGCGCCGATTCAATTCTACAAAGGAAAAATCCATGTCTAAAAACGAAGAATGCCGTTATATGAAATCCCACGAATGGGCTTATATGGACGGAACAGAAGTCCTCGTTGGAATCTCCGATCACGCCCAAAAAGAAATCACCGACATTGTCTTTGTCGAAGCCCCCAAGTTGGGGCGAAAGGTTTCTTCAGGGGAACCCGTCGCGACGGTCGAATCGGTCAAAGCCGCTTTCGATATTTACAGCCCTCTCTCGGGCGAAATTTCCGCCGTCAATCCGGAAGTAAGCAAAGACCCCGCTATCGTCAACAAAGACCCCCATGGACAGGGCTGGCTTTTCCGCATTAAGCCTTCCCGCAAGGAAGAATTTAACGCGCTGATGGATTGGAAGCAATATCAAGAATTTCTTAAAACACAGAAACATTGAATATGATCTCCTCGACCTTGGAACCGGAACCCGTCGCATCAGAAAGTCAGATTCCACCTGAAGACTTTTTTGCCAAGCGCCATATCGGCCCCTCCGATCAAGATATCGCCGAGATGTTGTCTTATGTCGGCGTCTCGAACCTCGAAGAATTAGTTGAACGTGTAGCGCCTAAAACGATCTTATCGCGCAAGGGCATGCGCTTGCCTCAAGCCTTAAGCGAACATCAAGCCCTTCAGAAACTAAAAGAACTCGCTGAAAAAAACAAAATTTTTAAATCTTATATTGGAATGGGGTATTACGACACTTTTACTCCCCCGGTGATCAAAAAAAATATTCTCGAAAACCCGGGATGGTATACCGCCTATACCCCTTACCAAGCGGAAATCGCTCAAGGGCGGCTGGAAGCCCTTCTTAATTTCCAAACAATGGTGGAAGACTTAACGGCTCTGCCGGTGGCCAACGCCTCTTTATTAGATGAGGCCACCGCCGCCGCGGAAGCCATGCTCATGATGTGGAATTTGTCGGAAAAAAATTCCTCTCTCTTTTTGATCTCAAGCGCCTGTTTTCCGCAAACCTTAGCGGTCGTCTCAACCCGGGCCAAAACCTTAGGAATTAAAGTCGAAATAGCGCCAGAAGACGCTTTTGATTTCTCAAAAAAACCTTTCGGCATCCTCATTCAATATCCAACCAAAGACGGCCTTGTCAAAAATTACGAGACTCTATGCCAAAAAGCCCATGCCGCGGGCTCTTACGTCTCGGTCGCATCCGACCTTTTAAGTCTCACCTTGTTTAAAGCCCCGGGAGAATTCGGCGCCGATATCGCTTTAGGATCCACGCAAAGATTTGGAATCCCCCTGGGCGGAGGCGGGCCTCACGCCGCTTATTTAGCGACCAAGGATGAATTTAAGCGCCATATGCCGGGGAGAATCGTCGGAGTCTCAAAAGACTCTTCCGGGAAAACCGCTTTGAGACTTAGTCTCCAAACTCGCGAACAACACATCCGGCGAGAAAAAGCGACATCGAACATCTGCACCGCGCAAGTCCTTTTGGCTGTCGCCGCCGGGGCCTACGCGGTTTATCACGGCCCCAAGGGGCTTCGCCAAATAGCGGAAAGAATTCGCCGACTCGCGCAATCTTTGGCAGAAGGCCTTCAAAATCTCGGCTTTGAGATCAAAAACAAATCCGCCATCTTTGATACTGTTTTTATCTCTCTTCTTCCTGATGAAATAGGAAAAATCCGCGCCGCAGCGGAAAAGCGCAAGATCAATTTTTGGTTTGAGGAAAATGGAGTTGGAATTTCCTTGGGAGAAACGACCGCTGAAAAAGACGTCTTAGAAATTCTCTCGGCTTTCGCTTCGGTCAAAGGAGTCGCTTCCCCCATGAATCTTGCGGCAAAAAGCGCTCCAATTGCGGAATCGCTAAAAAGACAAAGCGCTTATCTCGCCCATCCGGTTTTTAATTCCTATCATTCAGAAACCGAGATGATGCGCTATCTCAAACGCCTTGAGAATCGCGATCTATCTTTGGTTCATTCCATGATCTCCTTGGGCTCCTGCACGATGAAGCTCAACGCCGCCTCCGAAATGGAGGCAATGACCTGGCCGGGATTCGCCCAGATTCATCCCTATGCGCCTCAAACCCAAACCCGCGGATACCAGGCCTTGATCAAGGATTTGGAAAGGCGACTTTGCGCCATCACTGGCTTTGAGGCTTTTTCCTTTCAGCCGAACGCGGGTTCTCAAGGAGAATATGCCGGGCTTTTGGCAATCAGAAGATATCACGAGAATCGCGGCGAAAAGCAAAGAAACGTATGTTTGATTCCCGCTTCCGCGCACGGCACCAATCCCGCTTCCGCGGCTCTGGCAGGGCTTTCAGTCGTAGTAGTTTCAACCACCGAAAATGGAGACATCGATGTCGCGGACTTAAAATCAAAAGCGGAAGAATTTAGAGAACGCCTCGCCGCTTTAATGGTCACCTATCCCTCGACCCATGGAGTTTTTGAAGCTCAAATACGAGAAATATGCTCTATCATCCATAAAAACGGCGGCCTGGTTTATTTAGACGGAGCCAATATGAACGCCTTGGTAGGCCTTGGAAAGCCCGCAGAATTAGGCGCGGATGTGTGTCATCTTAATCTCCATAAAACCTTCGCCATTCCGCATGGCGGTGGAGGTCCGGGAATGGGGCCGATTGGCGTCACAAAAACCCTTAAGCCTTATCTTCCTGGGAATCCGCTCGATGGAGCCAATAGCTATGCCGTCTCTTCCGCGCCCTGGGGCTCTGCCTCGATTTTGACCATTTCCTGGGCCTATATCGCCCAGATGGGAACTGCGGGACTTCTCAAGGCGACCCAGGTGGCCATACTCAATGCCAATTATCTCGCGAAAAAATTGGAACCCGCCTACACGGTTCTTTTCAAAGGTCCAGGCGGTTGGTCCGCCCATGAGTGCATCATCGAACTGAGGCCCCTGAAAAATTCGGCGGAGGTGACCGCTGAAGACATCGCAAAACGCTTGATGGATTACGGATTTCACGCCCCCACCGTTTCCTTTCCCGTTTCGGGAACGATGATGATAGAACCAACCGAATCGGAATCCAAGGCCGAGATCGACCGTTTCTGTGACGCAATGATTTCCATTCGTTCAGAAATTCGCGAAATTGAGGAAAAACGAGCCGATAAAGCCAATAATCTCCTTAAAAACGCGCCTCACACCCTGGAGCAGGTTTGTTCAGACCGCTGGGACAAGCCTTATAGCCGGGAAAAAGCCGCTTTTCCCTTGCAGGGTATCAAAGATCGCAAGTTTTGGCCCGCTGTTGCCCGCATCGACAACGCTTACGGCGATCGCAATTTCTTTTGCTCCTGCCCGCCGTGGAATTAGGGACAGTCCCCAATTCGAAGTTAGACGTCTATTCCCAAATGGCCTTAGACGAGGCGTCGCTCCTTTTTTCCCCAGAGGAAAGTTTAACTCTCCGCTTCTATTCCTGGTCGGAACCAGCCGCGACCTTTGGACGGCATCAATCCTTTCAATTCGTCGAAAGAGCACTTATTAAAAGAGAAGGCAAACCTGCCCTTTCCTGCGCGCGGAGAATCACCGGCGGAGGACTGGTCTTTCATGGAGAAGACCTAACCTTTTCCATGACCTTCCCTTGGAGAGAGCCCTCGACTCCGGCTGAAATCTACCAAAGGCTTCACCATCTGATCGGCGAACAATTGCGCCAAGAAGGGATTTCCCTCAATTTAAAGTCCGAGCCTTCCTCCACAGCAGGACTCAATAAAGTTTGTTTTTCCGTCCCTGAAAAATCGGACATTACCACTCTCGATGGGATCAAAATTCTCGGCGGAGCGCTGTGCCGAAAAAACAAGCGCGGGCTCTATCAAGGTTCGTTTAAAACATCTCTTATTTCTCTTTCTCTCAATCAAATCAAACAAGCGATATTTCGCGCCGCTTCCATTTTTAAAAACAAAAAACCAGAAGAAAAAATCAATTTCCTTGATCACTCAGAAACTCGCCTTCTCGTCGACAAATACCGCTCTCAAGACTGGCGCCAGCGTGTCCCTTGAATTAAACTGGAAATATGTGCTATGATAATAACGTTATGTACGCGGTCATAGAAACAGGCGGTAAGCAATATAAGGTTGAACCCGGAGAGGTAATCCGGGTTGAGAAGCTTGATTTAGCTTCCGGTAGCGAAATTAAGTGGAAAGCTCTTTGGGCTTCTAAAGGCGAAGGCTCGCCCATGGCTGAAATTCCCAAAGCGACGGTGACAGCCGAGGTTCTTTCTCAAAAGAAAGCTCCCAAGATTTTAGTTTTCCGAAAGAAAACAAAAAAGGCTTACAAAAAGATGCATGGACATCGCCAGTCCCTGACCGAAGTCAAAATTAAGGATATTTCTTTCAACTGATATGGCTCACACCAAAGCTCAAGGTTCATCCTCCAACGGTCGCGATTCAAACGGTCAACGCCTCGGCGTTAAGATCTACGGAGGCCAAAAAATCAAGGCGGGAATGATTATCGTCAGGCAACGCGGAACAAAATTTTTGCCGGGCGACAATGTTGGGCGCGGAAAAGACGACACCTTGTTTGCCAAGGCTTCCGGCTCCGTGCAATTTGAGTGGGCATACAAAGACAAAAAGCGCGTCAGCGTTCGCTAAGTCTTTTCGCCCCGTCCCCCTCTTCTTATCATGAATTTCATTGATCGAGCTCGCTTTTTTCTTGAAGGCGGCCGCGGCGGAGATGGCTGTCTTGCCTTCCGAAGGGAAAAATACGTCGCCTATGGCGGCCCGATTGGGGGCGATGGCGGCAACGGCGGAGACATCATTCTTAAAGCGAGTTTACGCTTAACCACCCTCTTTGACTTATCCCGACAGACCCATATTTATGGAAATCCCGGAGGGCACGGCAAAGGAAGCAATAAAGCGGGAAAAGACGGCGAACCCATCACGATTGAAGTTCCCGTCGGAACCCTGGTCTACAAAGACAATATCTTGGCTGCCGATCTTAATTTACCGGACAAAACCTATCTCGCGGCCAAAGGCGGAAGAGGCGGAAGAGGCAATCTCTCTTTTAAAACTCAATGGGTGACCGCTCCTCGAATCCGAGAAAGAGGCGCCCCCGGCGAATCGGCTCATTTTGAACTGGAGCTTAAGCTCTTGGCCGATGTGGGCTTGGTGGGTTTTCCAAACGCCGGAAAATCAAGTCTTCTCGCTCATTTATCCAAAGCCAGGCCCAAGATTGCGGACTATCCATTTACGACTATTTCTCCGAACCTGGGAGTGGTAGTCCATAAAGGAGTTTCTTTTGTCTTAGCCGATATCCCAGGTCTCATTGAAGGCGCCCATGAAGGCAAGGGCTTGGGCTTTGATTTTCTAAGGCATATTGAAAGAACGCGGGTTCTCATTCATCTCGTCGACCCGCAAGGCTTTGAACCGTATTCCCCCGCTGAAGGAATCACCTTGATTGAAAAAGAATTGAACTCTTATTCCTCAAGTCTCAAGAAAAAACCCCGACTTCTAGCGGTCAATAAAATGGATATCCCGCAATCCGCGGAAGTTTTCAAGAAATTAAAAAAGAGATTTTCCAAACGCGAGATTTTCCCGATTTCAGCGGCGACGGGGGAAGGTCTTAAGACCTTGCTCGATTCCCTGATCAAGATTCTCTCAAAAACCCCCCCTCCGATGTTTAAAACGCCGGAGGAATCGGAAGCGAAATTAGAGATACAAAAGGGCTTTGAAGTAGAACCGTTGGGAAACGGAATTTTTAATCTTAAAGGCGCATCCATTGAACGCGCCGCGGCCATGTTGGACTTGGAACTCCCGGAAGCCGTGATGAGGTTTCAAGCGATGCTTAAAAGAATTGGAGTTGACCGCGCGCTCAGGGCCGCCCATGTCCGCGAGGGAAACGAAGTCCGCTGCGGAAAGGTTTCTTTTGAATGGAGCGGCGAGACGCCCAAACCCCTTCCCAAGCTCTCGCGCGATCGCCCGACAAAACTAGGAAGCTATTGATGGCAGAAACCCTCAAAGCCTATCAGGCCCGGCAAGAAAATCCGCAGGACACCGCAGCGGCCTATTCGTTTTGCTTAAATCTGGCGAGCTCTCATTATGAAAACTTTCCCGTCGCCTCGAACTTTATCTTTCCCAAACTTAGAAAGCACGTCGCTTGTCTTTACAGCTTTGCCCGGATAGCCGATGACTTTTCAGATGAGCCGGAATATGAGGGCGTTCGGCGCGAAAGGCTCTTGGAATGGCGCGAAAATCTAAACGACATTAATCTCAGAACTCCCACCCACCCCGTTTTTATCGCCCTCAAAGACACTTTGAAAACGCTCAAACTTCCCCTCCGGCCTTTTGACGATTTATTGGACGCTTTTTTGCAAGACACCGTCAAGAACCGTTATCAAAATTTTGACGAGGTCTTGGATTACTGCCGGCGCTCGGCCAACCCCGTGGGTCGCATCGTTCTCATGATTCATGGTTATGATCAAGAAGAGCTCTTTAAACTTTCCGATTCAATCTGCACCGGCCTTCAATTGGCCAATTTTTGGCAGGATATTTCAGTCGACCTAAAAAAAGAGCGCATCTATATCCCGCAGGAAGATTTCGCCCGGTTTTCCTACTCGGAAGCGGATTTAAGAATGGGCGTGGTCAATGAACGGTTCCGCAACCTAATGAAATTTGAAGTCGCCAGAGTCTGTCAGATATTTGAAGAAGGGAAAACTCTTCCTAAAAAACTTTCCTGGCCCCTGTCCTGGGAAATTCGCCTAACGGAATTAGGCGGACGCCAGATTCTGCGTAAAATCAGAAAGCAAAATTATGACACCCTCCACTCTCGTCCCGTTTTAACCAAGTGGGAATGGATTCCGCTTATTTTGCGCGCCGTTTTAAAATGACCCCCGCCAGTTCGCCAACAAAAACGCTTCCTCAATCCGAAAAAAACTCGAATTTCTTTTTAGGCTTTCTTTTTTTGTCTCCAGTTCAGCGCCAGGCCTTGTCCGCCGTCTACGCCTATTGCCGCCTCATCGATGATTTAGTCGACGACCCCCAAAAAACCGAAAAAGAGGCCAAAGAAGGGCTCGATTTTTGGCGAAACGAGGTAGAGAAAATTTTTAGAGGCCAAGGAACCCACCCGGTGTCTCAAGAAATAGAAAAGGCCCTGAAGCATTTTCCCCTCCCCAAGGCGGCTTTTTTTGAAATGATCCGCGGATGCGAAATGGATCTAAACAAAACCCATTATCAAACTTTTTCCGATTTAGAACCTTATCTGAGAGGGGTCGCGGTTTCAGTGGGACAGCTGACGGTCGAAATTTTCGGTTACCAACACACAACCCAGGATAAAATGAAGGAGTTTGTAGACTCTTTCGGCTACGCCTTTCAGATGACCAACATTCTAAGGGACGTCGGAGATGACCTAAGCCTCGGACGCATCTATATTCCCGAAAGCGAAATGGAAAAAGCGGGATATAGCCGAGCGGAACTCTTAAAGCGAGAACACAATTTGGCCTTTGAACGCCTGATGCAAGGACTCTGGCAAAAAACCAAGGGATTTTACAGGCAGGGAAGAGTTGCCCTTGACTTTAGAGACCGCCCCGCGCTACTCCCGGCCGAAATTATGGCTCATGTCTATGAAGGCATTTTAGATGAAATCCAAAGAAAGGATTTCCGAGTCTTTTTCTCTAAAACCACTCTCTCTCCGTTAAAAAAACTCAGATTGGCGTTGAAGGCCTGGCTCTATTGTCATGGATTTTGACGTTCTAGTCGTTGGAGGAGGCTTTGCCGGCCTTTCCGCCGCGACGGCCTTATCCGAGCAAGGCAAAAAAGTTTTGCTGCTTGAAAAAAAGCCCCACCTCGGAGGAAGGGCTTATTCTTTTATCGACTCTAAGACCGGACACGAGATCGACAACGGACAACACTTGTTTATCGGGGCATATGCCGAGACCAGACAGTTTCTCACCCGCATCGGCTCAAGCCCGCTTTTGCGCTTTGAGAAAAAGCTCAATCTCCATTTTAAAGATTCCTCCGGGAAAAGCGCCCGTCTTTCGGCCCCTTCTCTATTTCCCGCTCCGATTGATTTCGCTTGGGGAGTGTTGAATCTCAAAGGGCTTTCTCTTAAAGAAAAAATATCGGCAGGAAAAGTACTTCGAGAAATCAAAAAATTTAAAGCCAACCCGGATTCCCCGGAGAAAATTGAGCGCCTCACGGTGCGCCAATGGCTTGACTCGTTAGGCCAAAGTTCATCCATCCAGAAAAGATTATGGGAACCTCTCGCGATCGGAATTCTCAATGAAAATGCCCAAAGGGCCTCGGCCCTGGGTCTGGTCCAGGCCTTGGAAAAAATCTTAAGCGGAACCCCTCAAGATGCGTCCAGGCTTGGATACTCCCTGGTTGGTTTAAGTTCGCTTTACGCCAAACAAGCGGAAAATTATATTCAGAAGCGCCAGGGCTCGGTTCTCTATTCTTCGAAGGTTAGCTCAATTACCTATCAAGACGGGCGCGCCTGCGGGGTAGTTTGCGATGATGGACGCACTTTTATGGCGCGCCATGTTTTAATGACTCTTCCGCCTTGGGATCTCAAGCGCCTCAACGTTCCCGATTGCCTCAAAACCGGACTTGAGTCTTTTTCGACTTCTCCAATTATCGGGCTTTCCTTGTGGTTAGACAGGCCCATTACTCCCAATCAAACTACCGGGCTCATCGACACCCAATTTCATTGGGCGTTCAATAAAAACCGCATTTGGGGTATCTCCGGAAAAACCCAATATCTGGCCTTGGTTATTAGCGCCGCCCACGCCGAACTCAAAAAAGAGCCGCAAGAGATTCTTGAAATCGCGAAAAAAGAGCTCAACGTTTTTCCCGAATTTAAAAAAGCTAAAATTATTCATTGGAGGCTGATCAAGGAGCCTTTCGCGACGCCTTCTCCAAAACCCGGCCTAGAAGAAATGCGGCCGTTTCCTGGAGAGATTTCGCCCGGGCTCATGCTCGCCGGCGACTGGACCCGAACGGGCCTTCCAGCCACCATTGAGAGCGCGGTTTTAAGCGGACACAGGGCGGCACAAGTCGCGTTAAGAAGTTAAATTTAAGGAGAATCAGATTATGCTGAAATCGGATCGCTGGATTAGAAAGATGTGCCTTGAGACCAAAATGATCGATCCTTTTATCGACAGACAGGAAGGAGAAGGCAAAATCTCCTTTGGCCTTTCATCCTACGGATACGATATCCGTTTGGCCGATGAATATAAGATTTTTACCAACGTCTTTGGCGCCATCGTCGATCCTAAGAACTTCGATCCGAAATCCTTTGTCGATTACAAAGGCCCCGACTGCATTGTTCCGCCTAATTCTTTCGCCTTGGCGCGCTCGGTTGAGCGCTTTAAAATTCCTAGAAACGTCCTGGCCATCTGCCTTGGGAAAAGCACTTTTGCCCGTTGCGGGATCATCGTCAACGTCACTCCTCTTGAGCCGACCTGGGAGGGATATTTAACCATCGAAATATCAAACACCACTCCGCTTCCGGCTAAGGTTTATTCCGGAGAAGGCATCGCCCAGCTTTTATTTTTAGAATCAGACGAGGTTTGCGAAACCAGCTATGCCGACAGAAAAGGCAAATATCAATCCCAGACGGGCGTTGTCGTGCCGAGAATCCTCTCCAAGATCTAGAAATTTTCTCGGCGCTCTTTTGGCTGCCGCCCTTCTAGCGGGACTTTTTTGTCCGCCCCTCTCCTTTGCCGCTGCGGCGCCGCCTTCCAATAATCAAGCCGCAACATCTAGCGTCATTGGGGAATTAAAAAAAAGACAAATTATCGCGCCCGACGCCGAAGATTACACGGAAGAAGATTTAGAGACGCTCGCGCGAATGAGAATCTCTCGGAGGGGTAGATTTTTTGTCCCGAAAACTCGGCAACATCGAGGCTTTCACCTATGAGGAACGCGGGAAAAGCGACTCTCCGGTTAAACTCAACAAAGCGGGTTTTGAAAAATACCTCTTTTTTCTTTCTCAAAAAGCTATCGCTTATTTCGCCTTGCATCATGTAAAGCCCAAACGAGTCTTTAATCTTACCGACATCCAGGGCCGGAAAATTTTCGATAAAAACGGGCTTTTAACTCTTCCCGGAGAAAATCTTTTTAATCAAATCCTCGAGAAACGCCATGTTAAGTGGGAGCTTTCCGGAAAAACCATGGCCAATTACAATATCAAAAAAAGCTCTTTGACCTCTCCATGATCCGAGAAGAAGTCGTCTTCTATTTAAAGTCCAATCTCGGAAAATTCTCATTTTCGGAACTCAAGGCGCAATTATTATCGGAAGGCGTCTCGGAAGAAGAAATTAAAAGCGCCCTAAAAGCGGCCAAACGCGCTCAAAGCCGCCAGCGCTTCGGGCGTTTTTTGATGGTTCTAGGAGGACTCGCCTTATTTTCCGCCCTTGTTTTTATTTTTCTTAAACCGACAAGGCCGCCCTTGGGAGTTCCGGTGACCAAACCCGTTTTTATCAGCCACTTTGGCTACACCATTCATATTCCCGATGGATACGAAGCGATCATAGACCAAAAAACAAAAAGGCGGGAAACCGTATTTTTCTGTCAAAAGGGGACCGACCCCAGCGCCTTTTTAGACCAAAGCCTTTATGGGCAGTTGGGAATCCTGCGGCTTAAGGTCTTGCCCAATCCCTTCTTCAACGACCTGTCGGCTTTTGAGAAACTCGGCCGCATCGTCGAGTCCAAAGCCAGAACTAACGGCTCGCCCTTTCATTTGGAAACTCTCAGCATCTCTAATATGCCGGGCTTAGAAGTGGATTTTGACGCTCCCGCCTCTAAAACCCTGACCTATGTGCTCGGCGCGAAAAATCTTTATATCTTTCTCACCGGCCCCAACAACCCCAACGCGCCTATCATCATCAAAAGCTTGCGGGAAATCTAAAAGTCCCGCGAATTTATCCGAACTTTCCCTCGATTAACGACGTAATAATAAGAGACGCTTTCACTGGCCATGAAAAAAACGTTCTTAGCGCCCCATCCCCTAAAAACCGTGAGGGAAAAGCCCAGACTGAAAGTCGTCCCTTGCCCCTTGATTCCATTCGTCCGCCCACAAAAACATCGAACCCTTCTCTTTTTTTACTCTCCGCTTCTATAAGCGCGCTCGCCGTTTTAATTTTTATCCTTTGGATGATTTAGGCCTGGCCCAAGAAACAATTTAGGACTTGAAATTTTCCTGTTTGGGGGTTATACAAAGGGTATGCGACTCTCTCGGGGGCAAATTCTGATACCGGCCCTTTTGATGTTTCCGACCTTAATGCTTTTTGTCTATTTAATTTATGAGACCGCAAAACTCTCCCGAGAAAAAATCCGCCATCAATTCGCCATTGATTCCGCCGCCTTCGTTGAAATGACCAATTATTCCGATTTTCTCAACCGAACGGCCTATGTAAACGGGGCTTTCCCGATGCGCATTTTCTACGAGGGGTTTCATTCGACCCAACTCAACAACATGGGAAAAAGCAATTGCGACGCAGCGGTCAATGCCCTGGCAAACGGAGGCTCATTAGACCTAGATGATCTTCTCTATGCGGAAGGTACCTTTCCCCGAGATCCCGCTTACGCCTATAGCGATTCTGAAGCCCCGGGATCTGCCTCATGGAAAATTGCTTATGACCCTACCTCTGTCCGCGGCCCTAACCTCAATACTCCCACCCCGACAAACTTTGATTCCTCCACCGCCCATAATGATCCTCAGGGGAAAAGCTGCCAGCAGACCCCATGCCTGACCTTGATCAGCGAACAAACCGCCAATTGCTGGAATATCACTTGGGATGACGCGACTACGGTCGCGCAACTCTACATCCAGATTTATCAACTCTTGGGTTCGGTTGAATCCGCCCAATTTTCGGTTTTGCAGAGACTGGCGACAGGACATCAATTCTTCACCAAATCCTATTGGCTTAATCTCGGCACTCAAGAAGCCCTCAGCGAAGCCCAGGGGGTTAGTTTTCCACCGGTCGATTTTATAGGCGGCATCCAAATGCACTGCGTGCCCGCCCTTTTTTATTACGCCAACAAACTGACACCAGGAAATATGTTCCAGCCATATGGAATATTCAACAACTATCCCGGGACCACTATGACCAGCTCTATTAGCGGATGCGACGGGCTTTTCCAATTGGCAACCGTTAATCCCAGCGTCATTCAATCAGCGGAGCAAGGAAGCCCTTATCCCGGTTGGCAAGCCTCGATTACCTGGACACCTCCCCAAAATTCTTTTAATGTCCCTCTGGGAACGGCTAAGGTTCACTCCACCGTTTCTTTGTGGCCGGGAGCCAATAATGAGGCTTCGGTCTGGCCCGACCCCACGCCCCATTTTCAAACGAGGCTTTATCCATGAAAAAAGGGATTGTCCCTTTTTTTGCCTTTTTTAACAAGAAAAAGAAAAGGGGGCTGTCCCCTTTTTCAGGCCAGGCCACGACCGAAACGGTTCTGCTATTTCCAATCTTTATGTTCTTTCTTTTTGTCTTCGCCAAAATATTCGCGATGTTGATTCTGGTCCAAAAAATGGAAATCGCCTCCTACTACGGGGCCCGGCGCTGGCAGCTTGAATCCCACAGGAATGAAAGCGCCTACTCCGACAACGGGCTTCAAAGCGACATTCAACAGAAAGTGAGTTCCTATCTTGGATACGGAAGCCCCTCGCAGAGTTTTTTGGGCTTGGCCCCGTCCGGATCTAACGGAGGGGCTTCTTTTCAGTGTACGCCGACCGAGTTTTGGCAGGTTTGCACGCTAAAAGTTCAAACCCAACCCATTGACATCGCTTGGATGTACCATTCTCCGGGATACACTTTTGAGGTGACAAAATACGTTCCGCACCGCGACCGCCCAATACCATTTGTCCTTCCGGGGATGGGACCTTGAGACTATTTTTTATTGGAGTCGGTATATTGATATATTCTAAGGAGTTCATATGATCGCCTCTTATATTATCGAAGTCGCCGCCAGCGTCGCGTTTCTATCTGTTTTGATGCTGTTGATAGGTCCGGGAAAACACGGAAGTCTTAAGGCTCGAATTTGGCTTTTTTTCCAGCGCAATTGGCTGTGGTTTGCTATTGTCGCGGGGGTGATTATCTCTATTGTCATTCCCATTTGGTACATGGCCGGAATGGAAGAAAGCGTGCGCAAATATATCATTGGAATTAATATCGCCTCTCTGCCCTGGGGCATCATCCAAACCTTGGTCTTCGTCGGTTTTCTATACTTACTTCAATATGGCGGCGGATTCGCCCAATTCAGAAAATCCAGGGTCAAAGAGGGCCACGTCAATGTCAGGTTTTCGGATGTTATCGGTCTCAATGAGGCAAAAAAAGACGCCTGGGAAATGGTCCAACTCATTAAAGACCGCGCGGTCTTAAAAAAAGTCGGCGGAAAAATTTTACACGGAATGCTGATGGTGGGGCCTCCGGGATGCGGAAAAACGTTGATGGCCAAAGCCATCGCCACCGAGGCCGGCGTTCCTTTCTTATCGGCGTCAGGCTCGGAATTTGTAGAAGTCTTCGTAGGCGTCGGCGCCGCGCGCGTGAGAAAACTTTTCAAACAAGCCCGGCAATTTTCAAAAGCCTACGGAGCCTGCATTATCTTTATTGACGAGCTCGAGGTTCTAGGGCGTTCTCGGGTTTATCTTGATGCCTTTGGCGGAAACCAGGAAGGCAATCAAACTCTCAATCAACTTTTAGTTGAAATGGACGGCCTCAATGACGATGGAAGCCCGATTGTCGTCATCGGAGCCATGAACGCCCAGGAAGAGGTCTTAGACGCCGCGCTATTGCGCCCCGGAAGATTCGACCGCACGATAGCCATCGGACGCCCAAATCTTCAGGAACGGACCGAGATTTTTGAGTACTACGCGAAAAAAATTAACCTCGATCCCAGTGTTGATATCGCGCGTTTGGCGAGAAAGGCGGTTTATAAAACTCCGGCTGAGATAGAAAATATCCTCAAGGAAGCGGCCCTGATTGCGACCCGCAGCCAGAGGGAAGTTATCACTTATAAAGATGTTTCCGCCGCCATTGAAAGAATCGAGCTCGGGGTCGCCCATCGCCTCAACATGACGCCCCGTGAAAGAGAAATGACCGCGTTTCATGAAGCGGGGCACCTCCTTATCCTCTATTTGACGCATCCAACCAATGACGTCTTTAAGGCGTCCATTATCCAACGCGGAGGAATCTTGGGAGTCGTCCATTCCATTCCCAGAGAAGAGCTCTTTAGTTCGGACATGAACACGCTCAAAGCCCATATCAAGGTCGCCTTGGGAGGATATGTCGCCGAAAAATTAAGATTCGGAGTAACCACCGACGGCGTGGCGTCTGATTTCGCGAACGCCACCAATATCGCCCACAATATGGTTTGGAGATATGGA
The DNA here is from genome assembly GCA_027406905.1 of Elusimicrobiota bacterium. Classification (GTDB taxonomy): domain Bacteria; phylum Elusimicrobiota; class Elusimicrobia; order UBA1565; family UBA9628; genus JAKAQV01. Next base: position 38,652 of record DAHZHT010000006.1, read on the forward strand.
ATGGGCGAAAAGGGGTTCGTCGGAGATTACACCCGCATTCCAAAAGAGCAACTTTCCGAAGCGCTCAAAGAACGCCTCAACGCCGCCACTCAAAGGCTCCTTCAACAATCCATGGAAGAAGTCGAAATGACGCTAAAAACGGAATCGACGATTTTAGAACGTTTCGCGCAAGAACTTCTCAAACGCGATGAACTCGATTACGACGAAATCGTGGCCATTTTCAAGGAATATGGAAAGCCGCCAAAATCTCTTCCCGCTAATTCCGAGGTTTCGCCGCCAAAAACAGAGCCGGCTCTTCCTGTCATCGCCAGCGATGAGACCAAAAACTCTAATGAATCTTTAAAGCCGTTAGAATAAACTGAACTCCAATAGCGGCCAGCATAAGACCCATCAAGCGCGTAATGATGTTGAGAACAGTCGGCCCCAGGCGTTTGGCTCCGGAGCTGGAAAAAGTCAAAATCAAATAAGACAAGGCGGCGACAGCGGCAATCGTCAAATAAAGAATTCCGCGCCTCCCCCAACCATGGGCGCGGTCAGACAAAACAATTGCCGTCGTGATCGCCCCCGGGCCGGCCAACATTGGAACGGCCAGAGGCGTAATGGCGATGTCTTCTTTTCCCATTCCCTCACGGGTTTCTTCTTCGGTCTCCTGCAAAGGAGAACGCTTGGCGCGAAGCATGTCTAAAGCGGAGAGAAGAACGATCAAGCCGCCCGCGACCTGAAAAGCGGGCAAGGTAATTCCAAAGAGGCTGAAAATTTCGCTTCCTAAAAGAGCGAAGGCCGTTAAAATCAGCCAACAAACAATGCAGGCCGTTTTAGCGGTGTGCCGGCGATCTTGGGAATCTAATTTTTCCGTCATCGCCAAAAACGCAGGAATAGCGGCGAAAGGATCGACGATCGCGAAAAGAGATCCGAAAGTTAAAAGAAAATATCCAAGCATTTTACGATTGTATCAAAACGCCATGACGATCGAGGTCCCCGTCAGATAGACATTGTCCAAGCGGTAGCCGGGCACGCTCGTATAGGTATAAGCGCTGGTCGCGATGCCGTGCAAATTCCAATAAGAGTATTCGAGCTTAAACCAAAAATGGTCGCTGATCTGCCAATCAATCGCGGCGGTGTATTTATCCATGACCGAAGTCGCGTAACCGTTCGCGGGATTAATCGCGGTCACCGATGGGTATAAAGTGTCGTCTAGCGTCTGATTGTCCAAGAGGTCTTCTACCGGGCCCCTTCGGTACATTTGGTTATAGACTAAAACGCCCATGACGTCTTTTCCAAATTTGGGATGGCGAATCAGCGGAGCCGAAGCCTGGACAAAATACCCGTAATTTTCTTCGGCGCTTTCTTGAAGAAGTGAATTACAACCAGTCGATGTCCCCGCAGACGTACATGAAGGGCCAGAGGCCTGAAGATAATTTCCATTGGATTCAAGCGGAGCTATAAACTGAGTGTAGCTGTAAATGCCTTGACCGGAAAAATTAAGCCCGAGATAATCGAAACTCCAGTCCACTGAATAAATTTGATAGTTTAAATTTCCCTCCAGATTATACTGCCCGTCCATCCCGGATAAATCCATCGTCACGCCCTTGAGATCGGAAGCCCCTTCGGGAAAAGGCCAGGGAAAACGCAAGTCTCCCAAGGCCCAGACCAGGCGCGCGCCGACCGACTTTTGGTTATTGTTATCGGCCAGATTATTGTCTTGATGACCGAAATCAATATTAGTCCCATTTCCGGGAATCGGAGGAACTCCAAGATTTCCGGTATTGGGAAAAGTGCGCAGGCGATTATTAGATTCCCCCAAACCGTTGACCACGTAAAAAGTGATCTCATCCGGAATCAGGGGGTTTTTAATTGGAGGATAAAAACTCGTCCGCGCCCCGATGTCGGTGTATCCAAGGCTGACCGGAGGAGTCGGGGAATTGGAGCGAACGACAAAGCCTGGGTTTTCGGGCGAGACCATGGACAGCGGCTGCGTAATCGTCAGATAATCTTCCGGACGATAAAGCTCGTTATAACGCCCAAAGGGAACGACGAATTTCCCAAGCTGAAAATCCCAATTCTGAATTTTCTGATAGCTGAAATTCAGCTGATTGAGCTGAATGGAGCCTTGTCCCGTCGTCGGCATATGCCATTCGGCCACAATAGGAATACTGTCGACGATTGGCCCGTTGAAACCCGCGTACATCCCCCCCATGTAGGCATCGTCTTGTACTTGTGTTTCATAGCCGGGATAGCGAGGGCCGATATTAATCCAATCAAGGGACATGCTTCCCGTGGGGCGCAAGCGCGAAAAACGCGCGAGAAAGCTATTTACGACGCCTGAATTAGCGCTTAAAGCCGATCCTGTTGAGAGGTCCGCTGAAAAACCGATCGCTTGAGACTTTGAGGCAAGGCAAAAAATCAGTAAAAAAGCGAAAAGAGCGGTTTCTTGACAGTGGAAGCGAAAAGAGTTAACATGAAAGCGTCGCATCGTTTTAAATCTTATCAAACAAACAGGGAGAAGAGTTCAATGGCTCATGTCATCAACGAAGCCTGCTTAGGGGAAGTGTACGCTTCATGCGTCGATGTCTGTCCGGTTGAGTGCATTCATCCGGGAGATTACAAGGGTCAGCCGTTTATGATCATTGACCCAGAGGTTTGCATTGACTGCGGAGTTTGCCTTCCGGAATGTCCGATTGGGGCTATTGTCGGCTCGGTTGACGAATCTCCAGAATGGGCTAAAATTAACGCCGAATTAGCCCCTTCTTTCAAAAATAATCCGAAAACAACGCCGCGACCGGCCAACGATCCACCCAGGAAAGTCACTAACAAGTTGGTCAAATAATTTTTGATTGATCTCTACAAAAAGGCGAGTCGGCTTTTGGGAGTCGCCTTTTTTTTGTTTTTTTCCGCGCCACGCGCCAAGGCTATGAGTTATACCTATTTGTGCCGGGCCCCGCTAGACTGGAAAGGCGCCGTTCTATCCGGCCTTCAACCCATTTCCTTTGAAGAAGGCCTTTTTAAAACCAGCGCCAGCTCTTCTGTTTTTCTATCCCGGGTTATTTCAACCCCAATTCCCTTTGATCAGTTAATAGGCTCCTGGAACGCAATTGTGCCTCCCTATAATTCTCTGCAAATGGAGGCGCGGGTCCAAATAGACAATCGCTGGACGCCTTGGTTTATTCTCGGAACCCAGAAAGGACCTCTTTTCTTCTCGCATAAAAGCGAAAAGAAACCTCCTGTCGCCTTTGTCGATATTGACACTCTGAAACTAAAAAAAAGCGCTCACGTTTTTCAATACCGTATTTTATTCTCATCCCCCCAAAAACCGACGATTCTAAAACTTCTCGCCGTTAATATCTCCAACCCGGAAGGATACCGCCAAAAGCCGCTTCCCTTTAAGCCCGGCCCCTGGGTCAGAGAGCTCAAGGTTCAAGCCCGCTCTCAAATGCAGGAGGAAAAGAAATATCGCCGCAACGTTTGTAGCCCCACTTCCCTGGGAATGGCGCTTGACTATTGGAAAATTCCCATTAAAACCGCGAAAATCGCCGAAGCGGTCAGGGACCAGACAACTCTTAATTTTGGAGACTGGACGTTTAACACCGCTTTCGCCGGCTCCTTTGGCCTTTTGTCATATGTTTCACGCTTTGACGACTTAAGCGAAGTCGAGAAAGAAATCGCGAAAGGGCGGCCCGTCATCGCCAGCGTTTCTTTTAAAGCCGGAGAACTGCCCCGCGCTCCCATTCAAAAAACGGCGGGACACCTACTTGTGATCGTCGGATTTACAAAAACCGGTGACGTCATCGTCAACGATCCCGCCTCGCCCAACATCTCTTCCGTTAGACGGGTCTATCCCAGGGCTTCTTTTGATAAAGCCTGGAGAATCAACAAAAGAGGCTTGGTTTATCTCCTTAGTCCCCTCAAAAACCTCTCGGCCATCATCGGAGTCCCGGTCTCGGATTTAATGTCTCAGCCGACGCCCAAGCGAAACAAACTGAAAGTAAAGCTTGATGATCCAAAACATCTCTCGCAACTTCTCCATGGCGAGAAAATAACGATTTTAAAGGCCAAAGGCCAATGGGTTGAGATCGCGGCTGATGAACAAATGGATTTTAGAAATGGCCGCTGGAAAGGATATCAAGGCTGGATTGAAGCTAAAGACATCTCCTTTGCCTTAAATCCGCCCCCTAATTCGGTGGTCAGAATCAGGCAAGCCATTTTGCACCGCGGCCAAGAATTTCTAAACCTATCGGTTGGCACCAGGCTTAGGAAACTTGGGAATAACGGCAGCCTTTCCATTGTTCAACTCCCGGACGATACAACCGCCGAAATAGATTCCAGCGCTCTCTATCCTTCTCAGCACGCAATCGACGCGCAGAGCCGAGCGGAAATTATCCGCACTGCCGAGCTTTTTCTTGGGACCAGTTACTACTGGGGTGGAAGATCCGGAGTTCAGCCAGCGCTCTCTATTGGGGTTGATTGCTCGGGACTCGTCAGCCTCGCCTACCGAGTCATTGGAATCGATATCCCCAGGGATTCTTTCGCGCAAAAACTCAAAAGCCTGCCAATAAAAAATACGGAGCTCAAAATAGGCGATCTTATCTTCTTAACCGATCCTAAAAACAAAAAACGCATCAGCCATGTCATGATCTATACCGGCGGAGACGGATTCATCGAAAGCCGGAAATCATCCGGACAGGTTTTGCGCTCCTCGTTTAAAGAAAGATTTGGCCATCCCTTGCGAGAAATTGCCACGGGTTCCGAAGTCACGGATTACTCCTACCCAAAGCCAAAGAAAAGATTTATTTATTTTGGCTCTTATTTGGACCAACCACTTCATCCAAATTAATTCCAAGTAGCGGCCACTTTGAATTTTCGTATCGAGAAAAATATTCCAAGGCTGGAACGTCTTTAACGACGCTGTCAAAAGCGGCGTGGCGAATATAAGTCTCTCCCCCCTTTTGGATGATAAATACTTGATGGGAAATTAAAACCGGCTTATCTGAGAGATCGGCGCGAACAAGATTGGCGATAGTACCGGAGGGGATTTCAGACAAGCGGTCCTCAAAATCGCGGATTGGAAGATAAGGAATTTGAGCTTCTTGGTCAGGCGTCGATTCCCCGAGTCTTCGCAATTTCTGAAGCAAATTCTCTTTTTCCTGAGGCGACATCTTTGGAAGGCCTTCAATGTCCGACAATTTTTTCTCCCGATACCATTTTTCTTTTGATATCCACTTTGAGGCCACCTCTATATCCGGCCCGGCAATGCGGGCGGTAATGTCTTTAATAAACCCGGCGGCAATATTATTGGGAATCCAATCGACCGAAGGAAAATGGTTTCTTGTTTGATAAGAGACGACCCCGCCTTTATAGCGGATGCGCTTTAGAATTTCTTTGGCTTGATTGAGGTCGCTCGCTAGAGACAAAGCCATTGTTTCCTCGACAAAGGTCGTGCAGTCAACTGCGGAAAAAGAAATAAGAGGCTTGCCGTCAAATTCCCCATGCGAACCTTCGCCCAGAGGCCCCAAGCGATAAGGGATTCCCAGAAAATGAGCGCTGATTTTGACGATTCTTTGAGAAACCTGCGGATAATTTTTATGAATTTTAAAAACAGTCTGGTCAATTTCTCGATTGTTCATCTGGTCAAAAGACTTGTCCAAAGCGCTCTGGGCCGTGCAGTTCCAACAGAGAAAAATTAACGGAATAAACAAGACCTTAGATCTCATATTTCAGACCTCCTTGACTGTTTGCGGGTTTAAAACGGAGTCGCATGATATCCCATTTTTTTGAGAATCCAACCATAGAAAAACGTCATGTAAAGCATTCCGCGTTTCCCAATAAAAGAAGAATCAACCCCATATGGCGCTTGATAGGCCAAACCGATTTGATACCAGTCCGTCTGATAATTAATTTCGTAGCTGGTATATCCGGCGGTGGCGCCTTGATGGCCATTAGAACTTTCATTAACCAAGGTCCGGGCCTCGACTGCGGGAACTATTTGATCTAAAAACTTGGGAACGTTCCAGCCCACCACGTCGTGAAGATAAAGGAAGCTGTATTCAAGAGCCCCGTCAAAGCGAAATGAATCCTGAAAGTCATAAAGCCCGACATAGGGAGACAAGGGCTCTGGGCCATTTCCAAAAGGGGTGATACCAGCAATATCGCTCTGAATGGCAAAAGGGCGGATCCAGGAAACCGGAATATCCCCCATTCCCTTGTTAAAAAGCAGGTATCCGTAAAGCGTCATCGGATTTCCCTGACCGGCTTGAGAATACCCCATCGGGGTGGTCGCCCGCACAATAGCTGTCGCCATGATTTCATGCGGCGCATTTTCATAAAACATATATTTGCCCTGAACTCCAAAATACTGAAAGCCCGAATGCGCGCCGCCGGGGGTTTGAACATCCTCATAGTGAGATTCAAAGCGGATGCTCATCGAATGAGTCAAACGCTTTTCAAGGGTAACCGGAGTTTGAAAAATATTGGCCCCGCCATAGGCCGGGCTCAAAGAGGGAGCTAAGGTCAGTTGATTGTCCACATCCGCGTCCTTGACCACCAAGGGTTCGCTAAAAATTCGGTTGCCCGCGCGCGCTAAATCGCTATTGTAAACTCCTGTCGCCGTGTGGGAACTCGGGTGAACCGCCAAGGAACCAGCGGCCCGCGCCGTTTGAACGACCCACAAGCCCAAGACAAGGGCAAAAAAAAGCTTCCTCATAAAAACCTCGCGATTTCATCGCGAGAAAAGCGCGGAAACTCTTTTTGTCTTTTCCCGTTTTTTAATAGAACTCCTTTTCCGCGAAAAGCCCTTCCGATAACAACGGCCGGAATTTTAAGACGCGAAAGCTGGGCCACAATTTTACCGGATGATTGCGGAGGCGAAGCGATCAAAAGAGCCCCTGAAGACAAAGCCCCCAAGGCATTGAGCCCATAAAAATCCAGTAAGCGCCGAACGCATTCTAAAACAGGAATTTTCTCCTCTTCAATTTCAATCCGCACTTGAGAGGCCTCGGCCATTTCATAAAGCCCGGAAGACAGGCCGCCTTCGGTGGGGTCATGCATGGCATGAACATTTCCAACCTGATAAGCGGCCAAGGCCTCTTTGACTACTCCTATATTTGCGATTAGCTTCTCGCATTGACGGGCAAAAGCCGCCCCGAATTTAGATTGCACCCGCGATTTTTTTTCTCGGGCGATGACCGACGCCGCCTCTAGCGCCGCGCTTTTCGTTAAAATAATATCGTCTCCCGGGCAAACGCCCGAAGTCGACAGGGCTTTTTTCCCCAAAACCTCTCCCAACATGATTCCGGTCAAAACTGGACGCGTAACAGATGAGGTAATTTCGGTATGGCCGCCAATAGAAGAAACCCCAAAGAGGCGGCAAGAGCGCTCAACCTCGGAAAAAATTTTTTTAATCAGCGATGGGGAAGATCGCTTTTCAGGGAAAAGGGCCGAACAGAGAAACCAGCGCGGTCTCGCCCCGCGGGTCGCGATATCATTGGCATTGACGGCTACCGCGTAAAAGCCGGCTTCTTTGGACAAAAACGTAACCGGATCAACCGCCACCGCTACCATCTTGCCCCCAATTTTCAAAACAGCCGCGTCTTCGCCCAGCGCCGGTCCAATCAAAACTTGGGGATCGGAATTGCGAAACTGCTTAAGCATTTGGGATAAAAATACAGGCGGGAGTTTCCCGGAGGGGAAATTAACTTGACCCATAGGACATCCGTTTTTTAAAAATGGAATAAAGGTAAAACGAGCAGGCCACTATCAGCCCCGGATAAATAGGCGCCCATCCCAGGGGCTCTTTGAGGAAAGTCCAAATAGCGGAAACCCCGCTTCCGCCAATCATAATCTTGCCCACGTCTTCCGAAAGGGGTTTTAAAGAGGGGAAATATCCCAAACACAGCGGAAATAAAAGTCCGGCGACCGCAATGGAACTGAGCGTATACCAGATATCGACCACCGAAGGCAAAACAACGGCGATCGCCGTCCCTAAAATTAAGCCCAAAATCAGTCCTAATTGAACATGCCGGGTCTCGGACAAGCCGGGGAGCTTAAAAAATTTCCAGACAATATCTTTTCCGAAAGTCGAGGCGAACAAAAAGGCGAGAGAGCTAAAAGCCGCAAAAATCGCGCCCAACATCCCCACATAAAAAAATCCTTTCCACAGAGGGGGAAGAATTCTGTCGGCCAAGGCCGGGTAGGACAAAACCGGGTCCTTTAAATTCGGCAAAATGGCACGGGCATAGAGCCCGGCGACCGTGGTAATAAAATCAAATAGTATCCAAAATAGGACGCTGACGACAATTCCGCGGCGCGCCACTTCCGGGCTTTTGGCCGCCAGGCATTTCTGATAAAACGTCGGCTCAACCAAGGTCCACAAGCCCAAAAACCACCAAGAGCCGATATAACTTAGGCTTTTGCCCCCGCTCCACTCTAAATGAGTTTTGGGGAGATGCGCTCGCAAAAAAGAAAGCCCGCCCCAAGCGTGATAGGCGGCTAAGGGCAAAACGATCAAGCCGCTGTACATTAAAATAAAATGCAACACATCCGCCCGAACGTCCGAGCGAAACCCGCCAACGAAAAGAAAAGCGGTCGCCGAGACCATCGCAATCGAAAAAGAAGCCCAAAGAGAAATTCCGGCCAACGATTTCACGAGAACCCAGATCATCAAAATATAGGGAGCCGGGGAAACGAGCAGAAGTAAAAGGGCCGCCCCAATCCCCGAAGCCCTAGGGCCGTAAAATTTTTCTAAAAGTTCCGGCAGGGTCAAGGCCCCGGAACTGGCGATTTTGGGAGCCAGAAAATAAGCGTAAATAAGAGCGAAGATATAATAGGGAAAACCCAGGACCACCCAGTTGAGAAGGCCGTAACGGTAAGAAAACTCTCCCACGCCCAAAACTCCGCCATACCAACTGGAAACCAAGGCCGCGACAAAAACGGGAAGGCTGAGGCCGCGGCCCGCCAACAGGTAATCCGCCATCTCCGAGGTGTTTTGATTTTTCCTATAAAACCAGAACCCGACCGCCAAATTGGCCGCGAAATAAAGGAGAATAACCGCGTAATCAATAACGCTAAGAGAAAATCTCATATTGATTTTCTTATAATACTATTATGAAAGAAACATTCCTAACGCGAGCCGGCTATGAGAAACTCGTCACCGATCTTGAGCCACTCAAAAAGATGAAGAATCAATTGTCTCAAGACATCGCCGAAGCCCGTGAAAAAGGCGATCTAAAAGAAAATGCGGAATATCACAGCGCCAAGGAAAAACTGGCCGAGGTGATGGGCCGAATCGCCAAAATACAGGATAAGCTCGAAGGAGCTAAAATCATCGATGATCTTGACGTTCCAAAAGGCGTCGTATCCATCGGCAGCCGAGTCACGATACAAAACGAGTCCGGAGATGAATCGGTCTATATGCTGGTCGGCGAAGATGAGTCCGATCCCGCTGAAGGAAAGATTTCCGTCTACGCCCCAATCGCGCAAGGGCTTCTGGGCAAAAAAGTTGGAGAAACCGTCACCATCACTCTCCCGGCAGGCCCCCGAAAATTTAAAATCCTCAAAGCAGAGTCCGCTCTATAAACGCCGCTCAAATTGCCCACGCCTTAAAGGAACGCGCGCTTGAACTCGGGGCCGACAGGGTTGGAATTTCCTCAGCAGCGGCATTTCCCGAGGCAAAATTCTATCAAGAATGGATTTCTAAGTCCTATCATGCCTCGATGGATTATATGGCCAAAGATCCCCAGACAAGGTCAGATATTCGCCGCTGGTGGCCCCAGGCCCGTTCGGTTTTTATCTGCGCTTTTGACTACTCCGACAATCGAAAAAAACCTCTTCCCGAAGGACATGGACGCGTGGCCCGCTATGCGGGAGAAAGAGATTATCACCTGGTCTTAAGAGAAAAAATGAAATCTCTCAGCTCTTTTCTAAAAATTTTAGACCCGAAAGCCGATTCAAAAATTTTCGTTGACACCAGCCCTATTCTTGAGAGGCTCTACGGGCGCTATGCGGGTTTAGGCTGGATCGGGAAAAACACCATGCTTTTATCAAAAAAGGGTTCTTATTTTTTCTTGTCGGGCATGGCCATCAATATTGATCTCCCGCCAGACTCTCTTGAAACCGACCACTGCGGCAACTGTCGGCGCTGTCTGGACGCATGTCCCACCCAGGCCTTTCCCCAAGAACGCGTCCTGGACGCGAGTAAATGCATTTCTTATTGGACCATCGAACACAGAGGAGAAATTCCGCCGCGACAACAAACGTCCATTGGGGAATGGGTTTTTGGATGCGATATCTGCCAAGAGGTCTGCCCCTTCAATCGTTTCGCCTCTTTCGGAAAAACTTTTCAAAGCCCCGGCTATGAAAGCCTTCCTCTCAAAGAAATCGAAGCTGAATCGGAATCTGAATTTAATTCTCGCTTTAAAAAAACAGCCCTTGCCCGCTCTAAGAGATCAGGACTTTCTAGAAACGCCCGCATCGTCTTAGAAAACACAGAGAAGCGTTTCCAATGAAATTTCGGGGGCTTCTGTGTCTTTTTCTGATATCTGCCGGCGCAACTTGCGCGCGCGCCCAAACGGACAATCAAGATCAGATCGTCGTCAACAATTTAAAAGCTCCCACCACCGCTCAAAATGACGTCAGTCAAACTCCCGCATTGGTGCGGTGGATGTTTAACAAAACCGGCCGGAATATTCAGGTCATCGTCCCTATTCTCGCCACCGACCCAAACAGCGGAACCTCGGTTGGAATCATGCCTATCATAGTTAAACAAAGGAAAAATTCAGACGACATTGAAAGCATCACCGCGCCTTCCATCACCGAAAACCAATACTTCGGCCCCGAAGGAACCTATCGGTATTATTACTTCCCGAACCAATACGAAAGTTTTACCGCCATAGGCACCATCGGAAGATATGAAAATGAGGCCCTCATCGAATATAAAAATCTGCATTTAGAAAACACCGATACCGACATCGATTTACGCCTGCACAAAAACACCAACGCCGGCGGGCTTTTTTACGGAATCGGTTCAAATTCCGCATATGGAAATCAGTCCAGCTACATTTCCCATGCCTGGAGTTACAACCTGACGGCAGGGCACTCGCTTTTTCCCGATTCTCATTGGCGGGTAGAGGCCAACAGCCATCTTTTGTCTGAACGGGTATCCAACGGCGTCATTCCCGGCATGCCGGGAATCAAGACGGAATTTAATGGATTTGTCCCGAATAGTTTTGAACAAGTCCAAGAAGGAAGATTAAGTCTTGAATACGACTCTCGCGACAGCCCGGTTACGACGACCAAGGGAGCATTTCTACAAGCCTATTCAGGATATTCAGTTGAGGGAATTGCCAGCAGCTACAACTACGATCGCTATGGAATTGACGGGCGTTATTTCTATCCCTGGCCCAATCATCCTGACAATGTCTTGGCCTTCCAAGTTCAAGGGCAGCAACTTTACGGCAGCGCGCCCTTTTGGCTTCTGCCGGAGTTAGGCGGGAAATACAGCCTCAGGGCCTACGCCTATGGCCGATATGTAGACAACGGAATGTATTCCGTCAATATCGAACAGAGATTCAAAGTTTATGAGGCCAAAATGGCGGGAGTTCCAACCGAGCTGGAGCTGGCCCCCTTTGCCGGCATCGGCAGCGTTTTTGCCGACCCCACCGATGCGACGGCTAGGTATTCTCGCCCAGTTTTCGGAACCGCCATTCGCGCAATAGCCCGGCCTCAAGTCGTCGGCTCGCTGGATTTCGGAGTGGGGCAGGAAGGCTTGGTCGCCTTCATGGACATCAATTACGCGTTCTAACGACTAGTCGCTTTCCCAGTTTTCCTCGAAAGAATCTTCCGACAAAAAAGAGCGGCACCACGGGCAACGGCGCACCGGGCCGTAGGTGCGATGGCAATCATTTTCCGAAGACCACCATTCCTCAAAAAACATCGGGACGGTCTTTCGGCACTTGATGCAAAAGCGGATTAAAGTGGCTCCGCAAGACCAACAGAACTTGGGAAATTCTTCTCCCTCCGGGTGATGGATGAGTGAACGACAAACCCCGCATTGAATGTCGATGTGGATCTGAAATCTTGGCCGGAGAACCTCTTTTTTATCTTTGCGATCTTTTTTGCCTTTCGCCATATATTTTCCTTGATGTATTCTTTTTAGGACAAGGCCGTCATCCAAACGGTTTTAAACTCCAAATATCTCCGCATCCAAGAACGTCCCTGGGCGGAACTAGATTCCCAATCCTTGGGATCATGGGCCCAGGTTCGCTTCATATTGCTGGTAGACAACTCCTCTATTTTCTTAGCTAATTCCGGAGTTCCGGAAAAATCAATTCCCGCGACGGCGCGATGCTCCGCTAGAATAGGCGCAAGCTCTTCCGCCTTTCCGGTAACTATATTGATCACCGCGGACGGCAAATCAGAGGCGTCTAAAACTTCGATGAGAATTGAAGCCGCCAAAGGGAATTTCTCCGAAGGGACGGCAATCACCGCGTTTCCAGAGGCAATCGCCGGAAAGATCTTAGACACAAGAGCCAGAAGAGAAGGAGTCTCTGGACAAACCAGGCCGACGACCCCCATCGGTTCGGGATAGGTGATATTGAAATCGGTCTGGGTAACGGGGTTGACATTGCCGGTGTATTTATCGGTCCAACCGGCATAATAAAGAATGCGGTTAAGACTTAACTCGACTTCCCTTTGGGCCGAGGTATTGTCGCAACCTGTTTGGGCCGAGACGATCTGGGTTAATTCCGCGAAACGACTTTGAAGAATCTCGGCGGTGCGGTAAAGAATCTGGCCGCGCAAATAAGCGGTTGATTTAGACCATTGGGACTGAGCCTTTAAAGCCGCTTCCACCGCATCGCGAATGTCTTTTCTCGAACCTAAGGGAACATCCGCAATTAATTTTCCATCATGAGAAAAAACTTTGTAATAGCGCCCGGACTCCGAGCGAACCTGCTTGCCCCCAATAAGCATCTTCGGCGTTTTCCATATCTGAGTGGTTAGCTCCAGAGAGTTAGGGACAGTCCCCAATTCCTTGCCAGAGTTAGGGACAGTCCCTAACTCCTCGATTTCAACGTATTCCCAAAGACCCACGGGCCCGCCCTCGCGCCCAAAACCGCTTTCCTTAAATCCGCCAAATTCCGCCGCGGCATCGAATTTATTGGCGCCGTTTCCCCAGATGGTGCCAGCCTTAATCGCCCGGGCCAATTCGATCATCTTGGCGACATCCTTGGTCCAAACGCTGGCGGCAAGGCCGTAAAAGGTGTTGTTCGCCAGTTCAATGGCTTCTTCCTTGGTTCGAAAAGTCATTGTGGCTAAAACCGGGCCAAAAATCTCTTCCCGAGCGATCGTGTGGGAAGTCTCAACCTCGGTAAACAAGGTCGGCGGGAAAAAAAATCCCTCCCGCGGGCAATTAAGAGCCGCCTGATACTTAAGCGCGCCTTCTTTTTCTCCCACTTGAACGTAGCGCTCGATGGTCTCAAGCTGCCTTTTTGAATTAATTGCACCCATGTCTATATTTTTATCGAGCGGATCTCCAATCCGAATCTTGCGCATTCTCTCTTTGAGAAGAGTAATGAATTTAGGCGCGATACTTTCTTGAAGCAAAAGGCGCGAGCCCGCGCAACAGACCTGCCCCTGATTAAAAAAGATGCCGTCTATAATTCCCTCAACGGCCTCATAAAGGGGCGCGTCTTCAAAAACGACGGTCGGCGACTTGCCGCCCAATTCCAAGGAAAGTTTTTTTCCGCTTCCCGCCGTCATCTTGCGAATAAGGCGCCCCACTTCGGTCGATCCGGTAAAGGCGATTTTATTGATTCCCGGATGACGGACTAGCGCCTCCCCGGTTTTTCCAAAACCTGTTATGATATTGACCACCCCGGGAGGGATGCCCACCTCCTCAATAATCTCGGCCAAATGAAGCGCCGAAAGGGAAGTGGTCTCGGCGGGCTTTAAGACCACGGTATTTCCGGCGGCCAAGGCCGGGGCGATTTTCCACGCCGCCATTAAAAGCGGAAAATTCCAAGGAATGATTTGTCCCACCACCCCCACCGGAGACGCCCGAAGCCCCGGGAAAGCCTCTTCAATCTTATCCGCCCAACCGGCGTAATAGAAAAAATGCCGTGCGGCAAGAGGGATATCGATATCGCGGGTTTCCCGAATCGGTTTACCGTTGTCTAAAGTTTCGATGACGGCCAATTCCCTTGAACGCTCTAAAATCACCCGAGCAATCGCGTAAATAAGCCGAGCGCGCTCTTCTCCCGAAGTCTTAGACCAGGTTTTAAAAGCTTCTTGCGCCGCTGAGACGGCATTGTCTACGTCTTTTTCGCCGGCTTCCGCTACTTTCGCCAAAACCCTTCCGGTCGCGGGATTAATGGAATCAAAATATTTTCCGGAAGCAGGAGAAACCCATTTCCCGCCAATAAAAAGATCATAGCGCGGCTTTATTTTCACATGGGAAATAGATTCAGGAGCCGGACCATATTCAGCCCAGGCAAAAGAACGCGGGAAACCCGAAACTACTTGTCTCCCGTTTCTCTTTATTTTTTCTATCCGTTCCGCTTCTTTCCGTTCTTTCATTATCCCCTCATCAGCCTTTTGGAATATAATCGTACGACTCGTATTGTCCGGTCTTGATGTGATGAAGTTGGCGAGCGATGTCATCGAGCAATGAACTCGCTCCGAAACGAAAAAGTTCCGGAGTCAGCCAATAGTCTCCCACCGTTTCTTTCACCAAAGCCAGCCAATGAAGAGCCTCTTTCGCCTGCCGAATCCCTCCCGCCGGCTTATGCCCGACGCGGTATCCGGTCCGAAGGTAGAAATCTTCGATGGCATTGAGCATGACAAGACTAACCGGCAAGGTCGCCGATACGCCGATTTTTCCGGTTGAAGTTTTGATAAAATCAGCGCCTGCCTGCATCGCAATTTCGCTCGCCGTCCAAACATGTTGAATTTCGCCAAGCTCGCCGGTCTCTAAAATCACCTTTAAATGCGCTTCTCCACACGCCTCTCGAATCATCGCGATTTCATCATAAACGCGAGAATAATCCCCCCGCAAAAACGCCCCGCGGTTGATGACCATATCGATTTCATCGGCGCCGGAAGCGACCAAAGCCTTTGTCTCTTGTATTTTGAGAGGAAGCGCCACCTGGCCGTGCGGGAAGGCGGTTGACACCGCGGCCACTTTAACCGCGCTTCCATCTAATGCCCTTTTCGCCTCGCTGACAAAATTGCCATAGACGCAAACGGCGGCGACTTGAATCTCGGGGAAATCCGCCAGGGGCCGCAAAGCCTTTTGGCAAAGGCGCCGCACGCGATGGGGCGTGTCAGAGCCTTCCAAGCTCGTCAAATCAATCATCGACACCGCGTGTTTAAGCCAAATCTCCTGACGCTCTTTTTTGGGATTTCTGGTTTTGGCGATCTTCGAGACGCGGTCATAAATGCCCGTCGCGTCTAGCTGAAGGCGGCGTAAAACATCCAAATCCAATCGGTGAACCGGATTGCGGCGGATTTTGCCGGCGTTTTCAGAAACATTATTTTTGAATGTAGACATAATCTCCCGTTTTAACCCAGGCGGCATTGGCCTCATCGGTGTCGATGTGGAACTCAAGGCTGAAATCTGTCGATATCCGGCATAAAACATTGGTAAAAACCAACTCCCGCGGCCCGCCGATGCCCGCGCGCACGGAAACAATCTCGCCTTCTCTAATCCCCATCGCCTCGGCTTCGGAAGGGCTAAAATGGATATGACGACTGGCAATGACCAAGCCTTCCTTGACTTCCAAGGTTCCTTTAGGACCGGTAATTTTAATCGGGCTTGAGCCCCCGAGATCTCCAGAGCCCCGAACCGGCGGGCGAAGCCCCAATTGAGAAGCGTCGGTTTTGGCGATTTCCACCTGGGTCTTTTTGCGATGCGGAGCGATTAATCGAACGTTTTCGATTTTCCCTTTGGGACCTTCAAGGTTGACAGTCTCATAACAGGCCCAAAAACCTGGCTGTTTAACGGAGCGAAATTTCCGAGGCTGAGTTCCTTCGCCAAACAAAAAATTCCAATCCACTTGGCATAAATGGACATGACGATTGGAAACGCCGATAGGAATAGGCGTCTCGTAGCGAGATTTTAAAGGCTCAGGCATGAATCGCCCTCCTAACAAAATTAATGATCCTTAAAAAGGAATCCGCTTTAAGACTTTCCCCGCCAACTAAAACACCGTCGATATCGGGAGTAGACATCAAAGCGTCAATACTATCGGTTTTAACCGAACCCCCATAGATAATTCGCGTCTGAAGAGAAAATTCATTGTCAAACAAAGCCGCCAGACGGTTGCGGATAAAATCATGCATGCCTTGGGCTTGTTCGGGAGTCGCGGTTTGTCCCGTCCCAATCGCCCAAACCGGCTCATAGGCGATAGTCAGAGATTCCAATTTTTGCCGCACAAACCCGGCAATAGCCTCTTGAATCTGCGAATCAATCACCTCCCGGGCCTTTTGCGACTGATGCTCCTGAAGGGTTTCTCCCACGCACAAAACAGGAAACAAGCCCGCATCCAAAACCGCGCCGATTTTTTTGCGCAAATCAGCGCTCTTTTCTCCAAAAATAATTCGCCTCTCGCTGTGCCCGATTAAAACGGCCCGGCAACCGGCGTCTTTAAGCTGAAGCGCGGAAACTTCTCCGGTAAAGGGCCCTGATTTTTCCCAAAACACGTTTTGCGCCCCCAACCAAATAGGGCTTGAAGACACGACCGCCCTGACCGCGCTAAGCGCGGTAAAAGGCACAAAGAGAGAGACATCGCAGCGCGGAGTATCCGGCAAAGAAGACTTAATTCTTTTCGCTAAGGCCTCGGACTCGGCAATGTCTAAATTCATCTTCCAATTGCCAGCAATCAGGGGCTTTCGATGATGAGGCATTCTAATTTCATTTTACCGCTTTCCATCCCTGCCGTCAATCAAACTTTTTGAATTCGTGATAAAACTTGCCGAGACTTAAGAAAAAATGTTTAGATTATGATTATGAATATTATCCCTCAAGTCATTGAAAGATCAAACCAAGGCTCCGTGATCGGCTACGACATCTATTCTCGCCTTTTAAGAGATCGCATTATTTTCGTCGGAGGATATGAAGGCGAGTTTACGACCGATTCCGCCAATATCCTCATCGCCCAGCTTTTATATTTGGAATCAGATGACAATACCAAGGACATCAACCTCTATATCAACTCCCCCGGAGGCATGGTCACGGCGGGACTCGCCGTCTATGATACGATGCAATACATCAAGTCTCCGATTACAACCATCTGTATGGGAATGGCGATGTCTTTTGGCGCGGTCATTCTGGCCGCCGGATCGAAGGGCAAGCGCTTTGCACTGCCGCAATCGCGAATTATGATTCACCAACCCCTGGTCGGCGGAATCTCAGGGCAAGCCACCGATATTATCGTGGAAGCCAAGGAAATGGCCTATATTCGCAAAAATCTCGAGCAGATTCTCGCCAAACACACAGGGCAACCGGTTGAAAAAATGGCGCGGGACATGGAGCGAAATTATTATATGTCCGCGGAAGAGGCCAAGGAATACGGGATCATCGATGAGGTCCTGACCGGCGCTAAAATCGACGCGTTGCGAGCCACTCTCACCGCGAAATAAAACGCCACAGGTTATTGCCGGAGAATTGGGGACTGTCCCCATCTAAGCATTGACAAAACCGCGTTCCTAGATTACCCTACTAGTGTCATGCCAAATCTGGAACCTTCCTTGTCTTTGGGTCTGCCCCGGCGCCTGACGGAACTTTTGGTCACCCAAGGACTTCTCAGCCAAGAACAGCTGGCTGAAGCCTTAAGCGAACAGCACAAAACCGGCGGGAAGATCGGCTCGATTTTGATTTCAAAGGGTCTATTGACCGAAGAGCAGTTCCTGTCATTTTTAGGAGACCAGTGCGGAATTCGCTACGTCTCTTTGTCCGAATTTAAATTTGAAGACGATATTTTAGATCTCATCCCCGAATCCATCGCGCGCCAACATATCCTCATTCCCTGCCGCAAATCCGAGGACAATGTTTTAACCGTCGCGGTTTCCGATCCGCTCAACGTGATGGTCTTAGACGATCTGAAAATGATCACGGGCTCTGAGATATCGGCAGTGCTTGCCTCAGAATCCGAAATCATGGCCGCTATCGATAAAGGATACCACGCGATCAGCGCGGAAGAAGCCCTCGATGAAATCGTCCATCAAAGCGACGCCTCCGCTAACGCTACGGATATCGCCTTGGACAATGAAGCGGAAAGCCAAGAAGTCGTCGAGGATGTCAGGGGTCTTGAAAAATCCGCCTCGGACGCGCCCGTAATCAAGATGGTCAATCTCATCTTATCCAATGCGGTCAAGGAACACGCCTCCGACATTCACATCGAGGCTTTTCCCAAGGAAATACGCGTTCGCTACCGTATCGACGGCGTTTTGCATGAGAGAGCGTCCCCTCCCAAGAAATTTCATCAAGCGATGACAACCCGCATTAAAATCATGGCGAACCTCAATATCGCCGAGCGCCGTATTCCCCAGGACGGGCGCATTAAAATTAAAGCCAATGGCAAAGAAATAGATTTACGCGTATCGGTTCTGCCTTGCGCCCCTGGAGAAAAAATCGTCATGCGTATTCTGGATTCCTCCGGACTTAAAGTCCAGATGAATCAATTGGGCTTTGAACCGGAAGCCTTGGCCGTGTTTAACAAGGCAATGAACGCCCCCTACGGAATTAACCTCATCACCGGCCCCACGGGCTCGGGAAAATCAACCACTCTTTATTCAGCTTTGGCCAATTTAAACACCCCCGACACCAATATTTTAACCGTTGAAGATCCGGTAGAATATCAACTCCACGGAATCAACCAGGTCCAGGTCAATCCTCACGCAGGGCTGACCTTTGCCTCGGCTCTGCGCTCTTTTTTACGACAAGACCCTGACATCATCATGGTCGGAGAAACCCGCGATCTCGAAACCGCTCAAATCGCCATCAACGCCGCTTTGACGGGACATCTGGTCTTTACCACCCTTCACACTAACGACGCCCCTAGTTCCATCACCCGTCTTTCGATGATGGGAGTAGAGCCCTTCTTAATCAGCGCCGCCGTTTTGATGGTTGAAGCTCAGAGACTGGTGCGCAGCATCTGCCCTAAGTGCAAGGAAGCTTACGAAGTTGACGTGGGATCTCTGATCAAACACAATATCTCGGAAGAGGCGTTAAAACCCAAAAATGGGAAGGTCACCCTTTACAAAGGAAAGGGATGCGATTACTGCGCCCAAACAGGGTATCGCGGACGTTTGGGGCTCTATGAAGTTTTAGAGCTCACTGATCCGATACGGGAGTTAATTTTAAATAAGGCCCCGGCGTCTGAAATAAAGAAAATTGGAATTAAGCAGGGAATGCTGACCCTACGCGCCTGCGCTTTAAGAAAACTTCTGGAAGGAACGACCACGGTAGAAGAGATGATTCGCGTCACGGCCTCTGATATCGAGACATGAATAGACATCTAACATCTAAGGAGAAATTATGGCCTCTCTGAGCGAACTCTTTATATTGATGCATCAGCGCGGAGCCTCCGATTTACATTTGACCGTTGGAGCTCCGCCAACTCTTCGCATTGATGGAGAACTCGTGCCCACCCCGTTTGAGAAACTGACACCGGAAACGACCCAACAACTGATTTTCTCGCTTCTTAACGACCAACAAAAACAGCGCTTTGACTCAACTAATGAGCTCGATCTGGCCCTGGGAATCAAGGGCATTGGGCGCCTGCGCGTCAATATCTTTAGACAACGCGGAGCCGTCGGGGCCGCCATCCGTTCGATCCCCAACCAATTCAAGACCTTTGAACAATTAGGCCTTCCAAAGGCTGTAGAGGATCTAGTCAATATCCCCAAAGGACTGATATTAGTCACCGGTCCAACGGGCTCCGGAAAATCAACGACCTTGGCCAGCATTATTGACTATATCAACGAGCGCCACACCTTGCATATCGTCACCGTCGAAGACCCTATTGAATACGTCCATTCGCATAAGAAATCCATCATCAATCAAAGAGAAGTGGGTCAAGACACGGAAAGTTTCCCCACCGCCCTTAAATATGTTCTCCGGCAAGATCCCAACGTCATATTAATCGGGGAGTTGCGCGATTTAGACACGATTTCATCGGCGTTGACCATCGCGGAAACCGGACACTTGGTCTTTGGAACCCTTCACACCAACGATTGCGCGCAGTCCATCAACCGCCTCATTGACGTTTTCCCGCCCCATCAGATCAATCAAATCCGGGTTCAACTGTCCTTTGTTCTCCAAGCCGTATTATCCCAGCAACTTTTGTCGAACGCTTCAGGAATGGGAAGAGCTTTAGCCTGTGAACTTCTTGTAGTCACATCGGCTGTCCGCAATTTAATCCGAGAGCAAAAAATAGAGCAGATTCAGCTCTCGATCCAGACCGGAGCCAAATTTGGAATGCAGACGATGAATCAGTCCTTGGCGAATTTATGCCGCACGAGAAAAATCACTCCCCAAGAAGCCTTTTTACACTCAACAGACCCTGAAGATCTCAAGAGACTCCTCAATCAAGGCCAATTAGTGGTCTAACAAAAAATGAACCATGCCTACATTTGCCTATAAGGTCAAAGCGGGAGACGGAAAAATCACCTCCGGCGCCATTGACGCCGACGCGCCACGTTCCGCCATTGATCGCTTAAGAGCCCAAAAACTGGTCGTTCTCGAAATCGCCGAGAAAAAAGCCGGACTATCGGACAAGTTTAAGGGTTTTCTAAAAGGCAAAGTCTCTTCAAAAGAGCTGACCCTTTTCTCCCGGCAACTCGCGACCTTGGTCGCGGCCGGAGTGCCCATCGTTCAGAGCCTCAGCATTTTAGAGGGGCAGGCGGAGAACAAAACCTTCCACGAAGTATTGACAGCGGTCAAAACCGACATCGAAGGCGGACTCTCCATTTCCGACGCTTTGAAAAAACATCCGCGCGCTTTTCCCGATCTCTATACCGCGATGGTCAAGGCCGGAGAGCTCGGCGGAATTCTCGACTCCATTCTTGAACGTTTAAGCGTCTATTTGGAAAGTTCCGAAGCCCTCAAGGGCAAGGTCAAATCGGCGATGACCTACCCCATCGTCGTTTTAAGTATTTGCGCCGCAGTCACGATTTTCCTCCTCATTTTCGTCATTCCAACTTTTAAGTCGATTTTCGCCAGTTTTCATTCCGCCCTACCGGCCCCGACCCAAGCGCTTCTCGATCTCTCGGATTTTCTTAGACATAATTTCTGGATTATTTTCGTCGTTCCGCTGGCCGCCTGGAGGGGCTTTAAGGTCGCTTACGCGAATCCTAAAAGTCGGCGGTGGATTGATGGCCAGATACTCAAACTCCCCATGTTTGGAGTTATATTGCGGAAATTCGCCATTGCCCGCTTTTCAAGAACTCTTGGCACTCTCGTTAAATCCGGGGTTCCCATCCTCCAAGCTCTAGAAACCGTCGCTCAAACCGCCGGAAACGTAGTCATCGAAGACGCCATTTTGTCGGCAAGACAAGCCATCAAAGAAGGCGGACACTTAAGCGAACCTCTTAAAAAATCGGGCATTTTCCCGACCATGGTGACCTCCATGATATCCGTCGGGGAAGAGACGGGAAACCTGGATCAAATGCTCCAGAAAATAGCCGATTTTTATGACGGTGAAGTCGACTCCGCTGTCAAAGGCCTAACCTCGATGATCGAGCCTATCGTAATCGTGATTATGGGAATTATCATCGGTTCTATTGTCATCGCGATGTTCCTGCCGATGTTCGACATGGATGAACTGGTCAGCAAAACCCAGTAGACCCTATTGATTTAGGAGTTTTTTATCCCTGAGAAAGCGGTGATAGCCAATTCCAAAGCGATGAGCCTCATTCCTTAAGTTTTCCAAAAGATTGCGAGCCAAGCTCCCGCGTTCCAGGATAATCGATTGCGGTTGCGTAAGAATAAAGACCTCCTCCAGGCGCTTGGCCAAGGAAATCACGGGAACAGAAACCCCGATTTCTTTAAGCGCCGCGGCCGCCGCAGACAATTGCCCCTTGCCACCGTCAATTAAAATCAGATCCGGATAAGGCTGGTCTTCTCGTTTGAGCCTAAGATATCTTCGGCGCACCGCTTCTCCCATTGATTTAAAGTCGTCAATTCCTGCGGTCTCTTGAATCCGGAAGCGACGGTAATGCGCCTTATTCGGAACCCCTCCTTTAAAACAAACCATCGCGGCCACGGTTTCATGCCCCTGAAAATGAGAGATATCAAAACACTCAATATGAAAAGGCGGATTTTTAAGAGACAACACTTTCTGAAGCGCGCTCACCGCGCGGGAAGAACCGATGGTATCGCTTAAATCCTCGGATTTAAGCGCCCTCAAGCGCACGTTTTCCCCCATCTGGGATAAGGCGGAAACGCTGTCTCTTAAGCGCGCCGCCCGTTCGTAATCGAGTTTAAGAGAAGCGCTCTTCATTTCTTGAGTGAGAGAATTTTGAAGTTTCTGATATTGCCCACTGAAGAAAAACCTCGCGTTTTCAACCTCTCGGCGATATTCCTCATATGAAATGAGCCCGGCACAAGGGGCCGGACAATCGCCGGTATGGTAATAGAGGCAGGAATTGATTTTCGCCGGAGATAGGGGACGCTCAAACCCGAAATCCCACCGGCAGGGCCGCAAGCGAAAATATTTGCGCCGCCACAAAAAACGCAAAAGAGCGCGCACGGGAGAAACCTTGGGAAATGGGCCAAAATAAGCGGCGCCGTCAGAACTTTTTCTGCGCACAAGGAAAATTCGCGGAAAATCCTCCTGAAGGCTAATCTTGACATAGGGATAGGCCTTGTCATCCTTGAGCGCGATATTAAAAAAAGGCTGTTTCTCCTTAATGAGGCTCCGCTCAAGCAAAAGAGCTTCTCTTTCCGAATCGCATGGAATATAATCAATTTTCCGGATGAGTGGAACCAAAACCGAGGTTTTTAAATTCGCGCGCGCCGGATTAAAATACTGCGCAACGCGCTTAGCCAAATCCTTAGCCTTTCCGATATAGAGAATTTCTGAAGCGGCATCTCTCATCAGATAGACTCCGCAAACATGCGGGACGTGCCCGTAGACGTCTTTTCTATCCATGGTAATTAGTATACGTAAATGGCTATTGACAAACGAAAAATTGGGGGTTACACTGAGAAAAGGGTGAGAAAAATGACCCGATCTCTTTCGTGGGCACTGGTAGCTCTGGTTTTATCATTACCGTTTACTCAAGCCTTTGCAGCGAATTTAAACTCAAGTTTGATTACGGCCGTCAAACAAGGACAGGAAAGCTCGGCTTTGAGTTTCTTATCCCAGGGCGCCAATCCCAACGCCTTTGATTCCTATGGATACACGGCAACCATGTGGGCGGTCAGCCGCGGAAACCCCGCTCTTCTATCCGCTCTTTTGAAAGCGGGAGGAGATCTTGCGCACGTGCCAGCCTCCTTTAATCCCGTCATCGAAGCCGCAAAGGCGGGAAATTCGGGAAATATTTCGCTTCTAAGCTCCTTAGGCTACTCCGTCAGCCCCCCCGATGCTCTTGGAAATACCGCCCTGATGTATGCCGCGGTCATTGGTTCCACCTCATCGGTTCAAGCTCTCCTGAGCGAGAAAGCCAATATCAACGCGCAGGACATCCATGGCCAAACGGCCTTAATTAAATCCGCCCAAAATGGGAACGCCGCCATGGTTTCATTTCTCGCCTCTAATGGCGCCGACATCAACGCCCAAGACCATTTTGGATACAGCGCGCTAATGTGGGCGGCACACAATGGACAACTACCCGCAGTCCAAGCCCTCTTATCAAGCCATGCTTTGACCTCGCTTGAAGGCCGCGATGGGCTGACGGCCTTAACCATCGCCCAAAAGCGCGGCTACACCCAAATTGCCACTATCCTCAAAGGCTAAATTCCAAAAAAATAAGCTAAACTTAAGGCATGGACGCGCAAGCCACTGACGATAATGGCTCTAAGGCCCCTCTTGTTTCGTCCTTGAAAAGTAAACTAAGCTTTTTCAGGAAAGGGTTTAGCAAAAGGCCTTCCGCCTTGTTTGGACTGTTCCTGATTTCATTTTTTGTGCTCATCGCGGCCTTAAGCCCCTGGATATCTCCCGTTCCGCCGGGCAGCCGAAACCCCTATTTGATTCCGGAATTTGGATACAGCCCCGAACCTAAACTTCCCAGCCGCACCCACCCCTTTGGGACGACCGAGGATCAATATGACCTCTATTACGGCATGGTCTGGGGAACTCGCACCGCGCTTAAGGTCGCCATAATCGTGGTCGGATTTTCAGTGTTTATTGGGATTTTGCTAGGAGGCTTATCCGGCTATTTTGGCGGCTGGGTTGATGAGCTCATTATGCGCTTTACCGACGTGATTTTAGCCCTGCCCAGCCTTCTTTTGGCGGTCGTCATCGTCGCGATTACCGGCCCGAGTCTCAGTCATGTGATGATTTCCGTCACCGCCGTTTCTTGGCCGTCTTATGCGCGACTCCTCAGAGGAGACGTCCTCGCCATAAAAAACCGTGAATTTATTCAAGCCTCGCGCGCCCTGGGGGCTTCTCACCTGAGAATATTTTTAAGGCATATTCTGCCTAATTGCATTTACCCGATACTCGTTCTCGCCTCTTTGGACATGGGCTCTATTGTTATCACCGCCGCGGCGTTGAGCTTTCTGGGTCTGGGAGCGCCCTTGGGATACGCCGATTGGGGACAATTGATTTCCCTTTCCCGGAACTGGATTATGGGCTCATCCGGCAATCCCTTCGCCTACTGGAACACCTTTACCATTCCGGGCCTCGCAATTTTTCTCTTTGTCCTGGGCTGGAATCTACTGGGTGATGGACTCAGGGATATTCTCGATCCCCGGCAAGGATAAGACATTTGACTCTTGTGTCTCCGTTTGAGAAAATGAATCCATGAAGACCCTGAATGACCTTTTAGATCATGCGGCCCAAAGCGCGGCGCCACGCTCAGGCCTAATGACTGCGGGAAAATTTATTTCTTACGCGGAACTCAAAAGCCGCGTTCTCTTGACAGCATCGGGCCTCAAAACGAGAGGAATCAAAAAAGGCGATCGCGTCGCCATCGTTCACAGAAACGACCCGGTCTTTATCGAGGCTTATTTTTCTCTCTCTCGCCTGGGAGCCGTCGCTGTTCCCATCAACTACATGATCCATAACCCGGAAGAATTGGCCTACATGCTCAATGATTGCGGAGCCGCCGGCGTCGTTACCCAAAAAGAATTTTTAAAAGGCATCAGAGAAGCCGCCAAAATTTCGCCGCAAGCGCCTCGTCTCTGGATCAGCGACGCTTTGAGTTCGGAATGTCATAAGAATGAAGAACCATTCTCGGAACTCTACGCCGATAAAGCCGAAAGTTTCGATTCCTCCATTGCCGAAGATGAGGTTGCCGCCATACTCTACACCTCGGGGACGACCGGCAAACCCAAGGGGGTCATGCTCACTCATAAAAACCTGATTACCAATACTGAAGGCGGCATCGCCCGACTCAATCTCTTTTCTCATGATTCCAGCCTCGCTATTTTGCCAATGTTTCACACCTTAGCTTGGACCGCCAATGTTTTGGTCTCTATGCGCTTGGGTTCTCGCTTGGCGATCGCGCCTTCTATTACCCCTCCCAAGCCGTGGCTAAACCTCATGGCCAAGAGTAAAACCACCTTGTTTTTAGCGGTGCCCCAGATTTATTCTCTCTTAGCGAAATCTTCTAAAGGGCTTAAAGGCTTTATTTTGCGCCATTGGTATTTCCGAAAGGTGCGAATGGCGGTCTCGGGAGCGGCGCCTCTTCCCGTGGCGACGATTGAAAACTTTGAGCGCTCATTTAAATTAAAAATTCTCGAGGGTTATGGGCTCACTGAAACATCGCCGGTCATCACCATCAATTCCCCCGAACGCCCCAAGCCCGGCAGCGTGGGAAAGCCTATCGAAGGCGTAGAGGTTAAAATCATAGATGATGAAGAGCGCACGCTTAAAGCCGGAGAAGAAGGCGAAATCTGCGCGCGAGGCAATTGCGTAATGAAAGGATACTACAACCTCCCCGAAGAGACAAAGAAAACCTTTACCAAGGACGGTTGGCTTAAAACCGGAGACATCGGAATTTTAGACGAGGAGGGATATCTCTTCATCCGCGACCGCAAAAAAGACATGATTATCATCAAGGGGCTTAAAGTTTTTTCGGCTCAAGTCGAGGCGGTTCTGGCGGAAAACCCTGAAATCCTCGAGTCCGCCGTCATCGGCGTGCCCGATGAGCATGGAGATGAAATTATTAAGGCCTTTATCGTTCTCAAGCCGGGCTCTAAAGAAGACAAATCCTCTCTCATGAAATACTGCCGGGAAAAATTTGATTCTTACAAACGCCCGCGCGATATAGAGATTGTCGAGTCCTTGCCCAAAAACTCGCTTCAGAAAATTCTCAAAAGGACCTTGCGCGAAATGGAAATCAAAAAGCGCGCGGCGTCTGTCGGTTAAGCGAGTGTCCGCCCCGATTCTTAAATGGCCTAAGGAGGCTGCCGAGCTTTTGTCTTCGGCTTCGGCTATCGACCCTGACTTGTTTGCGGTCGGAGGCTCGGTCAGGGATGCCCTTCTTAAACGACCCATTTATGATCTTGATTTGGCGTCTTTTTCAGCCGCCAATTTATCGAACAAGCTCGCCTCCATTCTTCGGGCGAAAAAAATCACGCTCGATGAAGAAAATGTGGTTTTTCGGCTGATTCCTTCAAACCGTTACCGGGAAACCCGTCAAATCGACATCGCTCAAATACAAGGAAACAACATCGAAGAGGATCTCAAGCGGCGCGATTTCACCATCAACGCAATGGCCTGGTCTTGGTCAAAAAAAATTTTTTTAGACCCGCGCTCGGGAATGAAAGACCTCGCGAAAAAAACCATCCGCTGCGAGTCCGAAAAAATACTGCGCGCCGATCCTTTGAGAATATTGCGCGCCTTTCGCCAGTCCGCGCAACTTGGCTTTAAGATAGAAAAAAATACCCTCAAACTCATCAAAAGAGTTAAAGCCTTGACCCTTAAGCCCGCCGGAGAAAGAATCCGAAGCGAAATCTTATCCCTTTTAGAAGTTCCGGGCGCATCCCAACAACTCCTGGCGATGAATGAATGCGGGGTTTTAACTTCTCTATTTAAAGATTTGGAGCCTCAGAGAAATACCGCTGTCGAATATTACGGGAAAGGCGGGGTCTTGACCCATTCTGTAACAGCGGCCCAAAGAGCGGATTTTTTGATGAATAGTCTTGAACTCATTTTCCCCAAAAACTACCCCGCTATCAAAGGATGTAAAAGAAACATCGTCATTCTCGCTTCTCTTCTCCACGATATCGCCAAGCCCGAGACCGCCCGCGTCGTTAAAGGGC
The DNA here is from genome assembly GCA_027406905.1 of Elusimicrobiota bacterium. Lineage (GTDB taxonomy): Bacteria > Elusimicrobiota > Elusimicrobia > UBA1565 > UBA9628 > JAKAQV01. Next base: position 66,073 of record DAHZHT010000006.1, read on the forward strand.
GACTTCATTTTTTCGGACATGATTTATTGGGCGCCGCTAAAGTCTCTAATCTCCTTGAGGGTCTTCGCTTTTCAAGAGAAGAAATATCTCTCATCCAATCGGCCACGCGCCACCATTTAAGGCCGGGCTATTTGGCCGAGGCGGAAGAAATCACCGAGAGAAGCCTTTACCGATTCTTTCGAGATACGGGCAAAGACGCGCTTTATACGCTTTTAACCGCATGGGCCGATCATGCCAGCTATATACCGGAAAAGTCGCTCTTAAAATTCTTGCCTCTCGCGAAAAAACCCGTCGGGAAAGATCTGGCAAAAGCCCCGCAAGCTCTAAGAAAGACCCTGCGGCATCTCCAAACGGTCAACCTTTTGGTCTCCCGGCTTTTAAACCCCAAAAAAGAAGTCATCCCACCCCCCTTGGTCAATGGAAATGACATCATGAAGGCGCTTAGAATTTCCCCGGGCCCGGAAGTCGGGAAGATGATTGAGAAAATACGGGAAGAACAAGCCCTAGGCAAAATCAGGACGCGAGAAGAAGCCCTCCATTTTTTAAGCGCCCTTCACCGCCATGAACTTGCCAGGCGAAGCGGCACCTGACAGCGATCCGCAAAATAAGGGATCAAGGCCTTGATAAATGAAACCTGCTTTTCCGCCGCTTCTTCTCCCGCTTGGATAATTTCCCTCGCACGATGGAGATCGCTCCAGGAAAACCCCTTAATATCCGGCTGAATGACGACTTGAGAAAGTCCGGAACGCGATTTGGCGATTTCATATTCCGCCGTATAAATCATATGAAAAAAAACGCGGGCAAGGCTTGGGGCGCCAAAAAAAGCGGGCGTTTCAGAAACTTCCGGATTATGATTTTTTCTACTGGTGTAGCTGGAAGCCGGCAAAGTCAAGTTAATTGAAATTAGAACATCCGCGCCTTGATCGGAAACCACGCGAACGGGAACGGGATTAACCAACCCCCCGTCGATGAGATATCTCCCATTCATCAAATAAGGCTCAAAGATAACCGGCAAGCTTGAGCTGGCCCGAACCGCTTCCGCCAAATTCCCCTCATTGATGACGATTTCCTCTCCGGTTTCAATATCGGTGGCCACACAAGCGAAAGGGATCTCGCAATCGGAAAATTTTTTTTGCCCGAAAAGAGATCGGTAAAGGTTAAGCAAAGATTCTCCCGAAAAAATCCCCGAGCGGGGAACGCTTAAATCAAGGAAAAGCCGGCTATACATCCAAAATTTGTCAATACGCAAGGCGACATTCTCCATTTCCTCCGGCTCCATTCCCACCGCCGCCAAGCCGCCAATCAAAGCGCCCATAGAAGTGCCGGAGACAAGGTCAATGGGAATTCCCTCCCGCTTAAAAACTTTTAGAACTCCGATAATGGAATATCCCAAAGCCGCTCCGGAACCGCAGGCAAGACCGATTCGAATATGCCCTAAACGGCGAGCTAAACGCTCTATAGAGGAACGGGTTTTCGGAGAAGTTTCAAGAGATTCATAAATTCCGGATCCGGAGTTCATTTTCTCCTTAATGGCGGAATTCCAGGGAATGACTAAATCCCGGCCTTGCCCGGCGCGCAAAACATCTTCCGGCGGGTTATCTCCGCACCAGGCGCGAAGAAGCCTTGATTCAGGGACCAAGGGAGAAAATTCTTCCTCTAATTTTCGATATTGTGATAAGCAGGAAATCGAACCTAACAAGACGACCTTGTCGGCCTCAAGCAAAACTTTTTCTTCGACAGGCCCCACGGGTCCGCTTAAGCTCACTAACACCAGGTCATGAGTCTCACGCAAAAAATTGACAAAAAGGTAAATGCCCGACAAAAGGCTGCCCGACAGATTCTCGGCCGGAATGCTTAAAACTTCAAGGCCCGAGGCATGCTGCTGGGACAAGGTCCGAATCCGCCCCGGATCCCGTAAGTTCATGCTCAAAAGAAGCTGCCGGGTCACCGGAGGAGATTTAAAGCCCAAGTACTGGGCCACGGCCCCGGCATCGGGATTCATGTCTATCAGCAAAACCCTTCGGCGCGTTTGTTCCAGCAGCTGAAGTCCGAGATGCACGCTCAACAAATGCCTCTCCTCGGTCTCGCAAGCGCAGTAAAAAGCGAAAAACTGGGTTGACTCCGCCAATTTCTTTGGTGTTCCGCGCGTTGTCTGAATCAAGCGCTTGGTCAGGACATGGGTGAGGTGAACGGAAATCGAGGGGTTTTCTACCAAAATTTCATGGAAATCCTGGCGCGGAAGCTTGAGAAATTCGCAGGTGCTCACCAGTTGAACGCTGGCTGTCCGGCGCTCTCCTGTCAAAACGCCGCCTTCTCCCAAGGTCTCGCCTCGCCCTAAAAAGGCGTCAACGACTTCTTCATTTCCCCTTAAATGAACGATACGCACCAACCCCGAGGCGATGATAAAAAGATCATCTGGCTCATCGCCTTGTCTAAAGAGAGTCGCGCCCTTGGGCAAGGACAATAACTGCATTTTTTGGGCGATTTTCCGCAATTCTTCCTTAGATAGGCCGGAAAAAATAGGAATACCCGCCAGAAACAACTCCCATGCGGAAACCTCTTCCGGGGTCATAGCTTTAGTATAATGCCAAAAGGGCGTTAGCGCAACCCTAAGGCTTGGATCAACGTGTCAAAGATTGGCAAGCTAAAAGCGCGATGACGGTCTTAGAATCCTTGATTTCGCCGCGGTAGAGAAGTCTGAGCGCATCATCAAGAGATATCACGATTCTATCGATAAATTCGTCGTCATCGGGCGAGCTGGGCCCAGGTTTTATTTTTCGAGCGATAAACAGATGCAAAATTTCATTAGCGAAAGCCGGCGTCGGCCAGTAACTCAACAGAGGCTCCATACGCCCGCCGAAATACCCGGTTTCTTCTTTCAATTCTCTTCTAGCGCAAACGACAGGGTTTTCGCCGCGAGTCAATTTTCCCGCCGGAATTTCCAAAGTCACCTCGCGCACGGGATAGCGGTATTGTTTCACCATCACGATTCTCTTTGGGTCAATGAAAGGAACGATGCCCACCGCCCCGGGATGGTCAAGATATTCACGGGTCGCCGTTTTCCCGTTGGGAAGCCGGACACTATCGACGCAAAAGTCGACGGCGCTGCCGCGATAAACCCGGCGGGTTCTCAAACGTTTCTCCAAAAGATGCTTCATCGTTTAAGTATAGCGGGATAAAGCGCGACATGCAACCAGAATTTGTTCACCTGCATAATCACTCCGAATATTCCTTGATGGATGGGCTGATCCGTCTCAGCGATAATTCCGGCCATCCCTCATCCGCGCTGGAAGCTCTCGCGAAACAAAAAACCCGCGCCTTTGCTCTGACCGATCACGGAAACATGTATGGGGCCATCGAATTTTACCGCAACTGTTCGCAAGTGGGAATCATTCCCATCATTGGATGCGAGATGTATTTCGCGAAAGGCTCACGCTTTGATCGCGGTCATTCTCAAAAAGAAAATTGCCACCTCACCGTTTTGGCGCGAAATCTGGAAGGCTATCAAAATTTGATGGCCCTGGTCAGCAAGGGTTATTCGGAAGGATATTACTATGACCCGAGAATCGACAAGGAGCTTTTAGCCAAACATTCCAAAGGCCTCATCGTCTTGTCCGGATGCCTTAAATCCGAAATCAGCCAGTTAATCGTCTCGGGAAACTTGGTCGAAGCGGAAAAGTTATGCGCCTGGTTTAGAGACGCTCTCGATCCCGACTGCTTTTACCTTGAAATCATGGATCACGGCATAGAAAAGCAACAGCAGGTTCTCAAGGCTCTGTTAGAGGTCCACGCCAAAACCAATATCCCGCTGATCGCCACCAACGACTGCCACTATTCCCACGCTTCCGATCATGACGCCCATGACGCGCGGGTCTGTATCGCCACCGGGAGAAAAATCGAGGATACCGATCGGCTCAAATTCGAGAGTCATCAATTTTATCTCAAAACCGCGGAAGAAATGCACAAACTATTTTCTTTCGCTCCCCAGGCCCTGAGCAATACCCTCAAAGTCGCCGAGATGTGCCATTTGAAAATTCCGATGGACCAGTTGATGTTGCCGCAGTTCGAGGTCCCGGAAGGATTTACTCAAGATTCTTTCCTTGAGAAGCTTTGCGTGGACGGACTTAAAAAGCGGCTAGGCGAAACCATCCCGACCAACTATCAAGAACGATTAAGCTATGAATTGTCGGTCATTAAGAGAATGGGGTTTTCCGGATATTTTTTAATCGTCAGCGATTTCATTCAATACGCGCGCTCTCAAAATATTCCGGTCGGGCCCGGTCGAGGTTCCGGAGCCGGCGCCTTGGTGGCCTACGCTCTTAAAATCACCAACATCGACCCCATTCAAAACCGACTGCTGTTTGAAAGATTTCTCAATCCCGACCGAAAGTCAATGCCGGATCTTGATATTGATTTCGCCGACACGGGGAGAGACCGGGTCATCGCCTATGTCCGTCAAAAATATGGCGAGGGAAATGTCGCCCAAATCATCACCTTTGGGTCCTTGGGAGCGAAACTCGTCATCCGAGATGTGGCCCGGGTCATGGGGCTTCCCATTTCAGAAGCCGACCGAATCGCCAAGACGATTCCTGGCGGCCCCAACGTTACTTTGCACGAAGAACTTAAGAATAATTCGGATTTAAAAGAGGCGATCAAAAATCCTTCCATCAAAAGGCTCATCGATCTGGCCTTAAAATTGGAAGGGCTCAAGCGTCATACCGGCGTTCACGCCGCGGGGACCGTCATCACTAAAGAGCCAGTCGTCCGCTATTCCCCCCTGGCCAAAAGCGCTCATTCCGATGTCACGACAACCCAATATGACGGAGATTCTCTCGCCAAACTCGGACTTCTAAAAATTGATTTCTTGGGTTTAAGGACTCTTTCGATTATTGACGGCGCCGTTCGCCTTATTCGAGAGAGAAAAGACCCTCGATTCGATATCGAAAACATCCCAATGTCCGATCAAAAAACCTTCGAGCTTTTGCGCTCTGCCCAAGCCCTCGGGGTGTTTCAATTGGACTCCAAGGGCATTCGCAATCTCTTACGCAATCTAAAGCCCAACACTTTTGAAGACATCGTCAGCGTCATCGCTCTTTTCAGGCCGGGCCCGATGCAATCTGGAATGCTGGATATGTTTGTCGAGCGAAAAAACGGGCGCAAGAAAATTTCTTATGCGCATCCCCTTCTTGAACCCATCTTGAAAGAAACCTACGGGTGCGTGGTCTTTCAAGAGCAGGTGATGGAAATCGCCAAAAAACTCGCCAACTTTACCCCCGGACAAGCCGACAGCCTCAGAAAAGCCATGGGGAAAAAAATTCCGGAGGAAATAGAGAAGCTCAGAAATGATTTCATTAAGGGAGCCTCCGCTCATTCTATCGACAAAACTCTGGCCGACAAGATTTATGACCAGCTCGTCGAATTTGGCGGATATGGATTCAACAAATCCCATTCTGCGGCCTATGGGCTCGTGGCTTATCAAACCGCCTATTTAAAAGCTAATTTTCCTCTGGAATTCATGACAGCTCTTCTCACCTCGGAAATCGGCCATTCCTCGGTCCAGGTCGAAGGGAAAGAGAACAAATTAGTCGTCTATATCGAAGAAGCGGAAAGAATGGGCCTTCGCGTTTTGCCGCCGGATGTCAAATCCTCGGAAGTTTTTTTCGCGCCCGAAGGCGACAATTCCATCCGCTTTGGCCTTGTCGCGATAAAAAATGTCGGGCACGCGGCGGCGGAAGAAATTGTCCATGCCCGAAAAGAAAAGAACTTCTCATCCTGGGGAGATTTTATAGGCCGCATGGGCGGACAAGCCTTAAACAAACGCTCGCTTGAATCTTTGATTAAAGCGGGAGCCGCCGACAGCCTTGATGCTGAAAAAGATATTTTGCTCAAGCGCTCTCGCCTTTTAGCTGAAATAGAAAATTCAAGCCGCGCCCAATCCTCCCGGCAAAAAGACATAGAAAGCGGCCAGGGTCTTCTCTTTTCATCCGAAGAAGTCGCGCCAACCTTAAACCAAGAATCCAAAAAATTCGCCGTCTTTAATGAATCCGACATCCTGAAGTTTGAAAAAGAGGTGCTAGGGTTTTATCTCTCAGGCCATCCTCTGACTCCTCTTAAAGAGCGTTTGCTGAAATTATCAACCTGCCCCATTTCAGAGTTGTCGAACGCTCCATCGGAAAATATCCGCCTTGCCGGAATCATCACCCAGGTCACGAAAATGACCGCCAAACGCAGCAAAGAGCCTTGGGCCAAGGCTACTCTTGAAGACTTAAGCGGAGAAATCTCCCTCTTGGCTTTTCCGCGCATTTACGCGAGCTTAGGGCCGGAAAAGATAAAAACGGGCCTTATCGTAATCGCCTCTGGAAGACTCAACGACAAAGAAGAAGACGGCGGCGAAAAAGAGCTGATCGTCGAATCCATAGAAGATTTTGAGGCGGCCTGGCAAAAAAAGCAATTTCTCCAAATCAACCTCGACGATGCCCCTAAAGAAGAGACCTTGATATCTCTTCGGGAAAATCTCGAAAGCCACCCCGGCCCCTCCAAAGTTTTCCTGGAGATCAAGGGATCGGGCGGGGTTTTGGAACTAGATTATTGCGTCAACATCAATCAAAATTTGTTAAAATCCATCGAAGCCCTTTTGGGCCAATCCTCATGGCAGATCAAAAGCGAATCTTAATTGCCGATGACGACCCGGAACTGTTGGAGTTGCTAAAAACCGCGCTGGGATACCAGAACCACGAAATTACTCCCGTCAGCGACGGAAGGCAAGCCCTCCAAACGGCCTTATCTGGCAAATTCGATCTTGTCATTTTAGACGTCATGATGCCTTATATTGACGGCTATCACGTCGCCCATGAAATTTCCGACAAATTGGGAGAGAAATGCCCCCCCATTCTCATCATGAGCAGTCGCGACGTCCATAAAGAAAAGGGAATCGCCTTGATGAGCGGGGCGGAAGCCATTTTGCAAAAGCCATTTGAAATCGCGGCTTTTCAAAGTAAAGTCGCAGAAATATTAAAACGGCCTCAAGCGCAATGAACGCGGCGATTCTCTCGGCGCTTGCCCTTGTTTTGCCGCTCACCCAGGCACAAGCGTCTTCCGACGCGTCTGCCGCTCCCGCCGCGCAAGCCTCTCCTCAAATGATTCCGATAAAGCCAAAGTCTCAAGCCCAGCAGGACGCTCTTGGCTTAATTCCCACCCCCACGGGCCTTATCGAACCGGACACAATGATCATCGATGCCAACACCGCGGCCACTCTCGACCCGGGCACTTTCGCGACCCAAACGCGATTTTATTCCGGCGGAGGAGTTCTTCAATACATCTCTCTTGGCGTTTTCAACGGCCTCAATGTCGGAGCGTCGATGACCGCCGACGGCCTGATCGGCAATTCATCTTCGGTGGGAGTTAGGACGCCTCAAGCTCAAGTTAAATACCGGTTTTTCGACGGCAATCATTACGTCCCCGCGTTGGCTGTCGGATATGACGGACAGGGTTATGACTATAACAGAATAACCCATAAGTATAACGACCCCGCGCGCGGCTTTTATCTGGTGGGAACTCAAGAACTTTTCATTCCAGGCCTGGTATTTTCTCCGTCAGTCAATGCTTCTGGAACCAATTCCAGCTCTATTTATGGAGCGCTACCCATAACCTATACCATTGAAAACAAAGTCTCAATCCTGGCGGAATGGGATAATATTCATAATTTTTCCAATAGCAGGGTCAATGTCGGCCTCCGTTTCTATATCACCAACCATTTTGACCTTGACGTGGCGGTTAGACGCGCCAATCAAAGCGGTTATTATTCTGATGGGACCTCGCGCGGACCTGAAAGGATCATCCAATTGCGCTATGTCGGAAATTTTTAAAACCATCGAAAAATATCTATAAAAAACGTAAAATAGCGGCATGGAGGCAATCTAATGAACACAATGGCAATTCCTTCCCAGAACAAAGATTCCCGCAATCATTTTACCCAACTTAGCCCCGGAAAACTGATGGGCCTTCGTCGCATCACCGATGAGAAGAATCGATTTAAGGTCTTGGCCTTGGATCAGTCCAACTCCTTTAGAAAAGCTCTCAAAGCCCTACACGCCAAAGAGGGCATGCCCCAAGAGCCGGATTATTCCGAGATTCGAGATATCAAACTCAAAATGGTCGAGATATTAAGTCCTTGGGCCACCGCCGTTCTTTTGGACGTCAACTATGCCGCCAGGCAAGCCCTCAATTCAATGTCTTTGCCGAAACAGGTCGGCCTCATCGTTCGCCTTGAGGCCTCTAAAGACCCGGGAACAAAATCGGAATATGAGCCGGGATGGTCGGTTGAGAAAATAAAGAAAATGGGCGGCGACGCGGTGAAACTTTTGGTTTATATCGACACCGAAGACACGGAAAACGTCAAAGCCCAAATGAACTTCGTCAAGGAAGTCTCCCTGGCCTGCGAGAAAAACGACATTCTCTTGATGACTGAAGAATTGTCCTTCCCTAGGAAAGGAGAAGAGAAGACTTCGCCTTCCTACAAAGGGCGGAAAGTCAAAAATATCCTGGAAGCCGCCCGCTTGATTGGCCCTTATACCGATATTCTGAAATTAGAATTTCCCGGTTTCATTCAAGAAGATTCCCCCTCAGAAATGGAAGACAATCTCCATCGTCTCAATGAAGCGGCGATTCGCCCATGGGTGCTTTTGTCCGCCGGAGAAAAATTCGATCTTTTCGCCAAACAAGCGGAAATGGCCATGCAGGCCGGCTCTTCGGGTTACATGGCTGGACGCGCCATCTTCAATGAATCCTTCGACAACTCAAAAAACCAAGACTCTTTTCTTAAGTCCACCGGAGTCGAAAGAATGAAAAAACTAAACTCTCTTGTGGATAAAATCGCCCGAGGCTGGATGGAAAGATATAAAATTACCGCTCAAGACCTCGCCGCGACGCTCGATGCGCAATGGTATTTAGACTCAAAGTCCAAAAATTCAAAGACTTCCGGAGCGATGGGTTCTGGAGATTATTAAATGCCGCGGAAAATTGGGATTTTAACCGGAGGAGGAGATTGCCCGGGGCTTAACCCCGCGATCAGAGGAGCGGTCATTCAAGCGTTGGATTTGGGATATGAGTGTTGGGGGCTTGAAGAAGGTTGGAAAGGTCTCATCGAGGGAAACGCCCGAAAGCTGACCCTCAGCGATGTAGAAGGCATCGTGGGGCAAGGCGGAACCATTCTTGGCACCTCAAGAACCAATCCTTTCAAAAAAGAAAAAGGCGTCGAGAAGGCTTTGGAAAGCCTGAAATCTCTCGGGCTCTACTCTTTGATCGCGATGGGCGGAGAAGACACCTTGGGAGTCGCCCAAAGGCTTTATGCCGAACATCAAGTCAAGGTCGTAGGCGTTCCCAAAACGATGGATAACGATCTTTCGGCGACCGATTACACCTTCGGTTTTGACACCGCGACCACAATCGCGGTTGATGCCGCGGAAAAATTAATCGACACCGGAAAAAGTCACCGCCGGGTGATGGTCCTTGAAGTCATGGGCCGGGAAGCCGGTTGGGTCGCCTTGTTTACGGGAATGGCCGCGGGCGCCGACTATATCGCGATTCCGGAAAAACCTTTTGACGAGACAGAAATGCTTGAGCAGATTAAAGTGGCTTATCAGCGCAAAAAACACGCGCTGGTCGTTGTCTCCGAAGCCTTGAAATTTCCAAAGTCCGCTTCCAACGGAAACGTCATTCCGGAAAAAGACGATTTCGGCCATACCCTTCTTAAAGAACAAGGCACTGGAGACACGGTGGCTAAAATGATTGAAAAGGGAACCGGAATCGAAACCAGGGCCGCGGTCATCGGCCATATCCAGCGCGGCGGAAAACCCACTTTATTTGACCGCATGTTAGCCACGCGGGTGGGAATGAAATCGGCTCAAATGACCCATGCGGGACAATTCGGGCGCATGGCCGCGATGAGAGGTTCTGAAATTATAGACGTCTCGCTTAAAGAGGCCGCCGGGACTCTTAAAAAAGTCTCTAAGGATTGGATTATTGCGGCGCAAACTCTATGCGCGAAAAGAGAGACTGTTTCGCGATGACCGAAGAAATCAACCCCAAATACCAGCGCCGGACCATCGTCGTCAAGCGTTCCCTTCAATTTAAATACGTCGCTCTGATATTTCTGACTTCTCTTGTGGCCGCGCTTTTAGCCGATTTCGATGTCTATTATACCGTAGCCAAATTGGCTCTGCGGGAAAATCCGGCATTGGTGACATCCATTTCTCATCTCTATCTCATTTTTGGAGTCAAGATGTTTCTTTACCTGTTTTTAATTATTTTAACCGGAGTTTACATCTCCCATCGTTTCGCGGGGCCGGTTCACCGTTTTGAGAAAAGCGCTCAGATCGCGGCTGCGGGAGATTTGACCCATCGAGTCGCGCTGAGGACCGGAGACGAACTTCACGAGCTTCAGGAAGAATTTAACGCGATGATGGCCAGTCTTCAAAGCCTTATCCAAAAAGACCGAAATCTCGCGCAAAGGTTATCCGATAAGCTCGATTTCCTCGGCAAAAAAATTGAAAACCTGAACCCTCCCCTTGAAATCAAAGAAGATCTGGACGCAATCAAAATTGAATTAAAGCATCTCACACAGTCCTTTAAAATTTAAATGCGCTCCCATCTTAAATTCGATATCTGGAGACTCCTTTTGTTCATTTTCGGAGTTCTTTTGATTTCAAAAGCCCTCGCGGCCGAAGATGAGACTTTGCCCGCCCGCCCTTCGGTTTTCCTAAACCAACCCGGGGTGTTCTCAGGAAACGGCGAAACTTCAACGGATGACTCAAATCCTGGCGGCGGAGTCATCGAAAGAACTCTGACGCTCAAGGATGCGGAAAGGCTAGCCCTGCTCAATGACGCGACAGTTTTGTCGGCCGAACAAGATAAGATCGTCGCGGCCGAGAGAGTCCGAGAGGCAGGCTATTTATTTTTGCCCGAAGTCGGAGTTCAAGCCAGCGCGACCAAATACAACGCCCTCTATCCGTTTTCGCTTCCCGCCGCCGGAAACGCGCTTTTGTTTCCCAAAGACTCGCCAGGATTTGGAAACAATTTAAATACGATCATGTTCGGCGGAGCCTACATGAACATGAATCTTTATGAAGGCGGTAGAGGAGTCAACACTTATAAATTGGCCCAGGCCGCGCAAAAACAGGCCGACAGCCGTTATAAGGCCGCGAGAATGAACGTTATTCTCGCGGTTAAACGCTCTTTTTATCATCTGCTTTTGACGCAAAAAGAAAAGAAGTTGGACCAAGATTATCTATCCCGAATCAAGTCCCTTCTTCAAAACGGAAATCTCGATCTATGGGGCCGCTTGGAGGCTCAAACGCAATTAGCCCAAGCCGAGACTCAGTATGCAAAAATCTCCCACAAACTCCGAATTGAACGCCTCCAATTTCTCAAAAGCCTCAACCTTGAGCTGGACACGCCCTTTCAAATCATAGGCAAAATTCAAACGCGCCCCGTCACCATTGATATCGAAAAAGCCGTTCTTTGGTCACTGGAATTGCGCCCGGAACTGCAATCAGAAACCTACAAAGCTCAAATGGACGCCATCTCCGTCAATCTCGCCCAATCGCGAAGAACCCCGACGGTATTTATCTCCGGGGATTATGATTTAATGACGCAAAATTTTCCGGTCGATAGAAACAACTGGGACGCGACTCTTGGAATGAAGCTACCGTTCGCCTACGACTACTGGAGCGAATTGACAAAGAAACGGGCGGAGCAAAGGCAAGGAGATATTAGCCGCGCAGAACTTCAAGATCAGGTGCGCTTAGAAGTTCGCGAAGCCTTTTCCGACTTAATGTTCTGGCAAAAACAATACCCCATTCTTAGCGACGAATACAAAAAAATGCAAAGTCTTTATGAGCGGGCTTCTCAAAGCCCCGGCAAAACTCTTCTTAAAATTAGGGCCCTTTCCTCTCTCTTAGGTATTCAAACGGCCTATTTAAAAGCCGTCACGCAGCACCTCTTGGCCAAAGCTAAACTTGAGCGGGCGGTCGGCCGAGAGATTACGCGGTGAAAAAGCCACGCCTCTTATCAAAAATCCTTGGAATCTCCCTGGCCCTCCTTGTCTCGGCCCAGGCCCGAGCGGCAATGGATTTATCGGCCAACGCCGTTTTGCGCGATCATTTATGGAAAGATTTATCCTCAAAACCCAAGGACCAAAGGCCCGCTACTGGACTAGTTCTCTCCGCCGGAGGAACCCGAGCCTCCGCGCATATCGGAGTCATATCGGTCCTAGAGGAATCCGGCTTCCCAATTGACGCCGTCGCCGGAACATCAATGGGAGCCATTATCGGCTCTCTTTATGCCGACGGCAAATCTCCCGAAGAGTTGAGAAGATTATCTCTTAGAATCGGGGCCTCAAACGGTTCCAATATCAGCCCTTGGACTCTTATAGAATATCTCTTCGCGCAGAAATTATTTTCTTCAAAGAAGCTTGAACGATTTATCAAGAAAGAAATAGGGGACAAACGCTTTGAACAGCTCAAAAAGCCTTTTGCCTGCGTCGCGATGGACATTAATTCAGGAGAGGCCATTATTTTCCGAGAAGGGCGCGTAGCCCCGGCCGTGAGAGCCTCGATGAATCTGCCAGGAATTTTTAAGCCCGTTGAATATCGCCACCGCTATCTCGTCGATGGAGCGATTGTAGATTACGTTCCGGTTGACGCCGCCAGGCTTTTGGGAGCGAAATGGGTCTTAGCCAGCGTCACTGAAGATGATTTCACGCAAGCAAGGCCCGACAATGTTATCTCAAGCATGCAACAAGTTATCGACATTCGGGGGGCCATGATTTTGGACTCTCAGAAAAAGACCGCGAATTTCTTGATAGAACCTGCCGTCGGAACTGTGCCATCTGCCGGCGGAACATCTCTCTATATGACCCCGAGACCATGGATGATCGACCAAGGAGCGCTTCAAGCCCACCGGCTTTTGCACAAAGCGGAAGAGTCTTATATTCTTTTTTCCATGCCCGCTATCCTGAAGGGTTATTTATGAAAAAAATTCTGCTAACCCTGCTCCTCTTATGGCCTTCCTTGCCCCTTCAAGCCTCTTGGGATATTTTCCTGCCGCACAAGGATCCTCTAGCTAAAGAAAAAGAGTTATTTAAGGAAGGGCGCTACAAAGAAGTCATCACGAGATTAGGCCCTGGCCAATTTCAATACTACCGCGGAAAGAATCTCGCAAGAGCCTACTTCTATGTAGGACAAAGTTACGAGTATACAGATCATCTCGGCCGAGCGCTCGGCCTTTATGAATTGGGAGTTAAACTCTTCCCCGATGATTTGCGCCTGGTCCTGGCTTTAGCTCTTTTGCTTCACAGAGCCGGACTTGAAACCAACGCCAAACCGCTATTTAAAAAAATACTCTTGGCCAAGCCGCAGAACGCCGAAGCTCATTTGGGCCTTGCGGAAATTAACTCAAACCTGGGATTTTTAAAAAGAAGCGCAAAGCGCTATCAAGAGACGCTCAAATCCGTTCCCGAAAACGCGGATATCTGGCGTCATTACGCGGAAGTTCTCTTTCGTCTCCGGGAATTTCCACAAGCAAAAGTAGCGGCCAAGAAATCTCTTTCTTTAAACCCCGACCCCAAGACGGAAATGGACATCGCCTTTATTGATAGAGGCGAAGGGAAATTAGGCGCGGCTATTTCATTGCTTAATTCGCCGAGCATCACTAGCCAATACGGAATTAAAGCGACTCGCCTTAAAGGGCTTTGGCTTTTAGAAGACAAACAAGTTTCGCAAGCGATCTCGGCGGCCCGAGACGTCCAAAAAACTTCTCCAAATGATCCCGTCGCCCATTGGATATTGGCCCAAGCCGCCCTAAGCCGCGGGAAAACATCAAAAGCCATAAAAGAACTCAAGAGTATTCAAAACTCCCAAAAGTATTCCTTCGTTTATAAAGCCGCCCAAGCCTTGATTGCCGCGCTTTGATGCTCCATAATCTTCGCATGTTCGCCTTCCGAGTTTGAGGCGACTCGGCCGCTTCGCGCGCACCGCGTCTACCCGAATCCCCGGTCAAACCTTGCGAACTCGCGACAGCTTTAAAAATTCCAGATTCTCGTCGACAAATAGGAATTTTCTTACGTTTTTCCTCTCCACTTATGATATACTTTTTCTGCGGGGTAGAGCAGCCTGGTAGCTCGCAAGGCTCATAACCTTGAGGTCGCTGGTTCAAATCCAGCCCCCGCAATCTTTTTAGGGAAAATTCTTCCCGCACCTGCGCGCCTTGAGCGTAAGTCTTAAGGCGCCCACAAAACTCGTTGGCCCCCAAGACTGTCAAACTTTCAAAATTTCTTCCGCCGCGCGAAGCCCGCTATAAAAGGCCCCGGCGACGGTAGAGGCCTCGCCGGAAATATCGGTCGCTTCCCCGGCGAAAAAAAGGGTTTTTTGAACCGGACGCGCAAGTTCTTTCCGGGATGACATTCCCCCCACTCCGCAGTAACTATAAGCCCCGCGGGAAAAAGGATCCAAACTCCAATCGTGAAAATAAGCCTTAATGAGTTTTGATTTCAGAGATTTTGTGTCAAGGCCGAAAACGCGGCTTAAACTCTCAAGCCCCCGCTGAATCAACCAATTCCGGCTTTCAATTGAAAGAGCTCTCAGGCCTCCCACCCATCCCGTTAACGCCGGAGAATCCTTTAAAAGGCCCGTCCACCAGATCGGGATATCCGCCTCTTCCATTTGAAAAAAGCCGGAAAGGTTTCCCGGAGACGCGGTTCTCCAAAAAGGCTGATTAAAAACGAAAGAAATCCGCGCCGCGAAACCCATCTCTAATTTTTTCAAGGCCGTTTCCTTGGCTTTAAGAGCGGGACGAAAAACAAGAGCTCCCGGAGATTTCAAAACTCCCAGCGGCACGGTGATAAGAACGCGTCTGGCCTTAAAGCGCGATTTCTGAGTTAAAACCTCGGCATGACCCCGCGACCAGCGAACTTGAAGCGCGGTCTGATTGAGTTGAATCGCCTGGGAAGGAAACGAGGCCGCCAAATTTTCAAGCAAAGCCCCATAACCCTTTGGCAAGCGATATCCCTCCATTCCTGATTCCCCCGCCGCTACTTGTTGAAACGCCAAATCATTGGCGCTGATTTTATGGATATCCGAAGCGTGATAACTGCTCACAAAGCGCTCGGCCGCTTCTTTTATCTGAGCGGGAATTTTCATTTCTGCCAAAGCCTGGGCAAAAGAACGGTCTTTTCTCTGAACCTTTAATTGAGAAAGCGCTTGAGAGAGTTTTTTCCATGAGTCTAAATCTCGTTTGAAGCCGCCTTGACTCGGGCGCCAGCGCGCGCTTGAAACCGGAACCGCTTTTATCCGGAAACGCTTAAGGAGTTCCCAGGTCACACGGGGCCGCCCATGAATAAATTCCGCGCCGAGTTCAACGGGAAAAGAGTTCCCATGAGTGACGGTCTGAATCCGGCCGCCGATTCGAGCGCGAGCTTCGAGGATAAGGCATTTCTTCCCCGCTCGGAATAAGGCGTCTGCCGCTATAAGACCAGCCGCTCCGGCGCCAATAATGATAATTTCCCGTTCGCTATTTAAAGCCATAAAGAAATTATAGGAAGAGTCACCCCTCTAAGCTATCGTCCGATAAAACCAGCAAGGTCAATTCGGCGGGAACGGCAAAACGCTGGGCTGGCCCCCAATAACCGGTCCCGCAATTGACATAAATCCACAAATCCCCATAGCGATTAAGCCCGCGATAGAAACGATGGAAAAAGCCAATCAACAAACTCCATGGGAAAAATTGCCCGCCATGCGTATGCCCCGACAATTGGAGATGAAACCCCGCCGCTTTGGCCTCCGCGTAAACTCCCGGGCGATGGGCCAATAAGATTTTAAAGAGATCCGAGTCTTGACTCAGCGCGGCCTTGGCAAAGTCCGGAGGACAAAACTGATCGAAAAAACGGCTCATTTCATCGGGAATTCCGGCAATCAGAAATTTTCCCCCGTTGAAAGAAAGAACGCGATTTTCATTTAGAAGAGGAATCATCCCGTATTCCGTCGCTTTTTGAATCCACATCCTCGCGCCCCAAAAATATTCATGATTTCCAGTGATGTAAAAAACCCCCAAAGGCGCGCGCAATCGGCGCAGCGGCTCTAAATGGGGAGACAAAGTCTCAACCGCGCCGTCAAAGATATCGCCGGTCAAGGCTATCAAATCGGGATTAAGACCTAAGCCCCTTGAAACCGTTTTCTCCACATAGGATCTCCGAATCGTGGCTCCGACATGCAAATCGCTGATTTGCAAAATCTTAAGGCCCTTTAAAAAAACTGGCAAACCCTTGATGGGAATTAAAACGCGGCGAACATAAGGCCCCATTAAGGCCTGCCAACTGCCGATTCCGGCGATGACGACCGAAAGGATCAACAGACTTAAAATGACCCGGGGCCAGGCGATTTCGGACAAGAACCTCTGCGGCAAAGCCAAAATCACGGCGTCTTTGAGAGCGGCAAAGAAAAGAAACGTCACCCAAACGCCAATGCCGATATTAGCCGTCCACGCAAGGACAAGAGCCGCACGAGATTCCGAAAAGAAAGAAAGACGGTAACTCCACTGCCAAGCGATAAATAAAGAGACGACAAAAAAAGAAACCGCCATCATCAACCAGAGATGGGCTGGAAAAATTTCCGCCAGGTTAACGCCGACATAAAAGGCGATTAAAAAGGCGATAGCGATGATTAAAAGAAACCGTTTTCTCAAGGCGTTTAAAGGTTCGAGTCGGCGTCTATTTCCGGCGCAAAAGAACCACGTAAATCTTGGCTTGGCGGGGGCCCGCTAGAACTCCGTCCCGAAAGTCGATAAAGTCAAAATCTTTTGAGAAAACGCTCTCGATTTCTTCGCGGGTAAAGCGGTGAGGCCCGGGTCCAGGCGGCTCTTTTTCGGAAAAAGTCCTCAAAAATAAGTGGCCGCCGGGAATCAGCACTTCTGAAATTTTCCGGGCGTAATCCTCGCGGTCTTCTTTATCCAGAACCTCAAAACAAACGCGGTCATTGACGAAAGTCGCGGTCCGGCCGGGAGAAGAAAGCTTCAGCACGCTCTCAACACGGTAATCGATAGCGACCTCAACCCCCGCTTTTTTGGCGTTTATTTTGGCTAGTTCTACGGCGGACGGAGCGATGTCCAAAGCCAAGACCCTAAATCCCTTTTTCGCCAAGAAAATGGCGTCATGCCCGGGCCCTGTCCCAATATCAATGGCGCGGCCAACCGGAATCGCTTGAGATTCGATCAGGCGAACCAGCTCGGGATCCGGCTGTCCCGCATTCCACGGAAGCTCCGATGGCGGGGTTTTCCGGTACACCTCGTCCCAAGTTCCATATTTGTCGATGAGGCGAGGCGTCTCTGTTTTTTTAGGAGGCATATATCTCTATTTTAGCGAAATAGAAGGCGAAATCAAAAAACTTCTAAACAAATCTCCATTCGCCCGGCATTAAACCCGACAAACGGTAATCTCCCACCCGAACGCGCACCAGCCGCAGGGTTGGGTGCCCCACGCTCGCGGTCATTCTCCGCACTTGGCGGTTGCGGCCTTCGGTCAAGGTGATTTCAAGCCAGGAAGTTGGAATATGCCGGCGAAAACGAATTGGAGGGTTTCTTGGCGGCAAATCAGGCTCCGGGATTATCCGAACTGAGGCGGGTTTAGTCCTTATCTCTTGGAGTAAAACCCCTTTTCTTAAGCGTTCAAGATTTTCTTCGGAAGGAATATTCTCGACTTGAACCCAGTAAGCGCGGGAATGTTCAAAGCGCGGATCGGTCAAGCGGTGTTGAAATTCGCCGTTGTCGGTCAAAACTAAAAGCCCTTCGCTGTCTAAATCAAGCCGCCCGGCGGGATACACCCCCTTGGGGAGCCCAAAACCGGAGAGGCAGGCATGGCCGTCTTCCGGAGTAAACTGGGAAAGAACCCCATAGGGCTTATAAAACAAAATCGTCTTGTCTCTGCGCGAAGAAGATTTCACCCGAACTTGAGATTTCATTCCAGAACCTTTAATATCTCGGCCCTTAAAGCCGCGATCCCGTCTTGATTTTTTGAATTAACCCAGAAAAGTTCTTCCGGCGATATTTCAAAAAATTTCGCGACAGTTTTTTTCTGAGCGAAAGATTTAGAAGGTTTAACCTTGTCAGTCTTAGAGGCCGTAACGCAAAAATCGATCTTTTGGGAGTTGAGCCAAAAAGCCATTTGAGAATCGAGAGGCGTCGGCCCGACATTGGCGTCAACGACCATAACCACCATCCGGAGACTGGTCCGCGAGGAAAGATAGGCCTCAATCATGGGCCCCCAGTGCAAAATCTCATTTAAGGGCCCCTTGGCAAAACCGTATCCCGGCAAATCGACCAGAAAGCGGCCTTGCCCCGCGTCAAAAATATTAATGCAACGAGTGCGTCCGGGATTTCCAGACACATAAGCGATATCATGCCCGCACAAGGCATTAATCAAACTGCTTTTCCCCACGTTTGAGCGGCCGACGAAAGCCACCTCGGAAACCGCTTCCACAACGCGCTCAGGCTTAGTCTCGCTCGCCAGATAGCGGCATTTGGATAGAGAAGTTAGCATTCTTTCATCATAGCACGCCGCGCTTGAATTTCAAAGCCCGATACCCCCTAGATTGTTATAATGAGTTGATGAATCGCCGACTAAAAATACTTCTAACTCTCGCCGCTTTGGCCGCGACAGGGTTTTTGGCCGCCTCAATTCTGATCGCCTACTTTTTTCCTTACGCGAAATTCCGCGCCGCTCTTATTGATGAGGCCCAAAACCAATTTCACAGGCAAATCAAGGTCGGAAAAATCTCCTGGTCGCTGGTCAAAGGCCTCACCATCGCTGATTTCGCGATCTCGGAATCTCCCGACTTTTCCCGCGGAACCTTCGCCCGACTTCAAAATTCCAATCTGCGCTTGTCCTGGAAAGAACTTCTTCACAAAAAAATCGTGGTTTCGGGAATCATCGTTAAAACCCTGAGCTTATCCATCAAAAAGACCGGTCCCTCAAGCTATAATTTCTCCAATTTATGGATTTCGTCAAATACCCCCGTTTCTCCAGCCCATTCTCCGATCCAAACTTCCCATGCATCCCAATGGAAAAGCAAATTCAGGATTCAACAAGTCAACGTCCTCGACGGAAATGTCAACTATGACGACCCGCTTGATCACGCGCGAATTACCTTTTCAAAAGCCAGAATTTCCGCCTCTCATATCGAAATCAGCCGTCCCTTCTTCTTGTCGCTTAAATCCGATTTTTCCGCCAAGATTTCAAGTCAAGCCCGAGAAATTGCCGGAAATTTTCAGTATTCAGGAAGCGTCGAAATTGGAACCGGGGACAAAAACCTGCTGGGTCTTAATTTCACCCATTTCGAGCTTCAGAGCGGCCCCTACATCGCCTCTTTCTCGGGGAAAATCAAGGGCGGAAAAGAAGAGCTGATATCCGATATTCAAGGCCGCTTGGATTACTTAAAGCGTTCTATTGTTTTCGCGCATTGGAAAGGAACCGCCCGTGCGCCTTGGAGTTTAGACCGAATTGAAGCGGACGGGAATTTTTATCTTAAAACTCCGGCTCTTTCGCCCGCGCAAACTCCCTGGCCTAAGATTCCGGTTTCCAAAATTTCTCCCATCGATATTTCCGGAGACCTTCTCATTAAACACGGCGCGATATCGACGACAAGAACCTCGGTTTTATTTTCTTCTTCAAGCCTAAAACTCTTGGGAACTGTCGATAATTTTTCAACCAATCCCCAGCCGCAGCTAAAGCTTGCCTGGTCCATTCAAACTCCCGAACTGACCGGCCAAGACATTTTCTTTGCCTCTCTTCCCCCAAATCTTCCCATCCCGGCGCTAAAAGTCGAAGGCCAAGCGTCGCTTAACCGCGAAACCTTAAAACTGAGTTCTTTAACCCTTAAAGCCGCTCCTGGAAATCTCTCCGCCCAGGGAACCGTTGAAAATACTTTTTCCAAAACGCCCCTTCCCGATCTTGATATTACGACGGATATGAAGTTCCCACGCTTGAAATCGGCGGAAATTCCCTGGGCCAAGCTGTCAAAAGAATTAGTCATTCCCGCAACCCATATTGAAGCGCGACTCAATCTCAAAAAGACCCTACTTACTATTTATCAGGCAAAAGTCTCGACCCATTACGGAACCCTGAGTTTTTCTGGGCCGGTATCGAATTTCGCCTCACCCAAGCCCCAGCCGCATCTCATGATTAGCGCCGCCATCAACTTGCCGGCCTTTGAGTCCTCGGATCTGCCGTTTCATCAATTACCGCCCGGGATTCTCTTTCCCTCCTCGCGCTGGGATGGAAGTTTTTATATCGGACAAAACAATATCCGCGTTAAACGCCTCGCCGTATCCTTTAAGCGCAACGCTATTGAGCTTTCAAATAGCGAATTTCTAGGCATCCAAAGCGCTCACCCCAGTTTAAAAATTTTAGTCAAGTGTCCCGCCTTTGACCTGCCGGAATTAACCCCTATTTTCCCAAGCACCCGCAAGCTCAAACTGGTCGGGCATGGTTTCTTTGCCGTAGCGGCCTCTGGGCCGATTAAAAACCCGATTCTCGAAGGAAAGCTCAAATTTGAAAATTTAGGGATGGGGGACTTGGGTTTTGACCTGTCTCATTTTTCGGGAATTGTGTCCTTTACCGAAAATAGAATTGACGCCCCTGATATCTACGGCTCATTTGACGGCTCTAAAACCCATATAGACCTCACCATCAAAAATTACGCCCAACGCCCCTTTATCAACGCGGAAATTGATCTTTCCAAATTCAACCTCGATCATTTTTTCGCGGCCAGAGACCGCTTTATTAAAACCATGTCTTCTCTTAAGGAATCTTCAAGCCCGCCTAAAGTCTCTTTATCGGCGCATCAAAGCCATCGCGCCGCCACCGCCATCGATTCCAAGGGAATATTAAACATCGACCAGATGACTCATCCTAAATTCCGCGCCGACGGCGTCCGCGTCACTTGGAACGTCCAAGGAATTACTCCGGACTTAAAAACCATGACTGGGCATGCCCATATCTTGGCCAATCACGGAAAAATGAAGGATTTGGGAACCATGGTGGATAAATCTATTTTAATCAAGATATTGGCGTCTCCGCTGATTGCCATCCAAAAAATCACCAGTTTCGGCGGAATCCGGCTATTCCCGAATTTCAATAATATCACCTTCCAGGAATTGGCCGGAGATTACAATTTCGCCAATGGCATTATGCTGGTCAATGAAAGCCATGTCTACAGCGACGCGGCCAATGTCAGCGCGAAAGGGAAAATCGACATTCCCAAGCAAAACCTAGACATGCATATCATCGCCCAAGTCGCCAACATCGCGCCAATGAAAATTTCAGTCCAAGGGAAATTCGACAAGCCCAAGATTCACGTCGATTTAGCGGATCTTTTGCTCGGGCCGGCCAAAGGCCTCATCAATGGGCTTTTCGGCAAGTAATTAACCCGAAAGATACCATGGAAGAGAAGGGTTGGGAGATTCCCTTTAAAGCGTCGCACTTGCACCTTAAACTCGCGCCCCAACGTGATACAATAAGGTATGCGAACAATTTTATTACTCTTGTCTCTAGCTTCTTGGAAGGCCCAGGCCGGCCCCCAGGGCATCAAAATAGAAACTCCCGCAAACGATGACTCGCCTGTTGTCTCCCAGCCTCAGAACTCCGATCAAGATATCGGACTTCAGGACAATGCAATTCAAAACCCCTTGCCTTCTCAATCTCAAACTCTCCCCAGCATTCAAGTCCAAAACGACCAAATAATTTTGCCGGCCCAAACCCCAGCGGCGACTCAAGCGCAAAAAACGGAGGTCTCTCTTTCCCCCACAGCGTCGCCTTCTCAAACCAGCTCTTCTGTCCCGCCCGTTAAG
This sequence comes from Elusimicrobiota bacterium, assembly GCA_027406905.1. Lineage (GTDB taxonomy): Bacteria > Elusimicrobiota > Elusimicrobia > UBA1565 > UBA9628 > JAKAQV01. Next base: position 87,964 of record DAHZHT010000006.1, read on the forward strand.
TCTCAAGGGACAAACGGGAGACTTCCCATTGGGGTCCCCCCAAGAAGCCCGGAATGGAGGAGGGAAAAATCGAACCTGGGTTCTCTTCAAAACGAAAACCCTAAAGACATTGAAGCGCTCCAAAATCAATTGCGAAAAATCTTCGACAGCGAAATTGCCGGGCATAAGAGTCGGCAAAAGTCCCAAGCGCCTAAGGTAGAGGGAAAAACCGAAAACGCCTTTGACCGAGTCTATCAAGCCGCCTCTGTCGCCGATTCCGCTTCCGCCATTGACTCTCCGGTTTTATTTAAAGCCTCTCTGTCGGTAGCCCAAAAGGCCGCGAAAAAAAGAGAATTGTCCCCTTTGGCCGTTTCATTTCTAAAGCGAACCATACTGCAAGCGGCCGCGAAAAAAGCGGAACAATCATTATCCCAACTCTTAAAAGAAACCGCCCAAGCGGCGCTCAATCGAAAGGATTCCGCCTTTAAGCGCGGGATAGAGGCTTTTAGATCTTGGAACGACCTTTTGGGAACGCGTAAAAAGCCGCTGGTGAGCAATTGGCCTAAAACCCTTAACTATCTTCAAAACCTCAACCGCTCCGCGCTCAAAGGGCCGCTCTCTTCTGTTTCTTTTGCTTCCAAACTAAGGATGGAAAAACTCTCCTCGGGGCAATTCAAGGCGATTTTGCCGCCGTTTCCTCTAAAGCTGTCTATCCAATTATTGCCGCGCCCAAGAGGACCTGCGGAAAATTTGGCTTTAATTTTCGGCGCTCAAGAAATTTTTTCGCCCGCCCTTGATCTGAGCTGGAAAGCTTTTTACGATCTTGAAAGGAACTTAGCGAGACAATCTCCATTAGCCGCCGCCTGGGCAGCGGCCCGATATTCCGCTGAAATTGAAAGCCGAAGATTATGGGACTGGTTCTGGCAAACCCTTGCGATGTTTCGTAAGCCTCAACGCGTCAATCTTGGAAATGAAATTTCGTTTAAAACTCATAATCCCAATTTTCAAAAAATCGCTTCTCTGATTTTGGCTTCGCCGCAAAACTTTAAAGCAAATCTTCCCGTCGCTTTTTTAAATCTTGCCTCTATCGACAACCCCTATTTTGATTTTAAGCGCCGTCCATCGCTTTCAAGCGCGGAAAACTTGGCCCAAGCCTACAGAAATCTCAGCGGAGATTTATCCGGCGTTCAAGGGCTTTCGGATTTAGCTCAAAGCCTCAAAGCAGCCCCCACATCTCTAGCCGACCCAAAAATTCTCGATTACTGGACCGAACGGATTTACTCTTCTTCCATCGCCTTTTTATTTAAAGCCCTTAAACGCGCGGCTAGCTCTCTTAAAAAGCCCGTCTTTTTTGTGGACATGGGAAATTCCCAGTCTCCAGAAACCGTTCTTTTGGTTTTGCGAGATTCTGAAAGAAACAACATTCCCGAACTTTTAAAAGAAGCCCGCTTTGACGTCTTGTCTCAATCTGGATGGGTTTACGCCTTAAAATACCCAAGCCACCATCAAATTCAGCCAACGTTATCTCTAGCGGAAGGCATCGCCTCCGGAAAAACAAAAAGCCTTCCTCTAAAAAACAGCTCTTCAATCTCAACCCCCTTAGACGAGCATGAAATGAGTCAAGCCGTCCGCGCTTATCAAGGGCTTAAAGACGCACAAGCTCTGATCCACTGGTGGAATCAATTTTCAAACAGACCCGATGCCGCCGCTATGGGAATTAACCTCAGCAAAAAATTATGGGCGCTCAAAAATCATTCCGGAATCACTCCGCAATCTCTTTTTCCGATATTTAAAGCGATAAAGCAAAGTTTTCCTAAAACCGCTCAAAAACGTCAATTCAGCGCGGATATCCACGCATTGACCCGCCACGACATCTGATTGTCTCGGCTTATTTGCGAAGCAAAAAACGAAAAAGCTATCATGGAAGGGTCGTTTTGGTTGGGTGGCTGAGCGGTCAAAAGCAACGGTCTGTAAAACCGTCGGGCCCTGCCCTACATAGGTTCGAATCCTATCCCAACCACGGTTTTGCGTTTTGAGGAGATAAACCATGAGCCTTCACATCGTCGTCTGCGTCAAAAGCACGCCTACTACCGTCAATGTCTCAATAGACGAATCCGCGGGAAAAATCAAAACGGCAGGGTTGTCTTATGCGGTCAACCCCTTTGATGAATACGCGGTTGAAGAAGCCATTCGGATTAAAGAAAAAAATCCCGGCTCGACCGTCACGGCTCTTTCGTTGGGGCCGGAACACGCCGAAACGGCGCTCCGCGAAGCGATCGCCCGCGGCAGCGACAAGGCCGTTTGGGTCAATATCCCGGAATGCGACACGCATAATTCATATGGAACCAGCCACGCCTTGGCCCAGGCCCTCAAAAAGATTCATGCGGAAACCCCCGTTCACCTGGTTTTATTTGGCAAAAACGCCAGCGATGGAAACGCCGGAGTTACGGCCGCTCAAATCGCCGGCTGGCTTAATTGGCCGGCGGCGATTTCAGTCAAAAAAATTGATTCCATCAATTCCTCGGAAGCGGTGGTCTGGCGCGCGGTTGAAAGCGGAGTGGATGTTTTAAAGCTCAAGCTTCCCGCATGTGTTGGGACCATCAAAGAAATCAACGAGCCAAGGCTCCCGTCTCTTAAAGGGAAAATGGCGTCTAAAAAAGCCGTCATTCCTAAATGGACGGCGCAGGACCTCGGCCTTAAAGCGGAGGATTTTAGCTCAACTTTAGAGCCTCTTAAGATCGAAAAATTTTCCGCTCCGCCGCCAAGGCCGGCCGGACTTAAAATCGATGGTTCCAGCGCCGCCGAAAAGGCGAAGAAACTGGTCGACATTCTCATTGAAAGGAAACTAATCTAATGGAAAATCAAATTCTGGCGATCTGTCTTCCCCAACAGGGGGCATTGCCCTCAAGCGCTTTTGAAGTCTTAACTGCGGCCAAAACCCTGGCAACCCAATCTCAAGGGAAAGTCTTTGCCGCCGTCATCAGCGACAAAGCCCAGACCCTGGCCCAAAACCTTAACGTTCCCGGCATCGAGAAAGTTCTCGCGCTTGAACACCCAAAGCTTGGGCAGAATAACGATCAAATTTACGCGCAGGCGATTTTAAAAATCCTTGAAAGCGCTAAATTTAGCGCGATTCTTTTCCCTGGAACCATTTTCGGAAAATCTCTGGCCGCTTTATTGAGCCCTCAAATTAAAGCGGGGCTGGCGGTTGACATTACTGAAGTTGGAATAGAAAACGGAAAAGTCAAAGCCAAACGCGCGTCTTACAGCGGAAACGCCTTGGCGACGCTGGTGGGAACCCAGGAAACGACTTTACTCATTGCCCTCCCCATGGTTTTCCCTCAGGCGGAAAAAAGCGGCGCCCCGCCTCAAATTGTCTCTATTCCCTTTGAGCCCAAGGAATCTCAAATGGAATATGTTTCCTTTCAACCCGAAGCTTCTTCTGAAATCGATCTTGGAACAGCGGAGCGCATTGTCAGCGGAGGACGAGGCCTTGGAAACGCGGAAGGATTTAAAATCATCCGCGAACTCGCCGACACTCTTAAAGCTGCGGTCGGGGCTTCCCGCGCGGCCGTCGACGCGGGATGGATTGCCTACAGCCATCAAGTGGGCCTGACAGGAAAAACCGTTCATCCCAAGCTTTACGTCGCCTGCGGAATCTCCGGACAAATCCAACATCTGGCGGGCATGTCCTCTTCCGGAACCATTGTCGCTTTAAATACCGATCCGGAATGCCCGATAATGAAAACCGCATCCTTATCGGTCACTGGCGATCTCTATGAGCTAATACCTCTCATCATCGCCGAAATTAAAAAGCGCCGAGGCGGATGAAAACCCACGGCCAGACCGCTTCCTCAAAATTAGACGCCCTTATTATTGGAGGAGGAGTTGTCGGACTCTCAACCGCCTATTGGCTCAGTTCCAATCGGAAAAAAGTCGCCGTTTTAGATCAATCCGACATTCCCAATTTCAAGGCCCCCTCGGGAGACCACCTGCGGGCCTTCTACCTCACGCACGGAAAAGACTCTTTTTACACGGAATTAGCCCGAATGTCTCTACCGTTCTGGCTTAAACTAAACGCCGAAAGCGGACAAACTATTTTTTCTCAAACCGGGTTTCTCGACCTGGCCAACAAAACCCCAGGATTTGAGACGCACAGCCTTGAGACCCTCAAAAAAATGAAAATTCGCGCGGAATGGATAGACAAAAAAGATCTCGGCCGCGAACACGGGGTCTTTAACGCGAAAGCGCTTAAGGGCGCTCTTTTTCATCCCGATGGCGGATTTATATGGGCTCAAAGAGCTCTCGCTCTAATAGCCGCTCTCGCGCAAAAAGAGGGAGCTTTGATTAACGGGCGAGTCAAGATTGTCAGCTTAATTGAGGACAAATCCGGCAAGCTCAAGGCGGTCAAGGACTCAAGCGGGAAAATCTGGAGCGCCGAAAATTTTATTTTTACGACCGGAATCTGGAGCGCTAAAATTCTCAAGGATTACCGCATTCCTATTCGCCCGACCCGGCAATTTCAAATATACCTTAAGCCCCCGCAAAATCCCGGCAGGTTTCGCCTGGAACACTTCTCGGCTTTTCGCTTAAATTCTTCGGGCTTTTGCGGATTTCCGATGCATGTTCACGGGTATATGAAACTTGTCGATTACAAACCCGGGCCCTTGGGCGACCCCGATGAGGAAAAATCAAAGGCGCCGCCGCCCTCTGTCGGAAAAAAATGCCGCGCCTTTCTCAAGAAATATATTCCGGATATCGCCTCTTACTCTGAGTCCGAGACAGCCCTCTGCCATTTTGACGCGACCAAGGACGGAGATTTTATCATCGATCGCTTAAAAAAATTCCCGAACGCTTTTATCGCGGCGGGGTTTAACGGCAAGGGCTTTTCTCTCTCTCCCGCCATCGGGAAAATTCTATCGGATTGGATTCTGAGCGGAAAACCCGGCCTCAATCTTCAGCGCTTTCGATTGTCCCGGTTTAAATAAACTTAAGGCATCGCAAATAAAAGAGAATCTCGATGTTAGTCTCAAAAAGCGAACTTTTCCGCGAAATCAAAAGAAAAGCCTTTCACCTTTTGTCCTTGGCTTATTTGGCGGCTTATTTTCTGTTTGGTTACCCGCGCATCATCGGCTGGCTTTTGATATGGACTGTCCTGTTGGCGCTTCTGGAGGCCTCTCGCCTCTATTCTCCAAGACTCAATGAATTTTTAATCCAGCTCTTTAGGGATCTCTCCCGTCCCGAGGAAAAAACCCGCTATAGCGGCGCTTTCTACACCGCCGCCGGCGCTTTAATCGTTATTTTTCTTTTTGGGAGAAATCCAAAAATCGTGTCGGCTTCTCTTTTTTGCGCGGCCCTGGGAGACGCCTTTGCCGCTCTCTTTGGAAAAATTTTTGGGGCGCACAAAATTTTAGGCGGGCGAAAATCCATTGAAGGAAGCGCGACCTGCTTTTCGGTTTGTTGTGTCATCTGTATTTCCTTTGGCTTTCCGCTCCCAGCCTCGATAGCGGCCTCAATGACCGGCACCGCACTCGAATTTCTGCCCACTACCGCCTATTTTAACGATAACCTCTGGCTTCCTCTTGGAATCGCGCTCATCTTGAGTTTACCGGGAAGGTAGGATGCTAAATAATCACCCCAAACACACTCTCTCATTTCTGATATTGATGGCGGTTTTATTAGCCGCATTTTCTCCATTCCTTTGGCGCCACGCCATCTCGAGACATTTCCCTGAACACAGTAGCGTAAACACTTTGCCGCTGTCTTTAGACGATGGGAACATCAGCAGGGGGAATCTGCTTATCTATGGGTTAGCTCCAAGCATATCCCTGCGAGAAATCGCGAACGTGAACGTCTCGTGGGCCATGCCCGCGTCCTCAATCTTTGACACACTTATCTACGACCATTTGCCCGCCTGGGCCATGGCGGCCGTCCAAGGAACATTAATCGCCGCCTTCTTGGCGCTTATCTTTTACATCGGTCTGGAAATCGACTCTTTATTGTGTGGCCTTGTGGCGGTTTTTTATCTCCACGGCTCTATCTTAACATTCTATCCTGCGGGGGATAAGGGTTTATTCACGTTGCTATTTTTATTGGCCACCGCTTTGTTTGTCGATGGAGATAAACAGAATGAGTGGGACGCAAAAAGTTCTTCGCTGGTGGGGCTAGCCCTTGGATTGTCGTTTCTTCAGCGCTCGGAGCTTTTCCTCCTGCCCCCGGTCTTCGCTTTTTACTTATTTTACGCGAAACAAACTCCTTCAAAAAAACTACTTCCGCTTTTGACGCTTCCTTACCTCATTTTGACTCCCTGGGTTTACATGAACTACCAAATTTATCATCACCTCGTCATTTTTGAACATCACCGGGCGGACAATGATATCGTAGCCGGCGCCTTGGGCCTAGTTCAAACCATGGAAGGCGATTATTATAAATTGGCCGGTTTGCACCATCGAACTTCATTAATTTCTTGGGCCATCAAAGAAGTCGCCATGCACCCCTTGCGATTTCTCGCGGCCTACATCAAAAGGCTTTTGTTTCTCGCTAAACTTTTTCCAGTGGCTTCGGCATTTGCCGCCTTTGGCGCCTGGCATTTACGTAAGAGAGAAGCGGTTAAGAGGCTCTCGGTTGTGCTTGTCTATTATATCGCCATTCACTGCCTTATGCCGGTAGAAGCGGGTTATTTCGAGCCGATTTATCCGCTTGTGATCTTAATGGCGTTTGCCTCTATTTTCTCGCTTATCGAGGACCGGAACGCCGCTATTTTTCCTACATTCAATGCCTGGAATACACGCCTGCGGCAAGACCTGCGAGCGGCCATGTTTGGCGTTTTAGTAATTTTTACGGCATTTGGGGTATTCACCCTCAGTCTGATATCCCTCTATCCATTGAGATTGCGGCATCCCGCTCCGCTCAATCAGATCATCGCAAACCATTCCCATGACGCCTGGCTGTGGTGGTGGAGAGGGCATATCCGGCTTTTATCCCATGACCCAAAGAACGCCTTGCCCGATTTATATAAAGTCATGAGTTTGAAAGCTGGTAACACAATCAGACTAGACTGCGCTTGGGCGCTCACGGCCAATGGAAACAACCCAACGGCGCTACTCTCAAAGCCTTTCGATTCACCTTATCAAGAAACCGCACCTCCCTTATTCCAAGAGAAAACTTCCATTCTAGAAATGCTGTTTGATTTGGAACAAAACCATATCAATAAAGCCGCCTATCAATGGCGATCAGCCTGGGAAGCCTGGAGCCAATCCGATTGCAGGGATAGAGGGAACAGCGCTCAGTCTCTGAAAATAACCTCCGAGCTGAGAAAAACCGACACGAGAATATTGTTTACCGTCAGGGATTTCCTAATCGCCTGGCCCCAAAAGAGCCGCCAAGCGCTGATTGCAAATATAATCAAGGCATTTAAGAAGCCTCAAGCTTTCGCCAACCCTCAAATTCGAGATCTGTATATAAAAACCGCTCCTCACGCCCTTCTTTATGATCCATATCAACCTCTCTACTTAGCGCAGAACTCAGGTCACTACCACCAGGCTTTATCCATTTCCAATCAATTGTTAGCCCGCAATCCAGACTCCGCGAGAGCCTGGGGCGACCGCGGCGTTTTAGATTATTTAATGGGCCACAAAAACCAAGCGATCTCCGATTCCCTTCATGCGATTCAAATTGATAAGGCCTACTTGCCCTCTTATCTCACTCTTGGATCCCTTTATCTTGCGAAAAATCGGCCCGACAAAACTCTCGCGCTTTATCGCTTGGCCCTCAAGCGCCCGCCGCCCCATCGCTATCAAAAATTATGGAAACAAATGGCTCAATATGAAAAACAACTCACGCGCAATTATGGATTTCAAAAAACTCGCGGGCGGCGCGGGCAATAATAAAGCGCGTGCATCTGCCCGCCAGAATTGGCCATCCGGCAATGTTTTTTTAGAAAGGCGCGGAGCCCCGGAGAATAAAAGTCATGGGTTTCAATCCACCAGAAAGAATGCTTTTTTTGCGCCGCGCGGAGGTCTTGATTACAACGCAAATCCCAATTGGGCGGGACTTGCCCGCGCTCGACAAACCCGCGAACGATCCAGCCGTCATAACGGCATTCAATGGCGGGCCAGACTCCAATTTGGCAACTCTTCCAGGCCGAGACCGGATTCTTGGCGCCGTAATAAAGAAAAAGGCTATAGAGATTATTCGGCGCGAAGTAAACCCGCCTCGACCTGTCTTGGTTTATGGATTTGATGATTCTTGGAATATCGGCTCTCGGGGAAGGTTGGTAAACATCCCGCGATTTATGATCCAGCGCGAGAAGCGCGGCGACCAACACTAAACTCATGGAAGAAGCGGCGAGATTTCTCCCGCGACCCAGAAAACTGCGGAGCCTCGCTACCGCTTCCAGCGCCCCGCCAGCGCTCACAAGCGCGACCCCTGGCATCGCGAATTGAAAGTAATAAATTTTTACCCGCATGAGGCTAATCAAAAAAAATCCGATGAGAGGAGTCAAGGCGGAAAAAAGCCAGAGTCCGCTGTGATTTCGATGGCGAACGCGCCAAGCGCGGCATAGTCCAAAAATAAACATGAGCGCCAATAACAACGAGAGCGGGGATGGAAAAAACATCCGGCGAAGTTCATTCCAATAGCCCGAAAAATCCAGATTTCCCCATATCAAGGAGGGATTTGAGAGAGCAAGACTTCTTTCCGAAGGCTCATAATGAATCGCCTGCATTAATCCCCGCAAAGAAGAAGTCCCAAGAATAAGCCCTATAAGTAATAAGGACATTACCCAAAGAACTGCCCGCGCCCTTCTCTCCCGCCATTTCCAACCGGCGTAGACAGCTCCCACGGACAACAAGAAATATGCGGAATAACTGGTGAACTCCAAGCCAACAATAGAGCCAAGAAAAAAAAGAGACTGGGGGAATAAATGGCCGTCCATAATTTCACCCAACATCCATAGAAACAAGATGGAAAAAAGGAGAAAAACGGGAACCCAGCTCACCGCCCTGGAATTAGACAAAAAAGCGGGGTTAAACATAAAAATGGCCGTCGCAAGACAAGCCTGCAAAGGCGTAGAGACGGAAAGAGCGGCGCGATGAAAAATCATAATGGCAAGAACGGCGAAAAGAGCGAATGGGAATCTTGCCCGCGATTCACGAATACTCCAACGGGTCGCAAAATGGAGGAGAATGTAGATAAAATTCGGATTGCGGTTGTCTGGTGAGTGAGCCAGAATTCTTGCCAAAGGCTGGGAAGCGAAAAAAATGCGCTGAGTGTCTTGATCTAAATAAAAGGGAAGGTTTAAATGATGAAAGAGTATTAATGAAGCAATTACGGAAAGAAACAGAGTCATTCCCCAAGAAGCAAAAGACGCCTGAGACGTCCTGGAGTTAAAAATCATGATCGCCTGATTAATGAATCCCCATGAGAGCTAAAGGCCACCTTAGAACAATCTCGTGGGTATAGAGGGTCCACAAAGCTCCAAGAAAAACCCAGAAAGCGAAAGGACGGGTTTCCAAAACAGTGACCATGCTGTCAAGTGGACAACATCTACGAATAACCCTTATGTCTTCAGGAGAAAGCCCATCGGCATAGCGCCGCAAATCGCAAGAAGAGTCCGCAGCGCAGCATAAACCATAAAGTTTACGCCAGCTTTCATCATCAAGGACATCCCCTTGGGAAATTTCTGAAATCTTGACCATATGCGCGCGAGATGACTGAAGATGCGCCTCAAGGAAACGAAGCAATAGGAAAAAGGGAACAAAGCCAAGAGCAAGAAAAGTCCCGCGAATAATAAGAGAAAAAAAATTGGAATGCGCCAGAAAGGCGCATAAAACCAACACGACCGCGACTAGAACTCCAAAAAAATTAAAACGCACGAAACGATAAAGCCATTGCCAAATTAAGTAAGAAAAAAGGTAGAGGATTAGTCGAGGAAAGGCGCCAAAGATATTTAAAGCGCTCATAAGAATTTGAATTAGGGCGGCGAAAAGAATGAACCTCCCCGCAATCAGCGCGAGATGCTTTCTATTACTAGGAAACTCCACACTCCCAGACCACCGCCTAAAAACCTTGGGGGATTGGTCCAATATTTCTGAAAGAGAAAAACTCCCAAGAACTGATGCCTCTTGAATAGCGGAAACGATAACGATAAAAACCGCCGCGGGAATAAACGTGTTAATTAATAATTTTAAAAAAATCCAGTCAGGAAATCCCGGAATATCCACTCGAATAAGAGGCAGGAAGAGAGAGGTAGCGACAAAAAACTTAGCATCTCCGGCGGGCCAGATGCGGCGACGCCAAAGAACCACGGCGGAAATAGCGCAGAGAAGCAGGTTAATGACGACGCCACGGTAAAAAGAATAGGGAAGATATCTCTCCCCAATTCCCATCCAAACGATTTTATGACTGCCAAGCAAGGTCTCAATCAATAAAAAGGCGTAGCCAACCAATATCGAGAGAAAGGCCATGGAAATCAAGCGATTGCTGACTCGCCGCGTCGCGATATCGCTGACAGAGGCCGCAATACCGAAGGCGAGAAATAAAAATAACACCTAACTCCGAAGCCCCAAAATATTTAGAGTAAATCCCACCCGCTCCCCAAGGGAACCCCCACCAATATCTCGATTACGCCTCGCAATCAAGGCAAAAACCCAATTGGACTAAACTCACTTCCATCATAAAGCGCAAGATAACTGCGATAAATCCCCATGCAATGATCATTGAGGCTACATTTCGCGCATTCAGGAATTTTTGTCCGATAGACGTCTCGTCCTTTTTCATGCCAGTTAAAACGCTGAACCCCGTCTTGATCATCCGGATGAAGGAAAGACACTTCCGTCGGCAAATCCATCCCTTCTTCATAAAAATAGCGCCGCAAGAGAGGCCAATTTTTATGGATAAAACCAGGCAGAACGCAATAGGGAATGCCCCCAAAGCTTAAACGAATTTTAATTTCTTTCTCATTTTTGAGGATGAGATTAAGAATAGAGGGAACGACGTCTTTAAAACGCGGAACGACCGTTTTATCGTTTTGAACGCGAGACTCCGGCCAAATAAAGTTAAAACGAATATCATTAATACCCCGCGCTTTAAAGAAGCGGACATAGTCTTCCATGTAGGGGGCGTTTAAGCGGCAGAGAACGGGGTTTAAAGACACCCCGTCCTTGAAAAATCCGCAGTTGCGAGCTTGGGTCAAAAGCCGCAGAGCCTCGACTTTTTTCTCTAATATCTTTGGAACGCCGACTAAGCGTTCCTCGATTTCAGGAATATGGCTGTGGAGAGACATCGTGACTCTCGTTAAGCCCGCCTCAAGACAATCATCAAGGAACCCTTGACCGGACAACCTTACGCCGTTGGTGCATAAAACGATCCGCCGATAGCCTAAATCCTTGGCGAAACGCATGCAGTCGATAATGTGCGGGTAAGCCGTGGGTTCCCCCCCCAAAAAGCCTAGCGAACGGGCGCCTTCATTAAAACGCGCCTCAATCTCGGCTTTCATGCGTTTGGGGTCGGCCCATGGCTCGTGATCGTCTCTTTCTTCCCCACTCATGCAAAAAATGCATTTATTATTACAAAGACGCCCGGGATTAATCTCGACATTGATGAGTTTTTCCGTTCCATCTTCAAAATATTTTGTGGCGGACATTTAAGCGTAAACCTTGGGAGAATAAGAGTCGATTGTTTCCACAAATCGGCTAAGGGCTTCGTCCACTCGTTGGGTTGAATCCCAGGTGGGCCCCGCCCAACGGCTCAGCAGTTCGCGCAAAAAGCGCCCATCGCGGCGCGCGTCTTTTTCTTTCGGCCAGTCTTTAACCGAACCAATTTTCAAAAAATCACGCAACGAATCCATGTTTCGGCTTTCAATAAGGCTGGACGAATACACCGCCCCATCGGCATCGACAGTCAAAGCGGCGTTATAAAGAGGAATTGGGCTGAAAACCTCCGAATTTTTTATCCGATAATCCATTCCCTTATCCCATAATCCATAAAATAACTTGGTTAAGGCTTGAAAAGTCTTTTCCAACTCGCTTAACTCATCGTCATTCCACAATGAAAAATAAGCGGGCAGAAAATTAAATCGCCGGTAACCCTCGGTAATTAAAATTCGCATTTTTGAAATCACGCTCGAGGTCGATTGATTTTGAGTCAACACAAAAGTAAACCACGCTCCCGGCAAAGAATATCCGCCGGCGGTCCTAAAGCTCAAGGTCGCCTCAACTTCCGGCCGCGTTTTGAGATATTGAATTTTTTCATTATCTAAAAACATCCCATTGGTTGAAATCTGGAATAAAATCCCCAGATTCTCCGCGCGCGAGTCTTCAATCAAAGCCTGGATCACCGGCCAGTTAAGGAGTGGCTCACCTCCAAAAAACTTAACTTTCGGAGACACCCCGGCAGGCAAATGTCTCAAATAAGATTTAACCGCGCGTCTGGCCACGTCTAAATTCATGTCTTGACCGGTAAACTCGACCGGGCAAAAAGCGCAGCGGATATTGCAACGTCTGGACACAAGCAGGCAAAGGCGATGATCTATGGCGTTCATACAGCAGCAAACTCTCCAGAACCGTACAGATCGACATAGCTTCGCCAAACGCCCAAACACTCTGAGTCAAACCGGCAATTTCGGCAAACAGATAGCTTCATTCGGTGATCATAACGAGTGCGAGCTTTAAGGCCGAAGCGATTGACGGTTCCTTCTCTATCAGGATTAATAAAACCGACATCGGTCGGGTGGTCATTTGCCTCTTCTGAAAAGTATTTAAACAGAAGGTCTTTACGCTCGCGCAAAAAATCGGGAACAACGCAAAAAGGAATCGCGCCAAAACTAATCGTTATTTTCCATTGACGTTCATTGCGCAGAATCACCTTAAGAACATCGGCTATCACATCGCGGAAACGCGGAACAACGGAGGTATCCTTTAAAATCCGAGACTGCGGCCAGATAAAATTAAAGCGAATGTCGTTGATTCCGCGAAGGGTAAAGAAATGAATGTAGCTCTCCATCAAAGGGGCGTTGAGGCGGTTTAAGACGGGGTTTAACGACACATTGTCTGGCAAGCGGCCGGAATCTCTGGCTAAAACGAGATTTTTAACCGCGTCCAATTTCATCTTTAGAATTCCGGGAACTCCCACTAAACGTTCTTCCACTTCCGTGATATGACTGTGCAAAGATACCGTGGCACGAGTCAGTCCCGCATCCAAAGCGTCTCTAAAAAATTCAGGCTGCGAAAGGCGCATAGCGTTGGTACAAAGAGCGATTCTTTGATATCCTAATTTCTTCGCGTAAGCGATTGCTTCTATGATATGCGGGTAAGCCGTGGGCTCCCCTCCCAGAAACCCGACGGAACGCGCGCCTTGATTGTAATGATGCTCCAACTCTCCGAGGACTCTTTTAATAGAGGCCCACGGATTGTGGTCGTCCCGGTCTTCTCCGCTCATGCAGAAAATACATTTATTATTGCACAAGCGTCCCGGGTTAATTTCAACGTTTTTAATTCGCTCTTGGCGAGCAATAATTCCGCCAAGATTTCCCGCAGGAGAAGTCATTAAAGCCGCCGCCCCCATGATGACACAAGCTCTTCATCGGCCATACCGCCGTCACTTTCTCCCTGGCAAGACGCCAAGCCCGCGCCGCCAGAATCTTTAGATAAGGGCAAGCGCTCTCCTCGGAAAGCTTCCCTGGAAAGACCATGAAATTCCGCATCGCTTAAGGGATTGGGTATTCTTTGCGGCGTTGCCGGAGTTTCAATGAGAGTTTTCGCGAGTTCCCGAATGCGCATAACCAAAGGCGAATCGGGATGAGTCTCAATGACCGTTTTCTTTTGATATTCCGCCTGACGAACCAGGGGATCTCTAGGCAAAAATTGAAGGACCTGCGTTCCAATCATCGCGGCAAAACGGCTCACCACGCCTTCATCACAGCCCGGATCTCTCAAATTCGCGATAAGCCCTAAAAGAGAAATCCCGTTGGATGAGTAATTGCAAACGGCTTTGGCGATATTATTGGCCGCATAAAGAGACATCAATTCTTCCGAGGTCACGATCACGACCTTATCCGCGAAACCCTGGCGGAGAGGAGCGGCAAAACCTCCACAGACAACGTCTCCCAAAACATCATAGAGAATGACGTCATATTTAGAGTCATCGACAATTCCCGCTTCTTTCAGTATCTCGCTCATTCTAGTGATGCCGCGGCCGGCGCAGCCAATTCCTGGTTCAGGACCGCCAGCCTCGACGCAGTCAATTCCAAACGACCCTTTAACGACAATACTGGAAGAGGGCGAATGCCCGCCCATAAACGCCGCGCTGTCTAAAACCGTCGGAATCTGCCGCCCGCCCGTAAGATAAACAGTCGTGTCATGCTTGGGGTCGCATCCCACGACGAGAACCTTCATGCCCATCTGGGCGTAAACAATAGCCAAATTTGTCGTCGTCGTAGATTTGCCAATGCCGCCTTTCCCGAATAAAACTACTTTATGTGGCATGTAATTTACCCCAGCGGAGCGACCAGCTTTCCAAGAATGGCATTGGCCATTTGATCGATAAAACACATCGTTCCGGTAAAGCCAACGGTCGGATAACTCCGAATATACCTTTCGTCAAATTCAACAATGGCGCAGTCCGGACGTAAAAACGCAATTCCACCGGAATTGGAAATCAGAAGATCAATTCCGCGAGATTTCAGGTTCTCCCATTCAGTTTGAATTTGTTGGGCGCTTTTCTCGCCTTCGATAAAGGCGCCCGCCATTTGTCCGCCCAATTCCCGAACAATCG
>DAHZHT010000007.1 GCA_027406905.1 Elusimicrobiota bacterium
AGGCAGCCCCCGCGCAGACAGCAGGTCGGCATCGAAAAATAACGGCCGTATTCCTGCACCATGACGTCGCCCGCGACTTTGGAGGCGCCGAAAAGGGAATGCTTGGACTGATCGATTGAAAAAGTTTCTGGAATCCCGTTTTCATACTGCGGATCATCATAATCCCAGCGGGTTTTGAGTTCTTTAAGCTTGATAGTGTTGGGCAGATCGCCATAGACCTTATTGGTCGACATGTGAACAAATGGAGATTCTGGACAAGCTCGGCGCGCCGCTTCCAGCATATTGAGCGTTCCCACGGCGTTGGTGTCAAAGTCGTCAAAGGGGATGGCGGCGGCGCGGTCATGAGACGGCTGGGCCGCCGTGTGAACGATGACATCCGGTCGAATCTCGGCCACGAGCTTTAACACGCCCTCGCGCTCGCGGATGTCGAGCTCGTGATGGGTAAAGCCGGAAATGGTCTCGGATAATCTCTTTTGATTCCACCTTGTGTCGCCCGAGGGACCGAAGAAAACCGCGCGCTGATTGTTGTCAAGACCGTGCACCTCAAAGCCGCGTTTCCCAAAATAAACGCAGACCTCAGAACCAATAAGACCGGATGAGCCGGTGACTAATATTTTCCTTGATTTCATATCGTGATTCTCCTTTATTTTTATTGAGGAATATCAAATAACTGGACCGTAAATAAACGGCCTATTCCTCTGCCATAGTCTTACGAATTATAATCACATGTTTTATTGTATAAACCTAAGCCTAATCATAGTGTAGATATATGTCAGAATAAAAAGAGGAAGATTCCGCTTTGTTTGGCCGAACATGCGTTTTTTAAAGATAAAAGGAACTTCCATTATTGACAATTGGGGATTGAAGCGTTTGAGTTTAAACAGTATTTCTTCGACGATGTCGAAGTTTTCACACCGCAAAGATAGGCTTCGCAGAAAGCTTCCACGATAGAGCTTGAAACTGTTGGAAACATCCTTACAAGGGAGCCCTAATATCCATGAATAGGACAGGTTAAGAACAAGACTCATGAGACGTTGCAGGAGAGTATTTTCAGAAAAGCCACCATTCACATATCGTGACGCTATGATTACATCATGGTTAGGGCGTTCACTCAAAAGCCTGGATATAAATTCGGGGGGATGAGATCCATCCGCATCCATTACTAATATCCAAGAACCACGCGCGCGTCGTATGCCAGTGCGCACAGCATCGCCATACTTATCACCGCCGTTCCGAGGGAAACAAGAGGCTCCATATTGGGCGCAAACGGCGGCGGTATTATCTAGGGGGTGTGGGGTATCCACCACTAACATCTCGAACGATTCGCCTGTCTGGCGCAAGGCTTGACGAAGACGCGGCAAGAGGATTCTGAGGTTTTCTTCCTCTAAGAAAGCCGGCATCACAACACTGATGCTAATAGCGTCGTTCAAGGGTCTCAATCCAAGCCACTGCGCTACACATATCTTCTTTCACCGACATGGTCGACAACTTCCAATCTATGATTTTAATATATCTCATTTGGGATTAAAAAAGTTTCGGGGAATCCCGTTTTCATACTGAGGGTCGTCGCAATCCCAACGAGTCTTCACTTTTCGAAACTGTTGCATTAGCATATTGAACTTAGGTCCTATTGCGATTTCTCCATCATATTGGCCGCTAACCCATATTGCTCCCCATACTTATCCAAATAGGAGTGAAGATAATACCCTCTAGTCTTCGCCTCGCCTGCAGTCCAGAGTATCAAATCACGTGTAAATGTTGGGGAACTAACAGGAAATGATTTCTGGAGGTCAGGCGCCATAAGATAAACTCGCCACAACTGTTCCAACGCGAGACGAAACTGGGGGGTGTTTTTTTCAAATTCCAGGTAAGCCAACGGGCGACTAGGATTTCTAACAATCTCTGCCGCGAGCGAGATATATTCCGTGGCGTATTGATCCAAGTAAGGGTGAAGATAATATCCTTTTGAAATGGCATCACCGCGTGCCCAGTTAATTAAATCAGGTACAAACGTTGGAGAAGCCGGATCATATGTCTCCTTAAGGTCAGGACTTATGAAATACACCTCCCAAAGCCGCCTCAGCGCTCCTTTATAAGTGGGATTTTCATTCATAATCGACAAGTAAGAGATAGGCGGGGAAATCCGTTTCTGAACATCTACCGGAAGCCGCCCTTGCCCCAAATGGAATACACTCAGGTGATTACGCTCCAGAAAGGACGCTTGCTCAAAAAACTTAGGCATATTTTTATCATCGGTCAGCATTCTCTCAATTCTTATCGCTGATTGATGGGTATAATCCAGCAACACTGAAACACTCAACCAGCGTTGCATACGAGTCTTTCGACCATTCACAATACCCCAATAGGTATTATTAGTCACCAAGGCAACAGAAAAAACAACCCAAGAAATCATCCACAATACGCTAATTCTTTTAGAGACTGAAGCAAAAAAGATGTTATGAATACTCACAAGATAAATTCCCACGATAAGAGGAATAATGAACGTCGTATAATAGGCATAGGAGCTAGAAATGGCCTCGTCTATACCGGAATGCAACCTGCCAATCAATAGAAACCCAGCATGAAGTAAGCCGAAAGCCATGAGCGCTACAGGGAAAGCATAGATCCTCCGTTTTGGCGTACGAGCGATACGCACAAGAAAAAATCCAATGGTTAGCAACAGGACGAGTCCAATCCCAACCACCCTCTTTGATGTCTGATTAATGAAAATAGATCCAAGCATAGCTGCGTAGAATTCAATGCTGTAAAGCGGTCGGTTGATAAGCAGATGGAAGAGATTGCCTGGGGTTAAACCGCTACCCTCTCCAATATGATGCACCCCCAAGGTTTCTACATAAAGGATCGTAGTGGCAACAAATAAAAATGTCCAAAGAAAAAATTTCATATCTTTCCATGGAGTCGCAAAGCACTCCTCATTACGAAACCAAAGATAAATACAGCCTGCTGGCCAAACTAAAAGCCCATCAGCTGAACAGAAAGATGCGATAAAAGCAACCACTGCGGCAAATCCAAATGCCGCTTCAGGCAACAAGCTACTCTCCGTAGCAAATGAGAGGAGTTTTAGTGCTAAAAAAAGACAGAAAGTAATCATATACCAAGCAATACCTAGGCCCCAAAGAGCATCCCGATGCTGAGAAAATGAAAACATGAAACAAGAAAGTGGCACAAGTATCCAAAACGAATAATAGCCTTTAGGCATATCCTTAATGGCCGATGAAACCAACAAGAAAAACGCCCCGGCCTGTAACGCAATTCCGCAATACATAACAGCCTTCATATTCATATAAGTAAGACGCTCAATCAAGACTTCAAACAACACCTTGAAAAACTCATGATGCTCCCCATTATGGCTTTGAAAAATGGCCCACCAATTAACATCACCATGAATATAGTGACGGTAAAAATCCACATTGGCCCACTCATCCCAATGCGGAACATTGACACCAAAGGAGTATACAAAGGCAAATAACATAAGCAAGGGTATGACAACCATAATAACGGGAAGATAGACTCGCACAAACATCTCTAATGAGAGTGGGCACTTAATAGTCCTTTCCCCAAATAAGCGAGCCTTCAATTGCTCAAATTTCATAATTTGTTCAATCTAGTTTTTTAGAATTTATCTGGTTGAATAACAAAACAAACTGTTTCCCATAGGGATTAAGTTGATCCTGTAAATAGTATCCCTTCTCTTTAGCTTCTCCGGAGGCCCAACGAATGATATCATAGGAGAAAGACGCCGTCCTTACTCGAAAAGCTTTTTGCAAATCCGGAGCGATGGTATAGACATCCCAAAGTCGTTCAAGAGCTTCTTTATCGCCAGGATTGGCTTTCTCAATGTCCAAGTAGGATTCTGGCGGCCTCGCAAGATCGAGAATCTCCAACGGGAGAGAAATCCCTCCTGCCTGAAAAACATTCAAGTATCGAGAATTTAAAAATTCTGCCTGTGCCGCGACAAAATCATAACTGCCGAACACGGTTCTCTCTATTTTAAACCGTGGCTCGCTTTGGTAATGTAATACCTCAACCGCGTTAAGAGCTTGGGCGAAGCGCCACTCTCGGCCGCGCGCCACACCGCGAAATACATTCGAAAACGTGAAGGCAAGCAAAAATACTCCCAGAAGGATCTGACCGGATTTTGCCACGATGGCGGAATGGGTTTCGATGTAATTCTGATTAACAAAGCAAAGGTATATTCCCAATAAAATCAAGAGATTATAGGCAGTGTAGTGGGATTCAAAAGCCTGACTGAAACCAAAGCTGGATCGGCCAGCCGCCAGCATGATGTCAAAGAATAATCCAAAAACAATAAGAGCGGCTGGAACAGCGTAGGCGCTTGTGTTTTTTGAGCGAAAGAAATTGATAATTGCAAGCCCAATGAGCGCATAAAGGACAATCCCCAACAACACAGCCCAATGGGGGCGGATTCCAATCACAACGGCACCTAAACTTGCGAGCATGAATTTAAAGGTATAAAGAGGATGTTTTAGAGCGCCCAGGACAGCCTGATGAACGCTTTGCGGCCCAGCGTCGGCGGGATTCAGGAGTGAAAAATATACTACCCAACAGAGGAAACCTGAAACAATCCACGCGGTGAAGCGCGGGTTCTTCCAAAAATATTTTAGGCTTGACCACTCTTTAGCAAACAAAAAAACTAGGCCAGCGGGCCATACCAACAAACCCTGGACCGAAGAAAAAGATGCAACGACTCCGCACACAATTGCGCCGAACGTGAGAGGGAGATTAGCAGAGCCACCAAACTTGTCATTTTCAAAACTCTCATCCAACAATACAAACGCCGCTAAAGAAAAAAATGTGATTATGAACCATGCGGTCTGAAAACCCCACAACATATTCTGATATTGACAGAATGAAAACATCAGACAGGCAAGGGAAACCAAATGCCAATATTTATTTATCGTATCAGGAAGATTCTTTCGCGCTAAAAACCAAACGAGCCCTAAAGAAGCCGTTTGAAAAACGGCCCCGATATACATGAGCGCCTTATTATTGAATCCTGTGAGAAAGTCCATGGCCAACATGAGTAGGTACGGAAAAAACATAATATTCCCATTATGCTGCGCCTCAAACAATGAAAAAAGCCCCGCATGTCCTTCAACACAAGCCTTATAGAGTGGAACTATCTGCCACTCGTCCCAAAACAACACATTGACGCCGTAGGCATGGACATAGGCGAAATAGGAAAGCGCCAAAAATATCGTTAATGCTAGAGGAAGATAGACGTGAAATAATCGTGAACTACTTCCGCTTTTAGGTGTCAAGACAGAGGCTTTAGCGGTTTCCATAATCATCACAATTCTCAGACCTCATCTATGGATGAAAGCCCCTCCTGGGCGCCGAGGATTCAAGCACTTTTTTTGTTGCCTCCAAAAAAGATCTCCCATATTTTAAATCGGGTTCTAGGTATGAACCCTCCGCCCATTCGTTCCAGGCATTGATAAACACCAGCCTCTCGTCTCCCTTAAATCTCCGCATCGTATAATGGATACTATTTTGAAGCCACTCCGCGTATTTTTCCGGAGAAGCGTCGTGAAAGATCACGGCATTCTTGCCATGCCTCGGAGTGTTGTCCCAGGCCAGCATCACGTCTTTATACCTCTTATAAGGAGTATCTTCTCGATCCGAATAATACCGGATGATTTTTGCATAGTCGAAAATTTTTCCTTGGAATTGAGGGCTGACATTTAACTTATCAAGTTTATCATAAAGCAATTCGTCCGGAAGAATAAAAGTCGGGACCTCGTAAGAAGCGTCAAAGCCGATGTCATTGGGATTAGTGAAGGGATCAAAGCCTTCGCAACGCACAAGATAGATATCTCCAAACCCCGCTTTTCGGACCTCATTTCTCCAGGTCTCGGTAGTTGCTAGCGGATTCGGAAACAATTCCGTCCGGTAGACGAGCAACAAAGGCTTCCCGTCCACTCTGATATATCGGGGATCCTCAAAGGCGGGGAAAAGATGCCGGATAAAGTTCAGGTCGTCTTGGTGGGAGTGCTCCTGCGCAATCAGAATATCATTATGCATGCCGTCCCATCGTCGGGTCCAATTCTCATTTGCCCAGCAAAAACAGAAAGGAAGGTTCGGCTTCTTGGACCGCAACATATAATCTATCGGCTTATGAAGTAACCTTCTGCCTTGAAACCAATAGAGATAATAACAAAACCCTTCAATGCCATATTCCTTAGCAAGATCGGCCTGATGATCCATAACTTCAGGCACCCTTAAATCATAATGCCCCAAATCCCCAGGAAGACGCGGTTGGTATTGGCCATCATAAAAGGGGCGCGCCTTGGCGACATTGCGCCATTCCGTAAAACCTTTGCCCCAATGCTTATCGTTCTCGGGAATGGGGTGATATTGAGGCAAGTAAAACGCGATAAGACGCGGGTGTTTCAATCCCACTTCAACAGGTTGAGAAGAATTCGGCAATTTCGCATCAGGTAATTCCACGCTCAACGGATAGATTTCTTGGTCGCCTCCCTTGTGCGCCAATTGAGTTTCCAACCTTTTCATAACAGCTTGAAAAACGACATCAACGGGAATATCAGCTGCCGGACCCGCTTCATTGTATACTAAAGTAGCATTGCTCCCATCGGCATAGCCGCCTGTATACGGATTGTATTTCTTAAATTGATTGAATTGGCCCAAAAGGACCACTCCGGGAGTTTGGACTGCGTTTGCCAAGTGAGCTGGGCCGCTATCAACCCCGACAAAAAGAGCCCCACGTTTGATGACTTCAGCGGTTTCAAGCACAGAAAGGCGCCCACAAACGTTTATTTGGCCTTCCAATTCATGCAGAATGGGAACAAGGCCAACTTCTATGATTTTTAAAGCAGTTTTTTCCCGAATAAGAGCGGCCAATTCTTCCCATTTCCTAGGAGACCAATCTTTGCTGACCTCGTTTGAAAAACAATGTAAAACGACAAATTCCTTGGGTAAATCCAAATGATCAACGTTTCTTCTCGCCTCATCTGGAATATAAACACGCGGCTGTTCGTCCAAGGGCTCAATGCCAGCGCCAATACAGAAAGACTTCAATAAACTCCCATGATTAAAATAATTGTCACCCGTGATGGAGATATCCCCTTGAAGCTTGCTGAGCGGGACACCACAGTCCTGGCAAATTCTGCCATTCACATGGAGGTCAACGACCTCATCAAAGACGCGATGATAAACCATTTTGATCCAGTCGGTCAGGCAATCAACGACGATGGCCTCGTCAATATAGGGATTATTCGAAATGATCTCACGGTAAGGGGCCTTCACGACCCAATAGAGATGTGCCTTTGGGTTTTTTGCCTTAAGGCGCCGCGCCACCGGTTCACAAGCGACAATGTCTCCCAAATGCTCAATGAGGCCAATACCAATGGTGTGGGATATATTTCGGGTTTTTGTTCTCGCTAGAAAGGATGTGGCTATGCCCACGGTTGCCCTTGGGACGTCTGCGGCCTTGCCAGCGCTAGGATTGGACAAACGCAGAAATTCCATATGTATCTGATGCTTCGCCACAAGCGAATTTGAATCCATAGCGAGGCGCTTGAACGCCGCAATCAGCGGCGCAATCCCCTTCTTGCGCCAAACGAAATAAACCTCTCGGGCAAAGGCCCTATGGCGGAGGGGATTGCTAATCACCTTCTTAAGGTAAGGCCTTGCAATCTGATAGGCTGTCGCCAATTTTGATAGGTATACGATTTTAATATTGGAAATCTTAAAGCGACTTATGCTGTCAGCGGGATCTAAGCGCAATGCCACAAGACATTTTGGAAACGGTAAAACGGCCGATATCTTGCCCTGCGTCGGCATAGGTAGAAGAAAAGATCTTCCTTCGCTAAATCCATTGCCTTCATCCCAGTAGAGACGCGGGTGTCTCGGATTTTCCAGAAATTCAAGCTCAAATTCGATCTTCATCCAGCCGCCGCGTAAGCGAGACTTGCGGCGTGGGCAAAGCAGGAAACAAGGGTCGCTTCCCGTTGATTGATAGAGACAGGGTTGTTCTTCCCGCAGATGATGGATCGGCTGAGGTTCCAAATCAATACTTCCAGAGATTGCGAATAGAAATGCGCTTTGCGCTTTAAAAGTAAAATAACGCCAACTTTTATATCCATGACGCAGCACTATTCCCAAAAGCCTTAACGGGCGCGGCCAACGCCAGGATCTTGAGGAAAGAATCAAATTAAGTTCACGTTCTAGCCCTTGGTTTTTCTCGGCAGTCTTTACTAACTCTTGCTCAAACCGCACGGAAGCTTCGCGCAAAACTTTAATTTCACCATCCTTTTGCCCCAGGGCTTCCACTGATTGTTTAAGTTCACGCTCTAGCCGCACAGACGTTTCGTGCAAAACCTTAATCTCACCATCCTTTTGCCCCAGGGCTTCCACTGATTGTTTAAGTTCACGTTCTAGCCCTTGGTTTTTCTCGGCAGTCTTTACTAACTCTTGCTCAAGTCGCGCAGACATTTCGCGTAATCTCTCAAATTGCTCTGTATAGGCAACTATATGCTGCTCGCGCTCCCCAGCGACCTCCTGCGTCATTTCAAGCTTTACCTGCAATTGGTCAATTGACGATTGCATTGAAACTAATGCTGGTGATGGATAATTTACGCCTACAACCTTAGCTGGAGACGTGTGAACTAATATCTCGCCTGAGTACTGCGGTTTATGCAATAGCATAAGTGCCAAATCATCTGCGGTGTTAATCTCTGGCAAAGGACGTCCTTGACGATCAAAAAGCCGCTTGGCATCCTTCCAATTGATTTTTTCCAACTTTTTCAGAGATATCATCAGCAGACCGAATTCTTTTGCCCCACTAAAAATATCATCTGAATTACCAAAGTAGTTGTCACGATTATAGGCCGAACTCAACAAACCAAACGATTGATAGCCGCGTGAACGGCAAAACTCCAACAACTGAATTCCTGCTGATAGAGAATTGCATTCGGCAAATATAGTTGGTTGCCAGTTGGATATGGATTCCCGCGCTCCATCAATCACTTGACGCTCCATGCCCTCAACATCAATCTTAATAAAATCGATTTTCCCCAACTTCAATTGGTCAATGGTAGTTATTGGGCATTTATAACCCTTGCCAGTTTCTATGGCCGAAGGACAATCTATCAGAGAAAAACTCCCCAGGCTTCCCTTGACCTTCAGATCAATGCTCGGCAATAAAATTTTTCCTTGGCGGTCGGACAGGGCGACATTCAGCGCGGAAATATTGCTGATTTTATTGGCCGAAATATTTCGAGATAAGAAATCAAAGATTTCCCGGCGCGGTTCAACAGCGTAGACAGAGCCCTTGTTTCCCACGAAGCGTGAAAAAGCGAGCGCGTGCGTCCCAATATAGGCTCCAATATCCAGAACTTGATCTCCTTGAGCAATAAACGAGGACAGGACCTCCAGTTCATCTTCTGCCCATTCACCGTATATAGTCAATGACCGCGATAGGATCTCATCCGAATCGATCACGTCCATTGTTCCGTATCGAGTCTTAACAATGCTCATGCGATTTTTAAATCGGCCTTTTCAATTCTTATCTTCATGCGCATGTGACATGCCCCGACTATCCCATGAACCAAGCGACTCTGAATAGACTTAATAGCAATGGCGTCGTGCATTAAATGATGCTGAAAATGTTCTTCACCTTGCCCTTCCGCTATAGCCACAGTTACAGTATAATCTCCTTGAATTAAGATGGGCATTGTAAAAGAGAACTCCGCCGTCGCCAGCTCATCTTTATTTAATACAATCGGACTGTCTCTAAAATGAAAGTCAGTCCCCTCAGCACACACATACTGACCCAAGCGATCCTTAATTACAAATCCAAAAGCTGGATATCGAATCGGGCGCAGCGCTCTCGCCAGAACAGAAAAACAAACCCTCTCGCCGCCCAGGATAGTCGAAAGTTGCCTGCCATCATCTCCCATGAACCCTGCATTTATGATCCTGGCTCCACCTGCTCCCAAGCTTTCCGCATCATGGCGTAATGGGGAGACATGTAATACATTTGGTATTCCATCTTCCCCATCAAAAATCCTCTCCGACGCGGATATAGATTGCAAAGACTTTGATCCCACGCCGTTATCAATATGCACTCTCTCGCCTTCCGAGGGAAGCGGTCTCGACCTCTCGGCATAAATTTCCTCAAGATATATCCGCGATATTTCCTCCACTGAGCCAAGAATAGGTTGTTTCTGACTTCCCAACGGCAATAAAATCGCCACATTGCATAAAGCCTTTACAGCTGACATGTCGTGACTGACAAATAGAATAGTTCCACCTTTGTCTTGAAACTCATGCAAAAAGCGCATACACTTCTGGGTAAAAAAAACGTCCCCGACGGCCAGAGCCTCATCAATTACCAAAATATCCGCGTCGACATGCGCGATGACGGAAAAGGCCAGTCGAACCTGCATGCCGCTCGAATAGGTCTTGACCGGCTGATCAATAAAATCCCCGATATCGGCGAATTGGACGATCTCGTCATATTTTGAGTCGATCTCTTCCTTGGAGAGGCCCAAAACCGAGGCGTTGAGATAAACGTTCTCCCGGCCCGTAAATTCCGGGTTAAAACCCGATCCCAATTCTAAAAGCGCGGCGACGCGGCCGTTGACCTCGATCTGCCCCTCGGTCGGAGTCAAGGTCCCACAGATCATCTGCAAAAGAGTGGATTTGCCGGATCCATTTCGCCCGACGATGCCGAAGGTCTCGCCTTTCTTGACTTCAAAAGAGACGTTTCTCAGCGCCCAAAAATCCCGATGAAACTTTTTGCGCCCGCGCCAGAGAGATTGCTTGAGCCGGTCATGGGGCCGATCATAAATTTCATAGCGCTTGCCGATATTTTCGGTCCTGACGGCGAAACCGGAGGATGTCATTTCTCGTTTCTCTTTCTCGCCGACGACGAAGCGCCCGCGGAAGCGATGGTCTCATGATGGGCCTCTATGCGGACTTTCCGGGACGTAGGAAGTCTTCCGTAATCGATCAAGTCCACCTTAAAATCCAAATCCGAAAGCTCAAAGTCCTCGGCTAATTTCGCGAGTTCGGACAAAGACAAGGGCTTATCCGACACAATCGCCAAATCTAGATCTGAAAACGGCCGCAGATTTCCGTCCACGCGGGAGCCAAAAGCCCAGACCTCAAGGCCGGGAATCCCGCGCTCAAGAATGGAACCGACGATTTCCCTTTCTCGCGGCGTCAAGTAAATCATAGGCCTTTTAAGGCCTCCTCAAGGCGCCGAAGAAGCTCCTTGGCCTCCTCAAGAAAACGCGGCAAGAAGGCGAAAACCTCCGCCGCTTTTTCCTCGTCATAGGTATGACTGGTCGCACCGCGGGCCGCGCGATAATCGCGCCAAGAACTCCATCCCGAACGCACGAGACCTCGTTCATTGCCTGTCCGAATCAAATCTTGAAAAGACATCTCTTCGACCGCGGCGGGATCGGCAAGAGAGGCCTTCAGCAATCGTTTGAGCATTTTATGGCTTAATTCGTAGGTAAACTCAAAAGATTGAATGGCCGCCGCGCGAAACTGTTCGGCCAGGGCGGGGTCGCGGCGCGCTAAATCCGAATCGCAAAAGCGAAGACTCTCCTCAAGGCGCGAAATCGCCTTGGCCAAGGGAGATAAATCAATGATATCGCCGCTCATTTTTTAATGGCGACGTTTCTAAATCCCGTCATGGCCCTAAGACGCTCGGCTAAATCGATGGGAATCTTTCCGGCGCGCGCCAAAAGATCGAAGCCTTCCGCCGAACTCTGCGGCACGCCCAGGCGCTCTTTCGCCGTTAGACGCATCGCCATATCAATGGCGGCTTGGCAAGCCCGCTCGATAATGGCCGCCTTGTTAAGGAGAACGTCATCCATGGCGCGGGAAATAGGACTCGAGAATGGGCCGACGGTCCTCGCAGAAGCGGGCGTAATTAGACAAGACGCGCGTCTCAAACTCAAGCCGGGATTCTTCATCGGAGGAGAAAAGAACGACCCCATCCGCGACAACTTCCTTGGCATGAACGAGAAATTCCTCGGCATTCAGGCTGGACGCCTCGACCAGAGAACCGGCGATTTTTGAAAGTTCCGCGTTCAGTTGGAGCAAAACCTTCGGGTTCAATGAATGGCCGCGCGGGAAAAGAAGGGCCAGGTCCCAATCGCTGTCCTTGCGTTCAAGCCCCAGGGCGCGAGATCCGTAAAGATAGACGGCTAAAACGTCGGAAACGGTTCGGCGGATATGAGCCAACATTTTTTTGACGGCGCCGGGCATTGCGCTGAAATTTTCCATCCCTTACATTATACACAAATCCCGACGAGGTTTCGCCCACTTTTTTCAGGCTCATCTTGCGTTGGATAATTCTGGCTATTGTTTTTTTCAAAAGCGCCTGTTATACTAGAGCTATGCGACGAAACTCCTCCCATCTCTACAAGGACTACAAGTGGATTGTCGCCGACCCGCGACTTCTGGGCGGGGGCTTGGCCGTTCGAGGCACTCGCCTTTCGGTTTCTCTCATCCTGGAGTGCCTCTCCAACGGCATGACCCTCGAAGATATCGACGAGAGTTTCGATCATGCCTTCCCGCGCGAGGCTCTTGCCGAAGTTCTGAAAGTCGCCGCGGAAGCGGCGAACTCCATCCATGTGGCTGCTTGACGCGAACATGGACGTGCATCTACTTTCTCTCCTACAGGAATTGGGGGTCGAATGTGAAGCCACGACCCGGCGCGGTTGGCAGGCCTTAAACAACGGCGACTTGGTTTCAGTCGCCGTAAAGGCTGGTTTTACTTGCATGCTGACCCAGGATCGCCTCTTTGGCGAAGCGGCGGCGCGAGCTCTCAAGGCTCATCCGCACTTTTCCGTGGTCGTTATCCATCTCGCGCAGTTTCCCTGGAAGCGATATCGCCAGAATTTTAATTCGGCTTGGTCAAAATCTCCAATCCGTCCCATCCCCGGGAAAATTACCCACTGGCCGATCTCCCTTTAAAGTCCAACGATCTGAGAGCGATAGGCTTTCGCGGCGATCCTCACTTCTCCAGATCAAACACCCAATCGGGGCCGAATTTTTGGATCACCGGAGCCACTCGTTAGGCGGCATGGCGCATAAGGGTTTGGTTAATGATGGTCTGATACCCTATGCCACGGAGTTTCGCCTGAGATCGCGCCCATTCCAACGCTTTAGGATGGAGGCGGATATGAACATCCCGATACTTATCCCTGCCCTTTGGGGGTCTGCCGCGAGCCGGGCGCTTCAGATGAAAGGTCTCTTCAATCGCCTTCTTAAACATCGCGGTCTCTTCCGGAGCAACGCGACGAGCCCTGGAAAAATCAAACTCTCTTGTTTTCTTCATAAATTCTCCTTTCCTTGCGGCTGGCGCGGCGAGCGCTGATCATGCGAATAGAGTTCTCCGGAGCGCGCACGGTAAAAACGACAACCAGAATGCCAAAGCCGGAGTCTCCAATCAACCACTGTCTCGCTTCCTGGGCGGAATGTTTAAATCATCCATGATGAAAGCGAACGGATCGTCAAAAACGAAAGAAGCTCTCTCAAAATCAATTCCGTGCTTGAGGGCGTTGCGTTTCGCCTTTTCGCTATCCCATTCAAACCTCACATTTTAGTGTACATCGAAATAGGCGTGATGTCAATAGAACGCAAAAAACCCAGAAAATCCGCATTTCCGGCGCAATCAGAGAACGTCGGCAAACCCCTTGCGCGTCTTCTGAAACCAGACAAAACCAAGATAGGCCACGACAAGACTCGCCGCCCCGTAGATAGACAGGCCGGCCCAGTTAGGAAAACTCCCGCGCAAAACAATCGCGCGCAATTCATCCACGGGAAAAGTCAGCGGATTGAGCGCGAAGAGGCGCCTCACCCAAAGGGGAAGAGAAGAATCCGGATAAAAAATGGGGCAGAGAAACATCAAGACCATCGTCACGATGCCGATCACTTGCCCGACGTCGCGTATATAAACCCCGAGCGAAGACAAAAACCAGACCAGCCCCGCCGTCATCAAAACCAGCGGCAATAAAACCAACGGCGACAACAAGGCCGTCCAGAAAACGCCGTGGGCGAAAAGCCCCAGGGCCGTCAATAAAATCGCCAGGCTCATTAAAAGGTTAAACAGAGCCGCCCCGACGGCAATCCAACAGAAATTCTCCAGCGGGAAAACGACTTTTTTGACGTAATTGGCGTTGCCCAGAATCAGCCCGGGCGCGCGGTTAAGGCATTCCGAAAAAAAGTTAAAAACGATAAGGCCGGTAAAGAGATTAAAGGTAAATTGCGCCATCGCCGACAAGGATTTGCGGCTCTCGGGGCTGCCCATGATATAGCCGAAAGCGAAAGTATAGACCGCCAAAAGAAGAAGCGGGTTTAAAATAGACCATAAGAGCCCGCCGAAAGACCCGCGGTAGCGCACCGCCACGTCGCGCTTGCCCATGGTCCATACAAGAGTCCAGTTTCGCCAAAGAGAAAGAAACGGCGAGAAAAAGCCCAAAGAATAGGGCGACACCCCGGCGCGGTAAAGGACTGTGGAACGGCGCGAAACGCCTCTTTGTCCGCCGGAAGCGCCGGTTTCGGCAATGGGGTCTATCGCGGGCGTCATACGCTCTTATTTTATCATTTTCCTCGCCCTCATCAACGAGAAATCGGCGCTTTTTTCGGACTCGTCCGCGTTGGAACATTCTTTGGTTTTACCATTTCAGTTAATTATATTTAGCTATAATCTAATGAAATGGACATCCGCTCATTCTCAAACCTTCTGCGCGCGCACAAGCTGGCCCTTTTTTCCGCGGGCGATCTAAAAATTTTGCTGTCCCCAAGCGCGCGGCAGGGATTGTCCCTGCGGCTTCATCAGTGGCGCAAAAAAGGCTGGGTGTCCAGAATCAAGCGCGGTCTCTACCAGCTGGACTATCCGGAGCCGCCCGTGATTGCCGATCTTTATCTCGCCAATCGGATTTATGAGCCGTCTTATGTCTCTCTTGAAACGGCTCTCTCTCATTATCAGATTCTGCCTGAATTTTCAGCCCAGGTGACATCGGTCACTTCAAAGCCGACGCGGAGATTCACGAATTCTCACGGCCTTTTCACCTACACGACCATTCGCCCCTCGGCCTACGCCGGCTATACGGCGATCAACCTGCAAGGCTGGCCCGTGCGCATGGCCGAGCCCGAAAAGGCGGTGATTGATCGACTCTACATCGCGCTGCGGCGGGGGGAAAACCTGGCTGACGTCGAAGACCGCTGGGACAAAGCGCGGATCAGAAGAATGAATTCCGGCAAACTGCGGGGCTATGCCGCGATTTTTAAATCGGCTGAAAACAAGCTCAAGAGGGCGCTCGATGCTTTCATATGAGGGATTGATCGCTCGCTCTTTGGAAAGGGGAATGCCCGCGGGCAAGCTCAGGGGAGCGGTCAGGGAATACATTCAAATCCTGGCCTTAAAAGCCTTTTATGCGGCGCCCCGCGCGGAAGGGCTGGCTTTTTTGGGCGGCACGGCGTTGCGATTCGGATACGACCTGCCGCGCTTTTCGGAGGACCTCGATTTTGACGTCCGCGATTTTTCTTTTCGGGAGTGGAAGGCGCTGCTGGAAGAGACGGCTCAAACTCTTTCTCGCCAGGGATTGTCTCTTGAAATGAGAGCTTCCGAGAAAGGAAGCCTTTTAAGCGGGGATATGCGGCTTCAAGGCGCGCGCATTCTAAGCGCCAAGGGCGTCGCGGGAGACACTCAAGACGTGATCGCATCGCGCTTGAAATTTTTTGGGTCCGCCAAGCTCTCGGTCATGGCCAAACGCCTCGAGCCATTTTTATTTAAGCCGGAGCAGGCCGATCTTGTCGCAAAAGCCCCGACTCTTTTGCCGGACGCCTTGGAATATTTGAAAGATGGAGGGATCTTTTAGGCGCGAAGTCACCCTGCGAAAAACCCAGGGAATAGGGCGCCATGCGCTCTTATTTTATCATTTCCCTCGCCCTCATCAACGAGAAATCATATAATCGGAGAATGATTCTCCCCGCGTTTAAAAGAGACAAATGGAAAGAACTCTATCGCGGGCTTGCCGGACGGCTCAATTGGGGAAACAATACCCGGCTGTTTCTCGCGGGGCTACTGACCTTAACCCCGTTTATGGCCCTATCCCGCCTCGTCGCGATGTCAACCCATATCCTGGCCGGAAGATGGATGGGGCCCGACCAATACGGTTTAGTGGGGCTGACTATCGCCGCGAGCAAGATTTGGCTTCTCTTTATCTCTTTGGGTTTTTTAACCGTCGCTTATCGCATCGCGGCTCTTGCGCCAGAAAAGCGCCCCGCCGCCATCTCGACCATCGTCTTAAGCCTGGTCTTCTGGGTCGGAATTTCTCTATCGGTTCTTCTCGCGTTTCACGCCCCTTTGGCCCGAATCTTTAAAGTCTCTCCCGCGGTTTATTTCTGGAGCGTTCTTTACGCCGCCTCTCAAATCTCATATGGCGTGGCCGGAAACATACTCTTGGGACTTCAGAAATTCAAGGCCCGCGGGATTATCGAACTTTGCTACGCGTTACTGGTTTTATCGGCCCTGGGCGCCTCGTTTTACCTTAAGCCCCCTCTTGAATTTACCGCGCTTTTGCGCGCGATGACCCTTGGCTGCGCGCTCGGATTCTTTTTGTGTCTTTATACGCTCAGGGAATTTCTGAAACCGGTTTTCTATTTTCCCACTTTTAGAGACGTCTTGGCCTATACCGGGCCCTATCTGATGAGCTGGGGTTCAGTGGTCGGAGCGGAATCTTTGGTTTCGCTGATGGTCTCATGGAACCTAACCCCGCGGGATCTGGGATATTTCAGCGCTTATCAAACCGCGGTTTTTAGGCCGGTGTTGGTGGCCGCGACCATCGTCGGAGCGGTTTTGGGGCCTATTTCAAGCGCCCCGGAAAGGCAAGAAGGGGCTTGGAGAAAATTTTTCAGGCACGGCCTCGCCATTTTTCTTCTGGCCTTTCCGCTTTTTTTCCTGGCCGGAAGCGCGATGGTTAAACTCATGGGGCAAAAATACCCGTTGAATCTTTTCTGGATGGCCTTTTTCGCTGCCGCGGGCGCTTTTCTTTTTATCTCGGCTTTTCCGGCGACCATTCTTAACTCCCGCGATTCAAAAAGCGCGTGGAAGGCGAGTTTTTCCGCGGTCTTTGGCTCTCTTCTCTGCGCCGCCGTCGGGTTTTGGGCCATTCCGAAATGGGGGATTATCGGCGCCGCTTTATCTTTAACCTTTCTCTATGCCGGGTCGTTTGCCTGGAACTGCGCCTGCGGATACTTGCAACTGGAGGATAATTAATACCGGGAATATCGGTATAATATTTTAAATGAGCCAACACTCGGCCGATATTGAATTGCCCGAAGTTGACTGGAAGAGAGAAACGCCGGTCGCTTTCTTTATTTTCAAGCGGCCGGAAACTACGGCCCGCATTTTTAAGGCCATTTCACGGGCGCGCCCCAAGAAACTTTTCATTATCGCCGACGGACCCAGAAAAGGCCGCGCAGGCGAAGAAGAGGCCTGCCGCCAAGTCCGTAGTCTTGTCGAAACAATCTCCTGGGACTGCGAAGTCCTACGCAATTACGCGGAGAGTAATATCGGAGTGGATAAACGGATCCCAAGCGGGCTAAATTGGCTTTTCAAACACGCCGAAGAGGCAATCATTCTTGAAGATGATTGCCTTCCGTCCTCCTCTTTTTTCCGCTTCGCCGAGGAAATGCTCGAGCGCTACCGCGATGATCAGAAAATTTTCAATGTCTGCGGAGCGAGTTGGATCCCTTTTCCCTCCAAGGAAAGCTACTTTTTTTCAACATCCTTCACCGTTTGGGGATGGGCGACCTGGAGAAGAGCCTGGAAATATTTTCCGGGCATAGATCCGGAGCCCGTTCGCCGCGCCTTGCCGTTTGAGGAGACAGCGTCCGCTATTAATGCGGTTGTCTCCACGCCCAGGGTCCGCAAACATCTTCTCCGAATATTGCGCCTCTTTTCACAAGGCAAAGCGGTGAGCATCAGCTGGGATTATATTTGGGGCCTTACTTGTTTGAAAAATCAAGGCCTTTCTATCAAACCCCGATGCAATCTAATCTCCAATATCGGTTTCACTCCCGGGGCCACCAACGATTTTGACCCATCAGATCCAGCGAATAACTTTCCGCTAGATTCTCTGCCTTTCCCATTGATCCATCCCCCCACCGTTCTCGTTGATAAAACCCAGGATCTGTCTCTGGAATTGAGTTATCCATCGACGCGAGTCCTTGACTGGAAGTTGCAGGCGAAAATCCTCATCCCCACGGGAATATACTTAAAGATGAGAGACATTATTAGGTTCATGAGACGGATTAGGGCTCATTTCATCCGCTCAATTTAGGCGCATGGTCCCCCTTGCCCGAGAAAAGCCGCCCATTGACTTTGGACAAAATCGCTCAATTCCCTCTTGAATCTCTCAACCGAAAACTCTTCCGCTCGCGCTCTTAAAATTTTGAAATCAAAACTTTTTTCTTTTTCCAAAAACAGCGTGACCGCCGCCTTTAAGCTCTCAACGGTTTGGTCTATAAAATAAACCCCATGGACGCCGTCTTTGACCGTCTCCAAGAGCCCGCCCGCGCCAAAGCCGATCACCGGCGTTCCACAGGCCAGCGCCTCGACAGGGGCTATTCCAAAATCTTCGAGCGCCGCGAAAACAAACGCGCGCGCTCCTGATAGAAGCCGCGCAACATCCCCGTCATTTCTGCGGCCCAGAAACTCGACAGAAGGCCCGGCCTGGGCCAGAATTCGTTTTTTCTCGGGGCCATCTCCAATGACCTTTAAAGGCAAACCCATTTCTGAAAAGGCGCGAACGATGAGGTCTACGCGCTTATAGGGAACAAAACGCGACACCGTGATGAAATAATTCTCTTTTTCGGGCGACGGGCGAAAGCGCGTCAAATCAACCGCGGGGTAAATCACGCGCGACTCCCGTCCGTAGGAATTCTTGATGCGCTCGGCGATGTAATTGGAAATTCCCGCGAAGGCATCCACCTTTTTTGAGTTCTCTAAATCCCAACGCTTTAAATAGTCGAGGATGGGGTTGGCGATTAAGCGTTTTATGGGATCTAAAGACTCCATATATTGCTCTCTCAAATCCCAGGCATAGCGCATGGGGGTAAAACAATAGCAAAGATGCAATTGTCCCGGCTTAACGGGCGCGCCCTTGGCCGCCGCATGGCTGATCGAAAGAATGAGATCGT
The DNA here is from genome assembly GCA_027406905.1 of Elusimicrobiota bacterium. Lineage (GTDB taxonomy): Bacteria > Elusimicrobiota > Elusimicrobia > UBA1565 > UBA9628 > JAKAQV01. The sequence continues at coordinate 19,231 of DAHZHT010000007.1, forward strand.
GTCCGGATAAATCAACACCCCGCATGGCCCATGGATAAAAGGCCAGGTATTGGCGATAATAACGAATAGACCAAGGAAAGATCCGCAGGCGAGAAGAAACGACCCGCGCTTTTTCCAAAGGCGTCCCTTTGACGATTTCAGGATTAAAAACCAAGGCGTAAACCGTCGCTTGGGGGTAAAGTTCAAGGACATGAGATAAAACTCTCTCCCCGCCCCCCAAGGAAGTCAGCCAATCATAGACAATCGCGATTTTGGGAGATTTCATTTTATTCTACGCCCGCGCTCTCGATAAGGTTTTTCACGACGCGATTTCCTTGAAAATTTCAAATGTCTCCTTTGCGCATTTTTCCCAAGTCCATTTCCGGGCCCGCGACAAGCCCTTTTCTCTCATCTCCTTTCTCAATTGGGGGTCTTCCAGAACGCGGCGCACTTTTTCAAAAATATCCTGATCCTTGGAAGGATCAAAATAAAGAGCCGCATCGCCCAATACTTCCGGAATGGCCGCCACATTTGAAGCGACGACAGGGCATCCGCAGGCCATGGCTTCCAAGGGCGGCAAGCCAAAACCTTCATAGAAAGAAGGGAAAACAAAGCACGCCGCAGACTCATAAAGGGCGCGCAACTGAGGCGTGCTTGGAGAACCGATATGGCGAACCGATGAAAGGTCTCCCCAGTTGGATTTTCCGAAAACCCGCATATTGACTCCTCCAACGGCGATAACCTCGGCGGATTGCCCGGATTTTTTAAGCAAGGCCGCAAGGCGACTCACGGCGGAAAAATTTTTGTAGCGGTTGAGCGTGCTGACAGACAAAACAAACGGCCGCCCCAGAAGGCCGTGGGCCTCCAAAATACTTGAGTCCGCGGGTTCGGCCAGAATATGTTCCGAACCCAGATAGACGACCGAAACATTGTCGTCTTTGGCGCCGCAAAGGCGAATCAATTCTTGTTTTGAAAAAAATGAATCCGTGATAATCCGCCGGGCAAATCTCGCCGCGAATTTTTGGTTGACCCGCCTTGCATTGCGAAACGCGAACGGAAAATGAGAAGGAAAAGCGAATACCACCGCGTCGTGAAGAGTGATCGCTTGATTTTGATGAAAGTACGGCATCGCCCCGCAAGGATTAAACAAAAGAGACCCCCTGGCATAAAAAGGCAGTTCCAACTCCTCCCATAAATGACCTTTTAAACGCCCCACCAAGCGTAGCGGTATTGCGGATAAACTTAGGCGGCGCGCGATGTTTCGTGGAGCCAGAATTTCAAACGATAAAGAGTCGGTCTTGTCTTTTTCGAGCAAAAGATTCAGGGCCTTGAGAAGTTCTTCCGCATAGCGCTGAACGCCGGTCAACCTCTGGGAGAGAAAGCGGCCGTTAATATAGATTTTCACCTTCCGGAAGGGACCCCAGGAGGATTTTCCACGCCCAAGAGAACGCCAAAAAGCGCCCTCGCCCTGACAAACTCCCCCCTTATTAACCGATCTAATATCGCGGCCATTACCCCTAAACAAACTGTCGGCAAGGCCCAAGGAAAAAATTTTTTCGTAAATATAATTCTGTTTCTTATTTGATAATAATCGGCAAAAAGAGATCTTTTTCTTGGAAAACGCGCGCCGGCAGCGGTTGTTTTCCCTTCTTTATGGAAAATAAGGCTTTTAGGGGCATATGCCAAACAATAGCGCCCTCGCGCGCGCATCGCCCAGTCAAACTCTTCATAGTAGATAAAATAATTTTCATCCATGAGCCCGATTTCTTCAATAAATTTCCGCGACACAAGAGCCGAAGCTCCATAGATGCCGGAAAATAGTTTTTCCAATGTCTCCGGCGCGAACATCTCTTTTTTTTCTCCGAATCCAATCTGCGCTCCGGTTCCGAAAAGGGGATTAAAGCGCAACCCTCCGCGAGCCTGAATAAGCGTGGGAGAATCATAATAGACGACCGTAGAGCCGCAAATTCCGGCCCGCGGTTTTTCCCGCATTCGCTCAAGCAGGTAGGTCAAAGAGAGAGGCTCGACAACCGTATCATTATTGAGAAGCCAGCCGTAGCCGAACTCCGGCCTATTAAGCAGATAGCGAAGCCCCACATTGCAGCTGGCGGCATAACCCCTATTCTTTAAAATCCTGACCAAAACAATGTCGGCTTGAGAAAAATTCTCCTCGCCGCCTTTGACCGCTTCGGCCTCGTCACAACAGATAAAAGAAACGCCGCTGTCTTGTGCCCATTGAATTAGACGCGGCCAGGAATCATTGGGAGATCCGCTATCACAGACGATTATCTGGCGAGAGGAGTGGCGGATTTTTCTTAAGCTCTCCAAACATTCAACGGTGTCTTGCCAATGACAATAGTTGGGGACAATGATTCCGACCTTTTCATCGGAGATTTGTTTCAGAGGCTTATTAAATTCCTCCACCGCCTTGGCGATTTCATCCTTTGAAAAATTAAAAGCCTCATCACGTTCTCTCTCGGATATGGACTCGCCTTCGTAGGGTTGAAACGGCAAATAACGGCAAAGGAAATGGTGATAAGGATGATTAGACACAACCCGAGAATCGGGAATGGTCGCGCCCCAAAAAGAAACGACAGGACAGCGCGACGTCAAGGCCAAATAGAGAAGCCCTCCATCAATGGAAAAAACCATGCGACTCAACGAAAAAAGCCCGACCAATTCCCCAAAATCCCGGCGCCCGCTCCAATCAACGACCCAATCTTTCTTATCAAGGCCGAAATTCTTTGGCATAGAATCGCCGACAACAACTAGCTTTATTTCTTGTTCAAAACAATATTCCGCGATTCGATTGATAAGAAATTCTGGCATATTCCTTTCCATGCTGCCCGTCGCGGGATAGAGAACCCCATATTTCCCGGGCTCAAGGCCCCGCTCTGAAAGAAGAGGCCTAATTTTTTCCCGAGCGCGGCTTAATATCGTCTCATCCAAAAAAATCGAATCGGAATTAAAATTAAGTCCAAACTGATACTCAAGACTGCGGATGTAAGAGAGAGGCCGATTGGTGATGCGCGGGGTTTTGGGGCTTAAGGTTTCAACATCAATGGTGTTCATGTAAATTATTTTTTTGACGCCTTGAAAAAACCGCAGAAACGGCGACAAGAGGGGCAAGAGAAATCGCGACAAGCCCAAAGGGTTGAGCCCATAGCCAAAATAACCGACGAGTAAAAAGATATCTAGATCCCGAATCTCCCGACGCCAGCTTAAAGGAGAATGGCTTTGGTAAATCTTGATTCCCGCAATCGCCTTTTCCCTGGCCAAGAAATCATAAAGAGAGCGCGTAGACTCATTGCCCACGCCGTAAACCTCATGGCCCGCATCCCGAAGGCCATACAAAAGCGGCAACGCCATCAAGATGTCTCCCAAGCCCGAGCCGTTGTGGATGCCAATTTTCATTTTGAATCAAAAAGTTCGCGAAGCCCGCTTTGCCAAGGCCTAATGTCCACCCCCTGGACCACCCTCGCGACGTCGCCCTCGTAAAAAAGCCAACAACGATGCGGACGGCCGTAATAATTTTTAAAGCTCTCAAAGCCCTTCAATTCCTCGGCCCTGACGTTTTTGGAAGCCTTGATTTCAATGGCATGCGTTTCTCGCCCTATTTCGACGATTAAATCCACCTCGGCCCCGTGTTCGGTTCGGTATCCGCTTAACCGAATCTCCAAATCACGCGCGGCGGCTTCATGAAGGATTTGAGTAACGACCAGATGTTCAAAGAGAAATCCCCGGCGATCCGCAGACACCGTGAAATTGCCCAGAAGCCCGTTGAGAACCCCGGGGTCAAAGAAATAAAACCGCGGATGTTGAATGAGACGCCTAACCGAGCTTTGGGCGAACGGCTCTATTTTTCGCGCCAGAAGAGAGTCCTCCAATATTTCAAAAAACCGCACCACCGATTGCCGCGGCGTTTGGGCGGCGGAGGCTATTTTCGAGAGATCCAAGAACTTCCCGGAGCTTTCCGCAGCGTGGCGCAGGAAACGCGCAAACCCCTCCAGATTTCTCGCGAGGCCCTCGGCCTGGACTTCTTCCTTGACATAGGCGGCCGCGTAGGATCTTAAGGTTTTTTCTTTTTCCAGCGCGCTTGATTCCGTCCATATCCCGGGCAAGGTTCCATGACTCATGGCCTCCTCGCCGCTGAAATCATACCCCAGCTCCTTGGCGCAAAGAGGCCCCATCGTAAAAGAATGAATTCTCCCCGGGAGAAGATTGGCTCGTCCGCGCTTAAGTTTTCTAGCGTTGGATCCGGTCAGATAAAACCGAAAGCGCCCGGGGAATTTATCGAGGAGAAATTGGATCGTGTTGAGAAGGCTCGGCAGTCGTTGGATTTCATCAATGAAAATCCGCGCCGGAAAACTCGCGGCTTTTAGGCGTTCTTCAAGTTCGCGGGGATTGCCTAGAAAATCAAGATAGGTCGGCTCATGCGCCAAATCAATCTCAATGTCAGGGCGCAGGCTTTTTATCAGAGTCGATTTTCCCGTCTGCCGCGGACCGAGAAGAAGCACGCTCTTTTTTCCGGAGGCCAAGACACGGCCCAGTTCTCTTGCTATCATGCGGTTATTTTACGCTGTATTTTAACCTCGTGTCAACCCGCCCCCGGTTCCATGCTGTCGGGCCCTCTAGGCCAACCCCTGATTCCTAAGCAGGCGCTTTTTCCAGGTTCGGCGATAGAGCCAGCGAAAAGATTTGTAGACCGAAGACGGCATTAGAAAAAGGGGAAAGGTTTTAAACCAAAAAGCGGGATAACGCCAGTAATTTTTTACGCACAAAGTGAAGGCTTTGAAGAAAAACCCCGCGCTCACATTTTCCGAACGCGCGGTCATTAAATAGAAGCGCACATGATGCGAACCAACGAAGGACATGGTATCATGATAGACCCGGCCACGGCCAAACACCCCTAACGCGGTATCCTTGTATCCCACGACATCAATTTCGAGGCGGCGATAACGACCCAGTTCTGAAAGAAAACTATCATTCCCGCTTCTCCAACCCACGAGCGGCGTTGCCCAATACATCCAACGCGGGTTTTTGCGCAACATTTGACCAATAACATAGATATGGACATACGCATTTAAATAATTTTGAACCGGAAATTCCGCAACCACGCCATCCCACAAATTCTTATCTATAATTTGCGCGGAAATATAGCCAAAATAAAGAACTAAAGCGCGAAAAGCGGTTTCTGAATCTTGATACAAGCGGCTTTGATTAGGTATAGAACGGTCTAATATCCGATGACTTAAATCAAGGCAATAAGTGTTCCGCTTTACGCTGATGCCGGAAAGATTTTTTTCTCTTTCGAGAATTCCTAAAACCTGAGAAATTCCACCGGGCTCGATGATGTCATCGCTGCCCAAAAACCAGCAATAGCGGCCATGGGCTAAGGAAATCACCTTTAAATAATTCCGGTCGGCGCCAATATTCGTTTCATTGCGGGAGTAAACGATTGGAAGGGGGCTTCTTTTCGCGATTTGAGACACGATTAGCTGCGTGTCATCTGTCGAGGCATTGTCGCTGACGCAGATTTCAACTTTCCCTTGCCACTTCTCTTCATACTGCGATGTCAAGCTCTCTAACGTCGTTGGGAGATAGCGGGCCCGGTTATAAGCGGGGATACAAATGGAAAGTTCCGGTGTTTCAGTCATGGGATATCTCGCGAACCCAGTCAATCATGCGCCTTATGCCGGATCTTTTGTCCACCCGAGGCGACCATCCCGTCAAACGATTAATTTTAGAAATGTCTGCCACAAAAACCTTTTGGTCGCTCTCCCGAGGCGGCAATTTTTCGTAGGGCAACTTAATTTTTAATTCTTCTTCCAAAAGCGAAAAGAGTTCTATCAGGGAAAGAGAATTTCCCATGCCGCCGCCCACATTGAAGGCTTGGCCTTGGATAAAATCAATTTTCTCGGCGGCCGTGATATAGAGGCTCACCATGTCATCCGCGTAAAGAACGTCGCGAACCTGTTTTCCCGTCCCGGAAATGGTTATGGGCTCTCTCGAACTTTTCGCTTGGATCTCAACCGCTTTCTGCACGAACCACCCGATCCAGCCCTGATCAAAAGTGGAAAATTGCCGCCCTCCATACATGGATGAATGGCGAAAAACGGCGGTTTTAAGCCCATAAATCCGCTGAAAATCACTCATATATTGATCCGCCGCTCCCTTAGAGCAACCATAGGGCGAATGAAAATCCAGCGGAATATTCTCCCCAAAACCATGGGGATAATCCACCGCGACGTAGCGCGTTTCATTTTCCGCGTATTTGGCCCACTCGATATCGCCATACACTTTGTTTGTCGATGAGTAGATCACCGCGGCTTTAGGAGCGAGTTTTCTCACGGCCTCAAGAAGATTGAGCGTGCCCAAGGCGTTGACCTCAAAATCTAGCCGGGGGTTCTGTATTGATGTCGTCATCGCGACCTGACCGGCCAAGTGAAAAACGACATCGGGAGAAGCCGCCTTAACCGCGCGCGACACATCGCCTTCATTGCGGATATCTCCATGGATGTAGGTCAAGCGTCCCCGCGTTTTCAGCCATCCCAAATTCTTTTCCGATCCGCTCCTATACAAATTGTCAAACAAAAAAAGCTCCTCTCCCCGCTTTATAATTTCCGCCGCGATATTAGACCCTAAAAAGCCGCAGCCGCCAGTGATCAGAAATTTCATTGTTTAACTTTGCTCCTTTCAAATGCGACGGTTAATTCCAGCCCTTCTTTGAGGCTCGTGCGCGGGCTCCAGCCTAAATTTTTAATCGCGGTCAAATCTACCCGCGAATCCATCAGCTCGTTCTCTCGATAAGGCAAGGCGTCAAAATCTAAAAATGTATCCGTGTTAGCGGTTATCTTTTTGACTTCCTCGGCAAAATCCCGTATCGTAATAGCTTCGCCGGAAGCGATTTCATAAGAGAAAAATCCTTTTCCATGCCTTGACCCATGCTCAATAATACGCATAAAGGCTTCTATGACATCGTCAATATAAACAAAATCTCTTTTTTGAAGGCCCGGGGTTAATGGAATTTTCTTTTCATTGTTTAAAAGAGAATGAATAAGCCAGGTCGCGAATTTTGACTTATCATCTCCCGGACCGTAAAAATGTTCCAGGGCGACGTTAATACACGTCATCCGTGAGGAATAGATTTTTAGCCAGTCCTTGAACTGACTTTTAGATAAAGAATAATAGTTGACGCCCTTATCCAAAATGGTATCCGTGTTAATAAAATAAGAAATTCCGTGTTCGGCCCCCAGCTGCAGAAGTTTAAGGGGTAAAATTAGATTGGCCTCAAGCACCGTCAAAGGCAAGGCATTTTTTCTTCCATAATCGGTAGCGCAGTGAATGACGGCATCTATAGAATTTTCTTTAAACAGAGATTGCAAATCGATTTCTTCCAAACGGAAAAATTTAATTTTATCAGCGGCCGAAGAAAGGCGAGAGAGACGGGAAGATTGGCGACGCAACGCGATAACACTAAACTTTTTGTCTATCAATGCCCTCGCGACATTGGACCCCAAAAACCCGGTGGCTCCGGTAAGTAAAACGGTAGGGTTAGACACTCTTAAAAAAATCCCCGAAAATCGAGGCGGCGTATCCAATCATATCGGGCGTAATTCCCGGATCAACGCCGTAAAATGTTCCGTTCATGGCCTCATGATAATATATCATTAAACGCGGAAGCGGAGCGTCTTTTTAATCTCAAGCGAAACCCAATATTTCGCCCAGCATTTGCCACGGAACGGCCGTTCCGTGCGGGAATTTCTGGGGCCTTTCCACTTGGCAGACCAGATAAGCCGCGTCGCATTTTTCATCTCTCCGGAAAGAGACAAGTCCCGAGAAATCCGATTCGCGCGGCTTGGCCGTAGCCTTGATTTCAATAGCGAGGCGCTTGGCGGATTTTTCAACGACCAAGTCGACTTCCTCGCCTTTCTTGTTTCGCCAATAGGAGAATCGGCAATCTTTTGACGCGGCCACGGCCTCAAGAATGATCAGGTGTTCGAATAAGAGTCCCATTTGGAGAACCAAAAGACCCGGGTCATGCCCAACGCCGGAGGCGGCATTTCTCACGCCAAGATCGAAAAAATAATATTTAGATTTGTGAACGATATTAGAACGGCTTTTTCCAAACGCCTCCAGACGGTGGATGATGAGGCTGTCCTCTAATATCTGGAAGTAATCTCGAATCGAGGTGTGACTCACCCCCACTTCGCCCGCCATTTTGCTGAAGTTGGGGCTTGTTCCGGATTCAAGAGCGGCAAGACGCAAAAACTTCGCGAAGGGCGGAAAACTCCGGATCACCGCTTCCCGTCTAATTTCTTCTTCGAGATATAAATCCGAGTAAGATCTCAGGCTTTCCACCCTCAAATCCGCCTTTTCGGACAATATTCCCGGCAGCCCGCCAAAAAGAAGCCTCTCTTTGAACGCCGTCCCGTTGGGGTCGCCTGCGGCAACAAGACCGCTTTCTTTCCAAGTCAACGGATGAAGACGCTCGATAATGACGCGGCCGGGCAGCCAATTGGCCTGGGTTTGCCGCATTTTCCGCGCCGAAGAGCCCGTGGCGATCAAAACCGCTTTTTTTTCGTCCAGAAGATACTGCAAAACATCCATGACGGCGGGGACTTTCTGGATCTCATCGATAAAGACCACGGGGCGGCCGCGGCCGGAGGCGGCCTCAATTTCCCGCCGAAGGCTTTCCGGATCAGCCTCGATTTTAGCGCGCACGGATGGCAGTTGCAATGGATATTCCATACAACGCGGCATCTTGGCGCAAACGGCTTTGATGAGGGTCGTTTTCCCCGTTTGCCGAGGACCGAACAGAATCACGGAACGCCCGGCCTTAAGCAAGGTCCGGAGTTTGAGCTCGAGAATACGATTGAAAGTCATAGTTTCAATTATACCTAATAATTGAAACTAGTTATTTCAATTTGGTTTCAAAGCCGCTCAACGCGGAAGTGGAAATTAGTCACCGACAATTCATAACAGCGCCGCAAGCAGCGCGTCCGCCGAAATGACTCTCACTCCATCAATCAACTTGTCGACCCCTTTCTTCTTAATGACCTGATAGCAAAATGGAATTTTCAGTCTTTCCTTAAAATACCTCATGCTGGAGGACACTTCTTCATCCTGAGTCTTCGCTTCGACCGCAAACCAAGGCTTTTCACCCACAGTCACGAGAAAATCCACCTCTCTTTTTGCGGCATCCCGCAGAAAGTAAAGTTTTGCCTTGTAGCCTTCCCTGTCCTGAAGCCAATGGGTGAGTTTGAGCAGATGGGAAGCGATAATGTTTTCAAAACGCGCCGATTCTTTTTCCAACTCGGACCAGTCCCAAAGATAAAGCTTGGGCTCTTTCTTGAGAGAGCGAAAGGGGCCGCGCGCATAGGGATAGATTCGAAAGTGGTAGTAAAACGATTCCAGGATATCCAGCCAGCGGGATGCCGCGCGGTGACTGACATCCAAGTCTTCTCGGATGGCGTTCACCGAAAGAAGCGCGCCAACCTTGCTTGGAAGCATGTCTCCCAACAGTTTCATCCGGCCAATATCAAGGATCATTTCGGTGTCGCGGATATCCTCGCGGAACAACCTCTCATTGCGTTCGTTGTGCCATCTGCGCAATGTCCGCTCATCCTGAGATATCAACGGTTCCGGGAAGCCGCCGAATTTTTCTAAAACATCAAACTCGTTTCCCGGCCTCATCGCGGCAATCTGGATTTCCTTGAAAGGCTCAATCCGGGTTTTGAGGCCGAGCATCTCACTGAGGGTGAAGGGATGCAGCCGGTAATAATGATAGCGGCCCTGAAGAGAGTCCCCGCCCTTGCGATAAAGATCAAGACGCGCGCTTCCAGTAATTAAGAACTTGAACCTGTCTTTGAGCGTGTCATACTGACCCTTGATAAACCTTTTCCAGCCTTTAAATTTATGAATTTCATCTAAAATGATAAGCTCAGCGCTTCCCGGCCACTGGGATGCAATCAGCCGCTGGCGCTGTTGCCTGTTGTCCCAGTTAAAGTAGGCGGTCTCTTTAAAGCGCGCTCCAACGAGGGTTTGAGCCAAGGTCGTCTTGCCAATCTGCCGCGGACCGCCAAGAAAGACCATCTTCTTTTCAAGGTCCTCGACGATCGGGGCGCTTAGGTAGCGTTCCTTTGGCTTTGGCACAGAAATAGAATACATAAATTTTTGCCTAGAAGCAAAAATTTACATGTTTAATTTTGCTTTTGGGCAAAAAACAACTCAAGGGATCCCAAATCTTCAATTTGGTTTCAAAGCCGCGCCTGAGGCCTCATCTAAGGCCTTGAAAGAATCCCGAAAACTGCTCAAGGATGTATCCAATCATCTCGGGCGTAATTCCCGGATAGACCCCGATCCAGAAAGTCCGGTTCATCACAAGGTCGGTATTGATTAAATCCCCCACCACGCGATGGGAAACGCCCTTAAAATACGGCTGGCGAACGATATTGCCGGCAAAGAGAAGGCGAGTCGCGATTTTATGGTCTTCCAAAAAGCGCGTCAATTTTTCGCGCTGAAACGGCGCGTTTTCCCTGACCGTAATCGGAAATCCAAACCACGCGGGATCGGAACCCGGCGTCGCTTGCGGGAGAATCAAAAACTCCTCAAAACGGGCAAGGCCTTCTTTTAAAAGTTTGAAATTGCGCCGCCGGGCGGCGATGAAAGAATCCAGCTTGTCCAGTTGAGAAAGCCCGACAGCCGCCTGCATGTCGGTGGCTTTGAGATTATAGCCGATATTGGTATAGGTGTATTTATGATCGTAACCGCAGGGAAGCTCCCCAAGCTGCCAGTCAAAGCGCTTGCCGCAGGTGTTGTCTTTGCCCGGCGCGCACCAACAATCCCGCCCCCAATCGCGAAAAGACTCAAGCTGGGTCACCAAACGCGCGTTATTGGTCGCGACCGCTCCGCCTTCGCCCATGGTGATGTGATGCGCCGGATAAAAAGAATACGTCGCCAAATCCCCAAAACTGCCGACGGTCTTTCCTTTATAAGTCGAACCTAAAGCGTCGCAGGAATCTTCAATGAGCCAGAGATTGTGCTTGTCCGCGAAAGACTTGACGGCGTCCAGATTAAAGGGATTTCCCAAGGTGTGCGCGATCATGACGGCGCGAGTTTTATCCGACAAAGCCGCTTCAAGAAGCTCCGTTTTTGCGTCGTAGGTGCCCAGTTCCACATCGAGAAAGACCGGGATCAAGCCATTTTGAATCATCGGGTTAATGGTCGTCGGGAAAGAGGCGGCGACCGTAATGACCTCATCTCCGGGCTGAAGCCTTTTTTCGCCCAGGGCCTCGGCAGTCAGGGCGGAAACGGCAAGCAAATTGGCGGAGGAACCGGAGTTGACCAAGGTCGCATTTCTCACCCCGATTCTTTGGGCCAATTTTTTTTCAAAAGCCGAGGCAAAACGTCCGGTGGTCAGCCAAAAGTCAAGGCCAGAATCGGAAAGAGAGACCATGTCTTTTTCGTCAAAGACTTTCCCGGACACGGGAACGGGACTCACTCCCGGAACAAACGGCTTAGGCGCATGTTTAAACTCATAAAAACGCCGCACGGCCTTAAAAACTTCTTCTCTTAAATCCGCCTCGCGAGCGGCTAAAACCTCCGTCGTCGTTGAGGAAGATTTTTGTTTGGAAGTCATGGCATGGGGAGCGGGAATCCAGATTCATGGCCCGCCCAGGACAACTCGGCTTTTAAAGCCGCTGCGGCGTAACCCCGAATTTGACCCCGCGTGAAATTAAAGGCGTCAAAACCGGGTTCTTGAGAAGCGCGGTACCATTCCATCGTGCGCGCAATTGCCGCTTCGAGATCATAGACCGGTTTCCAATTTAGGCGCTCCATGGCTTTTGAGCTGTCAAGCTGAAGAAGACCCGCCTCATGCGGAGAAGAGGGATCAACGGCGTCTCGCTTTTCGCCCGATCCCCACGCCTTTAAAACAAGGTCCACCACTTCCCCGACACAACGCGCCGAACCCAGACGCGGGCCGAAATTCCAGGCCTCGGAATACTTTTGGGGATCTGACCACTGAAGAGAGGCTAGCCTTAAATAGCCCGACAAAGGATCGAGCACGAACTGCCAAGGCCGCACCGCTCGGGGATTGCGAACGGCAATGGGGCGAAAAGCCATGAGAGAGCGCGCGCAGTCCGGGATGAGACGATCTTGAGCCCAATCGCCGCCGCCGATCACGTTTCCGGCCCTTGTCGAACTGAGCGAAACGCTTCCCATCTTCGTTTTTCCCTCATCCCGACCTTCTCCCACAAGGGGAGAAGGGGTTCTCGTGAAAAAAGACGCGCGGTAAGAAGACACGACCATTTCCGCGCAGGCTTTGGAGGCGCTGTAAGGGTCTCTTCCGCCCAAAGGATCAGTTTCCTTGTAGGCATAATCGATTTCGCGGTTTTCATAGCATTTGTCGGTGGTGATCACCTGGCAGACGCGAACAGAACTCGTCTTTCGAACCGCCTCCAAAAGATGCGCCGTTCCAAGAACGTTGACCGCGAAAGTCCCAATCGGCTCGTCATATGAGCGCCGGACCAAGGGCTGGGCGGCCAAATGAAACACGATTTCGGGACGGGTCTCGCGCAATATTTTTTGAACCAACTCCAGATCCCGAACGTCTCCCAGGCGGGAATCCATTAAATTTTGAAGCCCCAGCTGTTCGTAAAGATTCGGCTGGGCCTCGGGCGGCAAGGCAAGACCGACGACGTTGGCGCCGAGCTCCGTCAGCCACAAAGAAAGCCAGGAGCCCTTAAAGCCCGTATGCCCCGTGACAAGCACGGTTTTCCCGGAAAAAACACCGCCGAAGATCTCGCTCATTTAAAAAAAAGATTCATCGCTTCAGGGTCTCGCCACATGAGATCGGGCGATGATTCGCCCAATCTCCGGATTGGACGCGCCCAACGCGAGCAACGAACGAATAATCAAATCAACGGAAACGGAATCGTCAGCCGCCTCCATTTTAGCCACTCGGCTTTGGCTCGATCCGACGAGCTTGGCCAAACCTATTTGCCCTAAGCGGCGACGATGGCGTTTCTGTCTGAGACTTTCGGCTAATTTTAGCTTAAGCTCGATATACTCGGATTCCTGATTCGACAGGGACAATAATTCCTCAACTCCGCCCACTCGCCACCCCTTGGCCTCAAGCCGCCTGCGTTTGGACTCACGCATCATCATAACTCATCAATCGTTCCTTGCTTAATTTTATAATTCTCTTGGGCGTCTCCCGAGTTTTCTTAGCAAAAATCTCCGCGATCACAATCGCATCCGAGTCTACGCGATAGATGATGCGCCAACTCGCCGCCGCATCGGCAATCCGAAGCTCATGGCAATGAAAACCAACCGAAGGCATCGGCCTTGAGTGAGGCATGCCGATAGACTCTCCTCTCTGTAGTCGCCGCAACAAAAACCCGGCCTGAATTCTCGCTTTTCTGGAGAACGGAGGGGTTCTAATTTCGCCATGCAGCCACGCCAGAGGCTTATCAATCAAGCCCATAAAGATTGTATATCAAATATGACATATTGTCAAGACGCGGACTACTTCCAGATTTTCCGTCAACCACAGAGAAAGCCAGGAACCCTTAAAGCCGGTGTGTCCGGTGACAAGCGCTGTTTTCCCGGAAAACACGCCGCCGAAGACCGATTTCATTGTAAACTTTTTTCCACTTTTCCAAGCCAAAGATCTAAGGATGCCGCATATGCCGGCAGATTCTCATAGAGACTATTGGCGACGCCTTCATCATAGGTATGCGCGGTCAGGTTTCGGGCATCCGCCATTTTTAAGGCGGTTTCAGCCTCGGACTCATCAAGAAAGCCCACTTCGCGGCTGGCGCGAATGCAGCCCTTTGGAGAACCGATAGACAGCGCCTCTTCCTGGGAAAGATAGAGCTGGACAGCCTTCCAAACGGCCTCGAAAGAATACTCAAAACGCTGTATCGCCGCATCGCGCCTTTCCGAAGAAGGGCGGATCGCATACCCAACGGGCCCCGCCAGATCCAGAAAAGTGTTGAGCGCTTTTCGCGCCACGCTCACGCGTGCTTCTAAGCGTTCCATGAGACTCCTTCTTCAAATACGCGCTCGCGAAAAGCCTTGGAAGTTTCGTTGAGGTTTACGATCTCCACTCGATAAGGCACGGCGCTTTCCTCAAGCGCCTCGGACAAACTCGACAGCAGGACAGGCGAAAGCTCTCGAAGAGGATAAATTCCAATATCAATGTCGGATGTCGGTCGCTCCTCTCTTCGCGCCCAAGAGCCGTAAAGATAGACCCGCGCCTGATTTTTAGGGATAAACCGAAAAACAATTTCCTTAACTTCCATAAGGTAGCGAAAATGACGCTCTTTCTCGTTAGAGGATATGTTCTGAGCCTTCACTTCCACACCTTCCATGGAGCTTTTCCGGAAGACCACAATTCTTCCAAATGGTTTTTGTCGCGCAAAGTGTCCATCGGCTGCCAAAATCCCTCGTGAAAATAAGCGCGAAGGCTTCCTTGTTGGGACAACTGCGCCAAAGGTTCTCTTTCCCAGATCATCTCATCTCCGGAGATTAAATCCAGGACTTGGGGCTCTAAGACAAAAAAACCGCCATTGATCCAAGCTCCATCCCCATGGGGCTTTTCAAGAAAACGAAGAACGCTTGAGCCTTTCAGTTCAAGAGCCCCAAAACGCCCCGGAGGCTGAACCGCCGTCAAGGTCGCGAGGTTCTTATGCGAACGGTGAAAATCAACGAGTTTTTGAATATCCACGTTCCCCACGCCGTCGCCGTAGGTCAGGCAAAAAGTCTTGTCGCCGACATAGTCTTTAACGCGCTTGATCCGACCGCCCGTCATCGTCGCCTCTCCGGTGTCCACCAAGGTCACCTTCCAGGGCTCCGCGCTATTTTGATGGATTTTCATCGAGTTATTGGCCATGTCAAAAGTGACATCGGACATATGGAGAAAATAATTGGCGAAATATTCCTTGATCATGTATCCCTTGTATCCCAGGCAAATAATGAAATCATGGATGCCGTAATGGGAATAGATTTTCATCACGTGCCACAAAATGGGTTTGCCGCCAATCTCAATCATCGGCTTTGGACGCAGGGACGTTTCCTCGCTGATGCGGGTGCCCAACCCCCCGGCCAGTATTACCGCTTGCACTATCTTTCTCCGAACGCGCGCATATTGTTTATATTTTATCAGATTTTATGACGGTTCCAGGTTTAATCAAAGCCCACAGCCGCTCGGCTTTTTAGGGAACTTTTTACGCCTTTCATCCGTATGAATGATGACGGATGAGAAGTCTGGCGCGAACGTCGGGGAACTGCTAAAATAAGGAGGCAGATATGTTCGAAAAAGACACGGCAATGCGGATATTTATGACGTTTTTAGACCGAAAGGTCAAGGAAGCGGAAGAGGAAATCACCCAAAAAGGGGTTCTCTCGGATGACAAAGCCATTCCGCTCATGCTCAAAACCCAGTTCAATCACATCGCGCACTTAGAAGAAAGCGTCGACAGCGAATTCGGCAATATTCGCCGGCAATTCAAGGAAGTCAATGAGAAGTTCGAGGAAGTCCGCCAACAGTTTAAGGCGGTTGATGAGCGGTTCGGAAAAATGGAAGAAAAATTCGATCATCGCTTTGAACATTTGGAAAAACGTTTGGATTATTTAGGACGCAATGTGCTGACTGGTTTTAGCGCGCTGGCGACGCTCATGACTCTATTTCATTTCGTCCGCTGATTAAAACGACTGAATGATGTCCATATTGAAGGTGTATTGATCGCGCTTGGTTCCATCGTTATACGGCAGGGCGCCGGTTAAAGAGCGTTCATAGCGAATTTCCGGTCGGATCTCGGTTAAGGCCGAAAACTGATGCGTCACGCCGATCGTCCAACTGGCGTATTGAGAGGCAAAACCGGTTCTCTCTCCGTTGACGTCGTCAAGCCAATCATTGCGGACTGACAGAAAATTATTATCGTTAAGTTTATACTCCGTGTAATTGACCGCCCCCCAAGCGCTCGACAGGCCGGGAATAGGCGCCCCGCAGCCGCCGCCGCCGAACGCCGTGAGCGGTCCAAAATTGCAGGTGCCGCCCAACACCGCATTGTATTGATACAGATAATAAGCTTCGGTCTCGGTGAAAAAGCCGGGATTAAAACGGTGGCTCCAGGTCAGGTTCGATTCCTGCAAATTATCATGATTGGCGGTAAATTGTCCACCGTTCATCGAATCGACGCCGCCCCAGAGCGAATCGTTATTACTGGGAGACACCCAGCGAAGCATGGCTTGTCCCGTGGGTTGAGCCGCAGGAGCCCAAGGCGCAATATCATCTCCGGCGTTGACTCCCAAGAGAAGAGTCCAAGTGTCGTTAAATTTAATCGCGGCATTGACGCCGGTCTGGGTGTAGGCGTCATAACTAAACATCAAGGAATGAGTGTAGAGAAAATTTTGGGGAGCGAACTGGGCCTCGATATCGGCGGGCGAAATGTACCGCCCGATGGTAAAAAGCGTTCCCTTGGCGATTTGAGGAACGTAAACCTGAACGTTGGCCACCACCGGATCAAACCCATAAAGCTTATTTTGCTGTAAAAGTTGTTGGCTGAAATACCCTTGGGCGGTGGTGTAGCGATAATCCATGCCGTAGAGCCCGTCAAACTGAAAGCCCCAATCCACATGATCGGTTTGGACCGTGTCGGGAAGCCTCTCGGCCTGAAGAACGGCCTGATCGAGCTGAACGGAATTGGGAGCGATGTCATAGGTCATCGGTTCGTTAGAATGATTGGAACTGCTGGCGTTATATCCCGCGTCCACCCAGCCCGAGATAGAAATCTGATGGTCTTTCAGCCAATGAGAATGCCCCCAAAGAAAATCGTTGAGCGGGGATGTGGGAGCGGAGCTTGAAACCCCGATGGTCGGGCCCAAATATTCCGTCTGGGGAAAAACCGAGTCGTAAGGCGTGGGCTTGGCGCGGCGGGAAACGGAATTTGAGTCGACGCTCGAAGATGAAACTTGCGGCGGCAAAGAAACGTTCTCCGCGCGGGAAGAGGGGCTCATCAAAAGCCCCAAACCGAGAAAAGCCACTCCGCAGAAAAATTTCAAATAATTTCGATACGACATCAAGATACTCTAACACGGGCCCCCGTTAAAAATCCATTAAAGCCGCGCTTCAAAAAGGGACTATCCCCTTTTTTGAGTCTTTGGGAAGCGGAGGAGGAAGTGATACAATGGAGCCATGGCGCAGGATTATTCTTTCGATGTCGTCAGCGAAGTGGATTTAAACCTGGTCGCGGAATCCATTCAGGTCGCGATGAAGGAAATCGCCAACCGCTTTGATTTCAAAGACGCCCAGGCCTCCATCGAGCTTAATTCAAAGGATAAAAAGCTCATTTTCCGCGCGAAAGATCAAAACCGCATCGAGGCGGCTTTCGACATTCTCTCGATGCGAATGGCCAAGCGCGGCTTGCCGCTTAAAAATTTTAAAAAAGAAAAAGTGGAAACGGCTTTGGGGCAGACGGCCCGAATGGAGGTCTCCGTTCAGTCCGGAATACCGACGGACAAGGCCAAGGAAATGTCGGCGGCTCTTAAGGCGGCGAAACTCAAGGTCAATCCCTCGATTCAGGGAGATCAGTTGAGAGTTTCCAGCAAATCTAAAGACGATCTTCAGGCGGCGATGGCCCATCTTAAAAACGGAAATTTCGGCGTGGACCTTCAGTTCAAAAATTTCCGTTGATGAAATTTAAGCTTCTCATCGTTTCCGCTCTTTTTTTTCCGCGCTCCGCCGTCGCCGCTCAAACCGGCGCCTCTAACGTCCAACAATCCGACCCTTTTTTATGGCTGGAGCCCACCAATTCGCCCAAAGCCCTCCAATGGGTCAAGGCCCAAAATCAAAAGACCCTGTCGGTTTTAACCCAGGACCCCAGATACAAGATCATTCGCGAGAAAATTCTTAAGATTCTCGAAGCTCCGGACAAGCTTGCCTATCCCGGCCTGCGCGGGAAATGGGTTTACAATTTCTGGCAAGACCGCAGACACGTGCGCGGAGTTTGGCGCCGCGCCTTGATCTCCGATTACTCGACTCCCCATCCCCATTGGCAAAATCTATTGGATATCGACGAACTCGCCAAAAGAGAAAAGAAAAACTGGGTTTGGCAGGGAGCGGAGTGCCTGCCTTCCTCGCAAAAGCGTGCGCGGACGACTCAGGGGACGGCGTTTCGGCCGCGCCTGCCTTCCTCTTATCACCGCTGCCTTCTCAATCTCTCCGATGGAGGAACCGACGCGAAATTTGTCAGGGAATTTGATATCCCCTCGCGCTCTTTTGTCAAAGACGGGTTTAATCTCCCCAGCGCCAAATCCGAAGTGGCTTGGTTTAACCAAGACGCGATTTTAGTCGCGACCGATTTCGGCCCGGGAACCTTGACCAGCTCGGGGTATCCCAGAATCGTCAAACTCTGGAAGAGGCACACCCCCTTATCCCAAGCCCAAACCCTTTTTAAAGGAAAGAAAACCGACATGGAGGCCTACGGCTTCGTCAATTTCCGTCCCTCCGGATCCATTCCCGTCATCGTCAGAACTCCGGCTTTTTTCCGCTCGATTAATTATTGGATTTCGCCCCGTCAAAAACTCAAACGCATCCCGATTCCCGAGGACGCGGATTTAAAAGGCTTTTTTAAGGGCCTGGCCCTGGCCGTTTTGAGAAGCGATTGGAAAACCCCCTCCGGCAAATTTCTTCGGGGGGATTTAATCTCCTGGCCCCTGGCCGATATCGAGAAAGCTCACCCCGCGCGTTTTGTGTCCTTGGTTTATCGCCCCAAACTCCATGAGACCATTGAAGACGCGCTCGCGGCCAAAAGCGTGCTTTATCTCTCGATTCTCAAAAACGTGCGCGGCCAAATTTTGGAAGGCCGCCTTAAAAATTCCCGCTGGTCCTTAAGCGAAATCAAACTCCCCCAAAACGGCGCGACCGACATCGTCACCGGAGAAAGCCTTTCAAACACGATTTTCGCAAGCTACCAGGATTTTTTGACTCCGACCACGCTTTATCTTAAGGACCGCGCGGGGCTTAAGGCCGTCAAGAAACTTCCCGCGCGCTTTGACGCCCGGAATCTAGTCTCGGAACAAATCTGGACTCAAAGTAAAGACGGAACACCCATCCCCTATTTTGTCATCCATCAAAAACAAATTAAGTTTGACGGCAAAAACCCGACCCTTCTTTACGGATATGGCGGATTTGAAATTTCGATGACGCCATTTTACTCCGGCATCGTCGGAAAAATCTGGCTTAGAAAAGGGGGCGTCTATGCCCTGGCCGATATCCGCGGCGGCGGTGAATTTGGGCCGGCCTGGCATGAAGCGGCGCTTAAAACCCATCGCCAAAAAGCCTATGACGATTTCTTGGCTGTCGCGAAAGATCTTATCCGGAGAAAAATCACCTCGCCCCGTCATCTGGGAATCATGGGAGGATCCAACGGCGGGCTTTTGGTCGGAGCGGCCTTTACCGAAAAGCCCGGTCTTTTTAACGCCGTCGTTTGCCAGGTTCCGCTTTTAGACATGCTGCGCTACACCCACATCGGGGCCGGAGCCTCCTGGATCGCGGAATACGGAGATCCCAAAGATCCTAAAATAGCCGCCGCTATTAGCCGCTACTCTCCCTATCAAAACGTAAAACCCGGCGTTCATTATCCGCGAGTTTTTTTCTTAAGCTCCAAAGACGATGACCGCGTCGCCCCAGCGCACGCCCGAAAAATGGCGGCCAAGATGGAAGCTTTTGGAGATCCCGTTTTCTATTACGAGACTTCCGATGGCGGACACAGTCAAGCCGCTAATCTGAAAAAAGCGGCCAAAGAGGACGCGCTTGAGTACACCTACCTTTTTGAGCGCCTGTTCCCCAATAAATAGGGACTGTCCCCATCTCCCATGGAAATCATTTTTGAAGACGCCCATTTAATCGTCGTTTCAAAAGCCTGTGGCGAGGTCGTCGTTTTTGGACGCAATTTCAAAGAAAAGCCGCTCAATTATCTCCTCTCGGAAAAATTGGGGCATTCCGTCTATCCGGTTCACCGCTTGGACAAAGAGACCAGCGGGGTGTGCCTTTTCGCCAAGGATATTCAAACCCAGCGCCTCTTATCGTCTCTTTTTGAAAACCGTAAAATTAAAAAAACCTATTGGGCCTTAGTTTCCGGAAAATTAGAGGGGGAAGGTTCTATTGACGCCGCGCTTAAATTATTTGGCTCCGGGAGAACCGGGGTCTCAAAAGAAGGAAAGCCGTCAAAAACTCTCTACCGCGCCCTTCAGAGCCGCGAGAACGCTTCTTTTCTGGAAGTTTCACCCCTGACCGGAAGGCGGCATCAAATTCGCGCACACCTCTATTTTATCGGCCATCCCATCTTGGGGGATTCTCTCTACGGAAACCCCGCCATCGCGGCTCCGCGGCTCATGCTTCACGCGCTTAAAATTATAATTCCGGAGTCAAACTGGCCGAGCTTTGAAGCTCAGCCCCCCGCGGATTTTGAAAAATTCTCTCGAAGAATTCTAAATCAAGAAATATAAACAAAATTGTTGTCGGCTTGAGACAAAGAAGGAAGCTCAGCGTCTTTGGAAGACAAATACGGATGTTCGACCGGCCAGGAAATAGCGAGAGAAGAGTCGTTCCAAACAATTCCGCGCTCGTTTTCGGGAGACCAATACCCGGTCGTCCGGTAAAGCACGGCGGCTTCAGGACTTAAAGCGCAAAACCCATGAGCAAAACCCTCCGGAACCCACAACATTCGATTGACGTCTCCGGAAAGCTCCAGAGCCGCCCAACGCCCGAAGGTGGGAGAGCCTTTGCGGATATCAACGGCGACATCCCAAATTTTCCCGTAAACGCAGCGCACTAATTTGCCGATTCCGGCCGGGCGCTTTTGATAATGAAGCCCGCGAATCACCCCTTGGCGGGATTTTGAAAGATTATCCTGCACAAAGCGCGCGCCGGGAACGGCGGCAAAATCCTCTTCTCTCCAACTCTCCATGAAGATACCCCGCTCATCCGGAAAAACCTTTCCCTCAACAATCATGAGGCCGGGAATTTTATAGGGGGATAAATGCGCAGACATTTAGGCGGCGATAGCCTGTTTTTTCCAGTACCGCTGGCCTTCGGGAGACAAGGTATAGACCGGGTCATAGTATTCATAACGCCGGGTCAAGGCGTCGGGGTCGTCTTTCTCAATAGAAGTGCGGTAATTTTTAGTCCAGTAGGAAATCCCTTTTTCCCGGTCGTAAGCGTCGACTTGATGAACCCATCTTTTACCGACCAGGGGAACGTCGCAAACAATTCTAGGAGTCGCAAAACCCGGAAGATATCCCATGATATCGTGCTGAAGCTTTTGGGCTTCGTCGATAGAAACCCGCCAATGCTCGGAATTGGGAATCATATCGCAAACGTAAAAATAATAAGGCATGATTTTCGCGTGATCTAAAAGGGTAAAGCAAAGCTCTAAAAGATCTTGCGATGTCGCATTGACCCCGCGCAAAATCACCCCTTGATTGCGAACGTCGCGAAACCCCAATTCCAAAATCTTTTTGGCGGCCTTGGCGACCAAGGGAGTGACCTGCGCGGCGTTATTGACATGGGTGTGAAGAGCGATATCCACTCCGCGCTCGCGGGCTTTTTTGGCTAAGCGCTCCAAGGCTCTTAAAACCTCGTCTTGCAAAAAATGTTGCGGAAGCCCCTGAAGCCCTTTGGACGCCAGGCGAATGTCCCGAATATTAGGGATATCCATTAACGATGAGACAAAGGCTTCCAGCTGCGCGATTGGGACATTGGCGATATCGCCTCCGGAAACGACCACGTCCCGGACTGCGGGAGTTTTTTTCAAATAATCGAGGATGAGATCAAACCTTTTTTGCGGAAGGAGCTCGAATTTTCTTTTCTGGACCTGGGGAACGGAATTGCCGACCAAATCCATGCGTGTGCAATGCCCGCAGTACTGCGGGCAGGTCGAAATCAATTCCGCCAAAACCTTGGTGGGATAGCGGTGAGTGAGTCCCTCGACCGCCCACATCTCGCTCTCGTGCAAACTATCTCTTTGAGACTTCGGGTGGTTCGGCCACTCCGGATGGCGGTCCGAAATCATCGGAATCATGTAGCGGCGCACGGGATCATGGCGCAAATCTTTTTCGTTCATCGTATTGAGCATCTGCGGGGGAATCAGCATCGACATCGTCGCATATTCTTTTTGATCGCGCTCGATTTCCAAGGCCAGGTCATCGGTCAAATAAGCGCCCAGAGCATTTTTAAGCTCTTTAAGGTTTTTTATCGAGCGTTGGCGCTGCCACAAGGCGCTCTCCCATTCGGCGACAGTCGCGTCTTTAAAGCCGGGCAACCGCCGCCAGTCCGGCTCGACAAACGCCTTTTTGAGCGGGTAGGAAAACGGCTGAGAATTTTTCTGCTCTAAGTTCCCCATCTCCTGAATTATAACTCAGTATCCCATGGGATTAAAAGAGCGCAGGAAATCAATAAAGGTATCGCGGTAATCTAAATAAACCGAGCGCGTGCTGGAAAGGGTGATAATCCAATAACTTTTCCCGCGGGGCAAAATGGCCACGTAAGAATGAAGATGCTTTTTTATCGACGGAAGACGTTCGCTCGGGAGCCAACGATTTTCGTTGATTTCAAACATGCGCGCGAAAGTGTCAGCGCCTCTAACCACGCGCAATAAAGTCGAAGAGCGCCCGGTCAGGGAATCGGAAGCCCGCATCCCCTCTACCGCCTTGGTCAATGGAACAAAGCCGGGGCGGCTGGAATCAAACCAGTGAATGTCAATTCCGGTTCGGTAAACCCCGGTGGGGTCATCCGGCCCCAGGATATGGACGACATATCCCATCTGATCTTTTTCGCTAAAAGCCACCCACCCCTTAGGCAAGGAGCAGGAAAAATCCCGCCAAGGGGAGACGTAATCAGTCGAACCATCCGAACCGGCGAAGGCCGAATATCCTAGCAACAAAATCGCCGCCAAAATCCCGAGTTTTTTTCCAATTCTTTTAAGGAACATATGGCGCTCCTGTTTTCTCGCGGAAATTTTTCTCGGCAGATTTCGCCTCATCCATCAATTGATCAAGGACATTAGAACCCATGAATTCCTTCTGCCAATAATTAATGCAATCCTGCCGAGACGGAATTTTTTTATTGGCTTCGATGCCCGTGGCCTTAAAATCAAGACTGTTAAGAGCCCGCTCGAAATCGACCTCGCTAACGAAATGAGCTCTCGCCAAGGACATCGCTTCTTTTTTAGTCGAATCTATACTCTCTGACTCCTTGAGGGATTTCTCCTTGGCCAGAGATTTGGGGCAGCTCACATAGGATTTCCGAATAAAATAGTCGCGGCGGGAAGCGCCGATATGGCGCAAGTCCCAGAGGGAATTTTGTCCCGAAGCCAGGGAATGGATGATAAAATCATGGAACCGAGCCGGATGATTGAGCCAATCCTCAAATAAAGCCCGCAGCTGGGGATCGAGAAAGTCCGCGGTTTTAGCCCCGTCTTTAATCTCGGCGTAGAGAAGCATCTGCGCGGAATAGGCATATGACTCTTCTTGATAGGGAAACGCCGACCAGCCCTCAATGCGAGCCTCCAATTCCAACAGCCCATGAAGCAAAAACCCCGCCATCTCAAAGGAAGAGTAATTCCCGCGTTCGCTTCCATCGGAATAGATCTGAGTCTTGGTTCCCCAATCGCCGGACTCAACCTTATCCGGGCGAGCGGAAACGTCTAAAGCTTGAACCGACGGCACTGGAACCCCCATCGTCTGATACGCGGAGGACGAAACCGGAAGCATCGCTTTCCAGTCTTCAAAAATAAATTCCCGCTTTGAGGCCAGAATCGGATTGGGGTTAACGGCAATGGTGGCCTCAAAACGCCCTTCTGCATTCTGTTTTAAGAATGTCTTTTGATGAGCCTCTTTTCCCATTTGATCGGAATCGATGACAATCGCCGGCGTTAAATTCATCACGATATTTAAAGCTCTTGAGCGAAACGGCTCTTGGGCATCGGTATTGATGAGCCTCAATAGACCCTTCGGGTCTTCGGAATAAGGAGCGCTCAGCAAGAATTTCTCAAAATCGGCCGGGGAAACCACGCTCAAGGAAGGCAGGGAATAACTTTTCAAGGGCGGAAGAGTCGTTGGCCCCTTTGGCTTTGAAACGCCATATTCCCTTGACCCAATGACGCTGGAAGAGGCCAAGGCCTGACGAATGGAATCAACCGTCACTTGAGACAAAGTGGCGGAAGAATTTAAGACTTCCACCGAGGCTTTGGCCGTCGCCGATGAAATTGACGCGGGAACGGGAGCATGGACAACAGCTTTAGCGGGAAAAGCGGCGGGACTTGAAACAGGCGCGCGAACGATAGATGCCGCCTGGGCGGCGACTTGCCCTAACACTGGTGATGA
Organism: Elusimicrobiota bacterium; assembly: GCA_027406905.1. GTDB lineage: Bacteria > Elusimicrobiota > Elusimicrobia > UBA1565 > UBA9628 > JAKAQV01. The sequence continues at coordinate 43,603 of DAHZHT010000007.1, forward strand.
AACCGCGGCAACCCTCGCCGCCGGCGGCAAAGAAGGCTTAACCGCTAAGGCCTGAGCGCTTGGAAGAGCCGGAGATGCGGTCTGTATTGAAACGGGCGCGGGTAAGGGAGTTTGAGAGATAACAGGCGCCGCGGCCGGCGGCGGGACTGCAAGCTCGGAATTAGGAACCGAGACGGGGGCCAAGGTTGGCGCTTGCGCCTGCGGCAAAAACGGAGCGGGAGTAGAGACCAAGGGAGAATTCTGGATTGGGTTAAACGTCTGCTGCGGGGGTAAGGGCGCGGCAGAAGCGCTTTGGGGCGCCGTCTGAATCTGAGATAAAAACCCGGCTGGAAGCGGCGGCGGAGGCGGGGTTCCCAGGGGCGCTTGAGATAAAAGATCGGGATCGGAATCTTCATCGGGAGGAGTTAAATTCAGGGAGTACAATTCCTCTTTTGAAAAATAGCGCGAGAAGTGTTTGCGGTTATCGATCGTAAAAAAAGGCCACACGTCTTTGAGGATATGGCGCACTTTTTTAAGCTCATCTGGAGTCAGATGCCCATTGGGATTTTCCGACAGGATTAAATCGATTTTTAGCATCGCCTTTAAGCGCTCGGTGCTTTTAAGCCGCCGAATGAGAACGCGAATTTGGGATTTGCGTATTTCTTCCTTGCGCGAAGGAGACCATATCGAGCCGTCGGAATGGACGAAATAATGATTGTCCATCAACAAATGGATCACCGAACGCGGCAAGGGATCGGCTTTGACATTGTAAAACGCATCGGAAGGATTTTTCAAAGGCTCATCCATCGGCAAAGCCGCAAACGCGCCCTGATTCCAAAGAAAAATAGACGCCAAAATCAGCCGCCTTATCACTCTCTTAGCATAACCCTTTCAGGTTACCCAAATATTTCAGATTTGAGATGAGGCTTAAAGGTTATTGGCGGAGAAAAAGAGCCTTTGACAGGATAGAATTAACCGGGCCGGGGGCGTAAATTTGACCCAGGATCAATGCCGACATCAAAATCGAGACGGCATTGGTTAAAATCCAATAAATATTGCCTTGGGTGGCGGCGACGACAAGACTGAGAGCGCTGCCTGCAATCACTAAAACCGATAGGAGCGGGCTGAGGCCTTCGGGAGATTTTCTTTCCGCGCGGTAAAGCTTAAAATTAGCGGCAATTTGAGGAACGTTTAAGACCGTCAAAAGCCCCAAAGCGGCCCAAAATAAAATCAACGGAAAAGAAATCCCCCCAAGAACCGCGGCTAGAGAGACCAAGGCGACAGACAAAGCGCTTAAAGCGCCGCGAACCCCTTTATGATTGTAAAGAAGAATCTGCGAAATTAAAACCGAACTTTCCAACAGTCCCGAGAGATTGGAGGCGACCCAAAAGGGGCTTGAATGCTTGATTAAAGACAAACCCAAAAACAAGGCCGAAGCCGCCGCCCAAATCAATCCGGCTTTAAGCGACAAATCCTTGGTCGCCAGCGACTTCCATTTGAAATTTTTGACGATCTGCGGAATTCCGGCGGCGCTAAGAACGGTTGAGCCCGCCACTCCTAACGCTGAAACAGGATGATGGAGGAGGTTGGTCCAAGGAACTTCCGACAGCGCCGCCATACTTAATCCGCCCAAGACGAAGGAGGAAGCTGTCCAATATTGGACTTTCCGCCTAAAGGCGTCTTCTTTTTTCGGAGCCGGCAATCGCAAAAGTTCCTGCATCACCAGATTCGTTCCCGAGGTTCGCCCGCCCAACCATAAGACGCTCGGCGGCAAAGTTCCGCGCAAATCCTTTCCCACGCTAATCGACAGCGACTTGGGAAAAGCCAAGGCCATCTTCGCGTCTCCGCCCATGGTCCCATTGGGGAAGAGATGAAATTCATCTCCGACAAAGAGAAGATTTTCTTCCGACACCGGAAATCCTTTTTCTCGCATCGCCGAATAAATCAGGGCCGCCCCCGTCCCCTTGTCGAATTTATTGAAATAAACAAAATCTCCGCCATGAATGACGGGAAAAAGAAGGCCCCGATTTTTAAGATTCTTATCCAAGAGTTCGGCAAAGGGAGTTGAACGCGGATCCCCATGATGATTAAAGCGCACCAACATTTGAGACGGCAGATCGCGGCTGATATTGACCTCTTCTGGAGAAATCTTTAATTCGGACAAGACCTCATCGATAATGGAAGAGATTTTTTCTTTCTCATCTTCGCTCCAGTCCCGGTCCAAATAGCGAACCGGCTTTCCATTTTTAAACGCGATGAATTCGCTTCCCGCCCCGCCGACGAAAAAAAGATGGTCCCGCAGGGATTCCGGAATTTGGCTAATCAAGGGATCGATGGTGTTGGCGAAATTGGCGCTTGCGGGTTGACGATCAAAAGTGCGGCTGGTGATAATGGCGATCGGCCAACCCCTTTTAAGAAGGGTCTTAATTCCCTCAATCAAATTTTTCGCGGGCGGAAGGCTAATCCCCTGCTCGTTGACCTCGGTGAGAGTCTTGTCGTAATCGAAAAAAACGGCGGAAGGCGGGCGTTGGCGCAGTTCCTCCAAAATTTTTTCAGCTTCCAAGGGAGCCGGGATTTCCCTAGTTTCCGGATTTTGAATCTGTTTGGGAGAAAATCGCGAAAGGCGCGGCAAAGGATTTGAGGCGTTTTCTTTGGAAAGGGAAATCAAATCAGAAGCGCTCTCTTGAGCTTGCCGGCCGGAGACAATGTTCCAAATTTTGCGCCCGACCGAAAAGGCGGAAAACCCGGAAGAATGATCCGTTATTTTTTTAACTTCCAAGGAGACGCCTTTTTGGGTTTTAAAAATAGTTTTAGACCAAAAAGAAAGGCGGGCTTTGGAAGCGGCGGCAGCCTTAACGGCGCTTAAAGAAATTTGGGCTGGCGTGGGGGCATCTGACAGATCAGAGAAACGCCGAGTTTCTGCCTGAAGAGAGGGTTCTTGGACGGGGGCGGATAACTCCAAAGCCGCAGGATTTTGATCAAGGGAAAAAGAAGAGAGGGGAGCGTCCGTTTCAGGCGCGGGATTAACGATGTTTGGTTCAACAGGACGTTCGGCCGCCAGGGCCCCGGATGAAAGACTCCAGGACAACAGAAGCGAAAGAACAGCAGCGTGGCGAGTTTTCAATCGAGTTCCTCCCTAAAAAAGATTAATCTATTGTAGCAACCGGAATTAAAAATGGCTTGGGCCCAAAGACCCAGAAAGAGTCCGGCAAAAGGCCCAGAAAGTTTCTGGGCCTAAAGACCCTTATAAAAAGGAGCTTAATAAAGCCATAATAAATTCATGGCTTTATCATTGGGAAGACTCAAAATTTCATCTTCCATCATTCAATCTCCCATGGCGGCCTGCACCGATCTCCCCTTTCGCTTGATCGCACGGGAAAAAGGCCTCGGGTTTTCTTTTCTTGAAATGGTCTCAGCCCAAGCCCTGGTCCGGGATAACGCCAAAACAAAATTACTCCTTCAAAGCTGTCCGGAAGATCGCCCTCTGGGAGCGCAGCTTTTGGGTTGCGACCCGGACATCATGGCGGAAGCGGCGCGCATTATTGAGGACATGAATTTCGATCTTCTGGATTTAAATCTGGGATGCCCGGTCAGAAAGGTGGTCTCTAACGGAGAAGGCGCGGCCCTCTTAAAAGAACCCCAAAAAGCCGAAGCCGTTTTTAAAGCGGTTCGCGCCGCGGTCAAAAAAATTCCCCTGACCGTCAAAATGCGCGCGGGTTTTGAAAACCCGAGCGGAGAAGAAGCGGCCGCCATCGCCCAAAGGGCCGAGGCCTGCGGTTTTGACGCTGTCACCGTTCACGGAAGAACTCAAAAGCAAGGTTATTCCGGAACCGCCGATTATGCGGCTATCGGAAAAGTGAAAAAGGCGGTTAAAATTCCGGTCATAGGAAATGGGGATGTGATCAGCGAAAAAGCGGCAAAAGATATCCGCTCAATTAGTCAATGCGACGGAATCATGATCGGACGAGCCGGGCTGGGAAACCCATGGATTTACCGCAATCTCGACGCGGCGATAAAAAACGACGATTCCGAAATTTACGTTCCTTCCATCAAGGAAAGAAGAGAAACCCTCATCAGGCATTTAAGCCTTGAACGCTCTCTTTTGGGCGAGCGCCAAGCCGCGCTCAACTGCCGCCGCATCGTCGTTTGGTACACCGCGGGATTGTCCAATTCAAAAGCCCTGCGCGCAGATGTTTGCCGCACTAGCGATATGGATCAAATTATTTCAATGGTCGGCGATTTTTTTAGCGCGCTCCCTTTAGACGCGCCACCGCCTCAAGCGCCGCTGTTATTGGCGGAATAATCCTAAACAAAGAACGCCAAGAAAGCGTTTAGGCGCCGGGTTAACGACATCAGAAGGCCGGAATACTCAACCGCCTTGGGGTAAGGCGTCATCTTGCGCACTGTTTCGCTAGCCGAAATCGGAATAGTAAAGTAAAAAGTCGCGCCCAGCCCCGGCCAACTCTCGGCCCAGATGCGTCCGCCATGGAGCTCAACCATCATCTTAGACAAGCTCAGCCCCAACCCCGTTCCCTGCCCGGCGTCGGTATGGCTGGCCTGGACGAAGGGCTTAAAAATTTTTTCCAACTCATCTTGCGGAATTCCCTTGCCCGTGTCTTTCACTTTAAAGATAATCGTCCCTTCGTGCTCAAATCTGCCCATATCGGCCGAAACCGTCACCGTTCCGCGCGGAGGGGTGAATTTGACGGCATTTGAAATGAGATTGGTTAGAACCTGGATGATGCGCTGGGAATCAGCCTCTATTCGAGGAAGAGGAACCGGGCAGTCGCGGTTTAAACGCACGCCATGGGCCAAGGCAAAAGACTGAAGCCCCTGAACCGCTTCTCCAATTAAATTTCGGACATCGCACAATTGCCAAGAAATTTTGATTCCGCTGTGAGAGGCCTTGGAATAATCCATGACATCATTCACCATATCTTCAAGGCGCCCGGCGCTACGAATGGCCAAATCCAGCATCTGTCTTTCCTGGGGGCTTAAGCGGCTTTTCGCCTGTTCATTAAGTAACTGAAGCCCCAGGCGCAGCGAGGTAACCGGGGCGCGAAGCTCATGAGTCAAGCAGGCGGGATCAAGAGCTTGGGTCTTTCTGTCCATGCCCTTAGGATAGATAATCGGTGTTACAAGCTTATTGCGGCTTTGAGCGAACCATCAGAGACCAAACGCCGCCCTGGACGATATCGGAATGTTGGTTGGAGAGTTCGGCGTTTAAAAGGACAAAACCTTGGGATGAGCCCACGCGCCTAATCTTGAAAACTTCCATCTTCAAAGAAACGGCGTCTCCAATAAAAATCGGTTTTTTGAATTTCCACTCGCCGCCGGTAAAAGCGATGATGGTCTCTCGAATAATGCCGGTGTCATGCAAAAGCCCGCTGGCGACCGAAAGGCCCAAAAGCCCGTGCGCGATTTTTTTCCCAAAAGGGCTTTTCCGGGCGAAAGCCTCGTCAAAATGAAGAGGATTCATGTCTCCCGAAACGCGGCCATAGTCTTCGATCATTTTTTCGGTCACCGTTCTCGGAGCGGGACTATTAAAAACCTGTCCGACCGCGAAGTCCTCAAAAAAAAGGCTTTTCATGTTTCCTCTTTATATAGGATATCTCAATTCCGGGGCCGTTCACAAATCCAATCCGCGCAGATGAGCCGACTTACGCCGCCTCAAAATGGAGGATATCAGAGAGTTTGCCTTGACGATCTTCCGCAAAAACAGGTTTGACTCGAATGCCTATCGAGGGTGGCCAGTCGGGATCGACTTTGAGAAAATGTTGAAACTGGGTCGAAGCTCCATCCAAAAGAATGAATCCGTATCCATAGGGAACCGGTTTTTTCTCTCCGGTTTCCGGATCGATAAACGGAAAGCGTAAAATCGTAAAGGCCGACAAGGTCCCCATAGGGCCTACTTCGACCCACTCCTCCATCGTTTTAAAGCAAGGCCCGCAGATTTTTCGCGGCGGAACATAGACCTTCCTGCAAGAAGGGCAGCGAAGCCCCAAAAATTTCTTATGATCCCGAATTTCGGCGAAAAAACGGCTTCCCTCCATACCAACGGAATACTGAAACGGCTGAAAGGCATCGCCGCTCTCGACAAAGATAAAATCGGATCGTTTAAGACGGTTTTTCTGAACCATAGATCAAAATGTCAGACCAGAAACATCCTCCAAAGCCCGTCGATAAAGCCTTTTTGACTTCCGGAGCTTGACGCTCGCCCGCGCGCCCCATGATTTGATGCGCGCATTCAGCCGCGCGAATAAGCCCGGTCGCGCCGATGGGGTTCGTCGACAACACTCCGCCGGACAGATTAATAGGAAGAGTCCCTCCCGCGTCGGTAACGCCCTCCCAAATTAATTTCGCCCCTTCGCCGGGTTTCGCCAAGCCCAAGGCCTCAATCCAGGATAAATTAGCGAAGGAGTAGGGAGTGTAGAGTTCCATTAAGTTGATTTCTTTTAAGGGCTCTTTTATTCCGAGTTTCGCGTAAAGCTCCTGAGAGGCCAAGGCAAGAGATTTGAGCGGATACCATTCGACGTCGCCCAAATAAGCGTAGGGATGGCGGTTTGCCGCCCCTAAAATCCATGCGGGCTTGGGACAAATTTTCTCGGCGTAATCCTCATTGGCGAAGATGACCGCGCAAGCGCCGTCGGTTCTAGGACAAATGTCCAAGGCCTTGATCGGATCAGACAACAGAGGAGCGCGCAAGACTTCTTCAATGGTCACTTCTCTTCTTAAATGCGCATGGGGATTTTTAACGGCATGCTTGCGGTCCCGAATAACCGCTCGCGCCGCGTCTTTTTCGGTGACGCCAAATTTCTTCATATAGGCCGAGGCCTCAACCGCCAGACCCGAGATCGCTCCGGCAAAAACCAAGCGATCCCAAACCGGATCAAAGGCGGTGGTAATCGCCCCAGTGGTATCTGATTCGGAATTTTTCTCCCAACCGATAACCAAAAGTTTGTTGAAAAGCCCCGAGGCGGTTAAATGATATCCTCCAATTGCCAGCGTGCTTCCGGTGGTGCCTCCGGTGGTAAGTTTAATCGTGGGTTTTAAAATCCCGCCGTTTCCGGAAATCGACCATAACTCAACGCCGTTAATTCCCTCAAAATGGTCCATATTTCCGATCACGACCCCGTCAATATCCGCGAGCGTCAAATCCGCATCCGCCAACGCGCGGGAAACCGCCTCATGAATCAATTCAATCCCGGTCACGTCAAAACGATTTCCGCTGTGATCAGTCTGTCCGCAACCCACAATCGCAGTTCTTTTCATCAGCTTTCCAAAACCCATACCGAATGAGATTGCCCGCAAAGCCCATATTGCCCATGGGCCACGGCGCGTCTGGCATTTGAAATTTGATTTGAAGCCTGGCCGCGAAGCTGCAAAGACGCCTCGATAATCCGAACCAGGCCGGAGACAATCCAGGCATGGGCCGACAGACATCCGCCGGAAAGATTGACTCGACTTAAATTGCGGTAATTGAGTTCTTCAAGCCACAAAAGTTCCTGATAGGAAAATTGCTCGGAAAGTTCCACCAAGTCAACCTGGGCCGTTGGATTATCAATTCCGGCCATTTGATAGGCCTGATGAGCCGCCAGCCTTAAGGCTTTGGATTCGGCAAGGTTTCGTTCTCCCAAGGGAGCGTCGGCGCAAAGACCTACCCCCCGGACCCAAATTGGGCGCTCGCTCTTTTTTTGAGCGAAGCTTTTACTCGCGAGAATAATCGCGGCGGCCCCGTCGGAAGAAGGACAAACATCGGTCTCTTTAAGCGGAGAGGCTAAAAGCGGGGAACGCAAAGCTTCGTCAATCGTCAAGGGTTTTCTAAGATGAGCCTTGGGATTTTTGGCTCCATTGGCCCGGTTTTTGACGATGACATTTCCGCACTCGATATTGCCGATATTTTTTTCTCTTAAAAAAACCCGCGCCTGGAGAGCGGCTGAGGACACCCAATCAAGCCCCAAAAGCCTCTCGGTCAAGGGATCGAAAAAAGCGTTGGTCAACAGCCTCAGATCGCCTTCCGAGGATTTGGAATGGGCGACGACCAAGGTGGTATCGTAGTTTCCCGACAAAATGCGGCTAAGCCCGTAAAACGCGGCAAAGGTTCCGTCGCCTTCGACGGTTGAAATACTTTTTCCGCCGCCAAAAGCCGCGCCGCAGGCGTCCCCGACGGCCATGCTGGAAATAGTTCTCCCATCGAAAAAATCGTTGGAAGCGGTGACGATATTGTCGATATTGGCGATCGAAAGCCTCGCATCCGACAAGGCCGCCGCCGTCGCCTCATAAACCAAGTCGGCATAGGTTTGATCTTTCCGATTGGGGCTAAACGCGGTTTGACCGACGCCGATAATCGCGACCGATTCCATTTAACTGATCACCTTAAAATAAGCGATATCTAAAATCGATCCAGTTCTTTTCTCGGCAAACACGGGAAGGACCTTGACCCCGATTTTAAGGCTTTGCAAATTAGTCTCCCCCAGCATATGGAGAAAAGAAGTATCGGCGCCCTCCAAGCGGATAAGACCAAAAAGGGGTTTCAAAACGCGATGAGCCGGACTTGGATAAGAAGCCTGAGAAAAACTAACCAAGGTCCCGGACGGCCCGACCTCCAACCATTCCGAACATTCGACAAAGCAAGTTCCGCAAGTTTTTTTCGGAGGGACGTAGACTTTCCGGCATTTAAGACAACGGCTTCCCAAAATTTTTTGCTCGTCGCGCAAGGCTTTAAAGAAACGGCTCAAGGCTTCTCCCGCCGACCAAGTATAGGGAACCTTAATTCGACTGGGATGAGTCAGGATTTCGTTCATATCATTACCTGAGGCGCGCCTCTTTAAGAATTTCCCGCGCGATAATCAATTGTTGAATCTGCGAAGTTCCGCCGCCGATTCCAATGAGAACCGCGTCGCGCAAATAGCGCTCGACCGGAAATTCCTTGGTAAAGCCGTAACCGCCTAATATCTGGACCGCCGCTTGAGTCGCCCGCGAAACCATCTGCGCTCCGAAAAGTTTAGCAAAAGAAGCGTATTTAGAAACCTCAAGCCCTTGATCCAATCTCCAGGCGGACTGATAGGTCAAAAGGCGGGCAGCCTCGATTTCAGTCGCCGTCTGAGCCAGCATCTCTTGAATCATTTCAAAACCGGAAATTGATTGCCCAAATTGCCGCCGCGCCAGGGCATAGCGGGAAGCGTAATCAAAGGCCGCCTGGGCGATTCCAACCGGCATTCCGGAAAAAACGGCGCGCTCCATATCAAGGCCGTTCAACATATAAGAGAGGCCTTTACCCTCTTCTCCCGCCAAATTTTCCTTGGGCGCCCGGCAATCTTGAAACACCAATTCCGACAGAGGAGAACCCCGCGTCCCCAATTTGGGTATGTCTTTTGAGACTGAAAACCCCGGGAAACCCTTTTCGATGATAAAAGCGCTCAGGCGAGTTTTTCCGCTCCCGCGGCGGACCCGCGCTAAAAGAAAAATCACGTCCGCGACAGAGCCGTTGGTGATAAAAATTTTGGTCCCATTGAGGATATACTCATTTCCCTTAAGGACCGCCGTCGTTTGAAGCGAAGCGGCATCGGAACCGGAACCGGGCTCGGTTAAGGCAAAAGCCCCAATCCATTCTCCGGAGCATAGTTTCGGCAGATATTTTTTTCTCTGCTCGTCGCTTGAGGCAGAATAGAGATTATGCGCGCAAAGAAAAGAATGCGCGCCATATGAGAGAGTGAGGCCGGCCGAAGCGTAGGACAATTCCTCCATCACAATCGCCGAAGACAAAAAACCCGCTTCCATCCCGCCGTATTCTTTGGGAATCGCGACTCCTAAAAGGCCAAGGCGGCCCATTTCCAGCCACAAATCCTTGGGAACCACTTTAGATTCTTCAATCTCGGAGGCCCGCGGCAGGACGGTCTTCCGCGCGAAATCGCGAGCGGTTTCTTGAACCAGCTTTTGTTCTTCGCTTAGATTTAAATCCACAACTCCCCCTCACTCATTGTAGTATATGTCTATGAAAGGCGCGCAATATCCGCTTAACGCCCTGGCGATTTTTTTAACCGCCTTTGCGGCGTATCTCTATTGCGCCTATCCGGCCATCGCCCCTAGAGACGGTTGCGATCTTCTTAAAAGCGCTTTGACCCTCTATCCAGCCCACCCGCCAGGATACCCTCTCTACGCGCTGACAGGACATCTTTTCTCGTTGATTTTCCCTTTTGGCAATTTCGCCTATAGGCTCAATATCCTCTCCGCGCTTTGGGGCGCGGGATCTGGAGCATTATTTTATCTTTGGGCGCGCTTAAGCATTGACGATCTCGCCGCCGCCTTGATCAGTCTCGCCTTTATTTTTAGCCGCTCTTTATGGAAATTTAGTTTATTGCCCGAGATGTATTCCGCCCAAGCCTTTTTCCTGGCCCTACTTCTTTATTTGTCGCGGGGAACCTCCCAAAACAACCCCCAACGCCTCCTTTTTTCGGCTCTGATTGCGGGAATTGGAATCGTCAACCATCAAAGCCTTCTCTTCTCCCTGCCTGCCTTCGCTTATCTGTGGCTCAAAAACCCTCTCCCGACGGAAAACCAAAGCCGAGTTTTCAGATGGGCCGGAATTTTCTTTTTCCTTGGGCTAAGCCTCTATCTTTATATGCCTATCGAACTCAAATCAGTCTCCATCGCCCTCAACGCGATTTTGCGCGAGCAATATGGAACTCTTGAGCTTTTCTCGGGTCTATCCCGCCCCTTAAGCCTTCATTTAATTTTTGAGCAAGCCCTTTATTTCGCAAAAGAGATTTGGATTTCTTCTTCCCCCGCTTTATTTTTAGCGTCCCTCTTTGGCTATTGGCTTTTCAGGAAAAAAGATAAAAATCTAGCCAACGCATTACTCATCGGGTTTCTTGTTTCCGGACCCGGTTTTATGTTTTTATCGCGGATGAATGTCTCCAACTGGATTGCCCAAAGCGCTTTGGAACCGATTTTTATACCGGCAACTTTTTTTCTCTGCGCCCTTGCGGCCTTGGGACTTTCTTTAATTTCTTCAAAGCCTCTGCGTGTTTTTTTCTCCCTCATCATGGCCTTCTGGGCTTTTAAAGCCCACTTTCCGCGTCTGTCCCATCGCGATGATTTCTCAGCTGAAGATTATATCGAGAATTTATTTCGGCTTTTGCCGCCTCAAAGCAGGGTATTGGCCCGCGGAGATACCGCCGTCTTCGGACTTAAATACGAAGAAGCCTTGGACCCCGTTCTTTCCTCGCGCCTCGTCCATAGCGATGTCGATCTTAGTCCCGCCAGATGGCTTTCTCGCGCCGCTCAAGACCATCCCGCTTTTATGTTGGGAATTTCCCTACCCGAACTTGCCTCCCTAAAAATTCCCGATGACGCCGATTCTATTCTCCCCTACGCCCTGGTTCAGAAGCTTAGCGCAAGCCCTGGAACGCCAATTCCAGAAAAAGATTTGTGGTCATTAATCGCTTTAAGACCGCAAGCCCAACTGGAATATTCCCACAGTTACGACCATGATATCCGGAAATCATTTGCCTTCGCCCATTATCAAGACTCTATTTTAGACGCGCAAAAAGATCCCGAAATGTCTGATTGGAACGCGCGCTGGGCGGCGGTTTTAGACCCGGAAGATTATCATTTAGTTCTGAAATAATATCCTAATACTTTTCAGCCATATTCCTAAGGCATGAAGCGAAAAAATTTAAATCTCTTGTGGGGGTTTCTTGTCTTTTTCTTATCCGCCACTCCCTCTCAAGCCGCCTTTGAAGACGTCTTTTTCGACGCCCGCTCAGCCGCGATGGGGGGCGCCATGACCGCCATTCCTAACGACCAGGCGGCCCTTTTCTACAACCCAGCCGCGTTGGGACAAACCCGCATTCCTGAAATTGAGGCCAGCGATCTAGGTCTTAAAAACGCGCCCTCCGGCGCGGCGGGCCAACAAATTGGAGACGCCTCCGCCATTTTACCGGCGCCCGAAGGGCTGGACGGGGCTTTTGGCTTTGCCGGTCTTTACGATCAAAACTCGTCTATTCCGGAAGCCAACCGTGAAATTAAAATGGGATACGGAAGCCGCGGGCTTTTTGAAACCGGACGCGGAACCCTGGATTTAGGCGGATCCTTGGACTATTTAAACGGCAGCGTCGAAGGCGGCTCTCCTATTGGGCGCGCCGCCATTGATTTCGGAGCCCTCTACAAATGGGGAGACCGCTATTCTTTTGGATTTTCCGCGCTCAATCTTGGAGAACCGCGCTTTTCCGCTCCGCAAGGTTTAATCGACATGGCGCCGACGACTCTGAGGGCCGGCTTTTCGGAATCTTTGTCCGGATATACCGTTGACGTAGACGCCGTTCATCAAAACGCGACAGCTTTTATTCCTTCTCTCAATTACGCCGCTCTCGGAATGGAGCGCTGGTTTCCCACCGCCGAACACGGCTCCATCGCCGCGCGGGCCGGGCTCAACATGGGAAATCTGGATAAAAGTTTCAGCGCCGGAATCGGTTGGCGAATCATGGGCGCGGAAGTCGATTATGCTCTTCTTCTTCCGCTTTCGGGGGCGACGGGGACCAGCGAGGCGATTTCTCTAAGCTTCCGCTTTGGCGCTTCCGACCCTCAAGCGGAATTTGAGCGCATACTCAAAGAAGAAATCGCCTATCGCAAAAAACTTTCGACCGCTCTTCAAAGCGGCCAAATCCATCAGTGGCAATTAGAAGATGAACTCAAAAACCTAAAACAAGAGATGGACGGCCTTAAATCACAATTGGCGGATAAAACTCTATCCGAAAAAGAAGCTAAAACCAAGCTTGAATCTCTCCAGGAGCGTCTCCGGGAAGAGGCTAGAAAGGCGGAACTCATCAAGGAAGCTCGCGCCCGCGCGGCCAAGATGAGCGAACAGGATAAATTTACGAGAGATTGGAACGCTTATGAAAAACTTAAACTGAGCGGAGCGCCCAATGCGCTCCTGATCCATAATGTCAAGGAAATTCTGCGCGCTTATAAAAATAAGCCCGTGGATTTAGCCCCAGCCAACCGGGAGTTGTTGCGCCTTATCAACGAAAAATAAAGGAGGCCGCTTGAAAGCGGCCTCCCAACACGCTTAACTTCGTCTTAACTTAAATGTTTGCTGACGAGTTTGGTCATCTCAAACATATTGACGGAAGATTTGCCGCCGAAGACGGCTTTGAGCTTATCGTCCGCGTTAATCTGACGCCTGTTTTTCTTGTCCTGCAGGTCTTGCTTTTTGATATACGCCCACAATTTCTTAACCACTTCAGTCCGGGGAAGGGCCTTGGATCCGACAATTTGGGCCAATTCAGAACTCGGGGTCAATTCTTTCATGAAGGCGGCATTCGCTTTTTTAGCCATAGTTTTCTCCTTGCTGCTTGATGATTCAAATAAGTCCAGAGCCTTATTGTGTATGTTTTCTCGCCCCGCGTCAAGTCCCCGCCCAACAATTTGACATCGGCAATTGATATATGCCAGCCTTGACAAAGAAGTCCTTTAGGGACTCCAAGGAGACAGACCCATGCTAAAAAAGACAGTTTATAGCCTTCTCGCAATCCTTTTAGGAATCTCGCTTCAAAGTAAGTCGGGGTTTGCTCAATCAACTCCATCCGGATACACGCGAATAATTCTCACCTTCCGCAAAAACGCGACGCCAGAGGAAAAACAAAAAATTGTTTCCTCTATTAAAGGCGCGATTCCCGTTCAAGACCTCCCGGGGTTTAATATCGCGATTATCGAAGTCCCCAAAGCGCGAACACTGTCTATTATGGCGGAAAGCAAAAATTCTCCCGCTTTGCGCGCGGCGGAAAAAGATTTTCGCATTAATTGGATTAAAGACGTCGATGAAAACCCTTCTTTATCGGCCTCTTTTCAACAAGCTCGGGAATTGACCCAAAACGCCCGTTTTCACTGGCCCTGGGGCCAACACCAGCCTTCGACTCCCGGAATTCATTGGAACCTTCGCCGCCTCAAAGCCCCTCAAGCCTGGGTCAAAACCCAAGGAAACGGCGTCAAGGTCGCCATCATTGACACCGGAGTCGATTGTTCCCATCCCGATCTCAAGTGTAATTTATCGGACGGCGTCAACATGACCAACGCGAGCGCTCCGCCGATGGATGACAACGGGCATGGCACCCACGTGGCTGGAATTATCGCGGGGCAAGGAAAAGACGGCGGGGTATTTGGAGTCGCTCCCCAAGTCACTCTTATTCCGGTCAAAGTGCTCAAAGCCGACGGATCCGGAAATCTCTCGGATGTGGTCAGCGGGATTTACTGGGCCATGACTCACGGAGCCAAGGTCATCAACATGTCTCTCGGATCTCCAGACTCCGCCACTGCTCTCGAACAAGCCGTCCACAAAGCCTATCAAGCCGGAGTCGTCATCATCGCCGCCGCCGGAAATGACGGAGAAAAAGCCTCTCGAAACGGCGGAACCAGCACCGTGGATTATCCCGGCGCCTATCCTTGGGCCATCGCTGTCGCGGCCTCGGATCGAAAAGATCGCATCGCGCCTTTTTCCAGTTTCGGCCCCGCAGTCGACATCACCGCTCCAGGAGACAATATTTTATCCACCGTTCCCAGCGGCTATGAGAAAATGTCGGGAACTTCAATGGCCAGCCCCCATATCGCCGGAGTCGCGGCCTTGGCAATCGCCTCTGGCATTTCAGGCCCCGAATCGGTAAAAGGAGCCCTTGATTCGTCTTCTTCGCTTTTATGTCCCAAGGTAATTTTTAGGGGTCGAGAATGCGCGCCCACAACTGATGAAGGCCACGGAATCCCCAACGCCGGAAAGATAGTCGCGCTTAGATAGACCGCCCAACTCAGTAAATCATCCAACCCGGAAGAACATTCGGTTTGGGATTTTGAGGCGCACCTGCGGGATTAGTGATAATAGGCTGTTCCTCTAAATTTTTGAGCGGAGACACATTTCCGCCAGCGCCTTCCCGAAATTTCTTTTTATGTCCCTCTCCCGGGCGAATTTCTCCGCCAAAACGGTAACTGAGAGTTACGCGCTGAAGATCGTTAAATCCATTAGTCGCCAAGGCCCAGGCATAGTCAAGATAAATGCGCGATTTCCAATGAAGGCCAAACCCGGCCGTAATTCCCATGGAAGTTTGAATGAATTGATAGCCCGCCCTAAAGGCGACAATATCCATCAAATCATATTCCGCCCCCGCATCCACGTTATACATTCTCTCTTGGGCGATATAAATGGAATCCATCGACAAAGTATAACTGTCGCCATTAGGAACATTTCCTTGGTAGGCAAGCCCCGCGCGTAGAATAGTCGGGATAGGGTCGGAATAACCGCCATAATTAAGGCTCCCGCCGACATTATTGGCGGAAAGGCCCACGGAGACCCCTTCGTCGGGAATATCGGCCAAATAGCCAATAGACCCGGAAAAAGTCTGGGCGGAATAGGCTTGGACCAGACTTGAGTGAATATATTCGCCTTCCACTCCAAGGAATTGATTCACCCGGTGCTCATAATCTCCCAAATCTAATGAACTCTTGGCCAAACGTTCGGAATAGCCGACTCGGGCTACGATATCGGAACCGGCGTTTAAGGATTGAGCGGATTGAAACGAGCCATCGGGATTGGTGTTGTTGATATCGATGATTCCATTTTGGGAAACGACCAAGCTCGCGCCGATACTCGCGTCTCCATTTCCAAAAATGCCTTTAAAAGCGATCGGGGCCGCATAATCAAAATCTTCGTAACTGTTATCCACCAAGCCGCCCATAAAGGTCGCGTCCACTTCCTGGCTGTTCAAACGGCTAAGACCCGCCGGATTATAATAGAGAGCGGAAGCGTCGTTAGAAATGGCGGTAAAAGCGCCGCCCATTCCAAGAGCGCGACTTCCAAGAGGAACTTGTAAAACAGGCGCGGCCGTCACCCCGGGCCCAGATTGGGCCTGGGCGAAAGAAGCAAAACCGAGAAGCAGCCCAAGAAGAATCATCAGTATCTCTTAACGCTTTATTTCACGACCGCCACCTTTAAAATCTTAGATAGGCCAGGCCCCGTCACTCTAACGAGATAAATTCCGCTGGCCACGACAGAACTGCGCAAATTTTTTCCATCCCAGTTGACCGATCCTGCTCCGGCGGCGACGTTGCCGTCAAACAAAGTCGCGACTTCTTCGCCATTCATCGTATAGACCTTGACCGTGACATGTCCGGCCTGCTGAATCTGATACTTAATCGTCGCTTCTTGCCCCTTGAGAGGATTAAAAAGGTTGTTCCAGGCCGAGGCGTCGGTTTGAGATGTTCCCAAATTCAAAGGCCCTGATAAGCCCATGCTGACGGTGCTGCCGGCGATATCATATGCGAAAACTTCCAGATACACCGTTCCCACCGCCGGAAAGCGCGCGGAAAAATTATTCTGAATCTGAACCGAGCCGGAAATCTGGCCATTGACATTGACAGAGGAAACCAAGGTTAAATAATTGGAAGAAGAATCGGGGGATGTCTGAGTATTGGGAAGTATATTTTGAGACTGGTCTCTAAGCTGGGCATAAGCGAAGAAATACTGCGGGGTCTGAAGATGAGAAGCCGAACCCAGCTGCGAAGCGCTCACGTTAGAGGCGATAGAAACCTGGAAACTGATTAAGTCTTGATTGACGGCGGCGCTGACCACATTGGCGGATAAGGCGTTAATCTGCGGAAAGCTAAAATCCAAGGTATACGGGTTTAAAGAACTGGCGCCGCTGACCGAGTCCGAACCATCGTTTCCGCCGGTGACATCCAAGAAAAACCTTCCGCCCGAAGACGCGTAGCTAAGCTGAACGCTGGAAGCGCTCACCTCGCAATCGTTAAACAGGCAGTAGCCGTTGAGAGTATTGAGCCCGTTAAAACTGGGCGCAGCGGTAGTGATAATGTCATGATTAGAATCAAGCAACGTCATTTGATAGCCCTTATAGTAACCTGGATGGCTGGTTGAAGAGGAAAGATTAAGCGTAATGTTAATTGGGCCGGGAGCGGCGGCAAAGGTGTAAAAATCCTGTTCTCCCGCAGGATAGAGGGTGGCGGTAACCGTCGTGAGCGTGCTGACGTCTAAAGCCGTTTCAAAGCCGCTATTGCAGTAAGGATCGTTGGAATTAATCTGCGGATAGGAGCAGAGGTTAATTCCATGATCCTGAAAGGAAGTGATAATATCTGAAGCGATATTAGAAGAAGAAGTGAAACTGCAAGCCGAAGCCAATCCCATCGAATTGACATCGAGCAAAGCCTGTTCCATTTCCTCATAACTTTCCGGGAAAAACAAGAGAGCGTTCATTTCCAACTGACTGATGCAATTAATAGCGGGACAATTGAGCTGATTGCCGGGAGAGGAGGGCGGAGTGGAAAGCTCTCCGGTCGTGCATGCGCCGTCACGCGCGATTTCTTTCCCTCTAATCTCCCACATTGACTGGCTAAAATACTCGCCGTCGCAGTGAATCTCACCCGTCCAAGTAGAGCTGGAATAAACCGCCGGCTGAACGCTGCGGCAACTGTCGGCCATTCCGCCGAAAGTCGCGCAGCCGTTATTTGAATCCGTGCTAGCCCCGCACAAGTTTCTCACCGGACCATAGGCGGGGTTTTCTCCGTTGACGTAATATCCGATGCCGGGATCGTTTAGGGAATTAGCCGACCAAAAATCGGCATTGCCCTCCGAAATAGCCCCTGATTGCCCGAAATTGGTGATCGGCCAAATTTTTTGAACCAGATAATGAGTGAGTTCATGATGCGGAACAGTCGCGTCATCGGTCATAATATCGACAATGGAACTTCCGCCCTGACTGACCGCCGTCGCGCCGCCGTCCCCAAACCAAATATTGTCATCCTGGGGATCATAAAAGGCATTGGTCATATTGGGACCGAAGAAAGCCAGGGCCGAGGCCCTCCCGCTGAGAAACTCCGCGCTTAAATTCGGTCCCAGAACCTGGCTAAAGAAATCATGCTGAAGGTTCAGATGGTAGTAAAGACTTAATTCTCCCTCCATCCCTGAAGGAGTCATCGTAGCGGCCCAGACAACGTTGTTATTACTCCCGGTCACGGTGGGATTGGACAAAACCAAATAACTGGAAGAAACTATTGAATAAGAATCTCCCCCCGGGCTTGCGGGTTGCTCGGCAAGCAAAATATTTTCGGAATTTCCCACCGACATCGTGCCGCCAAAGGAAGAAACCTTGGGGGAAGTTAAATTTCCAACGTAGCTTGCGATCACGTTTCCATTGGAATCTAAGATCAAAAGTTCGTCATCTGTCGTGATTCCAAAATTTTCCCCTGAAGCGCTAAAATTAACCCCTACATTGAGATTGGAGAAAACCGGAAGAAAACCCACCGCTCCCAAGGATAGGGGAATGCTGATGGTCTGGCTTGAAATAATCCCTCCAGGGGTCGAGGCTGGCGATGGACCAAAAGACAGGCTTTCAGGAATGACTCCCCAAACGCCTCCTTCATTTTCATATGAAGCGTTGGCGCCAAAATAACTGGAGACATCCACGTATTGCCCCTGGAACATGGTAAAGATTTCCCCATTCTGAGAAGACGAGTAATTCCCGTTCTGATCGGTAGAAGTCCGGTAAGAAGGGCCCCCCACATAGATCCACTCATTTTCAAAAGGCCGGGCGATAAGGCAAGGAGGAACAACGCCGGTACATTGCGAAGTTTGCGATTGCAAGGCGGGATCAACATCATAAACCATTCCTTGAACATTTCCGGAAAAACCGCTTGATTCTAAAATATCGTAGCGAAGAAGAATTTGTCCGGTCTTAGCGTCGACGTAGTAGCGCCAGAGATGCTGGGGATTTCGGACTAAAAAACGCCAGGCCAGATGCGGCGCTGCCGTGTTTAAATCTGGAAATACCACTAGGGTTGGGGTCACCGGAGTCCCGCCGGAATCCTGGGCGACCACCTGGGCCGCCTGGGAAGAGGGAATGCTGGGAACGGTATTGACCTGAATGTGCGGCAAAAAATTAGAGTCAAGTCTCAAAACCGCTCCGCTTGAGTCCATCTGAACCTTGACCCGGCTAAACTCGACCGGCAAGCCCTGATAAGTTTGCTGATAAAGAGCGTGTATATGCCCAAGCCCGGAATTTTCGTTTAAAAACTGAAGCTCAGAGGGATTGAGGTTAAGATTTTTTCCGACTGCCGCCAGAAAAGCGTCCGCCGCGGCCTTAGGGCGCACTCTCGAAAAACTAGGGGAAACCACTCGAACCCCGACCGCATGGTTTGGGAAATGGGAGTGATTGTAAGAATAAATATAAGGCGAAGAGTCTCCCGCGGAAAAAAGAGGCGGCTTTGGGAAAACCTGGTTAAGGCCAAAGCGCTGAATATCGCTTTTAGATTTAGAAGAGGCCTTGAAAGCCAATAGGGGGCTAAAGAGAAAAAAAGCGGCGCAAAAGAAAACGAGAAACTTTTTGATCACGAACCCTTCCTGCCGGCGATATGCTCTAAAAGAAACGTAGCGGCTTTAATCCGCAAGCGAATATCGGCGTTTGATTTCAACATATCGGCCAGCAAATGGTCTGCATGAAAAGAGTTATCAGCCCCCAAGACATTTAAAGCCAGGTTTTTTAAATCAGGGTCCGTGGCGCTTAATATTCTCTCCGGCAAATTGAGATCCACTTTTTGCCCTCTTCTCGCCAACCCCGTCTCGGCTTCAAGGCGCGTGTCTGAATTAAGAGAATCTTCCAATATTTTCTTAAGCGCCGGAATCGAAGCCGCATCAGACAGAAGAGACAAACCCACCAAGGCCTGGGCGCGAACCCGCGGATCTTCATCTTTCAAAGCCCGGGTAAGAAGGGGGGCGCTTTCGGCTGCGGGAAATTGCGGCAAGACCCGCATCGCCTCTTCCCGGACATCCACCGAGGGATCCGAAGATGCGCGAATAAGTCCTTGCAAAGCCTCAGGGCTTCCAATGTCTCCCAAATCTCTCGCCGCTGCCACCCTGACCGGGACTTCAAGGCTATCCAAAGCCGAGATAAATTCAGAGACGAAATCCGAAAGCCCCATTCGCGCCAGTCCCACCGCCGCCGCATCCCGAACTTCTCCGGAAGGATCGTTGAGAAGACTTCTAAGCAATGATTCCGATTTCTTTCCCTCAATGGCAAATAGTTTGCGAATCGCTAAAACCCGCATTTTATCGTGGGCAATGCGGCGCAGTTCGGCCACCGGAGAAGAATCAGAAGCGCTCTGAGAAGACTGGCGAATAATGGATTTAAGAACCGGAACTCCCGCAAGACTCTTGAGTTCAAAGAGGCTATAGGCCGCGGCAATCCGGACGGAATCGTCTTGATCGCGCAAGGCCTGTTTTAAAACTGAAATGGCGGCGGGATTTCCGATGATGCCCCAAGCCCTGGCCGCCTGAGAACGAACCCTAGAATCCGAATTCGACAAGGATTGGGATAAAAGCTTTAAAGCCTCCTTGCCGGCCGCCTGCAAATCTTTGGGGAGAAGCGCCGCCGCAAAGGCTGAAACGCTCGCGAAACTCAAGAGGACCAAGGCCAATCTAATCTTTTTCATTTTTCTAGCCTATAAAAAGTATGACGGAAAAAACCACTTTTTCGGTTTCCAGAATATTACAAAAAGAATAGGCCTCATCCCCGCGTCAATTCTTTAGTCTTTTTGTATACTTTGAAAAAGGAGATATCTATGGCGGAATTAACTGAAATTTTGGCGATGGCCGTCCAACAAAAAGCCAGCGACGTCCTTTTAGCTCCCCATCAACCGGCCAACGCCCGCATTAACGGCGTCATCCGCCCTTTGCCGGGCATCAATCCCCCGGATGCCGCCGAATGTAAAAGATGGATTTTTTCCGCTTTAAATCCAGTCCAGCAAAAAGATTTTGAGCGCGATCATGAATTAGATTTCGCCTTTAGCGTCAAAGGCGTTGGGCGTTTTAGAACCAACGTCTTTCTCCAAGCCTATGGCGTCGCCGCCGCCTTTCGCCATATCCCCGGCGTCATCCCGACCCCAGAACAGATTGGCCTTAATCAAACTATTTTAAATTTCTGCAATCTCCCGAGAGGTTTGGTCCTGGTGACGGGGCCGACAGGCTCGGGCAAAACGAGCACGCTGGCCGCCATGATTGAACGAATCAACGCCAATCAGCACAAACACATCCTGACCATTGAAGACCCCATCGAATTTCTTTACCAAAGCAAAAATTCTCTCGTCAACCAAAGAGAAGTGGGCGTTCACACCGGGTCTTTTAGCCGCGCGCTTAAATACGCTCTCAGGCAAAACCCGGACGTAATTTTAGTGGGAGAAATGCGGGACCGCGAAACCATGGCTTTGGCCTTGGCCGCGGCGGAAACCGGGCACCTTTGCTTTTCCACCCTTCATACCCGAGACGCGGCATCAACTGTTAACCGCATCATTGAAGAATTTCCCAGCGATCAACAAAATAGCTTGCGGGTCATTCTCTGTTCGGTCCTTGCGGGAGTCATTTGTCAAACGCTTCTGCCCCGTAAAGGCGGAGGCATGGCTTGCGCCAGAGAGGTCATGGTCATGAATTCTGCCGTTTCCAAACTCATTCAGGACAACAAAATCAGTCAAATCAATGGCGCTATCGAAACAGGATCGGCTTCCGGAATGTTTTCTCTAAACCAAGACTTGGCAAAGATGGTCAACTCCGGGCAAGTCACCATGGAAGAGGCCATGCTCAAATCCATGGACCCGCAGATGCTGCAAAAACTGATTGCCCAAACCGGAACCGGCAATTTCGGCTCTTTTCAGAGCCTCACGCATTAGAAATCAATGCCGGAAATGGCGAATTCCCGTAAAAACCATCGCGAGATTGTGTCGGTCCGCCGCCGCGATAACTTCTGAATCCCTGACCGAGCCCCCGGGCTGGACGATCGCCGATATTCCCAAACTGACCGCCGCCTCAATTCCATCGGCAAAAGGGAAAAAAGCGTCCGAAGCTAAAACCAGGGGATTTGGCTCCGCGTGATTTTTTAACCACATCTTATATTTGACTCCGGCCAGATGGACTGAATCAACGCGAGACATCTGCCCCGCGCCAAGACCCACCGTAAACCCGGGGCCGGCCAAGGCAATCGCGTTCGATCTCACGTGTTTTGAAACCACCCAGGCAAAACGCAAGGCCTTTTCTTCTTGGCTGTTTGGCTTGCGTTTGGTGACCACCCGCCAATCCTGGCCCCAAATTAAGGCATCCGGATCCCCCGCTAAAATTTCAGTTCCCAAAGAACGCCATTGAACCCGCAATTCTTTTTTGAGTTTCCGACGGAGAAGTCTCAAGTTTGGTTTTTTCATCAGCAGGGTTAAAGCCCCCGATTCAAAATCGACGGCTTCGATAACCTCGACAAACCGATTGGATAATTTTTCCGCGATCTCGACTCCAACGACTTGATTGAACGCCAAGATGGATCCAAAAGCCGAGAGGGGATCGGCCTCCCAAGCCCGATCGAAGGCCTCGGTCAAGTTTTTTTGAGAGGCAACTCCACTGGGAGTGGCGTGTTTAAAAATAGCGCAGGCATGCTCGTCAAAATCCGACACGCAATCCCATGCGGCGTGGGCATCCAAGAGATTATTGTAGGACAATTCTTTTCCCGACAATTGCTCGAAACTGGGTTCATCTCCCAACCGGAGATAAAGCGCGGCTTTCTGATGAGGATTCTCCCCGTAGCGAAGATCTTGGATCTTAGACAATCTCAAGGTCATTACCGGGGGAAATGATTCTTTCTCGGATTGAAAAGCTTCAGAAATCGCCGCGTCATAAGAGGCGGTATATTCAAAAGCCCGGCCGGACAAAGCCTTGCGATAAGACGAACTTAATTTTCCCGCTCCAAGCTCTAACTCTTTAAGAACTTCCGAATAATCTTTTGGAGAAATGACCACTGAGACATGTTCAAAATTTTTAGCGGCCGCGCGAATCAGGGCCACGCCTCCGATATCAATCTGCTCGACCACCTCGGGCTCGAAAGCGGAAGCCGCTTTCTGAGCCGTCTCCGAAAACGGATAAAGGTTGACGCATACCAAATCAATTGGCGAAATCAGATGTTTCGTCATGTCTTTGAGGTCTTCTTGATTCTGACGCCGCATCAAAATTCCGCCGAAAATTAAGGGGTGAAGAGTTTTGACCCGTCCGGAAAAAATTTCCGGAAATCCCGTAACCTCTTCAACCGTCAAAACCGGTATCCCATTATTTTTCAAAACCTCGGCGGTTCCGGAACTGGAAACAATCTCAAATCCTAAATCAACAAGACCTTTGGCGAAAGCGACGATCCCTCGTTTATCCGAAACCGAAATGAGAGCGCGTTTCTTGACCCCTAAATTTTTTGGGGCTTTAATCTTTGCTCCCGTTTCCGATAACTCGATTTTTCCCTCTAAAAAAAGCCGGACCGCCTTAGGATAAAGGCGATGTTCAACTTCGCTGACCCTTTCCGACAAGCTTTGGGCGTCATCGGAATCAAACACCGAAACCGCTTCTTGAAGAATAATCTTGCCGCGGTCATAGTCTTCATCTATTAAATGGACCGTGCAACCAGAAACCCGAACTCCGGCCTTGATGACCTCTTGATGAACCCGAAGCCCGTAAAGGCCCTTCCCGCCAAAAGCCGGCAATAGCGAAGGATGGATGTTTAAAATTTTCCATGGAAAGGCCTTAATGAGTTTGGGGCCGATTTGAATCATAAATCCGGCCAAACAAATTAAATCGATTTTTCTTTTTTGGCATTCCTCGACCAAGCGTTGATCATAGTCTTCCAGGTTTTTAAAATCCGAAGGGTTTAAAACCAGAGACTCAACTCCGGCAAAAGCCGCGCGTTTAAGAACCCCGGCTTTCTGCTGGTTTGACACGAGTAAAGCGATTTCGCCGCCCAAGCGTTTTGATTTCGCGGCCTCAATTAAAGCCTGAAAATTTGTCCCTTCCCCTGAGGCGAAAACGGCGATTTTTTTCATAAAATTTCCACCCCATTAATCCCCTTGCGGATTTCTCCGATGACTAAAGAACCCGGCAAAATCTTAAGGGCTTCTAAAGCCGCTTCGGGCCTAAGGATCGCCACCATTCCAATTCCCATATTAAAAGTTCTCCACATGTCAAAATCGGAAACGCTTCCCTGGCGCTTAATTTCGAGAAATATTTCAGGAACTCGCCATAAACGACGGTCAAAAAAAGCTCGACGCTTTAAGGGCAAGACTCTCGGCACGTTTTCAATGAGGCCCCCACCGGTGATATGGGCCAACCCTAGAATTCGATGGCCGCGCTTTTTAAGGCCGCGCGAGAGTTTTTCAATATCGGAAACGTAAATCTTAGTTGGAGTCAAAAGCCTAGGGGCGTATTTTTTAAGAAGAGAACCTTTGAAAACGCTTCTGATCAGAGAAAATCCGTTTGAGTGAACGCCGGAAGACGGGAGGCCTAAAATGACGTCTTTAGGGGCGATTTCTTTTCCATCAATAATATTTCTCTTATCAACAATGCCGACTGAAAACCCCGCCAAATCATATTCTCCTTCCTGATAAAACCCTGGCATTTCCGCGGTTTCCCCGCCCAAAAGGGCCATTTCCCCCTGGCGACAGCCTTCCAAAATTCCAGATAAAATTTTTTTTGATTTTTGAAAATTTAGACGGCCAGTGGCGTAATAATCTAAAAAAAAGAGCGGTTTCGCTCCGCAGGTGATAAGATCGTTAACGCACATAGCGACCAAGTCAATTCCGACGGTATGATGCCGGTCCATCTCAAAGGCGATTTTAAGTTTGGTTCCCACTCCGTCAGTCGAGGCCACTAATTGATATGGTCCCGGGCCGTCCAATTTTAAATCAAAAAGCCCGGAAAACCCGCCGATAGAAGGCGCGCGTTTCTGAATAAAATCGACTAAGCGATCAGCCTTATCAATATCGACTCCGGATTTCTTGTAGCTCAGGGGCAAAGGGCTCATGGGGTGGGTCGGCCGTTCTCCAACGAATCGAGGGGCAACGCCTCCTTGTCTATGCTCGGTCGGCTCCCGGGCTTAACCGCCGGGGTCCCTTCGCGGCAAAGGGGACAATTGGCCGGATTAAAGGTCTCAATTTTGATCTTAAGAAGGCTCTCAAGCGGGACTCTAAACTGATGAGGCCCCGAGCCGCGGTCGGCAATCGATAAAACCGACAAGGTTTGAACCCCTTTTGAATCGGCCATATCGATCACTTCCTTGGAAGAGCCGCCGGTGGTCACCACGTCTTCGACGACGACGCATTTTTGCCCTTGAGACAAAGAAAACCCGCGCCGTAAAACCATCTTCCCGTTTTCTCTCTCCGCGAAAAAATGACGAATCCCCAAAGCCTTGGCGACTTCTTGCCCAATGACGATGCCGCCGATGGCCGGAGAAAGAACCAAATCCGGTTTTTCCTTGAGCCTCTCCGCCAAAGCTTTTCCCAATTTCTCGGCAATTTGAGGATCCGAGAGAAGAAGAGCGCATTGAAGATACTGATCGCTATGAAGGCCCGAGGACAAGAGGAAATGGCCGTTTAACAAGGCGCCGCGATCAATAAATAATTTTCTTAATTCTTCAGAATTCATGGCAACACCGAATTAACATCTGCCGGTTCCTCGGACCTAGAAGATTGCGTTTCTATATCCGCCTTTTGCGCCTCAGGCTTTGCCTTTAATTGGTTCCGCGCTTGAGCCGCGCGCGCGCCATTCTCCTTTAAGAATTTAACCACATTATGATGATGCCTTTTTTCGGCCCACATCAGAGCCGTAAAACCTTTTTCGTCTCTCGCGTTTAAAGGAGCTCCATGCCTAAAAAGCAGTTTCACCATATCTAAATGCCCCTTGTCGGAAGCGATCATCAAGGCGTTGTCGCCGTCGCGGTTAGTCATCGTGACATGAGCGCCGGCCTTAAGCAATATTTCGGCGGTATCGGTTTGTCCCTCATATGCCGCCCACATAAGCGGGGTAAATCCGTAGGAATCTGAGGCATTCACGTCAACGCCTTGGCGAATCAAGGACCGAACCTGGTCATCATCCCCATCTCTTGAGGCTTTAAAAATCGCTGCTGAAAAAGAACTGGAAGACTCTTGGCGGGACTCGGATGAGGCGACTTGAACCGGAGCGTTGTTTCTAAGCGCCGCGGTAATCAAGCGGATAACCTCCGGATTATGAGGAGAACTGGGGCAATCCGCCCAATCAAGAGCGGTTCGGTCCGCCGAGCGTTCGGCAATAGCGTGAACGTTGGCGCCCTTTTTCAGTAGCCATTCGACCATTTTCGCGTGACCCCGCCACGCCGCCCACATCAAAGGCGTTCCACCCCAAATTGCATCTGTTGCCTCAATATCCGCTCCATGATCCAGGAGCATTTTTGCGATCTCGGTGTTTCCTACGTCCGCGGCGGCAATCATGGGCGGAAGGTTGGAAAAACCTATCGCGGTGGAGCACCGGTTGACATCGGCCCCGTGCTTGATAAGAAACTTCGCGAAACGAGACGTCGATTTCTCGTCAGCAGATTCTTCATTAAAAAGCAGGTGGGCGCCCTGCTTAGTATTAACGGACTCTATAGCCTCGACTAAGGGACACGTCGCGGGAAATCCCGATATCAGACGTAAATAGAAATATCTCGCCGGCAAATTGACATCCGCCCCATGCTCGACCAAGAGCCGCGCGGCTTTAAAGTTTCCACTCCCAATCGCCGTAATGAGGGGGGTTGACTTGTCCGTCCCTTGCTGAATGGGACACCAAATCAGTCCCGGATACCCGATGATTCCGATGACAGGAATCCAACACCAACGCAAATCTTGGGAATGATACATTCCATTGATATTATCGCCCTGGCTGATATCTCCCTGAATTTGGTTTTCATCTCCCGCTCGCACCGAGCGGATAATCGGAGCCGGAGCGCAACTGGCCAAAACGACGGCGATAGAGAAAAATATAAAACCTGGTTTAAGTAGTCTCATTTTGCCTCCTACATTTTTGGAGCTTGGAATTCATCCTGGGAAGGTTGCTTTGCGGGGCTAGACTGGCAGTTAGAAGAAATTTCCATTTTTTTGCAGCGTTGGGCGAATTTGGGGCCGCGCGAGGACATTTCTTCGCACCACCGTTCTATTTTCTGGCAACGGGCGCTCATTTGATTTCCGCCATTTCCCTGATTCTGAGATTCTGAACCGTTTAAACTCGCTTCCGCTTTTTCTTTCGCCAGTTCGTCGGCATTTCCAAAACTATATCCAACCTGGAAAACGACCGTATGCACGTTGGAATTTGATCCGGAAGACTGTTTCAACTCCTGAAGAAATGTTCCAAGGCTCCAATCGTTGATGAGAAGGTCCAGACCGTAAGAAGTCGATGTCTCAGTTGGAATTTGCTGAGAAATAGTGCTGTTGGTCCCGTTGCCGATAAAATTACCGGTCATGGAAAAATTTCCTGAAAGAGACTGCATCATGACGAAAGGAGCGAGTCTGGCGCTTTGACCGATTTTAATATTGCCCTGAAGGCCGAATTGCCCGCCCGCCAAAAACGAACCCATCGAGCCAAATTGCTCAAATTGAAGACTCGAAGCGGTGTTAGTCATATTAAACCCTTGAAAGGCGGGGCCGCCAAAAAGAATCAAGCCCCCATTCTCGCCGCCCAACTGGACTTCAATATTGGTCGAAAAACCGCCCATAGTCATATAGCCCTTTTCGCCGGCGCTCTGCATATTAAAACCGCCAAGACCCAAATCGCCGGCGAAATCCCAGGCTAAAAAATCGTTAAAGGAATAGCGAAAACTACCGGAGGCTCCACCAAGACCCATATTGACTCCCGGGGCCGAAATGCTTGCTCCCATGCCGTTAATCTGTCCGTCCCAGCGCCCCGACTCAAAATAGGGATAGGGAATCGGCGCCGGCGATATTTGAAAGCTGTTACTTTGTTGGGCCGAGGCGGGAAAAGCCAAACCGCAGAAAAAAACCGCCATTAGAATTTTTTTCATTTGTCTCCTTTAAGCCATTTATTCAACAGACTTTAGGGCGGCGAGAATTTTTTCCGCCGCCGCCTTGGGGTCCTTGGCCTCGATAATAGGACGCCCGACGACGATAAAATCAATTCCCAGAGTTCCGGCTTCTTCCGGGGTCATGACTCGTTTTTGATCATGAACCTTTTCGCCTGCCGGACGAATGCCCGGGGTGACGAATTTGGGAGAAAAGTTTTTAAGGGCTCGGCGCAAAAATTCCACTTCATGACCGGAACAGATAATGGCATCCGCCCCGTTTTTGAGGCCTAGGTGAGCCCAATTTTTGACTAAAGAAGTCAGACTGGCGCGCTCGTGGAAAATGCGGACGTCTTCTTTTTTGAAACTCGTCAAAACCGAAACCCCCCACAACTTGGGACGAGGGCTAATCGCCGCCGCCGCCCTAAGCATCTCCGGCCCTCCGGAGAGATGAACGGAAATTGATTCAACCCCCAACTTCCCCGCTTCCTTGACCGCGCCCGCCACTGTCTGAGGGATATCCAATAGTTTTAAATCCAGAAACACTTTCCCGCCATGGTGATGGACCATCTCGACAGCCTTTTTCCCTTCGGAAATAAAAAGTTTGAGACCAATCTTGTAAAAATGAACGGTCCCTTTCAGAGTTTTGAGCAAGGCTTCTTCTTTTTTGATATCTCCGACGTCTAAAGCGACGATGAGTTCCGTCATCAGACTCCACTCCCCACCGCCGCCGACACACTCTCAAACCCGTTGGATTTAAGGAGATCCTCGAGATCCGAAATTATCTCAGAGACAATCCCCGGCCCCCGGTATACCAGGGCGGTGTAAATCTCAATCAAGCTCGCGCCGGCCCTGATTTTTTCAAAAGCGTCCGCTCCCGAAAAAACCCCTCCGACGCCGATAATGGGAATTTGGCCCTGAGTCATTCTGTAGATTTTAGCGATTATTTGAGTCGAAATAAACCTCAACGGCGCGCCGCTCAGCCCTCCGCGCCACTGCGGGGCTTCCGGCGGAAGGCCCGGTCTTTGAATGGTCGTATTCGTCGCGATCAGGCCCGAAGACAATTTGAGAGCGATCTCGCACAAAGCCTCGAGATTTTTTTCCTCTAAATCCGGAGAGATTTTAATCAAAATCGGCTTTTTCCTGGGGTTTTCCGCCTGAAGAGAAATCAAAATTCTCTCCAGATGCCTTCTTTCCTGCAAATCTCTCAGCCCCGTCGTATTGGGAGAACTGACGTTCAAGGCGAAATAATCGCCATATGGTTCTAAGATTTTAAAAATTTCCGCGTAGCGAAGAGGGGCTTCTTCCGCCGGCGTCTCGGCATTGAGCCCCAGATTAATCCCGATTGGAGCGACGTGAGACTTAAGCCTTGAAAGCCTTTTTGAAACTTTTTCAACCCCTTCGCTGTTAAAACCCATCCGATTAATCAAGGCCTCGTATTCCGGAATCCGAAAAAGCCTGGGCTTTAGATGTCCCGGCTGCTCTTTGAGAGTCACGGCGCCGAGCTCGATAAAACCAAAACCCAATTGCGGAAGAAAGCGAAGAAGTCTCCCATCTTTGTCAAAGCCGGCGGCAAGCCCGATTGGATTTTCAAAATTGAGGCCCAAAACATGGGAACCAAGAATGGGCGACTTTCTTTTGCGCCACAAAAGCGCGGCCATCGTTTGAAAAAACGGAAGACGAGAAGAAAATTCCGCCGCGGCGGAAACCCAATCATGAGCGGTCTCCGGGTCCAATCGGGACAAGAAGGGATAAACAAATCGTTCGTAATAATTAGGCATTGCCTTGGGCGCGGAAAACAATTTCTCCGGCGACAATCGTTGAATGAACGCGGCCTTTGAGTTCCATCCCGATAAAGGGGCAATTGGAGCTTTTAGAGGCAAACGGGGGTTGAACCGTCCATTTCCGCCTCGGATCGACAAGCGTGATATCTCCATCAGAACCGATTTTGAGCGTCCCTTTATTGCGAAGCCCCAAGATTTGAGCAGGTCTTAAGCTCATGCGCTCGACAAGCCGCGTCGGGCTCAATATTTTTTTGTGGACCAGATGAGTCAAAGCCAGACCGAGAGAGGTCTCAAGGCCGATGACCCCGAACGGCGCCCCCAAAATTCCCTTCGCTTTTTTCGACTTCTGATGCGGGGCATGGTCGGTGGCGATAGCGTCCAGAGTCCCGTCTTGAAGGCCTTCCTGAACGGCCAAGACGTCTTGAACGGCGCGCAGGGGCGGATTCATTTTAAAATTGGGATCTTTCCCTGGAATATCCTCTTCGGAAAGAACGAAGTGATGCGGCGCGGCTTCGGCCGTGACCGCTATCCCGCGCTTTTTGGCTTGGCGAATCATTTCGACGCTGGCCGCGGCGCTGACATGGGCGATATGGACATGGGAGCCGGTCAATTCCGCCAAAATTAAATCTCTCGACACCATGCTGGTCTCAGAAGCCCAAGGAGCGCCAGGAATTCCCTTTTTAAACGCCGGCAAGCCTTCATTAAGTGGACGACCAAGGCTTAGGTTCAAGTCCTCGCAATGAGAAATAATGAAAGCTCCGATTTCTCGGGATTTTTCCAGAGCCCGGCGCATAATTGCCGAATCCATCACCGGACGGCCATCATCGGTAAAAGCCAGAACCCCGCCATCTTTAAGTCTTTTAAAATCGCTGAGAACTCGTCCTTCCAAGCGCTTAGTGATCGCGGCGGCAAAAAAGACATTGGGGGCTTTTATTTTTTCGGACTTATTTTGAAGCCAATTTAAAATTTTAACGGAATCAAGCGGGGGATGGGTGTTAGGCATCGCCAAAACCGTCGTCACTCCGCCCTTTAAGGCCGATAAGGCCCCGGTCTCAAGCGTCTCATCGTCTTCCCCTCCCGGCTCGCGAAAATGGACATGCATATCAATTAGTCCCGGAAGAACCCACAGGCCTTGGGCATTGAAGGTTTCGGCATCGATGGTTTTAGCCTTCAAGCTATCTGGTTTAAGGATGGATTTGACCCGTCCGTTTTCAAGCAGAATATCGCGTTTTTCATCCAAACGCTGGGAGGGATCGATTAAACGCCCGCGAATAATCAGAAGCCGCTTTGAACTCATGACCTCGATTCAATCAATTGTTCGGGGCTCTCTTCAAGACGGGTCACGGATGCCTGGCCAGCGCCTCTCCGGAGGAACGAATTTTAGAAAGGTCTTCAATGAGTTTTCCCGCCCAGGCATAGACGTTTTGCTCTCTAAGAACTTGGCGCATCATCTGCATTCGCCTTCTTTGCTCTTCCTCGGGCATCTCCAAAGCATAGCGAATAGAATCGGCCAATTGCTCCGCGTCATAGGGATTAACCAACAGGGCGTCGCGCAATTCCCGTGCCGCGCCGGTAAAACGGCTCAAAATCAAAGCGCCCTTTTCGTCTTCACGGGAAGCGACAAATTCTTTGGCGACTAAATTCATCCCGTCATGAAGAGAGGTCACCATGCAAAGATCCGCGGCCTTGTAAAAAGGCGCGATCTCTTCATGGCTGTGGTGCTTTTCAATAAAAACAATCGGCTTCCATGCCTTATCTTCCTTGGTTTTAAATTTCCAGTTAATTCTTTCCGCCTCCGCTTCCAGCTCCATCGCCAAATCGTGATAGCGCTTAATATGCGTTCGGCTCGGGGCTCCGATTTCCACAAGAGAAAATTTTCCGACATACCGCGGATATTTCTCCAAAAATTTTTCGACTCCGCGAAAGCGCTCGGCGATTCCCTTGGTGTAATCGATGCGGTCAACTCCAATAGCGAAAAAATCTCCCGAAAGGCCCAATTCTTTAAACAGAACCTCTTTGGAAGGATATTCCGGAGGATGGGGGTTATGCGGCAGCGGAAAGGCGATGCTAATCGGATAGGGTTTGACCTGGGTCAAATGCCCGTCGCGCTGAACCGCAAAGCGCTCCCAATCAATGCGGGATTCAAGACTGGCATCGACAGTCTCCAAAAAATTATTGCAGTGAAATTGGGTATGAAAACCGATCAAATCGGCTCCCAACATTCCATGGAGAATATCTCGCTGCCAGGGGCATATCCCAAAAGCCTCGGGATTGGGCCAGGGAATATGCCAAAAGATGGCAATACGGGCGTCCGGACGGGCCTCTTTAATCATTCTTGGCAGAAGAGCGAAATGGTAATCCTGGATTAATACGACCGGTTCCGAAGAAGACTCCATTTCCACGAGCAAGGATTCGGAAAACCTTTGGTTGACATCGCGATATTGTTTCCAATCCTCCGCGCGGAAGATAGGCCGCGTGTGGGCGATATGGCAAAGCGGCCAAAGGCCTTCATTGGAGAACCCATAATAATAGCCTTCTTCTTCTTCCTTGCTAAGCCAAAGCCTTTTTAAAGTGTATTGGGGGGATTCCGGAGGGACGGATATTTTTCCTTGTTCATCCGAGGTCTCCTTATCCGCGTCTCCGGAAGCCTGGGCCAACCACAACCCGCCGCAGGCGAGCAAAATAGGCTCGATACCCGTGACCAGCCCGCTCGCCGGGGTAATGACCTCGATTTTTCGACCGCGCCTAACGTGCATATACGGCTCCCGGTTGGCCACGACAAAAAGCGGCTTTGAACCCAGTTTGTTTTTGACATGCTCGCGCAGGAGTTCGGGGGTCCAAATTGATTCCGCGTTTTGTCTTAGCTTCGCCTCCGTCTCCGCCGCCTTTCGCGCGGAAATCAAACTCCGGGCTAAACTCTCCGCCTCCGAGGCCAAGGGCTTAAATAAGCTGGTCGGTATCTGGGGAGGCTCGGAAGAATTTTCGGTTCTTAGTCGCCTCATCCATTCCGCCATCTGCGTAATCGGAGCCTTCAAATTCCAGCGAATAATCCACAAACTGATTAAAGAGATTAAAAAAGCGTTGAACAAAAGCCTAAAAAACGTGTGCCGCCACATATCCAATAATTTGTCTTTGATGAAGGAAGCGTCATGGACCAAGATCAAGCTCCCCAAGACCGATCCGTGAAAGGAAACAGGAGCGGCATAAACATGGAGTAGTTTTGTCCCCGCCGAAAACACCAAGATTCTAGGACTAATCAAAGAGGAAACGTCCACTTGATCCAAAAGAAACTTAAGCGAACCTTTGAGGCGAGGGGTATAGGCCAGGGGAGCGCCGGCCTCATTGAGAACCACAATTCCGATTAGACGTTCTCGGTTGCCGAATTTGCGCACGACCTGCCCCAGACGCCTTTTATCGTTTTTTTGAAGCATCGGCGTCGAAATTTCCTGGAGGGTTTCGGATAATATTTCGGCTTGGCTGTTAAGGTCCCTAAAGAGATGATTTTTTTCTTGTTGAGTCTGAAGGTAGGTCGATCCAGCAGTGACCAAAGCTGCCGCCAAGACTAAGGCCGAAACCAACTTAAAAGTAATCCGAATCACAAAACGCTCTTAAAATTTCAGAAAAGATGAAACTACAAATGGCGGCGATAATGATGTCGCCGGCGATGCGCGGAACGGCGAACCCAAGCATAATAGCGCCGATGATAGCGCCGTCTTGAAGGAACGATTCCGCCGTAATAGCGATAGGTCAAACGCCCGATATTAATGATGAATTGTTTTGCCGGGCGATAAGCGCGGTTTTTTCCCGTCAAAACCGCCAAAATAAAATCTCCTTTAGGGGTCAGAATGATCGCGGAGTCATGGCAGGCGCGTCTTTCCAAGCCTGTTTTATGAGCGATTTCCCAGCCCGCTGGAAGGGCCTTGGCTAAACGAGAGCGAACCGGCTTTCTTAAAAGCAAATAATCCATCATCAGTCGGCTTGAGGTCGTGTCAATCATCTGGCCTTGGTAGATTTTGCGCAACAGCATCGCCATTTCGGAAACCGTGGTATAATTTTCACGAGCGACATGTCCGCTTCTCAAACTCATCCCTTGCCGATGAATCTGGGTCTTAACAAGGCCCACACGGGGAAGCTGGCTTTGAATATAGGGAATTCCGCCCACGGCCTCTATGAGCATATTGGCGGCGGTGTTGTCGGATTCCCGAATCAGATGGTCTAAAAGCTGCGAAATGGTCAGCCGGGTTCCATCGGGTTGCCACTTGAGTGTCCCCGAACCCCCAACCCGATTGTGGCGATGCAAAACCATCGTCTGGCTCAAGGACAAATCTCCCTGATGGATTCTGCTGAAAACGGCGATCATGATGGGAACTTTAATCAAGCTTGCCGCCGGAAAAGGCTCGTTAGGGTGATAGGTCCAGGTCTGCCCCGTCTTTAAGTCTTCTAAATACACCGCGACGTTTCCCCGATAGTTGGAAGCCATTTTTTTCAAATGCGCCGTTAGCTGGGTCCAGGCCTCGGGCGTAATCGCGGGCGATGAATTTCCCAACGAATGAAAGCTTGGAGCGGAAGTTAACGCGGAAGAAGGATCTGGGGAAACGGCGTCTCGAACGGGGAAATCATTGGGAGAATAAGACGCGCCCGCATCTTCCCAGGAAAGGTCTTTGCCTAAAAAATAACCCGCCCCGGAAAGAAGGCACGCGAACAAGACAAGCGTTCTGCGAAGATTCCACCAGCCAAAACCCAAAGAATTCATTCCAATCTTAAAGGTAGCAGACAAACCGCTTTTACGCAAGGCCTGTTTCATTTCTAAACTTGAGCGGAACGTTGATCGGAAAACGCCAGTTTTTCGCCGGAAGAATCAACCTCGACATAAATAGTCGCCCCGGCCTTGAACTTTTTGCGAAGCATATCTTCGGCAAGGACGTCTTCCACCATGCGCTGAATCGTTCGATGAAGAGGCCTGGCCCCGGAGTTGACGTCAAAGCCGTTCTTAACGAGAAATTTCTCGCTCTCCGGCGTAAACTCAATTTTGAACCCTTGGGTTTCGACCTTAGAGCGCACCTGATCCAACATCAGCTTGACTATTTGAGTCATCTCCTCTTCTCCCAGAGGATGGAACACGATGATCTCGTTAATGCGGTTGATGAACTCGGGGTTAAAGGTTTGCTTGACCTCATCCATCACGGTGTCGCGCATCTTCTGATAGTCCTTGGTTTCGGCGTCGTTGGACGCGACAAAACCGAGGGATTTCCCGCGGGTAATGAGGCGCGCGCCGACGTTGGAGGTCATGATTAAAACCGTATTCTTAAAGCTGACCTTGTGCCCCAAATTATCGCTCAAGATTCCGTCGTCCATGACCTGAAGCAAAATATTGAAGATATCGGAATGGGCTTTTTCGATTTCATCAAGCAACACCACCGAATAGGGCTTTCGGCGAACCGCCTCGGTCAACTGCCCGCCCTCTTCGTAACCGACATATCCCGGAGGCGCCCCAATCAAGCGTGAAACGGCGAATTTTTCCATATATTCCGACATGTCGATGCGAATCATCGCCTCTTCGTTTCCAAACATGAATTCCGCCAAGGTTCGGGCGAGTTCCGTTTTCCCGACGCCGGTCGGCCCCAAGAACAAAAATGACCCAATAGGCCTCTTGGCATCTTTAAGGCCCGCCCGCGCGCGGCGAATGGCCTGGGAAATAACCCGAATCGCCTCTTCTTGGCCGATCACGCGCTTGTGCAAAGCCTCTTCCATATGAACCAGTTTATCGGTCTCGGATTCCGTCAGATTCGTCACTGGAACGCCGGTCCAGCGAGACACCACATTGGCGATATCCTCGGCGCTGATGGTCGGCACCACCTCTTCGCGCTTTTCCCGCCATTTTTTCTTCGCGTCTTCCAGGGCCTTGCGCAACTCTTTTTCTTTATCCCTGAGCCGAGCGGCTTTCTCATATTCCTGATTAGAAATGGAGCTTGATTTGTCCTTGACGACAGCCTCGATTTCGGTTTCGCGCTCTTTAAATTCCGGCGGCATCTGCGTTGTCTGCAATCGCGCGCGAGAGCCCGCTTCGTCGATAAGATCAATGGCTTTATCCGGCAAGAAGCGCTCGGAAATGTAGCGATCGGCGAGTTCGGCCGCCGCGCGAAGAGCCTCGTCTGAATATTTAATTTTATGATGGGACTCGTATTTGTCTTTAAGCCCCTGAAGAATTAAAATCGTGTCTTCAACCGAGGGCGGGTCGACGACCACCGGCTGAAAACGCCTCTCCAAAGCCGCGTCATGTTCGATGTATTTGCGATATTCATCCAAGGTGGTCGCGCCAATGCATTGAAGTTCGCCGCGAGACAAGGCGGGCTTAATCATATTGGAGGCGTCTATCGCCCCCTCGGCGGCGCCGGCGCCGATCACTGTATGAAGCTCGTCAATAAAGAGAACGACGGAATTTTTGGAGCGGCGAATTTCTTCGATGATGTTTTTAAGCCTTTGCTCGAACTCGCCCCGATATTTAGTTCCGGCGACGACCAAGGCCAAATCCAGGGTCAGGACGCGCTTTCCGGCCAAAATTTCAGGGATATCGCCGGAGGCGATTTTCTGGGCCAAGCCCTCGACAATCGCGGTTTTTCCGACCCCGGGATCTCCGATCAAGACGGGATTATTTTTAGTTCGGCGAGCCAGTATCTGAATCATCCGCTCAATTTCGTCGGCCCGGCCGATGACGGGGTCGAGTTTCCCTTCCCGCGCCATAACCGTCAAATCTCGTCCAAATTCATCTAAGGTCGGGGTTTTTGATTTTGCCTTAGGCCCGCCCGGAGACGGGGAAGACGCGGATCCTCCTCCGGATTGAGGGCTTTGGCCCTCTCCCAATAAATTCAAAACTTCCTCGCGCACCACTTCCAGCCGCAGACCCAGATTTTCCAACACGCGCGCGGCCACGCCTTCTTCTTCCCGAATGAGCCCCAGCAACAAATGCTCGGTGCCCACATAGGAATGGCCCATATGTTGAGCTTCCTCGACCGCATATTCCAAAACTTTTTTGGCCCTGGGGGTAAAAGGGATTTCACCCAAGAGCATGACATTGTCGCCGGTGCCGACGATTTTTTCGATCTCGCTGCGAACCCGCCTAAGATCGACGCCCAGGTTCGCGAGCACCTGGGCCGCCACGCCTTCGCCCAAAGCGATGAGACCCAGCAAAATATGTTCGGTGCCTACATAATCATGATTGAGGCGTTTGGCTTCTTCCTGGGCGATGAGAATAACCCTTTGCGCTCTTTCGGTGAAACGATTAGACATAATAAGCTCCGTTTTTTAGATAAATGACCAGTCGCCGAATCTCTAGGTTATATTATAAGGAATGTCTATTGCAAATCTATTAAACTCGAAGCTCACGTAAAGCCGCCGTCAAAGAGATAGGGACTGTCCCTATCTCCTGTCCCACGAATTCCCTACTTCGTGTATTGATAAACTACGACTTCACCTTGAGCCCCCGAGCCTCCAGGAAGAGTGGCCCCACTTCCACCTCCTTGCCCCCCTCCACCTGGGGCAGCGCCAGAATTACCTGCGCTACTCACTAACCCTGCCCCGCCTCTTCCACCTCTGGGAGCGCTTCCGCCAGCGCCCCCTGAATCCGTCGAATAACCACATACAGCAACTGAGCCAGCAACACCAGAACCTCCGGCAATATTCAAATCCCCTCCCGAAGCGCTACCTCCAGCGCCTCCCGAACCCTGAGTGCCACCACTAGCAGACTGTCCCGGACTTCCACCATTTGCTGTAATAGTGCTTACCCCTGAATTATAAGTGAAGGAAGAGTTTCCTCCAGGGCTGGAAGGTCCTCCTCCTTGACCAACTGTTACTGTCTCGCTCGAACCTAACTGACTTGACGCTAAAACCTTTAGAGCATATCCACCGCCCCCACCTCCACCACCGGCGCCGACGTAGGTACCACAGGTCGCAGAAGTGCCGCCACCAGCGCCAGCCCCATACACTTCAACCACGATATAAACAAGATTGGCCGGCTTTGTCCAAGTTGAGTTAGATGTGAAGACAACAACGTTTGTCAACGTGCCTCCATTGGCCAGAGAACTTTGACAAACACCCGCCAAACAGATTTGGTTTGCTACGTTCAAATCAGATGCTGATACACTGCCCTGAATAAAGGCGTTGGTCGTTATATTGACCCCTCCAAAAGGGGTAGACGCCGTGGCGTTGATCGTAGAAACCGCAATCGAAGACGA
>DAHZHT010000008.1:0-45088 GCA_027406905.1 Elusimicrobiota bacterium
GGCCGCCCAAGGCTCCCGCCAAGTGAAGGCCCGGAACTTGCCAGCCGCCCAAATACAGGGCCGTCGCCAGACCCGAGACGACGATTGATTCGACAAAATCAGTCATCAAAAACATCCCGAATTTCATTCCCGAGTATTCAACGTGGTAGCCGACGATTTCGCTTTCGCCTTCCGGAAGGTCAAAGGGAGTCCGTTTGGTTTCAGCCGCCGCCGCCGTTAAAAAAAGCAGAAAACCCAGGGGCTGAAGAACAATGCCCCAAGCGGGAATAAATCCAAAGAGAAGATGCCCTTGCCAGAGAACCGCTTGCTGAAGGTCCAGGGTTCCGTAGACGAAAGCCACGCTGGAAAGAGTGGTCGCCAAGCACACTTCGTAGGCGATCATTTGGGAAGCTCCTCTCAAGCCTCCGATCAGTCCGTAGTTGGAGGCGGAAGAATAGCCCGCCATTACGACTCCATGAACCCCCAAGGATAAAAGGCCGAGGACTAGTAAAAGTCCGTAGGGGCTTTGAATCGGTTGAAGGCTGACTGAATGGCCAAAGGCCGTGATATTCCCGCCAAAGGGAAGAGCCGCCAGGCCTAAAAGCCCAAACCCCAGAGAAATTCCCGGCGCCATTGCGTAGAAAGGTTGACGGGCAAAGGGCGGGATATAGTCTTCTTTGGTCAACATCTTGAGCGCATCGGCCAGGGGATGGAAAAAGCCGAGAACTCTAAAACCAAAAATTTCGGCTCGGTTGGCTCCGACGCGGTCTTGCAAAACGGCGCTTTGCTTTCTCTCAAGCCAGCCTAAAAATCCGGCGATGTTAAGGCCGGTGGCGACGGCGAAAATAACTTTGACGGCGGTCCAGGCAACTGAGCTCATTGGGATACTCCGGCGAGCGCGCGAGATTGCGCTTCTTTAAATTTTTGCTGAATCTTCTGTAGTATGTTCCAGTCTGGCAAGGCCTCTCCCAGAGGAAGAAGGGCTTGCTCATACTTTTGAACCTTGCCCTCGAAATTGGTGAAATGCCCTTCTTCTTCCGCGTAAGAAGTCGCGGGGAGGCGGTAATGCGCCCAGTTGCCGATACCGGTTTTATAGGGGCTTTGAAAAACAATTAAGTCCAGTTTCTCAAAAAGGGCTTTCGTTTTTTCTTTCCAAGCCTTTTGCGCGTCGCGCTCTAAAATATAGAGACCCCAGATTCTTCCGGATTCAATTTTTTGCGCGAGACTTTCCCAAGATTCGGATTTGATCGCGCTTCCAAACCCTAAGGCCTCTCCGCCTTTGAGATTAGGGGTTTTTTCTTTTTTTCGCAATAAGGAGTCTTCCTCGCCTATTTGATCCGGCTCTGGAGAAAATAGAAAATGGGAAACCCCAAGCGCGCCAACGAAGAAATTCTTGAACTCCACCCAGTCTTCATTCGACAAAAACCCGGAGGCGATGACCGCCAGACCGTTTTTCCCTTTTTCCGCGATGCCCTTGGCTAAGGATTCTGAAATTTCAGAAAGAGCGGCGTCCCAGGAAATTTCCATCGGAGAAGGTTTTAGGCGAAGAACCTTACCCAACCGATCTTCGTCTAATTTAGAACAACCGTAGCGGCCTTCATCGCATATCCAGTAGCCGTTGACCTCCGGATTATGCCGCGGCTTAATTCTGGCCGCGCGGCGGCCTTCATTGTGCCAAGGGCGCTTGGTATTAGTGTGAAGAGATATGTTGCACCCGCGGCTGCATCCGGGGCAGATGGAATTGGTTTTATCCAAATACCATACGCGGACCTTGTATCTAAAATCGCGATCGGTTAAGGCTCCAACGGGACAGATATCAACGACGTTTCCGGAATAGGGGTTGTCTAATGTTTTTCCCGGAGTTAAATCGATGACTTCCTTGTGCCCGCGGCCAAAAATTCCCAGCTCGTGGGTTTTGGTGACTTCCGCCGTAAAGCGCGTGCATCTTGTACAGAGAACGCATCTTTCCTGGTCGAGCATCACATGGGGTCCGATGGGAATGCGCTTTTTTTTGTGCAATTTGTTTTCCCGAACCTGACTTTCGTATTGTCCATGCTTCATGTAATAATCTTGAAGTCCGCACTCGCCGGCTTGATCGCAAACTGGACAATCCAAAGGATGGTTGACGAGATGAAGTTCCAGGGCTGAAGAGCGCGCTCGAAGGGCTTGAGGGCTGTTGGAATGGACCACCATTCCTTCCTTGACCGGGAGCCGGCAAGAAACCATCGGTTTTGGCGCTCCTTCGACTTCGACGACGCAAAGGCGGCAGTTTCCGGGGTTCCCGAGAGAAGGATGATAGCAGTAATGTGGAATTTCAGTTCCGACTTTTCTTGCCGCGTCTATGACAAGAGAGCCTTCCGAGGCTTCGACTTTCTTTCCGTCAAGAGTAAACTGAGCCATGGTTTCTATCCTTAAGCCTTTAAAAAATTTGAACCTAAGATAACTTTAGAATTTTATGGAGATTTAGTCCAGAGGCATTTAGCGGGCGTTTTCGACATGCTTAATGGCTTGAAGAGCCACGCGCCTGACTTCATCGCGTATTTGAGGCGAGTCCAGGTCCGCGGGCGAGAACCATTTCATGTCGCGGCTTTCCTGAATGGAAAACTT
The DNA here is from genome assembly GCA_027406905.1 of Elusimicrobiota bacterium. GTDB lineage: Bacteria > Elusimicrobiota > Elusimicrobia > UBA1565 > UBA9628 > JAKAQV01. The sequence goes on from DAHZHT010000008.1 coordinate 2,587, forward strand.
TTCCCGGCCCCCGATCGCTTCGCAAAAGTAAATGAGATCGAAATGAATTCCGTGTCCGGGCAATGTTTCCATCTGGAAGTGGTTGGGAACATGGAGAAACTTAACGTCTTTTTCCTCGGGAGGCGGGGAAATCAAGGGCGATAGAATTTTAACTTTAAGTCCGGTCTCTTCCCATACTTCCCGCATGAGAGCTTCAACCGGGTTTTCGTTTTCTTCAATGTGCCCCCCAGGCGGGAGCCAAAAGCCTAATTTCTTGTGGAGTAATAGAAGCGTTTTCCCGTCTTTAACGACATATCCCGTGGCGACAAAGTGAGACCCCGTCATAGAGAGACCAGTTTCCGAGTGAAATGAAAAATCGCTTCTGCCGTCTTTTCTGGCGCGTCCAAGGGCACATGATGATAGGATCTCGGAATTTCCAGACATTCGCTCCTGACTATTTGTTGGCAAACTTTTTTAATATCTTCCCGGTCCATAATCGGGCTTAACTCTCCGCGGACTATCAAGCTGGGCGTTTGAATCCGAGGTAAAAGCGGCCAGACAGACTCGTAGCGAGTTAAAAACGCTCTCCAATCGCATTTCCAGCCAAAGCCTTTTTTCCAGGGCCTGATTAGATTTTTGGCCAATTCTCTCATTTCTGGTTCGGAGAGATTGGTTTCTCGCGGTTGGAGATGAAAGCGGCTAATCATCGCTTCTTGACTTGAAAAAACGGGTTGGCGAAATCTCGCGAGTTTTGAGAATCTTGGACTAGACTCTTTCACGCGGGGCATGAAATCTATGGCGATGAGGCCTTCTAAAACAGAATTTTCTCGGGAAGCGTATTCGACGCTGATTCGGGCTCCCAGGGAGTGCCCCACGAGAATAAATTTATTCCAATTGAGAAATTTCCTGGCTTCGTCGATATTCGATAGAAATAATTCCATCGTATATTGCCCGTCTTTAGCCCAGGCGCTGTCTCCGTGACCCGAGAGGTCTAGGGCCGCGACTTCAAAATCGTCTTTGAGTAACGGGCAAACCTTGTCCCACCAAGACACGCTTCCGGCAAGTCCATGAACCAAGAGGACTGGCCGTCCGGTCCCGCCCCAATGAGAGATGTGAAGGCGGCTTTTTGGAGTTGTTAGGGATTTAATCATCGTCAAGAAGAAGGGCCCCTCTTGGGGAGGGGCCCTTGACCCATCTGGTTTAACTTAGAATTAGTAGGTCGTCCAGGTTGTGCCGTGGGTATCGGTATGCGTGCAGTTAACCCACACTCCGCCGTAGTTTCCATCGGTTGAAAGGCTGTCGTAGAGCCATTCTCCAGCTCCAGATCCTTCCGATGCCGCTCCAGGGCCGCCGCCGGCTGTCTGGTTGACATCAAGAGACGTAGCCGTGTGATACGGAGGAATGGTCGAGTTCGGGATGACTGACAGATACTTTCCGTTGACGGTGAGCCCCGGGAGGTCCGTCGGATAAACCCCGGTATTATCTCCGTAATAGATGCTCAGCGCCGAGCGGATCCCTGACAGGTTTCCTTTCGTCGCTCCTTCCTGAGACTGTCTGATAAGATTCGCGAACTTCGGTATGGCGATAGCCGCCAAAATACCGATAATAGCAACCACGATCATTAACTCAATGAGCGTGAATCCCGAAGCCCGCGCTCCTTTCACTGCCTTTGTTTCATTCATGGTATGACCCCCTTTTCGCCGTTATAATGAATCACGGGGAAAAATAGCCGTATCGGCGAATTCTGTCACCCATGACCTGCTTTCCAAAGAGTATATCCCTAAAATTACGCTTTGTCAATCCCTTCGAATATGAGTTTGTTGACCAAGGCGGGATTGGCTTTTCCCTTGGATAATTTCATCACCGCGCCAACTAGAGCGCCTGCGGCTTGTTTTTTCCCGCCCTTGATATCTAATATCGCCTTCGGGTTTGAGGCGAGAGCCTCTTGGACCCAATTCCGTAAAATTTTTTCGTCTAAAACCTGGGCCAAGCCTTTTTCTTCCACTAGAATCTTCGGGTCTTTTTTTGATTCAAGAATCTCGGGATAAAGTTCTTTGGCCTGGTTAATAGTAATGGTTTTTTGACGGCAAAGGGCGACTAGAGAAGCCATCTGCTCTGGCGCGATTGGAGTAAAATCAGGGATGTTCATGATGAGCTTGGCCAACACCTCCGCGTCATTTTGCGCTTCAGAAGATTTCAAAACCTGGATAAAATAATCGGAGATGACTCGGTCGGAGACCAAGACCTCGGCTTCATAAGGAGATAAATGGTAGTCCGAGACAAAGCGCTCGCGGCGGGCTTGGGGGAGTTCTGGAATTTCGGATTTAATTTTTTCGCTCCATTCCGGGGTGATGTCGATGGGAACCAGATCCGGATCGGGGAAATAGCGATAATCGTGGGCTTCTTCTTTTGAGCGCATCGAGACGGTTTCTTTTCCGTTCCAAAGGCGCGTTTCCTGGATGATTTTCCCGCCTGAAGAAAGAACGTCGGCTTGGCGCAGAAATTCATATTCCAAGGCGTCCTTGACGTTCTTAAATGAATTGAGATTTTTGATTTCGGCCCGCGTGCCAAGTTTCTTGGAGCCTTTTGGCCTTAGAGAAATATTGGCGTCGCATCTCATTTCGCCTTTTTCCATGTCGCAGTTGGAAACGCCGGCGTATTGGAGAATTTCTTTGAGGCTGTTTAGATAAGCGTAGGCTTCGTCGCTTGAAAAAATTTCCGGCTTTGAGACGATTTCAATGAGAGGAACCCCGCCGCGGTTGAAATCAACCAGGGAATAATTCAAGGCCTGAGAGCCGATGGCATGGAGAAGTTTTCCCGCGTCTTCTTCCATATGAATGCGCGCCAGTTCGACGATTTTCGTTTTTCCGTCTTTGAGGCGCAAGGGGACTTCTCCGCCCAAACAAAAAGGTTCGTCATATTGAGAGATTTGATAGGCCTTCGGCAGATCGGGATAGAAATAATTTTTGCGCGCGAAAATGGATTTGTGCGCGAGCTTTCCATTTAAAGCTAAAGCCGCCTTGAAGGCCAATTCCACGGCTTTTTTATTGAGAACCGGCAAGGCCCCGGGTTGGCCGGTGCAGACCGGACAAACACGGCTATTGGGGGGAGCGCCGAAGCCGTCGTTGGAACAGGCGCAAAAGAGTTTTGTTTTTGTCGCGAGCTGAACATGGACTTCGAGCCCGACGACCATTTCAAAAGATTCTGTCATGGTTTCCTTCCATTCTATCATTGAACCAACTATTTCTTCGCTTAGGCTCAGTCATAGTTTTTTCCAAAGGTCTAAAAGTCTAAGGTCTGATTTGTATTTGAGCCTTTTCCCGGCGATTTTGGGGCTGAGCCATTGGGCCGAGAGAATTTCCCCCGCCATCGGGCGCCCTGATTTTAAAAGCGGTTCCATGAGATACCAGCGTACGGTTTTAGAGACCGGCTTGTCGTTTCTTTTAAAACTATAGCGGGCGAGAAAAAAGGGGCGTATAATTTTGCATTCCCATCCGGTCTCTTCCCAAACCTCTCTAAGAGCGGCTTTTTTAGGAGTTTCGTTTTTTTCGATATGTCCTTTTGGAAAAGTCCAAACTTTTTTCCCCATGAGATTCTTGACGCGGACCAGCATAAGCTTGCCATTTTTACTGAGAATGCCTCCCGCTGATTTTTCTTTGAGGTTCATGAGGCTAATTGAGCTGCGGGAAATTGACGGCCTTTTCCACGGTGGCCGCGAGCGCCAATAGTTTTTCGTCTTGGAAGGCCGGAGCGATTAGCTGGAGCCCGATAGGCAAATGGTCTTTGGTTAGCCCGCAGGGAACAGAGAGGCTGGCATTTCCGGCGAGATTAGAAGGTATCGTAAAGATATCCGATAGATACATCGCCACCGGGTCGGATGATTTTTCGCCGAATTTAAAGGCGGCCGTTGGAGTGGTGGGGGTGGCTAGAAAATCGACTTCCTTAAAAACGTTTTCAAAATCTTGCGCGATCAGAGTCCGCGCTTTTTGCGCTTGGTTATAATAGGCGTCGTAATAGCCCGAGCTTAGGGCGTAGGTACCCAGCATGATTCGCCTTTTCACCTCGGGGCCAAAACCTTCCCCGCGGGTTTTTTCGTAGAGTTCCGAAAGACTTCTCGCGTCCTGCGCGTGGTGTCCATAGCGCACTCCGTCAAAGCGAGCCAGATTGGAGGCGGCTTCGGATGGCGCGATGATGTAATACGTCGCTACGGCGTAAGCGGTATGCGGCAGAGAGACGTCTTTGACTTCAGCGCCGATGGTTTTTAGGAAATTGACGGCGTTCCAAACGGATTTCCGGATTTCGGGGTCAAGGCCCTCGGCGAAATATTCCCGCGGCATTCCGATTCTAAGGCCGCGGGCGCTCTCAAGCGGCGCTCCCGAAAAATGGGTGGCGGCTTGTGGAGACGATGTCGAATCCTTTAAATCGTGTCCCGCGATAGAGGATAATAAAAGCGCGGCGTCCTCGACACTTCGGGCCATGGGGCCGATTTGGTCAAGAGACGAGGCAAAGGCGATAAGGCCATAGCGGGAGACCTGTCCGTAGGTTGGCTTAAGACCCACTAAGCCGCAGAAAGCGGCGGGTTGCCTGATAGAACCTCCGGTGTCCGAGCCCAAGGATAAAGGCGCCATTTTGGCCGCGACCGCGGCGGCCGAGCCTCCCGAAGAGCCCCCGGGGACGGCGTCTAAATTCCAGGGATTTTTAGTCTTAAAGAAAGCGGAATTTTCGTTCGATGAGCCCATCGCAAATTCATCGAGATTGGTTTTTCCGATAATGACGGCGTCTTCTTCTTTGAGTTTCGCGATGATACTCGCGTCGTAAGGGGCCATAAAGCCCTTGAGAATTTTAGAGGCGCAGGTGGTTTCAACGCCTTTGACTAAAATATTGTCTTTGATGGCGATTGGAACTCCGGCTAATTTGCCGAGCTTTTTCCCCTGAGCCCTTTTTGAGTCAATTTGGCGGGCAACCTTAAGCGCGTGTTCTTCTAAGACCGCGATAAAGGCCTTGACCTTGGAGTCTTCGGATTTAATGCGGCTTAAGTGCGCCGTGGCGACTTCTTCGGCCTTCAAACTTCCGTCCGAGACGTTTTTGGCGATTTGAGCGGCTGAGAGCGAAGTTAAATGGTTCATTCGATTATTTTAGGAACTTTGAAATAAGGGCCGTCTTTTTCCGGCGCGTTATCAATGAGGGCGTTCATGTTATCAAACGGAGACGCTTGATCCTCGCGCAAGGCGTTTTTGAGACCCAGGACTGAAGAGGTCGGGGGCACGTTTTCCACATTTAAGCGGGACAATTCCGCGATCGAGTCCAAGATTTTGACGAATTGCGATTGGTAGAGGGAAACTTCATCGGCGGACAAAGACAATTTAGCCAAGGTCGCGATTTTAAGCACGTCTTCTTTCGTAATCGGAGAAGATTTTTCCATCAAATAACCTCCAAGGGGGCGTAGCGCAAAACAAGTTTGGCGATTCTTCCATTTTGAAAGCGGATGAGGGCTTTGGCGCCTTCTCCGCTGCCGGATTTTTCCAGCACTTCTCCCGTTCCAAAAAGCGGGTGCCGAACTCGAGAGCCGACTCTTAGCGCTGCCCCCATTCTTTGGGCGTAGGAGTTTGGCGACTGAAGGGACGTTTCCGTCATCGCGGGCGTCGCCGGCAGTTTTTTGGAAGACGGCAAATATTGGTTTTCAAGCTGGGCTTCCATGATAAAGCGAGAAGGGATATTGGAATAAGTTTGCCCGAAAACGCGGCGAGTCGAGGCATGGGTTAAATACAACATTTCCTTTGCGCGCGTCATTCCGACATAGCAGAGGCGTCTTTCTTCCTCCAATTCTTCGGGGGAAGAGTTATTCGAGCCGATTGGAAAGAGCCCTTCTTCAAGACCCGTCAGAAAAACGGCGGGGAACTCAAGGCCCTTGGCAAGGTGAATGGTCATAAGCGTTACCGACTCCTCACCCCCGGGCGTATCGTCGCGGTCGGTCTGAAGCGAAATTTCTTCCAGATATTGGCTAAGGCTTAAAGGCGACCCCAAGGCCTGTCTTCTTTCTTCGTATTCCTTGACGGAGTTTAAAAGTTCTTGAACGTTAGCGAGACGCGAGGCGGCATCGAGATCGGTTTCGCTCTCTTGTTCCAGCCAAGAAAAATAGCGGGATTCTTCTAGAATGCGCGCCATCGCAAGCCCGGCCGATAAAGACGGCAAATCGGTTTGAATTCTCTCAAGAAACGAAGTCAGATCCGCCAAGGATTTGCGGCAAGAAGGCGTCAAATTCTCGATGTCGGAGGCGGCCTTAAAGGCGTCTAAAGCGCTTAAATTTTTAAAATTCGCGAAAGCCTTGATTCTTTCAAGGCTGGTTTTTCCGATTCCTCTCGGGGGAGTATTGACGATTCGCATGAGGCTAATTTCGTCTCTCGGGTTTAAAATTACGCGCGCGTAGGCCAGGGCGTCTTTGATTTCTTGCCTTTGATAAAAGCGCATCGCCCCGATCAATCGATAATTGATTCCGGCGCGGCGCAAGGCCTCTTCAAAAGAGCGGCTTTGCGCGTTGGTTCGGTAAAAAATCGCGAAATCAGACAGAGAGCGTCCGGCTTTTTTCCCGTCTTCGATTTTACGGACGACCCAGGAAGCCTCTTCTCTTTCGTCCATCAACTCTTGGACATGGATGGCGTTTCCGCCTTCTTTTTGGGTCCACAAGGTTTTGGCTTTGCGCTTGCCGTTGTTGCGGATGACCCGCCCCGCGGCGTCGAGAATCGGCTTGGTTGAACGATAATTTTGTTCCAAGGTGACGACCCCGGTGTCTTTAAAATCGCGCTCAAATTCCAGGATGTTTCGGATGTCCGCTCCGCGCCAAGAATAAACGCTTTGATCGTCGTCTCCGACCACGCACAAATTTTTATGCTTGGCGGCCAGGGTTTTGGTGATAATGTATTGGGCGTGGTTGGTGTCTTGGTATTCGTCTACAAGAATATGCCGGAAATAATCTTGGTAGTATTCGCGGATGGAAGGATGTTCCTTTAAGAGAGAACAAACTTTAAGCAAAAGATCTCCAAAATCGACTCCGCCCGCGTTTTCCAGTTTCTTTTGATAGAGACTGTAAATTCTTGCGGCGGTTTTTCTGGAAGAATCGACCGTCGTTTCGGCGTAGATCGCGTAGGATTGGGCGTCTAAAAGATCGTCTTTGGCGCGCGAGATAATTCCGGCATACATCGAGACCTTCGCGGTCTCTTTATCGAGGCCGAGTTCTTTCATCGCTTCGCTGATCAGCCTTTTTTGGTCGGATTGATCATAAATCGTGAAATGGCGGCTGAGTTTGGACAACTCATAGTGCTGGCGCAAGAGTTTCGCGCAAAAACCGTGGAAGGTGAAAACCCAGACCGCGCTGCTCTTTCCGGGAGACAAGGACTCGATTCTCTGGCGCATTTCCTCGGCGGCTTTATTGGTGAAGGTGACGGCCAGGATTCTTTCGGGGGAAACGCCTTCTTCGATAAGCCGCGCGATTCGGTAAGTGATGACCCGCGTTTTTCCGGTTCCCGCCGCGGCCAAAACCAAGAGCGGGCCTTCTTTGTGAAGAACCGCGCGCGCTTGTTCGGGGTTGAGAAGATCAAGATTCATCGTTAAATAGAGGAATACTTCATTCTACTAAATCTATTTCCCTTCTCAAGATGGTTTGTGTTTTAATGGCGGTGTTGGCTGAGAAATTCAAGGAGTTTAGGCTTGAAGGAGTCTCCAAATCGCGTAAAGGCCGACAAGTGATCTCCCCCGGAAACAATCCACAGGGTCTTTGGTTGCGGGAGTTCCTCAAAGAGTTTTTTTTCCAATGGAAATGGAACAATCGTGTCTTTAGTGGAGGCAATCACCAGAATCGGAATATGCGGCAATTGTCGAGCGTAGCGAAGGGGCGCGTAGCGGTCGGAAATAAACAATCTTGAAAGCGGCCACTTTAACAGCCAGGTAACCCAAGAGCGGCCCAACACCGCCTCGGCCATATCCTGATAAGAGTCAAAAGAGTTTTCGATGATGAGGGCCTTGATGCGCGGATTTTGAAAGCGCCCCAGCGCCAGAGAAGCGATGCTGATGGCGCCGCCCAAGCTTTGCCCCCAAATAAACACAGCGGAAGGCAAATCCCGGCGTTTTAAAACATAGTCAATGGCCGCTTCTCCGTCTTTAATCGCGCCTTTGACCGAGGGTTTTCCCGCCGACGCTCCGTATCCGCGATAATCGAAAATCAACACGTCATAGCCTTGGGCGGGCAGCCAATAAGAGAACATAAAATGGGAAGTCATGTTTTCTCCGTTGCCGTGGAACTGAATTAAAATTCCCTTGGCTTTGGGTTGGGAGGTTTTCATCAAGAGTCCGGTGATGGCGGTTCCATCTTTGGAGGGGAATTTAAACCACTCCGAGGTGATTCCTAGCGTTTCCGGGCGGCGGTAGAGACGGCGAGTGGGAAAGAAGAAATCATGCGTGCATCCGCAAAGAAATGGAACGGCCAGCCCGAGAATTAAACTGCAAAGGCGCGCGCAATTAAAGCGAGAGTGTTCAACCACGAACCTTTTTTCTTTTCTTTGAGCGAGCGAGGCGGGATTGGCGGTGTTTTCGGCGGGCCAATCGGCGCACGTGAACGCGGCGTATTCCCGGCCGGATTAAAATGGTACGCCCGGGTTTAAGGCTTCTCACGCGGCGAATATGATTGATTTTAATGAGGCTTGAAATGGTGGTGTGGTAGCGGCGCGCGATCTTTCCGAGGATATCGCCTCTTCTGATGCGGTAGCGAAGCATCGTCGGCCCGGGATTCCAATCCTTGACTTGGGCCAAGGCTGTCTCGAAATTTTTCGCGGAGCCTTTGGGAATTTTAAGCGTAAATCCGGACTTGTTTTCCGGCGTGCACCAAGCGCGAAGCTCGGGGTTTAATTGCCGCAAAACGCTTTCAGTGGTTTGAGCGCAACGCGCCGCTATTCCTAAATCAAGAGCGTGTGGAATGGTGACGGTGTCAAAGGATTCCGGAGCGGCATATTGAGGGTGAAAACCGTATTTCTCGGGGTTTTCTCCGATTAAAACGCAGGCCTCGAATTTGGGGACGTAGAAATTCGTTTGGGTCGGCAAAGCCCCGCGCGAGGAAAGGGTTCCGAAGTTGAGAGAGCGGCTCATCTTCATTTCATAGCCCAAGCCGCCTTCTCCCCGGTTATAAGCGGCCAAAGCCAAGGCCCAATCGCCAAACCAGCGGCGGAGATCCGAAAGATAATGGATGGCGGCCATGGTTTCTTTTTCGGGAACATAGCGATCGTCTTCCCAGTAGCTGACCTTAAGGCCATATTTAACCGCGGTTCCCGGCATAAATTGCCACAGGCCCGCAGCGCCCGAGCGGCTTAAGGCATCGTCTTTAAATTCGCTTTCCGCCATGACTAAATAGAACAATTCCGGCGGCAGGCCTTTTTTCTTGAGCGCCGACATAATCATGTCCCGATACATCCCGGAGCGCGACAAAGCCGCTTCGGTCGCTTTGGGGCGGCGCAGATAAAGCTGAATCATCTGCTGAACTTTCGGATCATTGGGATTAATGGCGATGTGCTCGGTGTTGGATGAAATTGAGACTTGTATCTTTTTCAGCATCCGATCAAAATCGGGGGCGAGAATTCTTGGCAGGCCCGGCTCGCGAAAGCGGGAGATGACGATGCTAAAGGCGTCCGCCATTTTTTCCCGTCCGGCGCTGTCTTGTCCGTTTTTGAAATCGACAAGCCCCTCTTGATAATCCAGTTTTGCCTGGGAGATTCCATCTAAAGGAATGGGGGCGGGTTGAGCAACTTGTTTTTTCGCGGTTGCGGAGGATATTGCGGGCGCCCGGACAATGGCGGTTGAGGATGAAATTTTAGGAGTCGCCGGAGAGATTACGGATGCGTTTAGAGTGTGAGTCGAAACAATTTGAGTTTGGGTTTGGGTAGAGCTTGAAATCGCGACTGGTAAAGGCCGGGCGGGCGCGGCGGGAGTCGAGACGTTCACTCCTTGGGCGAATGCGGAAAGCGGAGTAAATAAAAAAAGAACAGCGATTGACCGTTTCATGGGATTGTTTTATTCTACCAAACCCAGGACTCAATAATAAATTAAAAAATGAAGGCCCGCTTGCTTATCGGGGCCGTTTCTCTCGGCGTTGAGGCGAAGAGAGACGGATTTGGTCAGATCGTATTGACTTTCCGCGCGCGCTTAGGTCTTTTGCCGGACCCGCCCTAAGCCTCTTGGCCCAGGCCAATAGGCTGGGTTCCGGTTGGATTGATTTATCGGGAAATTGTGCTGTGACGTTCTCAAGACAGGGCCCTTGCAAAAAACGGCTTTGGGGTTTATACTTATAGAGAGGGTTTAGAAATGGAAAATGCTAAAAATATTTGGCTGATTTTTGGGACTATCACGTTTTTTTCTTCGTTTGGATATTCCCAAACCTTTGTTCCGCCTTCTAATAATAACAATAATGCCAATAGCGGACAGCCTTCTCCGTTTCCGCAACTTCAGGGAACTCCTTTTGGAAGTCCCAGCGCGAGCGCTTCCGGCGGCGCACAAGGGATGATGCCGACTTTAAGTAATCCCGCCGGAGCTTCCAATAATAATCAAGCTCAGAAAGGACAGGCGCCGTCTCCCTCAAAGCCCGTCGTGCCGTCTTTTCCTCAAATATCTCCCGCATCTTCTCCAAAAGCCTTTGTTCCAGGTTATCATCCCGTCATTCCAGTCGGGTTGCCTTCGGCCATGAACGGGGGAAGCGGAGGCTATGGCGGCGACCGCTCTCCCACGGGGACATATTATTCCCCTGCTCCCACGTATACTCCTCCGGCGCGCTCAGCTCCTCCGCCTTCATCCAATTCTCCAAAGCCTTCTTCGGTGGTTATTCCTAATGTTCCCGCAAACGCGCAAAAAGTCAATCCGACATATGTGCAGCCTAATTCTAACGCAAGCGCCGGGTCAGCGGGGTCTTCTTTGCCGCAAACAGTTGGAAGCTCTAATTTGACTCCGCAAGCTTGCGTCGCGACCGGGGCTTGCAAGTAACCGGGAATGCGACTTTAAGGGTTTAGCATTCGGCGCGCGGCGGTTTGGTCTCCGATAGCGATGCTTAAGAAAATGTTTTTGAGGGTTCGCTTTTGAGAATCTAAAGCTTTCAGATTTTCCCCATAGCTGGTCCAGGAAAAGAAGTCGCGGGCGATTTTATTGACCCAGCTTTTCCAGCGCGGTTCCGGTTGAGAAAAGGAAGCGAGGCGATAAGGGACTGCGACAAAATCTTCGACATCCGTAAAAAGATGCGGTCTCATCTGAGCGCTTTTTTGAATAAAGAGATCGGCTTCTTTGGATTTTTGGGGCCAGTGATTGACGAGATCGGTCAAGGCTTTAAAATCGCTTAAGTTAAGGGCGTTGAGCTTCTCAAAAAAATTTTGCCCGCGCTGGAGGTATTCTCCTTTTTCTTGGGTGGAGACAGGGCAAGCGGCGATCGCTTCTTTAAGCTGGGGAGAAAGACTTTTCTCTTCTTTAAGAATGCGGCGGATTTCTCCTTCCAGAAAAGCCGCGTTAATCCAGCGGGAAGCTTCTCTTTGAAGATTGCCAAGTTGAGCGATAAACCCTAACGTGATTTTTTTAGGATTTTGACCCTGTTGAGCGAATTTTTCGAAGGCTTCAATGGCCTTTTGAGCGCGAGAAAGAGTTTCCGCTTGAACCTGAAAATCTTTTTGGGGGGAAATCCCTTTCCTTTGGGCTTTTTCCAACAAGGATGAAAGTTCGGCGGGATCTTTCGCCTGCCGCGCGGAAATAGAAATTCCGAGTTCTTTGGCCAAGGCCAAAGACTCTTCCTGGTTAAGGCGCGACTTGAGATTTGATAGATCGAATTTCATCGCGTAGGCGGGATAAGAGAGGGTTTTATAATCAAGATATCCTGTTACGACTAAAGGGGGAACTCCGGGTATTTCTTCTCTGGCCATTTGGCTTTGCAGCGCCGCGACATTGGGCGAATAACCGGAGAGGTTGGACGCGCTCAGCCGGTTATAGAAGTTTCCCGTTAGTGTCGTGGCTGGGGATTGGCTGGAAGAACTTTGTTGCATTCTGCGGATGATGGCTTTTGACCCGCTCCCGCGTCCTTCAAAGAGATTGTTGAGTATTTCCACTCTCTCTTCATTGGTCATGGTTTTATCGGAAAGCATCGAGCGTTCGGTTTTGCTCGCCCGTTTAAGCCGATAATAGGCATTGTGGACCGCTCCAGGATTGGGCTCAAAGTGGCTCAACTCCTGATTCATTCTGTTTTCAAACGCATGGTTTCCGTTGGCGTCGTCTTCGGCCAGGCCCAAGGCGATAATGGCCCCCGCTTCGGGGTTTTTGAGCAGCCAAGACTCTATTTCTTTGGTTCTCTCAAGGCTGTTTTTTGAGAGAGAAATTTTGTCTCCGATAGATGAATTGGAAATTCTCTTGGCCAGGGCCTTGGCGAGCTGTGGATTTGATTCAAGGCGCCTTTTTTCTTCCTGGATCGTTTGAGAGACTTGCGCGCTTATTTGAGCGCGCGCCTTGATAGGAAATAGGGATAATCCCACAAGGGAGAAAAGCGCGGCTTTAAAAGAAGCTGAGGTAGCGGTCTTCGTATTCCGGAAAAAGCCCATAATCTTTTAATTTCCTTCCTAGGACCGGCAAAATATCTTTGTCTCCAGACGCGGCTTTTTCGAACAAAGACTCAATTTCGCGCCGATGGCGATCTTCTTGGAATTTTTCCGGGTTAAACATCCCGCGGCGCTCCATATCGCGCAGATGAATGGGAAAGGATCTCGCCGATTCATCGAGGGTAAACTTCATCAATGCCAAGGACCAAGCGGCGTCGGGACAGCTGATGACGGCTTGGTTAGGCAGTTTCCGCGATTGAATGTCGAGTTGAATCCGCGTGGCCACTTCTTTGGGAGATTCCGAAATCACCTGGGCTGAAAAACCCTTGTTTTGGAATTGATATTCCAGAGCCCTTAAAAATTCCCCGTAGCTGGATTTAAGCCAGTTTGCGAATTCATCTGATTCCGGGCCAAAGCCTTCAAATCTCTCGGACAGGGTTTGAGGCGTAATAATTTGGGGCTTATGGCTGACAACTTCTCCTTGCCTTAAGCGCGTTTTATCCTTGAGATTGTCAATGGGGGAGATAAGGTGATACTCAATATGGGTCGCCCCAAAGGTCGCCAAGGTTGACCGAGGCGCTTCGATAATGCGCGTGCGCTTGAGATAATTAAAAATAAGGGCTTGTTCCACACCTTATTATACAAAAAGGAGGGCGATCTCCGTCTGGAACTTTATTTCTTGGGGTTTTTGGCTTTGGGAATTAAGCGATCAAAATCTTCCCCGCGCAGGGTTTCTTTTTTCTTGAGTTCTTCGGCGATTGTTTTGAAAATGTCCCAATGGGATTCAATGGTTTGTCTCGCCAAGGCGTAAGAGTCTTGAACCAGAGCCTTGACCTCGGCTTCGATGAGTCTGTTCATTTCCTCGCTGGCGGGGCGTGGGTTTTGACGATCATTTTCAAACCCGTAGCTGACCAAACCCACTTTGTCGGACATCCCAAATTTCATGACCATGTGCCGGGCGATTTTTGTCGCCTGTTCAAGGTCGTTGGAAGCGCCCGAGAAATTTTCTTTTTTCCCATTGAGTCTTTCGCTCATCAATTCTTCGCCAGCTCGCCCTCCAAGGGCGACGGCCATGCGGGCGACCAAATATGAACGGCTTTGAATGCTTCTCTCGACGTCTGAAGCGGCCTGCATGAGGCCCAGCGCGTTTAATCCGTGCGGGACTATCGTCACTTTGCGAATAGGATCTGCGTCCGGCAAGAGATGCGATACAAGAGCGTGCCCGGTTTCATGATAAGCCACGACTTGTTTCTCATCTTCCGGCATCGCGAGCTTTCTCTCCATGCCAAGCTGGACGCGATCAATTGAAGAAATAAAATCCGTTTGGGAAAGGGCGACGCCTCCGCGTTTAATGGAAGCGGAAGTCGCTTTCATGACCAGACTTTCCATATCCGCGCCGGAAAAACCTGCGGTTTGTCGCGCGATTTCTTTGAGGTTGACGCTGGAATCTAATGCGATACCCTGGGTGTGAACTTTGAGAATTCCTTCTCTTCCCAAGACGTCCGGAAGCCCGATGGGAATTTGAAGCTCGATACGCCCGCCGCGAGTTAAAGCGGGGTCAAGAGCTTCCGGCTTATTTGTCGCCCCGATGACGGTGACATTGTTTTCGGTTTTAAATCCGTCAATCGCGGTTAAAAGCTGGTTGACCAGGGCGTCTTGGCTCCCATTGAGATCAGAACCGCGGGCCCGGCCGACGGCGTCAATTTCATCGATGAAGATGATCGCCGGCTTTTTCTCCCTTTTGGATTCGTAGGAAGCGGCCTCGAAAATATCCCGAACCGCCTGGGGGCCTTCGCCTACGAACTTTTTGAGAAAATCAGTTCCGTCTACTTTAAGGAAAAGGGCTCCGGATTCTTTCGCGATAGCCCGTGCCATCAAGGTTTTTCCCGTTCCCGGAGGTCCAAACAATAGGGCTCCACGCAACGGGCGGAATTGCGGGTTAATCTCAAGATAGCGCGCCCGATTTTTGACTTGGTCGACTAATTCCGCGACTTCCGCTTTGGCCTCGTCTTGTCCGGCAACCTGGGAAAATCCGGTTGTCATGGTTTCGGGATCCTCGAATTGAATGGATATCGAAGATGAGTTGTTGGAGCTGTCGACGGCTTTGGCTTTTTGATTGATATTTTCTTTTATGTTTTCGACCGCTTTTTCAAAATCGGCTTGAGAAATAAAATCGGCTTGATTGTCTTCAACGGCGATTTCAGTAGCCCGTTGGGCGACGGCTTCGAGGTCGGCCCCTGAAAAGCCCGTTGTCTTTTCCGCGATTTTATGGAGATTGACATCCAACGATAAGCGCGCGTCTTTTGTGTGGAGGCGCAAGATGCTCTCGCGCCCTTGCAGATCGGGATTTTCAAGCGCGATATGCGTTCCAAATCGGCCCGAGCGCTTAAGAGCTTTGTCGAGTTTCCCAAATTCGTTGGTGGCGCCGATGACCAGAACGTTATAGTCCGGTCCTGAAAGGTTGTTCATCTCAGTTAGAAGGGCGCCGATGGTCATCTGTTTTTCGTGGTCGGCTCCGCTGTCTGAAGTTCCGCCGCGGTTCCCGAATCCATCTATTTCATCGATAAATATCAGGGAAGGCTTCCCCGATTTTTTACTTTGTTCCCGCGCTTTCTCAAAAAATTTACGGACAGCGTCGGGACCGACTCCGACGAATTTGTTCATAAAGGAAGAACCGTCAGTTTTGAAAAAAGAACTCTTGTCGAGTTTAAGTTCTCCCGCGACGGCCTCGGCGAGTAGAGTTTTTCCCGTTCCCGGAGGGCCGACGAGCAGAAAGGCGTTTCGAGGTTTAAACCGGGCGTTGAGGTTTTTGTATTTGGAGGGGGACTCAAAAGCGGAAACGATTTTTCTGACCTCGTTGACGGCTTTATCTTGTCCCGCGACTTCGGCAAAAGTGATGGTTGAGGCCAAATCGTTTTCTTCTTTTTGCTTTTTGGCGGTTTCTTTCCAGTTTTTACTTCTGGCATTTTTCCAGTCAGAAACCTTTTGGCGTAAATTAGATCCAAATTTTTTCCAAACCCAATAAGTAAACGCAACGGCTGCGGCGGTGAGAACAAGATGCGTGAGTCCGCTGGCGCCAAAAAGGGAAGCAAAAATGGAGTGGTGAACCGGCGCGTTTTGCGGATTCGCAAGAGGGCTTGCGATGGCGTTTTGAACCTTGGTGAGAGGGGTAGTCGCCGCCGCCAGAGTTCCGGCCTTTTGCCAGGGCTTTAAAGACAACCTTCCTTTTCTATAGGGAGTGACGCTAAGAGAGCCTTTGCGATTTAAAAAGCGCGCCGAACGGTCGAAGAATTGAGAGAGATTACCCGCGAGATTTTGGCGATTAACGTTGATGGATGTTTTCGCGTATTGGATGGTCTTTGAGATGCGCCCTTTTATTTTTTGAATGGGACTCGCTTTTTCTTTTGGAGCGGTCAACGCGGGTTTAAGTTCAAGGATTTTTCCTTGATTGAGGGTTTTGGGAGAGAGCATCGGTTGAATGGTTAGCTTTGAGAGAGGCTCTCTATTTCCAAAATCGGCTGGACTTAAACTCTCGCTGGGAATTGGGGCCAAGGATTCTATATTAAGAGGAGATTGCGTAACTCCGAGAACTTGGGCGGGGTTATCTGTATGAAAAGAAGCTTCTAAACTTTCCGCAAAAATAGGGCCGGGCGCGCAGAGAGTTGCGGCGATAAGGAGAGCGATTATTTTTCTCATCAGTTTCAGTGTAAGATAATTTTTTAAAGTCCAACAGGGCCAAAAGGCCTAGATGCCTTTGGGTCAAAGGACCTATTCTTTGGTGGCATTTTGAAGGGGTTGAAACGTGGCCGGTGGCTTGCAAGCTGGCGAAGATTCTTCTATTATTAGTTATAAATGGAGCGGGTCTTAGAAAACGTCGGAGAACAAAACTCTTTTTCGTGGGATTTGAGATTAATTAATAAACTCATCCTATGCGGCGCGATTGTTTTTTGCATTCAATCCCCGGTTGCCGCTTCGGATATTAAGGAAATGATGGGATACCTGATGGCTTCTTCTCTCCCGACCAAGCCTCTGTCTTCTGGAGCGTTGGATGTTTCTGTCTCTCCAGGTTATGATCAATACACTCTTTTTCAAAATTGTTCGGGCTCTTGTCCATCAACGCCTAACTCGACCTGGAAGATGAGCGGCGAAGGCGTTGGAACTTCCCTCATGTATAGTCTCACTGATCACTGGGGCATTGGTGTCATGGCAGGCTATGGGCATTTGTCCGGCACGGACTTTAGCGGAAATGAGGCTAGTTCCAATGGCTCTCTTGCTAATGCCGATATCGTTTTTGACCCATTTTCAGGAAATAATTTTAGACTGCCGTTTCTTGCGGGACTGGGTTACCGTAATCTCTTGGAAAATGACGCGGGGTTTGGAAATATTTATAACGCCCAAGGATTCGCCTTTGATGCCGGTCTTGCCCCGCAATTCAACACCGGATTTCTCAGATGGATTCTTTTCGGCTACATTATCAGCGGAACGCCCACGGCCCAAACAAGTCAAGCCACAAGCTCGGGAAGCGCTCTATTACCGAGTTCCGCTGACAACACCGCCGCTGGCGGCGGAATATCGGTTGTCTACCGCCCTCTTAATTTGACCCTCACGTATATCCCCGCCTGGGCAACAGAAGTAGGCAACGGGGAAAAAAGCAATGTCTATTCTTTCACCTATTCCCATCGCTTTAAGATCAAGGCGAGAAGTAAACGATCTTAAGAGAAAAATTATGCGCGCCGCTCCTAGAAGAAGTTCTCTTTAGTTATTTTTTTGTTGGGCTGGCTGCGCTTGAGGTTTCTTTTCTTGGTTTGAAGAGAGGACATCTTGCTTGGGAAGGGCGACAATCCAATCCCAGGTATTGGACAAATAAATCGTCCCCCCAACGATTGTCGGGCTCACAATTCCCATTCTTCCGCCAACCTTGACATGTCCGATTTCTTTTCCAGTTTGCGGATTAAGCGCATAAACATTCTCCGCTCCCGCGATATAGAGAATGTTGTCATCCATTGTCGGAGCGCTTCTGGCCGAAGCGATCTTGTTCCATTTCCACAACAGTTTTCCGGTTTTCAAATCGCGGGCCTGATAAGCTCCGTTGACGGGTGAGCCGACATAAACCACTCCTCCATAAATCATGGGCACACCGCCCTTAAAGGCGGGAGGCTTTGGGCCTCGTCCCATTGACGCGGTCCAAAGCGGGGCGCCGGAATCAGAATCAAAAGCCCGAATCACGGGGTTGAGCGTCGTTTTACCTCTCGCGATTTTTGGAGAGGTCACCGCGTCCATGATGACGACGCCGTTTGAAACAGCCGGAGAGACGTCTCCCATTCCGGTGTTGGCCGCGCCGGGAAGAGTGTTTTTCCATAAAACCTTTCCGGTTTTGGCGTCAAGACAATAGAGACGCGGTTTAATGGCGAGGGCGAGATAGAGCTTTCCTTGATAATAGGCGGGACTCGACATATTGTCGCTTCCCGTTAAGTGAGTCGTCCATATTGTTTGTCCAGTATGGCGATTAATGGCATGAACCGATCCGCTTCCAGTCGCGAAATAGAGAACATCTCCATGGACGGCGGGAGTTGGCATGGCTTCGCCCACGCTTGAATGGCGCCAAATGAGGCGTCCAGTCAAGCGGTCTAAAGCGTAGATTCCGTTATAACTAAAATCCATTCCACGTACGGCTTTGTAGGGATTTTTTGCGTATTTAACGACGTTTGCGAAATTAAAGCCCACGCCTCCCGCCGACAAATAAACAAAACGGCCCTTAACGATGGGATTTCCCATTAAATGGTTTCCAACGGGGCTCGTGCGCCAGATCAATTGCCCCGTTTTCATGTTTAAGGCATAGGCAAACATATCATCGCTTTCGGCGTATAAGATTCCATCAACGACAGAAACGCCGAGGGCGTTCCCGTAAAACTGAGTTTGAACCGCGCCCGCTTCAACCTGTCCATAAATATGGGTTCCAAAGGGGTCTTTGTTTTCCAAAGGCCAAGCCCGCGCCTCGGCAAATCTCCAGGAAACTCCATTTTTAGACCAAAGCGGAGTCTGTCCGGAAAGAGAAACATCCGCATTGTGATCGGCTCCGAAATTCATTTGAGTCCATTCAAGCGGCCCGACATTGATATCGGCCCCGACAGGCGCATTTTGCGGATAGTAAACCCGATCAAAAGGCCCTTGCGGCGCGACGGGGACCATCCAAGTCGCGGCGGTCAAGACGCGCGGAAAAATAAAAAGGGAGACTGAAAATAGAATTCCCTTCAAATTAACGATCGGGTTTTTTCTCTGATTCATTTAATCCTCCATTCAATCTTATTCTTTAGATTCGTAAATGTTAAAAAGGATTCGCCTTCCCACTATACATCTTAATTGCCCTATTTAATTCTTCCTGGATAGCCCTAGAAATGACTACGGCATTGGCTGTGTGATTCTCGTCTATAGAATTACAAGACGCCCATTTGTTAAGCTTGTATTTAATGAAAGCGGACTGGAAAGAAGCGCTGAAAAAGATTTTCCCTCAAACGCGCTTAGATGAACCGTTGGCTCGCTACACGACTTTTAAGATCGGAGGCGCATCTGAGGCCTACCTTGAAATCAATAATCGCCTTGAGTTGGAAACCTTAATGCGCTTTAGCCGACAGACGGACATTCCTGTATTCTTTATGGGTTGGGGCTCCAATTTGCTGATCCTTGACGGCGGAATTCCGGGAGTGGCGGCCGTTCTCAAAGGCGACTTTGAAAAGATAGATTTTTTGGAAAAAGGCCTTGTTCGCGTCGGGGCGGGAGTGCGAATTCCCCAATTTATTTCCGTTGCGGCCAATCACGGTTTAGGGGGGGCAGAGCCATTGATTGGTATTCCCGGCACCTTGGGCGGGGCCGTGATGATGAACGCTGGAACGCGCGATCTTGAAATTGGCGCTTTAATTCAGGATATCGAAATTTTCGATCCGCGTCCTTTTAAATCTGAGTTTATCGATTCTTCGCGAGTTAATTTCTCCTACCGCTCAAGCGGGTTATCGGGGCGTGTCATTTTATCGGCCCTTTTGCGATTGAGAGAAGGCGACAAAGTTGATATAATGAAGCGCGTTGCCGTTCATCAAGAAAGACGCTTAAAAACTCAGCCCGTGCATACCTTTAACGTCGGTTCTATTTTTAAAAACCCCAATGGTTTTTTTGCCGCGGAGTTAATTGAGAAGGCAGGGCTTAAGGGAATATCCTCTGGCGGCGCCCGCGTCTCCCCTCTCCATGCCAATTTTATCGAAAACTTTAACAACGCCAAGGCCTCGGATGTGCTGGATTTAATCGAGAAAATACGGCGAAAAATCAAGGAGGATGCGGGCGTGGACCTTGAGCTTGAAATCAAGGTCGTCGGGCGCTCATTATGAAACGCCCCGTTCCCCATAGAAATCTTAAGGTGGCTCTAAGACCGCAAGAGCGCAAGGCGCGAAAGCGCAAGATTTTATCCACCCTTATGGTGTTCGCCTTGGGGACCGCGCTGGCTTTAAGCTGGTCGCGCTTAAAGGAATCAGGCTCCTTTATTGAAGCCTCGATTTCAAGGGATATTCCCGCTCCCAAAACGGTGGCAGTTAAAGGCGCGCCTGAATCTTTAAAAACTGAAATTCTTTCTCTTCTTGATTCTCAAAACATCCATTCCTGGAAAAATAAAAGTTCAGATGTCCGGCGGCGTTTTCCCTTTTTGGAATCGGTTCATCTTAGACGAGATTTTTTTTCTCAAACCTTGGTCTATCACGTTGTTTTGCGCCAAGCGATCGCAGTCGTTATAGAGGATAAAGATTCGAGTTTCCTGGATGATCAGGGAAAACTTTTTAAAGCCCCACAGGAGTTATATCAAGATCCTATTCCCAAGATTTTAGACGCGAAAATGGAGCCCAAGGCCTTGCGCCGGGTAGCCGCTTTTCTTAAAAAGATTTCGTCTTTGCCTCTTCCTTCTCCGATTAAAAGTTTGCGTTATCAGTCTCCGGTCAACGGATGGCTCTTGAGTTTAAGCGACGGAACTCGAATCGATTGGGGAAATCTTAAGTGGACGGATGATAAGGTCAAGAGGCTTAACGCCGTTATGGCGGACGCTAAGACCTATGTTAAGGGCAATTTCTTCGTTGATATGCGTTCTTTTTCCAACGGAAAAATTTTTGTCAAGCCGGATATGGCTAAAACTTTGTAGGGGGTAAGATGTCTACGGAAAATGTGTTGGCGGGACTTGATATCGGAAGTAGCCGCATTACTTGCCTGATTGGCGAGCGAGGGGAAGGGCAGGGCTTGGTGCGGGTTATTGGCGGGGCCAGCGTTCCCTGTCGGGGTCTCAAGGGCGGAGTGGTCATCAATATTCAAGAGACGGCCCGTTCCATTCAGGACGCGGTTGAGCGGGCGGAAAAAGATTCCCATTGCGAGGTCAAAGAACTCGTCGTCGGTATTCGCGGCAGTCATTTGCAATCTTTTAATAACCGAGGCGCCTTTAATATCGCTAGGACCGATAAGGAAATTACGCCTGAGGATGTCGAAGGCGTCATCGCCAATGCCAAGGCCCTGCCTCTTTCTTCCGATCGAGAGATTTTACATGTGATGCCTCAGTCATACACTTTAGACCGCCAAAGAGGCGTTCCAGATCCGGTGGGAATGGAAGGCTCTTTGCTGGAAGTCGAGGTTCATATCGTCACCGCTTCTTCGGCGCACTTGAATAATCTGGCGAAAGCGGTGGCTCAAGCGGGTTTTGAAGCCAAGGAAACGGTTTACGGTTTGTTGGCCGCGGGAGACGTCTTGGTGACGCCCGAGGAAAAAGAACTTGGCGCTCTTTTTGTCGATATCGGCGGACAATCGGTTTCAATTGGGATATATTCTGAGGGAAGTATTCGCTATTCCAAAGAGCTTCCCGTGGGATCTGATTTTATCACTCGAGACTTGGCGGTGGGGCTTCGCACCTCTTTAGCGACGGCGGAACGTCTCAAGGTCGAGCATGGTTTTGCCCATCCTTCTTTTTTGGGAGAAGATGAGGAGTTGGAATTTAACGGAGTGGATGGCCGCACCCCTGGAAAAATCAAGGTAAGCGCAGTCATGGGCATTATTCTTCCGCGGGTAGAAGAAATTTTGACTTTAATTGAAGAGGATATCCGAAATTCTTCCTACGCGGATGTCGTCGGACCCGGCGGAGTGATTTTGGCGGGAGGAGGGGCTTTGATGCGGGGAATGAGCGACGCGGCAAACCAAATTCTGGGCATGCCCGCTCGCGTGGCGGTCGCCCATCCCGAAATGTTTGCGGTAGATTCGATATGGGCTTCTCCAGCTTATTCCACCGCCTTGGGGCTTTTGGCTAACTCTCTTCCTCTATCCATCGCTTCCCCAAATCGCCGCGCAATGCCCAGCAAAAAGCCGGCGTGGCTTAAAAATATGACTTCGGTCTTTCAGGAACTTTTTTGATGAAAATCCAGGTTTTAGAAGACGTACATGAAACCCGTGCCGTTATCAAGGCCATTGGAGTCGGCGGAGCCGGTGGAAACGCCATTAACCGGATGGCGGAAGCTGGAATTAAGGCGGTTGAACTGATCGCGGCCAATTCCGACGCCCAAGACCTTAGAAGAAGTTTGGCGCATATTCGCGTTCAAATCGGGGAAAAGCTCACCAAAGGCCTTGGGGTTGGCGGAGATTCCGCGCGCGGGCGCGCGGCGATGGAAGAGAGCGCCGAACAGATTCGCGAAATTCTCAGGGGGTCGGATCTCGTTTTTATCACCGCAGGAATGGGGGGCGGAACGGGAACGGGAGGCGCGCCCTTGGTTTCCAAAATCGCCCGCGATTTAGGAGCTTTAACGGTGGGAGTTGTCACCAGGCCTTTCGCTTTTGAAAAACTCAACCGCGCCAATATCGCGGAGCAGGGAATTCAAGAGATGCGCAAAAATGTGGATACTCTTCTAGTGATTCCCAATCAGCGTTTGATTGACGTCAGCGATTCAGAGACGACCGCCGAGTTCGCGTTTCACTTGGCCGATGACGTTTTAAGAAAAGCGATTCAATCTATTTCAGATGTCATTACCATGCCTGGCAATATTAATATGGACTTAAACGATATGCGGGCGATTATGAAAGATGCCGGAGAAGCCTTGATCGGAATGGGAGAAGCATCGGGAATAGGGCGCGCGGCGGTCGCGGCCAAGTCTGCGATTCATTCCCCTCTTCTCGAAAATGTCGTGATGGATGGAGCCAAGGGCTTAATCGTCAATATCACCGGGCGCAAGGACGGGCTTAAGCTCTCAGAAATGGAAGAAGCGATGGATTTAATTACGGGAGCGGCCAGTCCTGACGCCAAAATTAAAATGGGAAAGGCCTATGACGATTCTTTGGGTGATTCAATTCGCATTACGGTTATCGCTACTGGTTTTCCAGTGAGAAGAAGTCCGAGGCATTTTTTTAAAACCAATCATTTTCCGGATGATCCCCATGAAATTATTCTTGCGGGAAGGAAAAAAGGCGATGTTGAAGCCTCAAAGCCGCAGGACTTGGATGATTTATCCAAACCCGCGTTTCTGAGGCTCAAGACCCGAAGGCTCAAATAGAGGGATTTATGGATATTCAGAGCGTTTTGCAGGCGACTATCGACAAAAAAGGCAGCGATATTCATCTTCGAGTCGGCGGAGTTCCCCATATTCGCATTGACGGGCAATTAACGCCTTTTTCGCAGGAGATATTGACGCAGGCCTTGGTCGAGGACATTTTAAAAAAATTAATCACTCCCCATGCGAAAAAAATATTCGATGAAAAAGGCGAGTGTGATTTTTCCTTTGAGGTTGAAAATGTCGCGCGTTTCCGGGTTAATGCGTTCTATCAGCGAGGGCGCTTATCCTTGGCCATTCGCTATATTCCGGTGGAGATTCCCTCTTTTCAGGGGCTTAGGCTTCCCTCCGCGACGCTGCGAAAAATCGCGGATCTAAGGCGCGGTCTGGTGTTGGTGACAGGTGCGACCGGTTCCGGAAAATCTTCGACCTTGGCGACGATGGTGGATGCAATCAATGAAACGCGGCCTTGTCATATTTTGACGGTAGAGGACCCCATCGAATTTTTGCATAAAGATAAAAAGGCCATCGTCACTCAAAGAGAAATCGGCCAGGACACCGAGTCTTTTGCGGAGGGTCTTAGAATGGCCTTAAGGCAGGACCCCGACGTTATTTTGCTTGGAGAAATGCGCGATCTTGAAACGACCATGGCGGCTTTGACGGCGGCTCAGACCGGACACTTGGTTTTGGCGACGATGCACACGGTTGACACGGCCCAGACTATTACCCGCATTATCGATCTCTATCCTCCCCACCAACAAAATTTGATGCGTAAAGAATTGGCTGAAACGCTCAAAGCCGTCATCAGCCAGAGACTTTTGCCCTGTTCAAAAGGCGGAAGGGTTCCGGCTTTGGAAATCATGGTCGTTACTGCTCACATTAAAAAACTCATTGAAGATAACGATTCTAATGGAATTACCCAAGCCATCGCCAAGGGGCAATTTTATGGGATGCAAACCTTTAATCAATCTCTCTTTCGTCTTTTTAAAGATGGATTGGCTTCCGAAAACGATATCATGGAGGCCGCCACAAGCCCTGACGATTTGAGGTTGGCGATGAAGGGAATTGAACAAGAAATCCGGATGGGGTGAACAATGTTTGCCGAAGGCTATATAGGGATTGCGGGAACTATCGGAGTTGGAAAGTCTACATTGACGGTCGATTTGGCCAAGGCTCTTAATTTTGAGCCGGTGCTAGAAGAAGTCGAGGGAAATCCGTATCTCGAGCATTTCTATCATGACATGAAAGGATACGGCACGATGATGCAGGTTTGGCTTCTCAATCATCGTTTCAGGCAACACCGTGAATTCGTGACTCGCATCAGTCTTGGCAAAATTAGAGGGGTGGTCCAAGACCGCACCATTTGGGAAGACACTATTTTTGCGCGGATGCTTAACGATCATCCCGACAAGATTATTTCCGATTTGGATTATAACACCTATCTGGATCTCTTTGATAACATGGTGCTTCGCGAGCTTGTTTTTCCGCAAATTCTTATATATATCCAGTGTAGTCCTCAAACCGCTCTTGAGCGCATTAAAGCGCGCGGTCGCCCGATGGAGAAAACAATTACGCTTGAGTATTTAAAATATCTTCAGTCTAACTACGATCAATTCGTTGTGGAAATGGAACAGGCGGGAGTGCGCATTTTGAGGCTTAACTGGGAAAAATTTCTGCCTATTTCAGAAGTGGTCCGATTGATTCATGAATACTCTTTAAAGCCGTCCAGCTTTACTAAATGGGTGAGACCGCTTAGGTCCCTAAAATCGGACGTTTTATTAGCGGAGATGGCATGATTGTCTCTCGTTTAAAGTTAAAAAATTGGCGGAATTTCCAATTCGTGGATGTAGAATTAAAGGAGCGGGTATTTGTCGTCGGTCCCAACGCCTCCGGAAAATCAAATCTTCTTGAAGTTTTTAGGTTTTTGCGGGATATCGCCAAGCATGGCGGGGGACTACAGCAGGCGGTTGAAGATCATGGCGGCCTGTCTAAAATGCGATGTCTAGCCGCGCGTCAGCATCCGGATATAGAAGTCGAGGTTTCATTGTCTGAGTCTAATGATGCAAAGCCCGATTGGAGATACTCTATCGGCATCAAACAGGAAGTTCGCGGTTTTCGCCAGCCGTATTTGGCGTATGAACGCGTATGGGGTGACGGGAAGCAACTGCTTAATCGTCCTGATGCGGACGATCAAAAAGACAAATTGCGCCTGACGCAAACGCATTTAGAGCAGATCAATGCCAACAAAGAATTTAGGGTCGTTGCCAATTTCTTTGATTCCACGGCGTATCTGCATTTGGTCCCTCAAGTGTTGCGTTTCCCTCAAGCCTTTGCGGGCAAGGAAATTCCTGGTGATCCATTCGGTCGTCACTTTATGGAGCGCGTGGCCCGAACTCCCATAAAGACTCGTCGCGCCCGCTTGAAAAATATAGAACGAGCCCTGAGAGCGGCCGTTCCGCAGCTGAAAGGTCTCACGGATATTAAGGACGAATCAGGGATCACTCATCTGGAGGCGGTCTATGAGCACTGGCGTCCACAGGGAGCTAAACAACGGGAAGACCAATTTTCTGACGGAACGTTGAGGCTTCTGGGGTTGCTTTGGTCTCTTCTTGAGGGAGACGATCTCCTGCTCTTGGAAGAGCCTGAATTATCTTTGAATTCCGGCATCGTGAGCCGCTTGCCGGCTTTGATCTATCGTTTGCGCAACAGAAGCAAAAAGAAAGGCCAAGTTATTCTTACGACTCATAGTTTCGATCTTTTATCTGATAAAGGCGTCGGCGCTGAAGAAGTTCTATTGCTGACCCCAACGGATCAAGAAGGGACGCAAGTGGAAAAGGTTTCTGACATTGCCGATGTCAAACGCTTGCTTGAAGGCGGCATGAC
The DNA here is from genome assembly GCA_027406905.1 of Elusimicrobiota bacterium. Taxonomy (GTDB): domain Bacteria; phylum Elusimicrobiota; class Elusimicrobia; order UBA1565; family UBA9628; genus JAKAQV01. The sequence continues at coordinate 28,601 of DAHZHT010000008.1, forward strand.
TATTGGGGAGGCGGTTTTGCCGCGCGTGACCCCCAAAGATGTAAATCAACTGGAGTTCTCATTTGGAACACACGATCCCAATTAATTTGGCGGTTGAAGACTCGTTAAGCGAGGTCATTCTCCGTGCCTTGATTTCTCAATCGGGTCGTCTTTATGCCGTGGGATTTTGCTATTCCAGAGGCGGCTACGGCTATCTAAAAGATAAAATTAACGGCTTTAATAATGCCGCTAAAGGAGGCACTCCATTTTTTGTTTTGACTGATCTTGACAAAACGGCTTGTCCTCCAGAATTGATCCGGCAATGGTTGTCGCCGCCGCATAAAAAACATCCCAATCTGATTTTTAGAATTGCCGTTCACGAAGTGGAATCCTGGGTCTTGGCCCATCATGACGCCTTTGCAAAATTTCTTGGCATCAAAATGGATCTAATTCCCGAGAAAGTGGATGAAATTCCTGACCCAAAAAAATTCCTTATTGACCTCGCTAAAAAATCTTCCCAAGCGGATTTGCGCAATGCCATTGTTCCTCCCTCTGGGAGCAGCAGAGCGCAAGGGCCTGATTACAATGGAAAGCTCTCTTTATTTGTTAGGGAATCCTGGTGTGCGGCGTCTGCCTCGAAACGTTCTCCAAGTCTTGCGCGCGCTTTAAAAACTATAAAGGAGTTTAAGCCCCATGCCGCTTAAAAATCCCGATATTTCAACCAGCGGCTTGTGGCGGGATGAGCGCATGGAAAAGGCTGGGTTTTTAGGGGGACTCACGAAACGTTCCCTTGGGAACATGAGGGACGCTCAAAATCGCAAGCGGTTTTTTGAATCCTTGCAACTCAAGGGCCAGGATCTCAAGGTTTTAAGCCAAGTCCACGGAACGAAGATTTTTGAGGCCGAAAAAGGCGGAGAGAATATTTTCGAAGGCGATGGCTGGGTGTGTCGCCAAGAAGGAATCATTCCCATTGTCTTAGTGGCGGATTGCGTTCCACTTTTTATTTGGTCCAGAAAAAATCCGATTTTCGGAGTCTTTCACGTTGGATGGCGGGGAATGGCCAAAAGTTTCGCCTATATTGCCTCTACCGAGATGCAGAGAGTCTATAACGTCAAAGCCGAAGAGTTGCTGGCCTCGGTTGGCCCTCATATCGGGGCTTGCTGTTGCGAAGTGGGCCCGGAAATCAAGGAATTTTTCCCGCCCGAAGATTTTGTTGTGGACAAACAAAAACTGCGCCTTGATTTAAATCTCGAAGCCAAAAACCAGCTGTTGCGCACGGGGATGCCGGAAAATTCAATTTATCTCAGTTCGGAATGCACCGTTTGTTCGCCGGGCTATTTCTCCTTTCGGAAAGGAGACTCAGAACGCATGGCCGCTTTTATCACGGCAAAGGAAGGACCGTCGTGTCGAAAATAATTCCCCGCCCCTCGTTGAGAAAAATTTCTCCTTATATCCCCGGGAAATCCATTGAATCCGTGCGCAGGGAATTTGGTCTTAAAGAGGTAGTTAAGCTTGCCTCCAACGAAAACCCCTTGGGGGCCTCTCCAAAGGCGATGTCTGTTTACCGAAAAGCTTCCAAGGATTGTTTTCTTTATCCGGAAGGAGCCAGTCCCGAACTAAGAAAGGCTTTAGCCCAATTTCACCAAGTCCCGGAGGAATCGGTTTTGATTGGTAACGGCTCGGATGAAATCATTCGTCTTTTTTGCGAGGCTTTCCTAGATGAAAACCAAGAAGCCCTTACTTCCCAATACGCCTTTGTTCGTTTCCGCCAGCAATCGATGTTAATGGGAGCGAGCATTATCGAAGTTCCGATGAAAAATTGGAAATTAGACCTTGAGACCATGTCCGGCGCATTAAGCGAAAGAACGCGCCTTGTTTTTATTCCCAATCCCAATAACCCCACGGGGACGTATAACTCTCAAAAAGAGCTTGAAAAATTTATTCTTCGCCTTCCGCCTTCGGCGATTTTGATTTTAGACGAAGCTTATTATCATTATGCGCACTTGGAAAAAGACTACCCCGACAGCATTCCCCTATGGGCGCCTAGGCTGCCCAATGTCGCGGTGTTGAGAACCTTTTCTAAGGCTTATGGTCTTGCGGGCTTAAGGGTTGGATATGTCGTCACAAACCCTGAAACCATAGGATGGCTGGACCGCATTCGGATGCCTTTTAACGTCAGTTTGCCGGCCCAACGGGCTTGCATCGCGGCGGTTAAAGACGCTCGCTTTGTCTCGAAGGGGGTTTCTCTCAATCTTAAAGAGAAAGTCTTTTTAGAAAAGCATCTTCCTCAATTGGGGTTTGAGCTTGTTTCTTCCGCCTGTAATTTTATTTTTGCAAAATCTCCCATCCCGGGAAAACAGCTTTTTCAGAAATTGCTTGAGCGCGGAATCATCATCCGCCCCTTAGATGAATACGGGCTTTCCTTCCATGTGCGCATCAGTATTGGGAAAAGGCAAGACCACCTTAAACTTTTGAAGAGTTTGAAAGCCATTTTAGAATGAAGAAAAAGGGTTTTATTATCGCGATGGACGGCCCCGCCGGAGTGGGGAAGTCAACCATTGGCCAATGGGTGGCGAAGTCTTTGGGCTATTATTTTGTCAACACCGGAGAGATGTACCGAGCTTTGACCTGGAAGGCCTTGGAAAAGAAATTAGATGTCAGCGATGAAAAGAAGGTCGTCAAATTGGCCCATCAAATTCATTGGGAATTTCGTCCCTCCTCCGATGGCGTCACCTTAAAGACTTTCGTCGATGACGTGCCGGTATCAGCCCATATACGGGATGAACGAGTTGGGGCTTTTTCCAGCCAGGTGGCTTCCTATCCCGGAGTGCGGAAATTTTTCTGCAAGTTGCAGCGAATTTTAGGCAAAGACGGCGGGGTCGTCATGGAAGGACGAGACATTACCACCCATGTTTTTCCCAATGCGGATTTTAAAATTTATTTGGATGCCTCCGTTGAAGAAAGGGCTAAACGCCGTTACCATCAACTGAAAGCCGCTGGGCAAGACGCCAATTGGGGAAAAATCAAGGAGGCGATTTTAAAAAGGGATTTGGGAGACTTGAAAAGAAAGATTAACCCTTTAAGTTTCGCCAAGGACGCCGTTTTGATTGACTCAACCCATATGAGCCGGCGGGCGGTGGCCCAAAAAATTCTCAAAATGGTCCGTCATCGTCGGGCAAAACTTTAATACAATATACTGAAATTTTGGATAGATTACTCTTAAGAGGTTAGGTTAAATGGAAGATAAAATGCAGCATGATTCCGTCGGGGCGGAGTCTAACGAAGATTGGGAAACTAGGCGAGAGATGGAAGCTCTTTTCGCGCAGGAAGAAGGTTTGTCCAAGAAAATTTCGTCTCGGGAAATCGTTTGGGCTAACGTGATTTCTTCTACCCCCGAAGGCGTTTGGGTTGATATCGGCGAAAAGAGAGAAGGCTTTATCCCCTCTTCGGATTTTACGTTTTCCACTTCTAAAAAAACCTTAAAGAACCCGGACTCATCCAAAAAACAACATAAAGAAGCGAAGGCTTCGGCGGCTTCTTCAACTCTTGAGGTGCCTAAGCCTGGAGAAAAAATCGCCGTTCTCTATGCGGGAAAACGCTCCGATGGAACGACCCTTCTCTCTCACAGAAAAGCGAAGATGGAGTTATCTTGGGAAGGAGTTTCAAAATCTTTCCGAGAGCATTCGCGAGTTTCTGGCAAGGTGGTTTCTGGAATCAAGGGCGGGTTTTTAGTCGACATTTCCGGCGTTACCGCTTTCTTGCCGGCTTCCCTGGCGGATTTCCGCCCGGTTTTCAATACCGAAGGGCTTTTAAACAAGACAATTGAGTGCTATATCATTGATTTAAACGAAGCGGATAAAAGATTGGTCGTCTCTCGCAAGGCGATTTTAGAAGAACAGGCGGCCCAGAGACGCGCGAAAATCTTTTCTGAAATTGAGGCGGGACAGGTTCGCTTTGGCCGCATCTCCAAGACCTCAGTTGAAGGTCTCACGATTGATATCGGAGGATTTAAGGGCCTTATTCGTCCTGAGGATATCGCTTGGGGAGAGACTTCTACCCCGCTTTATAAGCGCGGAGACAAATTACGGGTTAAAGTCGTTTCAAAGATTCTTCCGGGAACCGATGCTAATAAGCCGGAGGGCGCGGTTTATTTTGGGATTAAACAGCTTCTTCCCAATCCCGCCGAATTATTGCGGAAAAAATATCCAGCGGGTTCGATTGTCACCGGGACGGTGATTTCCGTCGACTCATCGGGAGTAGCTTTTAAGGTCATCTCTTCTCAAGTCAAAGGCGACAGACAGAAACCCGTTTCCGAAAAAAACAAGAAAGGAACTCTTACTCTCGCTTTCTGCCCGGCTTCTCAAATGGATGAGGAAACTCTCAAGGTAGGAGATGAGGTGGGGGCTCTGGTTTCCGGAGTCGATGCTAAAACTTTCCGTTTATTTGTCTCCATCAAGCGTTACAATGAAAAACAAGAGCGTGTTCGCGTCGCGCAATATCTTAAAGCTCCCTCGCCATTGACCTTGGGAGATATTTTGTCATCCGAAGAATGAGTTCCGGAGACTCTTCCCTCGCTAAAGTTACAAAAAGCCATCGGGGGGAGAAGTCTCGTCTTTCGCTTAAAGCCTATATCTTGTCCACTTGTCTGGCCTTGGTGGCAGTCTTCGCCATAGGGATTCTTATTTTCGGGAGAAAGAGTTCCGCTCAAAATCCCACTCTGACGGTTTCTCAGGCGCAATTGAGGCTCAAAAACAACCCCGAGGACCTCAAGGCCTTGGTGAGCTTGGGAATTGATTACTTCCAACAAGGCCCTAATTTCTACCCACAAGGCATTAATTCCCTTGAGGAGGCGCGTTCTCTTGGAGCTCTGGACCCGCGTATTTTTTATTATCGGGGGCTCATGTATCAAAACCTGGGATTTTATCCCTTTGCCCTTAAAGAGTATCAAAGGTATTTGCGCAATTTCCCCAATGATGAAGACATTCGGCAAAGGGAAGCGAAACTATTGTTCCAGGCGGGCCGCTATAACGATGCCCTCTCGGAATACCAGCGCTTGAGCTATTTTTCTCCCAAAGACCCGGTCATTAAAGAGAATTTAGCCATTTGTCTGTGGAAAAACCATGAGGAAAACCCCGCGGCGGGAATCTTTAGCGAGTTAACGAAGACTTCATCTCAGGAGGGGGCCCAAAGAGCGGAGTTTTACCTGGGAAGAATTGATTGGAGTCAAAAAGACTATCAAGGAGCCTTCAGGCACCTTTTAAAGGCGGTTCCGGCGGGAAATGAAGATATTGGAATCCCTCCCCAGAAAATTTATTTTTTTCTTGCCCAGATCTCGCAAAAATTAGGCCATTATCGGGAGTCTCAACGCTTCTGGAAAAAGACTTTAAGCCTTGATCCCAGAGATTCTCAGGCGAAAAAGGAGTTAAAAAAGGTCCGACGCTTTCTTTTGGCTCAAAAAAGAAGAAAACAAAGGCGTCTTTAAGAGTTTAAGCCATGTCTCGCCATCGCCGCGGGGATAAAAAACCCAAGAAAGCTTCTCTCTCAGAACCTTCCCAGCCCCCGCTTTTCTCTTGGTGGGGGAAAAGGCTGATGTGGGGCGGTGTTTTTTTGGCGCTTTTGGGCTTTTGGGTTTTATCCTGGTGTGACCCTTTGGGTCGCAACTGGGCTTCTTGGGTTTCCCCGATCTTGATTTTAGGCGGATACTTTTTACTTGCTTTGGGCCTTGTTTGGCCTTATCTCTTCCCGTCTTTTTAGATTTGGCTAGGGTTTTATCCTGATTGAATCTTCTTTCCTTAAATTCGCTTGATTTGAGGCAAATTTTTTAAACTGCGCCTCATGGGCTTTTTGATCTGAACCTAATCCCTTGATTTTCAAGCGTATTTTCCATTCTGTGCGCTCCTATCTTCAAAATTTTTAAATTCTCCGCAAATTTTTGGCTCGAATTTATTTGGTAACCCTCTGCTAATTTTAAAAATCAATAAAATATCTCTTAAATATTAAATTAATTAGTAAATATAAACATTTTTAGTAAAGATATAATTCTATTTCTTGATTTTTTCAAGAGGCGGCAATATGGCTTATATGTAACATAATATTTATTATCAATAGTAATGAATTAGCGGGGTTGGCTTGGAAATTTTGCCTGTTTTTAGGGTTCTAGGGGTTGGGCGCCGGTGATTCGTTGGCTTAATTTTTCCGCGATAAGGAAGGCTTTGAGTCTGCCGCTGGGGCTTAATTCGTATTTGCGCCCCCTGCGGGAGCCGGAAACGAGAATGTCGCCGTTTTTTACGGCATTTTGAAGGATTCGGTCAATTCTGGCGATTGGGTATCCTGATTTTCGCAGCCAGCGGGCTAATTCAAGAGCGCTGGGTCTTGGTTGGTTGGCCATATCTTTGCTTGCGGCCATAAGAATAAGGCAGGCCTCTGCCGCTTGGCCGAGGTTTTCGAGTTTGTTCCTTAATAATAGGTCATTTTGTGCTTTTTCCGCTATTTTTTCCCATTGAATCCCTATTGGATTATCGCCATTGCTGTTATTCTTGTTGCCCGGGCTGCCGCCGGATTCGGTTTTTGTTTGTGGCGGCGCTGTTGATGAGAGATTCTTTTCTTGGCCTAGAAAGCTTTGGAGTTGTTCCTTGATGAATTCTTCGGAACCCAATGCCTCAAATTCGAAGCCATTGGGAAAGCGAAGGCGCAGTTTTTTAGCGGAATTATCCCCGATGACTGACATAAATGTAGACATATAATACAAAATAAGGCTTTTTATGGCAATTTTATGACATTGATATGTCTATAGACTTGTGGATAAGTCTGTGGAAAACCAATTTGTGGAGGGGATTAAGCTTAAAATCGCCCGGAGGCGCTTAAGGATATAAGAGTTGCGATATTTCCGGCAGGGGCGGAAGTGTTGGGATATCCCGCGACTGCGGCCGGGCCGGCTAGAAAGACGGCTCCGGTGAGTGAAAGAGTGAGGCTACTTCTAAAACTGCGCCTAAAAGTGATGTCCCATTCATCTCCCAGGTTTCTTGATCCGCTGGCCACTTGATCGGCTCGGTAGAGAAAGTAGTCCAGATCAAGGGCTACGTTATCATAGGCTGGAGGGGTATAACCCCCGCTGACGACGTCAATTCCGGTGGCTCCTTGGGGCAGTCCACTGGCGGTGGGAGCGGTTCCCAGCGCGGCATAAGGAGTGGCGGCAAAAAAAGCTCCGAACCCGTCTCTTTGAAGCCCGTCAAATTGATGCCCATGCGCGGGGAAAAACGCGGTGTCGGTGCCCGTTTCTCCCGGAGTCGCTCCGCTGCCGTGGGCTAAGGCTAGATGCGCGATTCCTTCCCCCACTTTATAAAGGGGTTGTTTCCACTTGGCTCTGACCACCGCCGCATTTCCATTATAAGTGATGGAATTGGGCGCCCCATTGGCTCCGTTGGTGGTCGCTTGTCCCTTTTCCATGGCGGCTTCGCCGTCAAAAACAAGAGAACCGTAATTGATCTGATAGCGGAGGCTGGTAAAACTTCTTGTGGCAGATGTCAAAGTGTCGCCTAGCCCGGGATCAATTTCCGGGCCATTTCCGTTTTCGATGAGTTCGTTGAGTTCCCACATTCCGTCTGTGGGAATCGCGAATGTAAACCCGGCCAGGTTGAGACCGCCCGGGGCTAGAAAACTCGAAGCTGGGGCGGCATAGCTGTCATTATAAATAGAATGGCTGGTATTGAAATAGAATCCCTCAAGCGAGGTTTCCCAAAATGGAAGATTTCCTTTGACCGTAGCTCCGGTAAATCCCGCGCCGTCATCATCTAAGAGAAGCCCGCTTCCCAAGACGAAATTTTGTCTTCCAACGGTCGCCTCTATGGATTTCCCCAAAATATGGTGAATGCGGATATAGGCATTCTCCATAAAAGGAGTTAAGGCGGTATTGGGGTAATTCGACGCGATTTGACCAAAAGGAGATCCCTTTAAAGCGACGGTCGACCCCGAAACCCCAAGAGCGTGGAATTTAACGCCAATATCCATGGTCGTTCCATTCCAAGAATCGGGCAAATCGATATTGCGCACCGCGATTCCGAGGGTAGCGTCATTGGCGATATAATCTTGATTGTCTTTTTTAGAAGGATCATAATTGAGATTTGAATAGGAGAGGGCGCTGACGTTATACCCGGCGGATAAGTCAAGGTTGGTCGCGTTGGCCTTGAAAGGCCGCGATAGAGAAAAAACCGCCAAGACAGACAAGAAAAGTTTCCCTTTTTGTGGAGTTCGTTTTTTAGAAAGGAAAACCGTAGAGAAACTTTTTTGCATGGCCTAGGATTGGAGTCGAAAAAATGAGGCGATCAAGTTTTTCGTGGACGCTTTTGATGTTTTTGAGGGGATTGAAAACGGGCTTTGACCGCCGTCCCAGCCGTTTTTTTAGAATTTGATTTCCCCCCCTTGGGCGAAATTTTATCTTGGGCCCAAGCGGCAAAATAGGTGTTTGGATACTCCAAAGCTATCTTCTGATAGGCGACTTTTGCGTCTTCCATTTTCCCTTGGGCTTCATAACAACGGGCTAAAACGGAGTGAACCTGGGGCGCCAGGAAATGATCCGGATACAGGTTGAGGAATTTCTGGGCTTCAATTTCGGCTTTGTCGCATAATTTCGCGGCTTCATAGGTTAAAGCCAAATCGTTAAGAGCGAAAGGGGTCAGGGCTTGGGAATTGGTCGCTTCTAATTGCCGGTAATAGGATTCGGCTGTCGTATAATCCTGAGTGGAATAAGAGACATCCCCTGCAAATAAAAGCCCATAGCCGGCCGCAGGGGTGTTGAGATATTGAGATTCAAGGGATTTGATTTCAGAAAAGGCCTTGTTTTTGTGTCCGGCGGCATACAAGCCTTCCGCTAAACCCAGTTTTTCCCACGCCTTATTTTGATGGACCTTGAAATTGTGATACGCCGTCCAGCCTATTAGGCAGGCGACAAGGACAGATCCGGCGATAATTCCAGAAATTCTTTTATTGGCTTTGATCCAAAGAATCGTTTTGGCGACGCTGCCTTCCAATTCGTTGTTTCTGACCTGTTGCCGAGCCCAATGACTTCCCATTTGTTTTTCTCCCCTTCAAAAGATAACAAAAAATATGCCCCTAAAACTGCCCCGAGAGGGAATCGAACCCCCATCTTCTCCTTAGGACGGAGTAGCTCTATCCATTGAGCTATCGGGGCTTTTTGCTTATATTATAAACGCTTTTTACTATTTTGACAGTTTGCTCAAATAGGCTTGGTGTCCAAAAAGTGTCCATGTTTAGTCAACAACGCGTTCCGATCGGCATGGCGGCGTCAAAGGCTCCGATCTTGGCGGCCAAATGTTCCTTAGCCAAATGAGCGTAGCGTTGGGTCATTTCAGGAGAGCTGTGTCCCAAAAGTTTTTGCAATGCGGGCAAATCGCCAGTTCGCATAATAAAATGACTGGCAAAAGTGTGGCGCAGATCATGAAAGCGAAAATCTGAAATCCGAGCCGCAACCAGCGCTTTTTGAAAATGAGCGCGCAATGTTATTTCTGGAATACCGAACACACGCCCCTCCTTTTTAGGCCCCAGCGTTTTAAATGTCGATGATAACTTTTCACCGATAGGAAGCTCGCGGGGTTTGCCTGACTTTGATTGTAATATATAAATCATCTTGCGCTCAATGTCGATGTTTTCCCACCGGAGTTGGAATATTTCTCCGCGTCGCATGCCGGTGAGCATCGCGCAAATCAAAATTGGTCGAATCCGGTCGCTGCAGCAGTCTATGAGGCGTTCGATCTCATCTACGCTTAAGAACCGCAGTCTCCGATTATCTTCTCTGCGCCGGCGGACCTTTGCTACAGGGTTTTCGCCGAAGAAATCCCCCCATTCCTTTGCGCGATTAAGTAACGGCGACAAAAAGTTCATTTGCCGATTAGCGGTCGCTGTCGTTGTGCGATCAGCCGTTTCATTGTAATACGCTTGTACATCAGCGGGAGTGATCTCCGCAAGTTTCTTGTTTCCGAATCTCAACTTGAATGCTTCAAGAACGCCGCGCACGCCCTTGGCTTTAAGTTGGCATCCCTCTAACGCCCAGTACTTGTCTACGAATTGATGGAAGGATGGGGAGTTTTTATTTCGTTCGGGGAAATACTTGCCTTCGGCAATTTCGCTTTGGCGCTTGAGAAGGACTTCCCGTGCCAGGCTTTTGGACGGGCCGATCTTCTCCCGTTTGCGGCGATTGCCGCAGTAATAATCGATATACCAGTTCTCGCCCTTCCTCAGGATACCCATACTATTATTTACTCCAAACGGTCAAAAAATGTTCCCTCTTTGCCGATTTTTCCATTAATTCCCCGCAAAAGGCGAAACGGCCACGCGCCTTTCTTTGAGCCAACGCTCGATTTCTCGCCGATCAAAGCGGACCGAACGCCCGACCTTCAGATGCGGAATCTTTTTCTGGTGCGTCCAGGTATAGAGGGTGGCGACTGGCGTCCCTATATACGCCGACAACTCTTCGACCCGCAAAAATATCTTTTCGGCGGCAGCATCTTGCGCTCTTTCAAGAACGACGCTATTTCCATTTTTTAGTTCCATTAGATATCCTCTCCTTTTAATACTCGACTCTTCGCGGCAAAAAGATTTTAAGTCCCGTGTCTGCGTTGACCGAGATGCTGAAGGAAGATCGCCATGGGCAAAATCAGAGCGCCGCTCTTTTTATGACCAGTTCTTAGCAGCGCCAGACCGGCGGCCGTTAGCGCGATGAGTAATAAAAAGAAGCCTTGATTCATCGAAGTTCTCCGCGAAGCGCATTGCCCCTTTCCAAGCCCGGGGTCTGGTAAGGAGACTGATGGGAACGGGCTATGGGCCGTTTCTCCAGACGGATCTCGCCGCCCAGATAGCCCACGAAGGGGCATGTTCCCATGGATTTTTGGAAGTCCTCAATGGAGGAAACATAGATGAAATCCATGAGGAGTTCCCGCGCCCGCGACAAGATCGCCTCCTGCCCGTTGGGCCAGGCCGTGATATAGAGTACCACCGCATTCCGGGGCAGGCCGGTTCGGTAATCCGTCCATAATCGGCGGTAGCGCTCAAAATCTTTCATCGTGCGCTCGACCTCGACAGCCTTAGGCTGAGCGTCGTCCGATATCCAGAGATCGGGCAGGAGCATCCCATTTAATCGCGCGCCGCCCTTGGCATATCGGCTGCGGACATGGCGCTCAAATTCAGTTGAAACGGGCAGCCCCAGCAAGGCGCTTATGACCAGGCCAATGCCGCCAACCAGCATCTCATGCGGGACCATGGACGGCGCCACGGAAAGCCGCCGCCCTGGGATTTGGGAGATATCTTGCTGAATCATGTAGGCGTGCCCGCGCCCCGTCAGCGCATAGAGAGACGCGTTCGCAAACCCATGGAGCCTGACCATCTCAGCCGCCCTCAACCGCTTGAGAACCTTGTAGCCCGGAGCGTCAAATTTCCCTGCATATGCCCCGTTAAAAAACAGATTCACTCGCTTTTCTTCCGTCATCTTGCCCCCGAAAACCAGTCCTTCAACCTGGGCTTGGCTCATCATTCCCCATTTTTCCAATGCCTTTAAAACCTCCCTCCCCGCTCTTCTTACATCCGCTTTTATCAACCTTTCAAACCCTGTTTCATGCCCAAAACTCTCCTCTTTTGGAACCAGAATATCCATCCTCTTTGTCATTTAATTTCCATCCCTATCCTTCCCATTTTCAACCTCGCTTAGCCCGCCGACCTCCTGACCACCCCACCATCACAAAACATTCATGTATCCTGGTTGTGGGGGGGTGGTCAGGAGGCGACAAACGCGCGGCGATTGCCGAGGCGGGCGATAAAGCGAGGTAAAAATCAGCATTTTTTGTTGGACTCCGAAAAAAGCCTGCGTCCGTCAAAACGGACGTTGATGCGGACACAGGAATTTCTCTCATTTCATCACGCCTTGAGCTCGAAGCGCCCCTCGGCGACTTCCCTGGAAAGCGCCCGAATCGCCTCCGAAACCAGGCGGCTGCGGCTGATGTCGCGACCTCATTTGACATTCGCTTTCCCCCCTTTTTATGGCCGGGATTACGGCAGGCGGGGAGCATTCTCCCTCGATTTATGTCGGCTGGCTGCCAGCCTGCTCGTTTGATATCCCTACACTTATTAATCGTTTGAGCCGGTCATTTCCGCACATTCCAGAAGCGGCTTAGCCTAGGTTCGGCGTTTGATATAGCGCCAGCGGGGGTCTTTTTTAGCGGCTTCAACTAGGCGATTTATCTCTTCACGCTCTTCTCTCTCGATTAAAAAATTCAAAGGGTCATGATCCTCCGTTAATGAGAAGAGGGGCGATAAAGATAACTCATCGCTTGCCGTTTCGATGGGAACGGATTTCCCCCATTCATTCCTCCGGCGACGAAGAAAATCGCGGGCATTCCTGTTGAGAGCCAAGAAATAACAGCCTTCATTAGGGAATTTTCCCGTCAAGAACTCGAAATTGGTCTCCGCAACCACCTCCTGGGCGGCCGGTTCATTTCTCACGATCCTTTTGGCCATGCAAAGCGCTCTCGGCTGGTTGGTCTTGATAAACTCGGACGCATCAATGGCTAAGGTGGCCGGGAATGGATTTTAGCGCGGTTAAGTTGGCGGCGATGGACATCAGCCGACTCTTTACTCCGATCTTCGCTGAAGAATCCGCGGCCATAGCGCCGTAAGCAGCTTCCTGCTAGTCGAGCAAAATATTTCAGCCCCCAAGAAAATGCGCGATTTGCTAAAATCAAATGTCAGTCGCGGTTGTTCCGTGCGCAACTTGGCGTCGTTTCAGGTCGTTAATCTTTGGCGCGTCGTGGTCCTGTTCGGAGTGGTCGTCAGCTTCTCTATAAAAATGGAGGCGCTTATGCTACTGAACATTGATGTCAGTCTGGTGGTGGGGGCAGCTCTTCTGGGGAGGTCCGACTCAGCTCCAAAATCATAAGGAACTGGGCGTCGCTGAAATTTTATGACCGAATGCCGGGAGAGAGCCTAAGGGTTCGATTCCCTTACTCTCCCATTTTATCCTGTGAGGCGTCCAGTAGACCCAAAAGTTTTTTCGACGATAGACTTTCAGCTATCCAGCGACCCACTCAAGTCCGGAGCGGCCTCGGCCACGCTCAAGATCGAGGCGACCAGCAAGTACATGGAGTTGGAGGGCGAACTGCCGCCGGGCTCGCCCTTGAACCCCACCAAGAACACCATCTCCTGCATCTTCATCGAGGACAAGGGCGACGCCGTCGTCCTCGTTGACGGCGAAACCTTCAAGAAGTTCGAGTTCCGCGGCAAGAAGCTCAAGGGCCTCTGGATCGCCCAGGGGCGGGATGTCAAGACTGACCTTTGGAAAATATCCCGGAGTTCGAATGTTCGTACGGATTAGCGCGATGACCTGGCGATATTTTACGATTGAAACTATGTGGGATGCTCGAGCATGTAAAGGACCGTATTGTGAATGTCATTTACCAGGTTTGGATTTTGCTCGAAAATTAGCGGTAGATACTCAAGCAGTTGCTGCGCAGTTTCAAGTTTTGCGATCACTCCCCGTAAAGCCATAGACTGAACACGGGGACACGCAAGTCTGAGTAATTGCTCGAAGCGCTCCAGTTCTGCCGTAGGGATGTCATGGCGACGAAGGCCTGCGTGTAGCGAATCATTTCGGAACTTCCGGATATCGCGGAATCTTTTTAAGATTTGCGTGCGCCATGCTCTGTAGCGAGCATGAGATGCTAAACGGGACAGCAGGGAACGTTGAACAAGGGGAACAGCTCCCCCCGTTGGGAAACCGAGACCCCACATGACTCGTGGAACAACGTCTTCGTCTCGCATCAGCATCCAGATCGCTTCAAGAGCAAACCAGCGGAACAGAACACGCAATTGATAATCCCTTTCCCATCGGGCTTTTCGAGTCCAATGCACAGATCGAATTAACCTGGTGCCCAGGTCTGTTCTGGGACGGCTCAGAAGGTATTGGCCAACATCAAGAGGAGGATATTTTTCCGTCATGATAAAAAAACATGGATGGGGACCAAATTCTGGCAAGAGATCTCGCGCAACAACCTCGCCACTGCCAAGGTCACGCGTGTATCCTGCGTTCAAAAAAGCGAATCGACTTAGGCCAGTTCCCGTGAAGTCGAGAACGTCTAGTACCTCATCGAATCTTGCTTCTGCGAATCGCTGGGCTTGTAACGCCGTTTCGGCCTCAATGATTACGCGGATGCGCATTCCGATGTTTGTGGTTTCAGACCAATTTTCCAATGATTGGGCGATTGCCTTTGCCTCAGAGGGAGTATCGAGGACGGCTGGATAGACTTCTACATCATCCAAGCAATAGGCGCGCGGCCTATAGAAGCCCGCATCGTTAAGGACTCGTGCAACAACAAACTTGGAACTCATTTCCTCGTAGCACGGAGAAGATTAATGAGTCGGGTTCTTAGCAGCGTTAGCGCTTGTTGCATCTGCCTTTGACCGAGATGTGGTTCACTCTTCCCATGTAAAATTGTTCTGATCAACAATTCGGAGTCTGCCATCTGAAGCGCGGCATCGATGGCCACATCAAAGCAAAGCCAGTCATCACCGACACGATCCAACATTTCATTTGCATACAGCCGTGCCATATCTCTATGCCCTCCAAGAAGCAGCATGATCACGCCGGTTACCATCAGAACTTCATCAGGAGCCTTCAAACTCTCCGCACGAACTTGAGCGCCCCTTGCCATTGCAAAGTCACTCTTGCCAGCTGCTATGGCTACGAGCAATCGGCAGATAGAAACATCTGTCGGCAATGCTGCTCCAAGAATATTTGCAAAATAGCCCGCCTCTAGGAATTTTCCTTCTTTAACAAGAAGCTCCGTAAAATGGAGGAGGGTATTTAAATCCGAATTCTTGCAAACAACTGGAAAAAGGGTATCGATCACACTCTTGCCGTTACCCTGGAAGTTGGCTAGAGCTGTTTTTAGATTGGCGCTGGTAGGATTTCCCAAAAATTTACTCAGACTTGGTGGAGATGAAATGATCCCTCAAATAGGACCGTAACATGGAGTGATCGTAGGATTTTTCGCCATATCAGACCAAGAATTACAACCATGAACAGTTTAAACGGTTCATGGACAAAGCCCGGTGCATGGCGTAATCTATGAGCGCATGATCCCGAACCAAGGTCGCCCAGGAAACCAAACGGTCCGCTCATTGCTCTTGCCTTAGGTAGGGAGAAATCTTTTCTTTGCATTCCTTGAAAGCCGCATCGGCTGCCTGCTTGGCGGCTTCTTCCTGCTTGGCAGTTTGTGCCGCAGCCAGTTGTTCGGCGTTCCCGTATCCGCCCGAGAGTTGTTGTTTGCTGCCGATTTCAATTTCCTTTTTGCGGATTATCTCAAAGTTTTTTCTTATCTCGCCGATATGACCAACAACGCCGGTGAATAGAATTTCACCTTCGAACTCCAATTCCATAAGAACTCTGTATATCTTGCCGTCTTTGGTTTCTTGAAATTTTTTCATTACGCCAGCCGACGTCGCATCCTTAATATCCTGAATGGAAAAATCATAGAGAATGGTCCCGACCAACTCGCGGAGGCGGACATAATAGTCCAGTCTTTTATCCCAATATTGATCTTTTCTCCGTTGGACGTGCTTCTCCCTCTCGAACTCACGGTCTTTTTCTGCGCGCCACAGCTGACCAGCCGTAAACAGCAATGCGGCAAGAGGAAAGCAAACGTCCTTAAAAAGCGACAAGCTGTGCGAGCAAAAGACATGAATTCCTGCTCCGACAAAAGCGAAGAAGAAAATCCAAAATAGCGTTGCGTAAAAAAACTTCATCCCTTGTATTATACCTCTCTCTTTAGGCTTTCACTGAATTTTCTAGCCCAACTTCCGCAGCAAAGCTGTAGAATTGCCTGTTTTCAGAAATTCCGATTTATTCCCTCCGATGGAGAATCCTTTCTGACTGGCAAAAAATGGCATGTAGTGGCGACTTTTCACTTTTTGCCTCTCCGTCGAGGCTGCGGAAGTTGGGCTGCCCCTGAGAGCGCAAATCGAAGCAGGTCAGATTTTTTACTCTGCGAACTCGTCGGCTTATCGACTTGTACTCCATTCAAAATAAAGACAGCGAACGATTGTTCCACAACTTTATCCATTTCCCCACCGCTTATATTGCAACGAACGCCCGCCGCCCTGAGAGGTTGCGCCGTAGCCTGCGCGGCATTTTTGAGTTGAGGTCGCGAGTGAACCACCAGAATTCATGACAGTCTGGAACGAAAATCCAAAACCTTTCGTGTGGACTGTCACAGTGGAATCTATCGTCAAAAAACTCTCACGTTGCCGCCAAACATTGGAGCAGATTCAGCCGGGCTGCACTCTTGCGCGCAGGAGGAAAACGAAAAATTAATTGTCCAGTTATTTAATGGACACTACACTGGCGGAGAAACACCCCGCTCTTTCTGACGCCAAATTAAGCGATCTCCTGCGAAGGCTTTACGGCGCGGAGCTGTCCCGGCGTTCCGTCGCGCAATACCGAAGCGAACT
>DAHZHT010000008.1:45097-80191 GCA_027406905.1 Elusimicrobiota bacterium
CAAATTAAGCGATCTCCTGCGAAGGCTTTACGGCGCGGAGCTGTCCCGGCGTTCCGTCGCGCAATACCGAAGCGAACTTGGAATTTAAGGCGGCGGCAGGGTTATGGTTCAGGCGGAAATAAGAAACTTGATGTCCCCCTTGAAAAAGACGCCTGATCAGGCTATAATATCGGTATAGCGATATTATAATCGCTATACCGATATGGCTATCAAACGCCTTCGCCGCCCCCGCTTCATTGGCGAGCGCATTCGCGCTCTGCGAGTGGAGCGCCGCTGGACTCAGAAGCGGCTCGCAAAACTCCTGGGCATCTCACAGAACTACCTCTCCGAACTGGAACGAGGTCAAGGATTCTTTACCGCCGATCATCTGCTCTTGATTCTCAAGACCTTCAATGCGCCCATTGACTACTTTTCCCAGGAGAAGCCAAAGAGGCAAGACCAAATTCAAAGCGCTCTGGCGCGCTTCGGCGCGACTCATTTGCGCGAATCGGCTGAAACACTGCCGACGCAAGCCTTCAAAGACGCCGCAAACGCCGTGCGAGAGGCGCTGGTCTCGGCGGAATCCTCGCGGCAAATCACGGCGGTCGCCCCCGTGATCGTGGAAAATATCGACTGCGTCAACCTCAAAAAGCTCCGGGCTCAGTTCCTGGAAATCGGCTTGGGACAGCGTTTGGGATGGGCGTTGGAAAATACGCTGAAGGCTCTTCAACGGGAATTGTCCCGGCCTTTGCCGCATGAATGGACATTGAAATATCGCCGCGCGGAGTTGATCCTTAAATCGTTTCTTTCCCTCCCTTGGCCGGGGAAACGTCATGCCGAAATAAAAAGCGCGCTCTTGGGATCGACCGACGTATTGGATCATGACATTGCCAGCGGCAAATCCTTGGATGAAGCCTATGCGGAGAGTTCCGCAGTCTCCAAGCGTTGGGGAATCACGACGCGGATTCAAGAAGAAGATTTTATCCAAGCCCTGAGGGCCGCCCGTGAAACTCATCAATAGCTTTCTCGCCGAAATCGACGAAAAGTGGAAGCCCGTCGGCGGCGAGCCGATCGGCTTGCGAATTATCGGCTCGGCGGCCCTGATGCTTGAGACCGACTGCGAGCGCGGGACCAAGGATGGCGACATCTTGGAGACCGAAGGGATCACTCCCGCCGTTTGCGGACAGTTGCTCTCTCTGGCGGGCATAAAATCGCCGCTATTTGAGAAATATCGGATGTATCTCGAGGTGGTGTTGAGGGCGATCTTGTTCTTGCCGCGCGATCCTGTTTTCCACTTCGTCAAAGGATTGTCGCTAAAGAATTTTACGCTGGAAGAGCCGCTTTAAATCCGCCGTGGATCTGTTTTCCATCGACGCGCGCGCGGAAGATATTACCAATACATCAAGAACCTCAACAGGATTGAGCGCGATTTCCTGGGTGCGCCCGAATCGGAGATCGAGCTTCCCGACTGGATACAGTAGAGGCTCTCCATTGCGCAATACCGAAGCGAACTCGGAATCGGCGGGACTGGCGGCGGCAAATTTATGTCGCGTTTGAGCGCTCGCTGCGGTATTCTATAGTATGTTTATATAGGCAAAGATTTGACATAATCCAATTTATACCTTACAATAACTAAAACGCTCGCAATAGACTACGAGTTGATAAGATTTGATATAAACCCATGGGCGCTGGACAAAATATAAAGAACTCCCAGCGAGGGATTGAATTGGTGAGGCTCTTGGCTTCCGAGGGCGACCGGATTTTCTCGACCGATCGCGCTCGAGAACTCGCTCCACGCGTCGGCATCAAGGAGAACTATCTCTTGGAGGCGCTCCATCATCTGCGGCGCAACAACTGGATCGTCCCCCTGCGCCGAGGCCTTTACGCCCTTTCTCATACTGTTCCAGGCGTATCGTCCGCGCACGAGTTCGAGATCGCGATGTTTCTGGGAACGCCGTTTTTAAAATGTGCAGTTTTGGCCGTTTGAAAGTATCCAGAAATGGCCGTTATGATGGTCAGATACCAGGCTGAAAACGAACGCAAGGGGTCGTATTGATTCCAACTCCTCAGAACCCGAAAGTTCGCCTCCTGGACCAAGTCCCGCGCCTCATCTAAACTTTTAGTCAGATTGCAGGCGAACGCCAAAGGCTCCACAAAAGGCCGAGTTCCACCGCCAAGTGGCCGCGCATAAATAAAGGTCCCAGATTTACATATTGCAAATTGTAATATTTTGGTGTATACTATCCGTATATGGCGATGAGAGTTATGCGGGGCATCAAGCCGCAGGATGTCTTGGTTCTTCTTAAGATCATGCTTTGGGAGAAAAAGCCCTGGCGGCATATGGATTTGGCCGAGGAGCTTGGGCTTTCACAAGCCGAGGTGAGTTTCGCCCTGGAGCGCTGCCGCCGCGCTGGGCTATTGGACTCATCCAAGAAGAAAATACTGCGTTTCCCTATTCTCGATTTTCTGGTTTACGGCTTGAGGTATGTCTATCCCGCGCAACCGGGACCGCTCTGCCGCGGCATGCCCACGGCCCATTCGGCGCCGCCGCTCTCTCAAATGATCGTCTCGGACGAGCATGACCAATATGTCTGGCCATGGGATGAGGGAACAGTGCGTGGGCAGGCCATTGAGCCTTTGTATGAGTCCGTTCCTTTCGCGGCGAAGAGAGACCCTAAACTCTACGAGTTCTTGGCCATGGTGGATGCTCTGCGTGTTGGCCGCGCCCGTGAGCGCGCCTTGGCGCTTCAAGAGATTAAGCGCCGATTTACTGGCAGCAAACGGCATAGTAATAATAATGAAAAACCTTGAAATGCTGGCCCTCGTGGCCAAGGGCCTGGGTCCTCTCAAAGAGAAAATCGTTTTCGTGGGTGGCGCGACGATCGAACTTTACATTGAGGATGCCGCTACGCCTACGGTCAGGGCAACCAACGATGTGGACTGCGTGGTGCAAATACTGACGCGCTCCGATTATTATGAACTTGAAGAAAATCTTCGCAAACTCAACTTTAAGCATCCGATGGGGAAGAACTCGCCCGTCTGCCGCTGGGATTACCACGGAATTCCGGTGGATGTCATGCCAACCGAGGGCAAAATATTAAATTTCACCAATCGCTGGTATCCCGAGGGCTACAAGCGCGCGGAGAGAATTAAACTCGCAGACGGCCAGGAGATTTCCATATTTTCGTTGCCGTATCTCATAGCCTCCAAGATTGAAGCGTTTGATGATCGTGGTAAAGGCGATTTCATGGGCAGCGCTGATATGGAGGATTTGATTGCCGTGCTGGATGGAAGTTTCGATGCCAGTGATAAAATCCAGGCAGCTCCCCATGAGGTTCGCGACTATCTTAAAGAAAAGTTTAACGATTTTCTTAGCAACCGCGATTTCCTTGACGCGTTGATAGGCCACCTTCAATCGCCGCAAGGCACGTCCGGCCGAGTAGAGCGTATTCGCGCGCTTTTAGAGAAACTATCGGAATCTCTGTAGAAAATTTTCGCTTTTTAGGGGAAAAAACTGGTGTCCAAAAAGTGTCCATACTGGGTCAAAAACGGCAAAACCGCAAAAAAGACCGTCAAAACGGAATAACACGGTTTCTCGACGAGAAATCAATCTGGAACAAGGAAAACAGAGGCGGGTCAAAATCCAGCGAAAAGGCCTTTTTCTCCTTAGGACGGAGTAGCTCTATCCATTGAGCTATCGGGGCTCAAAGAGGCTATTCAATACTCTAATAAAGAATGAATGCGTTGACCCGTTAATTTTTGCCGGCCTTTGAGCGTTTTTAGCTCAAGTAGAAACGCCAGCCCCGCGATTTTTCCGCCGATTTTTTCCAAAAGCCGACAAGCGGCTTGGGCCGTTCCGCCGGTCGCCAAAACGTCATCAACTAATAAGATGTTCGTTCCAGAGGAAAAGGCGTCGGCGTGGGCTTCAAGAACGTCTTGGCCGTATTCCAGGTCATAATTGACGGACACTGTTTTCCGTGGAAGCTTCCCTTTCTTGCGGACCAGGATTACTCCCGCTCCCAAACGATAAGCGATTGGGGTAGCGAGCAAAAATCCGCGGGACTCGATTCCGGCGACGATGCCGATTTTCGCGTCCTTGAAAGGATCCGCCATTTGATCGATAGCGGATTTAAAAGCCTTAGCGTCAGCCAAAAGGGGAGTGATGTCTTTAAATACAATTCCCGGTTTTGGAAAATCGGGGACGTCAACGATTGATTCTTTTAATTGGGCGCTCATTATTTCCTCTTGCCTTTTTTAGGATGATGGGTTTTGGGAGAGCGTTTGGTTACCGCTCTTTCGTGTTTGCGTTTTAAAAGGGTTTGAGTGAGACGCGGAATTCTGCGCCGCATTAACGAGAGTTCGTTGGACGATTTCTTTTTGCGGAGAACGGGGCGACCCAGAATATCGGTTCTCTCCGGATGGGCGTGCCAGCCAGGCTGAAGGTTAGGGGTCTTATATTTTGAGTCTTCAACTTCAATTAAGCCCATTCGGTTTGACACCCGCCTTAAGCGCAACAAAGCCCTTTCCTCAATTTGGCGGATTCTCTCTCTTGAAAGCCGCAGGCGTTTGCCCACCTCTTCCAGTGTCATGGGGTTTTGACCGGTGAGGCCGTAACGAAGTTCGATAATCATGCGCTCGCGATTGCCGATTTCGCGAATCGCCTGGTTGAGCTCATCGTGGAGTTTAAGCACTGAAAGAAGATTGTCGGGAGAATTACTTTCCGAATCTGAAAGGGTGTTTTCTACCGTCAAATTCTCTTCCTCGCTGTCGATGGGGGCGTCAAGAGAGCCAATTCCCCGGGTCGCCTCGGCGGTGTCTAAAACGGCGCGAACCTGCCGCGCGTTCCAGCGCATTTTTTTAGCCATCTCGACTAAGCTTGGTTCTCGCCCGAGTTTGGTGCGCATCTTCTCCCATTCTCTGAGCCATTTTCGCAAGGCTTCCCACGCGTGGGGAGGAACGCGAATAGTTTTTGATTGTTCTTCTACCGCGCGGCGAATGGATTGCTCAATCCAATAAGAAGAGTAAGTCGAAAAGCGAAATCCTTTCCGGGGATCGAATTTCTCGATAGAGCGGATAAGGCCGATGTTGCCTTCTTCAACCAAATCCATGAAGTCGATGCCTTGCCGGTGATATTTTTTAGCGATAGGAACGACCAGGCGTAAATTCAGCTCCATGATGCGTTTTTTAGCTTCATGATCGCCTCGCTTGGCCCGTTTCCAAAGCTTGTGCATTTCTTCGCGATCGACGGGAGGAAGTTTTTGTATGCCCTTAAAATACTGGTTGAGCGAATCAATGCTTGCTTCAGTCATGCGTTCTCCTAGTATTTTTTAACGACGAATATCGAACCCCAATTCAGATTCTTGAACAGGGCGCGCTTCTTGAACGAAGGAAGTGATCTTAGCGCGTTCTAAGCCCGTTTCTAATTTTTTCATGAACTCTTTAATTTTGGGGTCTGCGCCTTGAACTTCTCCTTCCACCATTCCATCTTCTCTATTACGGATCCATCCCGACAAACCCAAGCCTTCCGCGCTTGCCTGAGCTGACCAACGCAATCCCACCCCTTGAACGTCGCCGCCAACGATGAAATGAATCCGCTTCATCTAAAAATTCGGGGCACTGAGATTTGAACTCAGAACCTCTTGGTCCCGAACCAAGCGCTCTGCCAATTGAGCTATGCCCCGTAAATCGCTTTTTCGGGAATTAATTAGATAAAACATCGGGGACCCGGGAATCGAACCCGGAGTCTCTCCCACCCCAAGGGAGCGCTCTACCATTGAGCCAGTCCCCGAAAAAACAAAAAACGCCATGAAAAACCAAAGCTCGAATACTCTCTCAAGCTCCATACTCTATAAAAATTTGAATTAAGATGAAAGTTCCCTGACTGCCGCGCGCAAGTCTTGGCGAATTTCTTCCAAGGCCTTAAAGAGCGAGGGGTCGGGGGTTGCGGAAATTTTAGAGACGCTAGGAGAAATCTTTCCCCCCTTCTTAAATTCTTTTAAAACGGTTTTTCGCGCTCCCAAGAGCGTCACTTTTTGATCGATAATGAGTTCTTTTAGTCTCAGAAGAGAGATTAGGTCCTTTCGCTCGTAACGGCGATGTCCGCTGGGTATTCGAGATGGGCGGGGAAGTCCAATGCGTTTTTCCCAATACCTTAACGTATAGGGCTTAATCTGGCAAAAGCGGCAAACCTCGCCCATGGTGAAAAATTTCTTGTCGGGCAAAGCCCCCAAATAATCCGACATTCCGCTTAAGGGTTGAGAAGATTGCGCGAAGCTTTAAAACGAACGCTTCTGCGTTCCGGAACGGAAACGGAAGCTCCGGTTTTTGGATTTCGGCCTGAGCGCGCTTTTCGGTATTTGACGCGGAAAGTTCCAAAGTTGGAGATGACGACTTTTTCATCTTTCCTCAGAGCTTCTCCAATGGCTTGAAAAGCGGTTTCAACGGCTGTTGCGGCTTCGCTTTTGGCGCTTAGAGTTTTTGCGACGGCTTTGATGACATCTAATCTATTCATGACTGCGGCTCCTCGGAAGACGCTGGCGGAGGGTTTCCCTCGCCGCTATCTTTCTTTTTCTCGAGATCTTTAAAAATATCTTCTGGCTTTAGATTTTTTAATTCGTCTTTAAATTTGGAAACTTCCTCTTCGGTGATGGGTTTTGCGAGAGTTTGGCAACGGTCAAAAACGCCGCTGTCTACGTAAATAGGGCAACCGACTCGGACCGCCACTGCGATGGCGTCGGAAGGACGCGCGTCTAAAGTGATCGTGGAATTTCCCTTATGGATATGAATTCGCGCGTAGAAAGTGTTTTCCTTGATGTCTGAAATCACGGCTTTGTCAATCGTGTATCCCAGGGTCTTGATTGCCGAAACCAATAAATCATGAGTGAGCGGCCTCGGTAAAACGATGCCGGAAAAGCGAATGGCGATGGCTTGGCTTTCGGCAATTCCAATCCATATTGGGAGAAGGCGATTTCCGCTGAGTTCTTCCAGGAATATGATTGATTCATTGACCATGGTCGCCAACGAATAAATACGGACTTCCAGATCTTGGGGATTCTTCGCTTTCGCCATCAGTCTATTTAACCAAATCCTGAGAATTTAGAAAAGAGAAGGACTTTGAACGACTTTCTCAATTTGATTGAGTAAAAGACTTAAGCCTTCTCCCGTTTGGGCCGACACCAATAAGCGGTTTGGATATCGAAGCTGTAAAGCCGCGCGGCTTTGAAAGTCCAAAGCGTCGGCCTTGTTGAGAATTTTAATTTGCGGAATTTCCGCAGCGTTAAGCTGTGTCAGGGTTTTTAAAACCGCTTGATCTTGAGTTTCGATATCCATTGAAGTCGCGTCGGATACGATTAACAGACAATCCGCTTGAGGTATTTCTTCTAAGGTCGAATGGAAGGCCGCGATCAAGGTTGTCGGCAAACGCTGAATAAAACCTACCGTGTCAGTTAAAATGGCGGGAGTGCCTTGGGGCAGGCGGAGTTTTCGAGAGTGAGGATCTAAGGTCGCAAACAGTTTGTCATCTGCATACACCATTTTGGGACTTCCGCTCAGAGAATTTAGTAGTGTCGATTTTCCCGCGTTGGTATATCCGATAATCGCGATTTTTTTAGCGCCGCCTTCAAGGCGTTGCTTCCGGCGAACGGCGCGGCTTAATTTGACCTTTTCAAGGTCTTTTTTTAAATGCCGGATACGGAGTTGAATGTGCCTTTTTTCATATTCCAGCTGGCGTTCTCCGGGGCCGCGCGTTCCAATTCCCCCCACCTGTTGGGAAAACCCTCTCCAGGATCCGGTCAGCCGCGGCAAGAGATAAGATAGTTGCGCGAGTTCCACTTGAATTTTTCCCTCGCGGGTTTGAGCCCTTTTGGCGAAAATATCCAAGATCAACCGCGAGCGGTCGAGAATTTTTGCGCGACAGAGGGACTCAATATTTTTTTGTTGGGCGGCGGTGAGCTCATGATCGAAAATCACGGTTGGGGATTTGAGCCTTTGACAGGCGGAGGCGATTTCCAAAACTTTTCCGTGACCAACCAAAGTGGCTGGATGATAGCGCTCGAGCAATTGATAAAACCTTTCCGTCACTTTTCCGCCGGCGGTTTCCGCCAAGCGTTCAAGCTCGAATAGACTTGACTGCATGGCATGCGCTTCCCGCTTAAGACCGACGCCGACTAAGATGATTCTCTCAAACGATTTGCTTTCAAAAAAGCGCGAGAATCCTTTTTGAGAATTATTGGGCATTGGAAATTTCTAATCGTTTGAGAATCGCGCTGGCTTCTGAAAACATCAGGCTAGGCTGATTTCCCGCAATTTCAAAGACCGGATCCTTGATTTGATGATTGAACCAGGTGCGTTGTCTTTTGGCGTAGGAAAGGGTCTCCTTGATAAAATGCTTGAGACCTTCCTCGGGAGAAATTTCTCCCTTGAGACACGCAACGGCTTGAGAATAGCCGAGACTCTGAAATCCCGGTTCTTGTCCGCAATAATTTTTGGGGACTAGACGCGCGGTTTCTTCTAAAATCTCAGGCCACATCCGGAGGCATCTTTCCCGGAGTTTTTGTCTTAAGATTTCTATCGGCCATTGGATTCGGAGAGTTACGAATTTTTCCGACTCCTTTTTTTCTTGTTTCCAAAAATCCGAGATGGGGCGTTTAGAAATCTCATAGACTTCAAGCGCTCGAATCACCCGTTGAATATTGTTGGCGGGAATTTTTTCTGCGGCCAGAGGATCTATTTTTTGAAGCTCTTGATGCAAAAATAAGCGCCCTTTTTCAGCGCAGATATTGAGAAGATTTTCGCGGACTTGAAAATCGGCTTGAGGGAGCGCTGGAGACAAGCCTTGGGAGAGAGCTTTAAGATAAAGCCCCGTTCCTCCAACGATAATGGGGATCCTGTTTCTGCTTTTTATGTCGAGGAGAAGAGGTCTTGCCAGGGCCGCGAAGTTCCCGGCGTTAAAGGGGGTTTGGGGATCTAAAAAGTCCACGAGATGGTAAAAAATGCCCTGGCATCGGCCTTGGCTGTCTCGGGGCGGCTTGGCTGTTCCGGCATCAAGAAATTTGTAAATCTGGCGGGAGTCAGCCGAGATGATTTCCCCGTTAAACTCTTTTGCCAAGAATATCCCAAGCTCTGTTTTACCAGCGCCCGTCGGGCCGACCACGGCAATCCACGGACTGGCCTTCAAACCGCAGTTCAGGATTTTATGGTAGATTCTTTCCAATACGGCCCTTTTTGAGTTTTAACGCACAGACAATGAAAAGAACACCCGGGAATGCAGACTTCAGGCAAGCGTAGGGAAATTCTCGTTTCGCAGTCTAAATCGTCTTCCGCCATTTCAACGAGCTCTTTTTGATGCTTGGCGCTTATCTTGGTAAAAGAGATTCCCACTTTATGAGTCTCCCCCTTGGAGGTGACGCTGACAATTTCTCCCTCAACCGGAATTCTTTTAAGCCCCGGGAGATTGATGACCATCTCGAATTTTTTAGCTTTGGGCGGTTCTAAAAATACAATCAAGGACATCCCGCCGGCGGACAAATCGGTCAGTATCGCGGGCTGAACCGGCGAATGAGGTTCATGCGGGTTGGGATGCGCGTCGGGGCCGAACTGAATTGAAATCGGTTCGACCATTCCCTCCATAATGTTAAAACGCGGGTGCTTGCGCCTTTCGGATCCCTGATGCTTTTGGCTCATTTTATTTTTTCTCCTATGAGAAGAAAGTCTGATGCTTCGATAATTTTAACGAGGCGGAGCTCTCCGACGCTTTTTCCCCCACCTTCCCATTTTACCTTAAAGCCGTCCCTTGTGCGCCCAAAATTTTCGCTTTCTTCCAGGACTTCGACAGTTTCTCCCACTTTGCTCTGAAGAGCCTCCCGCCCGATTGCCCTGGACAGATCGTTTAATCGGGCCAGACGCTCTTCCTTAACGGAAGCCGGCACATCATCTGGACTCTCGATAAAAGAGGCGGTTTGAGGTCGTGGCGAGTATTTGAATGAATAAATCCAGGCGGGCCGGAACTCTTTAATCAGCGAAAGCGTCTCATCAAAATCCGCTTCCGTTTCCGTCGGAAAACCTACGATGATGTCGGTGGATAAAACGAGATTTGGAATTTCAGATTTGAGCATCC
The DNA here is from genome assembly GCA_027406905.1 of Elusimicrobiota bacterium. Classification (GTDB taxonomy): domain Bacteria; phylum Elusimicrobiota; class Elusimicrobia; order UBA1565; family UBA9628; genus JAKAQV01. The sequence continues at coordinate 55,191 of DAHZHT010000008.1, forward strand.
GAACCTTATCCATGAAAAGCTCTCGGGTATAATTGCGCCGCATGAGTTTCAGAATCCGATTAGATCCCGATTGGACCGGAAGATGGAGATATTCGCAAACGGCGGGATAGTTTTTTAATGCGGCGATCATTTCTTTATTTACGTAATGAGGATGCGGGCTCATGAATCGCAGGCGCTTAAGCCCCTGAACTTGATCGAGAATTTTTAAGAGATCCGGAAATTTAATGGTTTTTCCTTGGTATTCGGACTGGTAGCTGTTGACGGTTTGCCCTAAAAGCGTGATTTCTTTCACCCCCGCCGTTATTTTAGCTTCAGTCTCTTTTAAGATTGTCTCAACCGGACGATATTTTTCTCTTCCGCGCACCGAGGGAACGATGCAATAAGAGCAGGAATAATTGCAGCCGCGCATGATCGTGACAAAATCGCAGGCGGCTCCTTGGGAAGAGACCTCTGCTTGAGGAAAATCCGAGGCGTTTTCCACCGCGAGATCGAATTTCTCCGATAAAACGTCTTCAATAATTTTTGAAAAGCTCTCGATGGACTTGGCTCCGATGACCAAATCGACATGGGGAAAGCGTTCCTTGATTTTGCTTCCCAGGCGCTGGGCCGCGCAGCCGGCGACGACCAAGAGGCGATTAGGTTTTTGTTTTTTCCAGGATCTCAGCCGACCGATGAAAGACATGGCGCGGTCTTCCGCGTGTTGGCGAACGGTGCAGGTTGAAATCACGACAGCGTCGGCGCTTTCAAGAGCGTCTCCCGAAGCCCAGCCTTTATTTAAAAAAGATTGCGCCATCTCGGAGGAATCGGCAAAGGACATTTGACAACCGAAGCTAACGACGTGAATTTTCGGTTTTTTTATCGCGGTATTTGGCGGAGATACTGTTTGCGTTGTCAAACTCATGTTCGTTTTTGCCTCTTTGCGCATGGAGAGCAAAATCCAAATATTTCATGGCGGTGCCATTTGACCTCAAAGCCTATTTTGCGGCACGCTTTTTCTTGGATTTTTTCGATCTTAGGCCATTGAATTTCCTGGATGCTTCCGCAAGAGATGCAGACTAGATGGTCGTGGTGTGGGCGCTCAAAATGAACCTCGAATTTCGGCGGTCCGGAAATGCCGGAGATGCGGCCTAAGAGATTTGAATCCTCAAGCATCTTAAGCGTTCGAAAGACGGTCGCGCGCCCTATTCCCTGCGGTCGAAGAGATTTGTATATTTCTTCCTGGTTGAGATGCCTGTCCGCTTTCAAAAGGCAATTTAATATTTTTCGTCGCGGAGCAGTCAGGCGCAAGCCGTTTTTTTCCAGATGTTCGGAAAAAAGGGCCGCGATTTTTTGCGCATAATCCTCTCGGTTAAGGGTGCCCGGGAAATACGAAAGCTCGCTCATTAAAACTTAATCCAATATACCGACGGCTTTTTTGGGATCTAGAATTTCGGAGAGTTCTTTTTCTTCGACCAGTTTCCGGGCGATGACGATTTTGGGAATTGTCGTCTTCTTGGCGACGGCCTCTTTAAACACCTCGGCGGCGCGCGCGTATCCAATTTTGGGATTTAAGAGCGTGGCTAAAGAAGGGTTCTGTTCAAAGTAGTGAGAGCATTTCTCCTTGTCGACGACAATTCCGGCAACGCATTTTTGCTCGACGACCGGAAGAAAATTAATAAGGAGACTGAGGGAATCAAGGAGATTGTAGGTCGACAATGGAGTCATGACGTTTAAATCCATTTGCCCTGCCTGCGCGCAAAGGGAAACGGCGGCATCTCTCCCGACGACTTGAAAAGAGACCATGTTCAAGCATTCAAGAATGGATGGATTGACCTTTCCCGGCATAATGGACGATCCCGGTTGAACGGCCGGCAAAACGATTTCGGCAAAGCCGGTAGTCGGGCCCGAGCAGAGAAGGCGCAGATCATTGGCGATGCGAATGAGTTCTAAGGCGAGTTCTTTGAGGGCGCTTGAAACCGCCGCTAAAGGTTGATGGCTTTGAAGAGCCATTCTCGGGTCTTTGGCGGGTAGTAGCGGCAGATTCGTTATCTTGGCCAGATGCGCGATCGCTTTTTCGCGAAATTGGGGCAAGGTGTTGGCTCCCGTTCCGGCTGCGGTGCCTCCCAAGGCGACGCGGCTTAACAACTCGGCCCTTCGCTCAAGTTCCAAGCGGCAAGCCTTTAAGGCTTCTCCGTAAGCCTTAAATTCTTGTCCCAGTGTGATGGGAACGGCGTCTTGCAAGTGAGTTCGCGCGGTTTTGACGATGTCTTTAAATTCTTTGCTCTTGCGGATGAAGGCTTCCTCTAGTGAACCCAGAATGGGGAGAAGTTTTTTTGTCTCCGAAAAGACGGCCACGTAGGAAGCCGTGGGATAAGTGTCGTTGGTTGATTGCGCCATATTGACATGATCGTTGGGATGGATGAAATCATATTTTCCAAGCGGTTTTTCCAAAATTTCAGCGGCGCGGTTGGCGATGACTTCGTTGGTATTCATGTTAAACGAAGTTCCGGCTCCGGCTTGATAGACGTCGATGACAAATTGTTCTCTCCATTTTCCCGAGAGAACTTCATCGGCGGCTTCAATAATGGGCCGGGCCTTTTCCCTGGGAAGAGCCTTAAGCTCTTCATTGGCCAGCGCGCAGGCTTTTTTGACCGCGGCATAAGCGAAAATCAATGCGGGATGGGCCTTAAGCCCCGAGACGGGAAAGTTCTCAACCGCCCTTTGGGTTTGGACTCCGTAATAGGCTTTCGCCGGAACCTCTTTTTCTCCCAAGGAGTCTTTCTCGATGCGGACGTCTTTTTTGGCGTTCATAAACAATTTCCCCTTTAATCTACTTTTTCCACGTCCTTGGATGAGACCCAGCCGCGGGATCCTTCTTTGAGAAGTCCGACTTCAATCCAACCGGAGCTTTCCGACAATATTTCGACGCGGCGACCTTCAGGCGCGGTGAAATCAACCGAGAATGATTCTCCGGGGCCGCTGCGAACTTCCGCAGTCTGGGTGACGATGACTCCCAGGCTATCCGGTTCAAGAACGAAACGAATTCCCCACCAAATCCCGAAGACGGAAGAAAAAATAAAGGCAAAGCCCATAATAGGGCGAAGCGACGCCGGCTTTTTGAGCTTAATCCAAATTCCAGCTGACAACAAGAGTATCCATACAAACAGCCAAAAAGCTCCGGAGAGTTCTTTAAGACTGAGCCAATAGAAAAGATAAAAGAGAATCGGCGGAACTCCGGAGGGAATTAAATTTTCTCCCGCGCGATTGAGAGCGAAGGCCAGGTTGTAGCGGATGTCTGAGTTGCGCGGCATAAGATCAAAAGCCCTTTGATAAGCGACGATGGCCTCTCCAAGCTTTCCGGACTTAAAAAGAGCGTTTCCCAAATCGTATTGCAAAAATGGATTGTTCGGAGATTTATTAACGGCGTTCTGAAATAAAAGGGTTGCGGCCGAGAAATCTCCGGTATCGTATTTTTGACGGGCTTGTGCCGCTAGGTTTTGTTGAGCGAAAAGAGAATTCGACAGCAAGGCTGGCGAAATAATAAAGAGAAATAAATAAATCGAGGTTTTTTTCATGATTTTATTTTTCATTTAAGTTCTCTTTCTATAGACTCGATTAAAGCGGAGATGTCTTCGGCGATTTCAGAATTGGCGGTCTTAGACGCCGCTCCGGCGGGAGCGAATCTGCGGGAATCAATTTCATCCCAGACGCGCTTGAGATTTTCAAGGGTGTTAGCGGAAATGGGAAGATTGGCTTTCTGGGTTTCCTGAGCGAGCCCCTTGAGAGTCAGAGCGGAAGGGGATTTCCCGAGTTTGTCGGCGAGATATCCAATTAGAGCCTCTGAAAGCTGATCGGTCATCTCTTTTGGATCGGAGAGGTGTTCTGTGCGGGCCTTTTCAACGATCTGAAGAGCCTTTTTAAAGGCTTGTCTCTTTCTGACTTCGAGCGGATTGCGGGCTTTCATTTCTTCATATTGATCGATGCCAAAGAAAAATGCGAAAAAGGCGAAAGGAAATAAATTAAAAATTCCGGCGGAAGACATGGCGCCCAAGAATCTCTCGGGCAAAGACGTTTTTTGATAGGGTTTGAGATAGCGAATGTCTTCGGAAATCGTGGAAACATCTTGCGCGGCTGAAGCCGCGAAATTGGAAACATTTCCCGCGTTCGATCCGCTCGCGCCTTTTTCCACATGGAGAGTAATGCTTGGCGAATCAATAGTTTGATAGGAGCGCGTTTTTGGATTAAAGAAGGAAAATGAGATATTAGGAATTGTCAGCGTTCCCGAAATTCGCGGGACCAGGACGGTTTTGAAAACTTTACTTCCCTGGACGATGTCATTTTTCTTATCAAGATTGATTGAGCTGACCGTATCATAAACATGGAAATCGGGCATGGCTGGAATCGAGGGAGATTCCAGGCTTTTTAAGTTGCCTTGCCCGGAAATGACCATTTTTAGATTGACCGCATCTCCGACGTTGACGCGCGTTCGGTCGACGGAAGCCGATATTGAAAAATTCCCAACGGCTCCTGAAAAATTGGCGGGTTTTCCTTTCTCGGGAAGCGGCAAGGCCGTTAAAATCAAGGGCTCCGAGTGAAGGGTTTCCGGCTGGTCCATTCCCAATTGTCCGGAAAAGATGTTATTTATGAAGCTTTGAGAAAATGGGTCTATCGCGAGGCTTTTTTCAATGCGACAATTGACCGTGGCTGGGCCTATTTCAAGTTTTCCCGCTTGAACCGGGAAAAGAGCGAGTTTGATTTCGGAATAATAATAGTCTCGCCCGTTGACCGTAGTTCGGCCGTTTCGCTGCGGAGGCAAGTCTTCGGAAATAAACCCCGAGAGTTTCGGAGGGGTATATTGCGGGCTTCCGGCAAGGCTTACCGCCGTTAAGAATCTAACAGAAAGAGTTGTTTGTTCATTGACATATACTTTCTTCCTATCGACAATGGCTTTTACAAAAACATCGGGACTTGTGGGGGCGCGGTTTCGCGCGTAGTTATATCCGGAAGCCGATTGTACGCTGACTCCGGGAGAGGCTTGAACCGAATTTCCCCCTCCGCCTGACGCCGCGCCATGGGGCGAAACCTCAATGACAATTGGATGGGTTTCGTATCTGTGCCCTCCATAGCTAATTGAAATCGGCGGAATAGTTCCTTTTCCAACAAAACGCGGCACAAGGACATAGGTATATTCCGTGTCTGTCTCCATCTGTCCATTGCTAATTGAAATGGATTGACTTTTTCCCGAAGAGTAGACGCTGAAATTGGAAAGAAGCGGGATTTGGGGATCGGGAATGGAGCCGCCCGAACCCGTGACCGAAACGGTGAGAGTAATTTGTTCGTTGAGAGAGACGATGGCTTTATTGACGTCGGCATGAATCGCGACTTGGGCGTCGGCCTTGGCTGAGAACATCAAAAGAAAAAATCCAGTTAAGGCAAATAAAACCCTGTCGCATTTATTTTCTTTCATCACCAATCTTCTCCGTCTGGAGCCTTAGACGGGCTACCTTTTTGTATCTGCTGGTTTGTGTTCGGTTTTTTATCGGTGACCGAACTTAAAATTCGGCGAAGGTCGTCTTTAGAAAGCTGATTCTGAGATTGACCGCTTTGCTGACGCTTCTGATTTTGTTGCGACGAAGAGGGACGCGGCGGAGGTGGAGGAGGATTTCCGCCCCCCCCTTTTTTATTCTGGGGATTGTTTTTTTTCTGATTTTTTTTCTGAGGAGGCGGATGCTTCAGATAATGAAGAGCCACCGCCAAATTGTGGGCCGCTTCCGGATTATTGGGATTGAGAAGAAGCGAATTTCTATAGGCCACCGCCGCTTGCGCGGACTGTGATTTCTCAAAGGCGCTGTTTCCAATAGTGTAATAGGCCGCCGATTTAAGGGTTTGAGGAGAGCCTGGTATCTTCGTCGCCTCGCTAAAGGCCTTGGCCGCGTTTCCATATTTACCCAGGCGATAAAAGGCGTCTCCGGCGTTGAAAATAGGCCTTGGATCATTGGGAGAGGTTTTGATGGCGGAAAGATAATCGTTGAGGGCGGGAGCGTATTGTTTGTTGTTATAGAGTTCATTTCCCGTTCTTAAATCCGATTCCATTCCCGCTTTGGAGACTGAGCTTAGCAACGGCAATTGAACAAGCGCCAAGAGAATCAATAGAGCGGGTTCCTTTTTGATTGATTTTATCGATTTCGCTTTTTCAAACAAATTTTTCCCGGATTTCGATATTTTTTCCAAAGCGCCGATCTTTTCTGGTATCAAAAGCTCAATGAGAAGAAAAAAGAAAGCGAGACTGAGCGGAATCAGAAAATGATTTTTGTAAACGTGGGTCGTTTCTTTGACGCCTTTCGATTGGGGCCCTTGTTCGATCGCTTTTAAAAGAGCGGAGATTTCGTCTTGGGCCGCGCTTGCCTGCCAATAAGTTCCCCCCGATTTAGACGCAACTTTTTGCAAGATCTCCGGCCTTAAATGGGTGATGACGGTTGTTCCTGATTTATTTTTTTGATAGCGGATCAGGTTTCCCGAAGCGTCTTTGATGGGAATGGGCCCGCCCTCGGGCGTTCCAAATCCTAACGTGAAAATCCGTATTCCGTGAGCCGCCGCTTCTTGAGCGGATTGGCCCGGATGAGTTCCATGATCCCCTCCGTCGGAGAGAATGATGAGGCTCTTGTTTCCCGCATATGGAGATAAAGTCTGGGTCGCGAGATTAATGGCGTCTCCCATCGCGGTTCCAGGAGTTGGGAGCATATCGGCGTGAATGTCAGAGAGAGTTTGAGAAACCGCTCCAAAATCGGTCGTCAAGGGGCATATCAATGTCGCTTGACCTGAGAAAACGAGAATCCCGATGCGGGCCGGGGTTTCCTCTTCTTTTAAACCGGAAAGAATCAGCTGCAACTCATTGCGCGCTCTTTCCAATCGGTTGGGAGAAACGTCTTCTGTCAGCATCGACAGAGAAGTATCTATGGCGATAAGGACAACCTTGGAAGAAGTTTTTGAAGAGCGGAGTTCTATTCCCCATTGCGGGCCGGCTAAGGCAAGAAACAGCAAGACGATGACCGCTAATTGGAGAAAGGCTTTGATGTTTCTCCGGTGGATGGTTTCCGGTTTTAAAAGGCGAGAGAGTGTCTCTAAATTCCCGAAACTAGATGAAATTTTTTCTCTTTTTGAATTTCCCAATCGGATTAGAATCCAGACAAATCCTCCGGCAAGGACCATCCACAAGAGATAAAGAGGGTTTCTAAACATTACGGCCACCTCAATAGCCAGGTGTTGGAAAGCAAAATCTCAGACAAAAGAACAAGGACGGCCAACAAAACCGGAATGCGGTACATGTCGGTTCGCATAATGGTCGGCGGAATTTTAACTTTTGACTTCTGGAGTTTGCCTATCGTGTCATAGACTTCTTTTAGTTTATCAGCATTGGTCACGCGGAAATATTGTCCGCCGGTCAGCTGCGCTATTTGAGTCAAAAGTTCGTCGTCAATATCGTCATTCATCCGGACCATGACTGTTCCGCCATTGGGATCATGGACCGGCATCAAGGCCGGCCCGTGACGAGCGGTTCCTATGGTATAGATTTTAACTCCAAGAGAAGCCGCGGCCCTCGCCGCCGTGACCGGATCGACGGCGCCTGTGTTAGAGCGGCCATCGGTGAGCAAAATAATGATTTTAGTTTTTGCGTGGCTTTCTTTAAGATGGTTAAGGGCCGAGATAATTCCATCCCCAATGGCGGTTCCATCGGTTTGAGTGATACCCGGTTCCAGGGTTTTAATTTGAGAAATAAGTGCGCTGTAATCAAGGGTCAAGGGACATAAAAGCTCCGGCGCGCCTCCGAAAGTGACAAGCCCGATGCGGTCTTGAACTCTCCCCAAAACAAAGTCAATGGCGGTTTGTTTGGCGGCTTCTATTCGGCTGGGTTTAATGTCGATAGAACTCATGCTGAGAGAACTATCAATAGTCATCATGATGTCGATTCCTTCTCCAAAACCCTTAAGCGTGCTTGAGATTTTTTGGGGCCGAGCCAGAGAAAAGACAATCAGAAAAAGAGCGATGCCCCGAGCGGCCAAAGGAATCCATTTCCCGGCCAAGGTTTTAAGGTTTTTTTTCTGTCTCCAAAATTGGGAGTTGGCCGGGAAAGGCAAGACCTGATTCCATCTTTGAAAATAATAAGCGACAGCGAGAGACAATGCGACCAGAGCCGTGAGAGCAAAAGCCCATGGATGAGCGAAAATCATCTGGGGGCTCCTCCTGAAACAGGGAGAGGCTCTTTGGGCTTGGTGCTTTCAACGAGATAAAGAGAACTTTCAATATCCAAAGAATGCCAATTTTTTTCTGGAGAGACCTTGGCGAATTTAACCAAATCGGCTCTGTCGAAGAGATTTTTAAACCGGGACAGGATTTGGGGATCGAGCTCCGATTGCTTTAAATGCCGGTGGAGTTCCACCGTGGTCATTTTTGTCGCGGGCATTGAAAAACGCCTCTCAAAATAACGCTTTAAGATCTCGCTGAGTTCAAAATAAAATTCCTGATAGCGAGCTTCTTCAAAGAGTCTCGAGTTTTTAAGCTTCTCTATTTCCTCTTGAGCGATGACATGGGCCGGGCGCGTGTCAATGGAAAGAGAAGAGGAAACCGTTGAAATCTCTTTTTTACGCTTAAAATAAGCCCAAACTATGAGCGCGATAATAATCGCCGCCAATATCCAAGGCCACAAGAGGGGCCAGGCCTTCATCGGAGAGGCGATGTCGTAAATTTTAAGAGTCTTGAGCGGCTTGTCCGCCACGTTTAAAACCAAAGGCGGACTTTGTATTTCGCTATACCCCGAAGGAGTTTTTAATTTCCAAACGAGTTTAATCGGGACGGGACCGACGTTGAGCGGGAGTATTTTTAGTAGGAAATTTTGGCTGGCAGATGTTTTGTCTTTCTGAGAAATTTCTTGAACTCCCGCAATGGCAAAGGTGTCGGTCGTCGATGCGGCTAGATCCAGAGAGACATACTCGCCCTGGGGATTTTGGACGATCACTTTAAGCTCAATGGGCGTTGCCAAAACCGGCGTTCCGGAGGCGACTGCAATGTTGAAAGAGGACTGTTGGGCCAAGGCCGTTTTTGGTAGCGCGAAGAAGGCTACGGAAAGAAATATCGCTCTAAATTTCATCATCGGGAAATTTTCTTGGCCCTGCGGCGGAAAAATTGAACGACGGGATCGATATAAGAGGCGTCTGTTCCAATTTGAATTGAGTCGATGCCGGAGAGCTGAAATAATTTTTGAAGTTGAAGGAGTCTTTTCTCTTCCTCTTTTTGATGAGACAACACCGCTTCTTTGGCTGAGGCGTCAAACATCATCTCTTGCCCGGACTCCGGATCTTGAAGATTTATCAGCGCGTCAAATGAGGGCAGATTCTTTTCTCTGGGATCGGTCAGAATAATGGGAATTAAATCGTGCTTAAGGCTTCCAAGTTTGAGCGCGTGTTCAAAAGACGAAAAATCGTCGGTTCTAAAGTCGGAAATGAGAAAGACAATGCAGTGGCGGCGCAAAACTCGGCTGAGGGTCTCAAGGATTGTGTCAAGCCTGGTTCCGCTTTTCTTGGGTTGATAAGCCAAGACGTCTCGAATGAGATGAAGGATATGCTTTCTCCCCTTTTTGGGAGGCACAAACTCCTCCACTCCTTCCGTAAACAAAAACAGTCCGACTTTGTCGTTATTTTGCAAGGCGGAAAAAGCGAGAACGGCTGCCAGTTCGGCTGCGATTTCTTTTTTAAGCGCGGATGAACCGAAAAACTGGCTTTTGGAAAGGTCGCAGGCGATGACGACGGTCAGTTCTCTTTCCTCGGTGTACTGGCGGACATAGGGCTTTCTCATTCGCGCGGTCACGTTCCTGTCGATGAGACGGATATCGTCTCCGGGAGAGTATTCCCGGACTTCGGCAAACTCCATGCCCCGGCCCTTGAAAACGCTTAAGTATTCCCCCGCGAAGGTTTCGGCGACCAGACGCCCGGTCAATATCTCGATATGGCGAACCTTCGATAAAATATCGCCGGAGAGACCAAGGGTTGAATTACTTTCTGACATGGTTACACGGTTTAGGCTTTAAGGGACTTCGACCGCTTCAAAAAGAGAGCGAAGAATGTCTTCCGAAGTGATATTTTGCGCTTCCGCTTCGTAGCTGAGAAGGACGCGGTGGCGCAAGACGTCTGTCCCGACGGTTTTAACGTCTTCCGGGGTGACATATCCGCGTCCGTTTAAAAACGCGTAGGCTTTGGCCGCCTTGGCTAAGGCAATGGTCGCGCGAGGGCTTGCGCCGTAGGAAATGAGAGATTTTTCTTTCGCCATTTTGTAGTCTCCGGGAGTTCTGGTCGCATAGACTAAATCTACGATATAGGCCTTGATTTTTTCGTCCATGTAGATTTCTGAGGCGACCTTTCGCGCTTGCAATACTTGTTGCGGGGTCACGACGACTTTGGGAGTCGGAGTGGAATCGGAAGACATTCTCTCTAATATCGTTTTTTCTTCTAACTTGCTGGGATAGGAGACCTTGATCTTAAGCATGAAGCGGTCGACTTGAGCTTCGGGCAACGGATAGGTTCCTTCTTGTTCGATGGGGTTTTGAGTGGCCATGACAAGGAAAAGCTCCGGCAAGGGGTAGGTGGTCGTTCCAATGGTGACGCTTTTTTCCTGCATCGCTTCGAGAAGAGCGCTTTGAACCTTGGCTGGCGCGCGGTTGATTTCGTCAGCCAGAACGAGATTGGCGAAAAGAGGGCCTTTCTTGACCGTAAAGTCCGAATCCTTGGGATTAAACACCAAGGTTCCGGTCAGATCGGCGGGCAAGAGGTCCGGCGTAAACTGAATGCGGGAAAAGTCGGCTTTCAAACATTGAGAAAGAGTTTTAATGGTCAATGTCTTCGCGAGACCGGGAACTCCTTCAAGGAGGATATGCCCTCCGGCGATAATTCCAATTAAGATGCGGTCAATGATGTCTTCTTGGCCGACGATGACTCGCCCGGCTTCTCTTTTAAGTTCGGCGACAAATAAACTTTCTTCCGAAACCCTTTTGTTAATCTCTTTAATTCCTAATTCCATATAGTTTTCTCCTTATTGGGGGTTGAGGCTAGGTGCGGCGCATTCTTCCGGAGCGGGCGGCGGCGCCGCGAGAGGATTTCCATTCTGAGCGGCTTGGGTTTGCCTTTCTTGCACCTCTTTTTTCCACTCGGCGCATGCGTCGTCTATTTCTTTTTGCCTTTTCTTTTGCAAATCATTGAGGGCGTTGAGCGCTTCTTGTCGCACCGGGCCTTCGGAATCTTTAAGCAGACCGGTGATGGCGGTGGCTGCGGAATAAGCGCTCATTTGATCTAAAGCTTTAACAGCGGCCAGGCGAATGTCTGGATTATAATCGCTCAATGCGGCGCTGACATGGGTGATAACATCCGCGTTCCCTTTATATTGAGATAAAAGCCCTAAAATTTTCACTCTCAGGGGTATAGAGGGATCATGTTCTAAATGTTTAAAAAGGAGAGGCAAGGCCAAGGATGATTTCCCGTTGGCCAGAAGTTTGAGCGCCTGCCAACGAACTTTCTCATTTGTGTCATCGGCTGATTTGGCGATTCTTTGTTCGTCTTCCGGGCTTAGAAGAGGCCGCATCGTGTTTATTTTACTTAGGATAGGAGGTGGCGGAGGAGGCGGCGGAATAGGTTTGGGTTTTAATTCTTGAAAAGCGAAGTATCCCGCGACAATAAAAAGAACGAAGAGAAAAAAATATTTCATAAAGGGAGCTCCTGAGAGAATAAATACTCCATATCTCGATTAAAACAAATTGAATTTGCCTACCGCAATGCAAAAAGCCTTTTTAGGGCTGCATCGGGCTTTTGGATTTGCTGGGGAGATTGAAATTTAAAGAGAGATAACTGACATTCCCGAGAAAAGCCATTGGGACAAAAGCGTAGTCAAAAGAAACATCTCCGGCGGAAAATCCAACCCCGCCGGAAAACATCGAGACCGGGCCGAGATCGGAACTTTCGATATTCATCGTATTGATTCCTCCCCGCAAGGCGACCTTGATTGTTTGGTCTATGGGAATCGCATATTCAATTCCCGCGGCTCCATAGACGATATTTTGTTCCGGCGCGATCATGTCTAAGGAAAGAGTCACTCCTTTCCAGGGATACATCGCTCCCCCCACCTTGAGCTGAAAGGGTTGGACGGTTTGAACGGCGTCAAATTTCGGGCCTTGACCGATATTTTGAGCGGTGATTCCCATGTCGTAATAGCTGCCTCCATGGTAGATGCGGGTTTGAACTCCAAAATCTCCGCCGTAAGAGTCCGCCGATTGGACGATGGTGGAATGAATCCAGCGCCCCGAAACTCCCATGGAAGTGGCGATATTGTTGTCGGAGAGATCCGGAATGCTCGCCCCCCATCCGACCTCGGCGACATAATCCTGAGGAGAAAAACTTCCGAGAGAATTCCCATTGATATCGGTTTGAGAAATAGAGCCGTAGCTTTGCGAGCGAAATCCCAGGGCCACGACATCGGTATCGGAAACTCTCTTGGCGACTTCGGCGGCCTGATAGTTTATTCCGGCTAAATAGGGAGTATACATCAGAGATCCGGACATGTCCGAAACACGGGAAAGCCCGGCGGGGTTCCAGTAAAGAGAAGTGGCGTCGTCAGTGACCGCAGTGTAGGCCCCTCCCATGGCGATTCCACGCGCGCCAATGGGCTCAAGTAAAAACTGATCTCCCGCCGTTCCGATGGCATTAGTGGTAAAGTCGGTAGCGTGAGCGGAGAGAAAAGGAAAGAAACAGAGAGTGACGGAAAATAACGGAAAGAAGCGGAAAGAAAACGGAAAACAGCAAAATCTTTCCGTTTCCTTTCGTGACTTTCCGCCACTTTTCGTGACTTTCATCTTCTTTTTGCCGCTATCTTTCGACGGCTACTTTATAAATATCGTTTTTGCCTTGATAGGTGACGTACACGAGATAAACTCCGCTCGCGACCAAGCGCCCGCCGCGGTTGGTGCCGGGCCAGTGGAAAAGTCCGGAATCGTCCGCTGTTCCCTCGAAAACCATGGATCCCATGACCGTGTAGATTCGAATTCGTGCTCCCGCCGGGAGATTCTGGAACGTGACGTATCCATTTCCCCTCGAAGGATAAAGCGGATTGGGATAGATCAAAACGGAGTTGACGCTGGTTCCGGCCGCGACTTCTCCCAATTCAAACTGCGAGATATGATTGAGAGTCGCCGTAAACTGCATGGCGGGCTGGTTGATTGTCGTCTCGACTGGAATGCAGGTATTAGGTCCCGTGACCCGCAAGAGGGAAGCCGTATTGAGGTTGAGTCCGCTGACTTCCACTGGAGTATAAGAAAGAGTCAATTTGAGAGGAGTGGTTGGTTCGATAGCCGGACTGGCCGTGACCGATATTCCAATCTGGGATCCCGTTCCCGGACAAAGGGGCGGCGAGGTTGAAATGGGAGCGATGACTAAGATGACATTTTGAGAGAATGAATTAGGATTAATGAGAATGCTTCCCGTCTCTCCGTTTCCGAGAGTAAAGGTCTCATATGTTTGAGAGCTTGCGATGACATAGATTCCGGATGTTCCCGGCGGAGCCCCATTGTTAAAGGTCACGGTGCTGGCGACATTGGAAAACGCGCTGAGTAATCCATCTTGGTTTTGCGCTTGTCCGCGGATATAGTAGGTGTCTCCGCCGATAAGGCCGGTGATGGTGTAGGTGCTTTGATTGGAGTTTGCGGAAAAAGCCAAGGCGGTGCTGAGCATGGTTGTGAAATCGTCGGTTGAATAAGTAATTTGATAGGTATCTAGCGATGAATTTGTCATCGTGCTCCAGGAGATGGAAATGGAACCCGCAGTTGTTCCAGTCACGGCCAAATTTTGCGGCGGAGCGGCCAGAGTTTCTTCGGAAGTTCCCAGCATCAAGGGGTTGCTGAGAACGCCATCTCCATTGATGGCAAAGACCTGGGTCTGAAACCATGTTCCCGGAAGAGGCAATCCCGTGACGTCACAGTAAGAAAAACTGCTGGGGGCTATGGTTGTGCTAGTAAAGACGTTTGTGGATACATTAATGGCGGTGACGCTACAAATATAAAGAGTATAGTTCGGGTTGCCATTCGTTGCCCACTGTCCGAGAAAGCCCGAGGTTGAGATTGCCGTGATTGGAGGAGTGACAGAGCCAGGTTCTGCTGCGTCGGTGTAAACGGTCGCGCTGGAGGTAAAAGGCCCTTGTCCTGAGGATGTGACGGCGGCGACTTCAACCGAGCGTGGGGAATTTATGGCTAGACCAGAATCCGTAAATGCGGTGTTGAGGGTGGTTCCAATTAAAGCGGGCGGAGTGGTCGTGGCGTTATAAACCGCGAAATACCCTCCCGGCGGCAAAGCGGCGCTGGTCCAACTCCAATTAATGGAGGTCGCGCTTCCGGGCGTTCCGGAAAGGCTAAAGACCTGGTTGACGGTCCTTGTAGAGGCGATGTTGCTGAATCCCGAGGGAACGCCGTTGTAGTTGAAGGCGCGGACGCGGAAATAGTAGCTGGTGTCCATTTGTAGCGGTTGTATGACGGCCTGGGTTGAGGTATAGTCGAGCGAATTGGGAATCGGGGTCGAAAATGAATTGACAAAACCGTCGGTTGATTCGGAAATTTCATAAATAGTTCCCGGAGAATTGCCGTTGGGGTCCCAGGTTAAAGTCAAGCTTGAACCCGTATCCGAGGAAATGAAAAGATTCTGCGGAACGGCGGCCAAGGTGTAGGTAATTATGGAGGTAGATCCCGGGCCGTCTCCGGAAATAGTGTAGGGCGCGACTAAAAGCTGGACCGTGGTATTTGGCATGAGCGCCGTTTCGAGGTAGGAAGTTTGAGAGAAAGCGATAGTGGATAGAAATATCCCGTTAGTCGCGGAATAGACATCATAGCCATCAAAAGTCACTCCAGGAGTTCCTCCCGCAGCGCTCCAGGTCCAGGAAACTGAAGAGATGCCAAGGACAGTCGGTTGCGGAATTCCCGCGGGACTAGACGGAAGCGGCGGGCCGGCGTGGACTAAAATCGCCGAAGAGTACTGGGCGTTGGCTCCTTCGCGAAGCTGATACCAGCCGTAGGGAAGCCCGGAGTTGGTTGCGGGCAAGGACACCGTAATTGAGGAATTGGTTTGACTCCAAAGGTTGGCGGAATTGGCGTAAATAGCGGTGGTTAAGTCCACCATGAAACTCGTCCCGTTATCGGTGGCGCTTAAAACCGCGCGGGGTTTATCCTGATCGGAATTAGCGCTGGAAGCCCCGCCTCCCGAGGCTTCGGTGAGGTCGTGAAAGTTGCTTCCAGTCATGGTTACGTTGGCGCCTGGAAGAAGAATGGGAAGATTGATCGCGTTGACGACGGGTTGCCTGAGACTCGGGGGCGAGCCCACGGTGTCCAAATCAGGAGTGGCGGTAAAAAAGTGGGAGTTGGTACTCGCCAGATAACTGCCGCCGGTTTGAGCGCTAAGACCGCCCATGTCAAAAACGACTCCGGAAAGAGAAATACTGGTCGTGTGCCCGGCGCGATTCGTGATGCTTCCGGCCACAGCCCAACCCCCTGCATAAGGGTCATAGACTTCGAGTTCGCTCACAGCTCCGACCGTGGTAAATCCTCCGGAGACGAGCACCCCTCCATTAGGAAGCAAAACCGCGTTGTGATCAAAGCGGGGAAAGGTAAGAGATCCGGTTTGAGACCAGCTATTCGAAATGGGGTTATAAATGTAGCTTCCGCTTTGTTCTCCGCCGCCATTGTCTCCTCCGGCGACTAAGACGTTTCCGTTGGGCAAGAGCGTGGCGGTGTGTCCCCAGAGCGCGGCGGGCATCGAGAAGGCCGCACTCCATAGCTGGGTTTGGGGATTATAAATTTCAGCGTCGCTTAAAGGTCCAGTGGCATTTTGGCCGCCAAGAACGAGAACCTCTCCATCTTGAAGAAGGGTGGCCGTGTGCTGGGCTAGGCCTGGCGAATTGTTCGTCAAAGATTGTGGAATCGAGGTCGTGGGCGCCCAGGTAGCCGAAGTGGAATAATAAATTTCGGCGGTGTTGAGATACTGACTTCCATTTTCAACTCCGCCCACGACCAAGACGTTTCCATTGGGCAAAATAGTTGCCGTATGGTATTGTCGGGAATAATTCATGGATCCGGTGATAGTCCAGGCGTTTCCGGTCGAATTATAGATTTCGCAGCTGGAAAGAGTTCCCGTGCTGGAATTAAACCCTCCGGCGACCAACACGTTTCCATTGGGAAGAAGCGTCGCGGTTTGTTTTGCGCGCGTGACATTAAGAGGCGAAGTCGTGCTAAAGGTTAAAGCATTGGGATCAAAGATAAGAGAAGTGTTTAAAGTGTCGGTTGAGGTGTCTTGTCCGCCGGCGATCAAGATTGTTCCATTGGGGAGAGTGGTCGCCGTGTGATAGGCTCGGGGGCCTGGCAAACTTGGCCCGCCGGATGGAGTGTCAAACGATTCAATGCCAACGACGGCCCCAAAATTGCCAGCGACGCTGGCTTGAGTGACATATGCGGCGCTGGTTTGATTCCATGAGGCTCCTCCAATGACTTCATTTGTATCCATCGGAGACAGAAGAGATGTTTCGGCAAAGCGGGCGAGATTATAGGGAGCGTAAGGCGGGTTGAGAGGGTCAATTAATAACGCTTTCGGTCCCGCTAAGGCGGCGGTTTGAAGGGTCCAAGAATTTTTTTGGGGATTGTAAGTTTCGACATCGGCAAAGACCATGCTCGAGATGATAATTTGGACGGAGCTATTGCCTGGGGCTCCATTCATAGAAGATGGAGAACCACCAAGGGATAAGTTAATGGGAGAGCTACATGACTGCGTACAAGTAACGGTCCCGCTTAAGGGCGGTAAAGAGTTGATTTTAATTTCCCCGCAGGTCCAGGGAGGGGTGTTTCCTGAAGTGTAAACACAGGTGCCTTGTCCGTTAATAGGCGCTTCAAAGGCGTTGACATTGATGGTACCGCTCGCAAAAGAGATCGAGCTTGCGGGAAAATAGACAAATCCACCGACGATAATTCCCGCAGTTGGAACGGAAAGCTTGAGCGTGACCGGAGTTGTATTAGCCAGTGTGACCGGTTGCGCTGAAGGGGTAAATGCACCTGTTATGGTAGAAAAACTAATACTTCCAGTGACTTGAAGCGAGGGATAGGAGTCGTTGCTGGTTGGAATCGTGCCTAAGCCGCCGGCGACATTGACATTCCCATTGGCGTCTAAATCCGCAGCGAACTTTTCCCGGTTTTCATTCATCGGCGCGCCGGGAGCTAGGCCTGTTGCCTGGTCATAGATCTGGACAGTATTGGTGCTTTCGTTAATTCCAACGATAATGGAGTCCGTCAAAGGGTCAATAGTGCCGTTATTAAAGGCGTTTTTCCCTCCAAGGATGAGGACTCGTCCATCTCCCATGGTCGTGGCGGTATGAAACGCGGTCTCAAGTGGAAGGCCAGGGCTGGCAGTAAAGGAATTGCTGGCGGGATCGTAGGTCTCGGTCGTATCTATGTAACTTCCACCGCTGATTCCTCCGGCCATAAAGACATTCCCATTGGAAAGAAGAGACGCGCTGTGAAAGGCGCGGGGCGTGTTCATTGTGGGGCCAACGGCGATCGCTCCAATGCCGCCAGTCATGTCCGGCGTATATATGTCGCAGGTGTTAAGAGCGGCGCCGGTTAAGTCTTGATATCCGCCGCAGATTAAAACGGTTCCATTGTTGAGAAGGGTTGCCGTGTGCCCGAATCGCGGGGCGCTGAGAGTGGGGCCTGTGGCCCAAACGTTCGTGGTGGGGTTATAAATCTTGGTTGTGTTGAGAACTCCGCCGCTATTGATTCCGCCTGCGACCAAAACCAGGCCATTGGGCAAAACCGTCGCCGTGTGCGAGCTGAGCGCGACTAAATTGGCAGTTGAAGCCGATGTTACGGTCCCATTGGGGTTGATGAGTTGGGCGCGGGCGTTCGAAGGCGGGTTTGTAGTTGTTTCTCCACCCACGACCAAAATAGATCCGTCCGGCAAAAGGCTGGAACTTTGGCCAAAGACGGCAGTTAATTGCGCGCGCGAGATGATTGGGAGAGTGAGCGAAAAAAGCAGACTGAACACTCCCCCAAGAGTCTTTAATCGTTTAGGCATAGTAAGGCCGCTAAAACTTATCGTAACAGGGACGTGTTACGGAAAAATGACGGTGAAAGCCGGGGAAATAATTGAAAAAAGCGTTTTGGCTATTTTCCAAGGGAAAAGAGAGAGAATCTGCCCTTATGCCTAGGATTGCGGGGGTCCAGAATTTTTTTCCCGTCGACCATGAAGAGATAATGATATTTTCCTGGCATTAAATAAACGGTGATTTGCCAAGGCCCAAGCCTTGTTTTTTTGAGAGCTTGCTTTCCTCCATGAAGAAAGGAAGAGATGAGTGTCACCCGGCGCGCTTTTTTCCCGTAATAGCGAAACGCGACCCCGCGAGCTTTGTCCGGGCCTCTGGAAGGAAGTATTTGAGGTTCCTGGTATTTATGTTGCGCGTGAGGGGAAATTCGTTTCTTGAGGTTCGATGTGGTTTTAGGCGTTGCAGTCTTAGGGGCGTTTGATTTTGACTGGGTTTGAGGCGTGGCTTTGGCTATGGTCGTTGGGGTTACTGGTTTTAATGGCGAGGGCGAAACAGTGGCAGCGAGATGGGGGTGATTTTTTTGATTTATCTTAACAGTGGACGCCGGCGGTAAAAATTCATGAGCAGGGGTTTGCCAACTCTCATAAATTTTCGCGGCAAAAGCGCCGCCGAAAATGACCACAAAAAAAGAGTCGACCACTAAAAGGAGCCCCCACAACTTCTGTCCCGAATGGTTCATTTCGTTCAAAATTATAACAAAGAAATTTAGCGAAAAGTCTCTAGGATTTTAGGCCAGAGCCCTTGAGCCTTGAGAACGGCTTCCGCCACTTCGCGAACGGCGCCTTTTCCGCCTTCGTTTTTTGTGACCCAATGGGCCGCTTGCTTGACTTCAGGGCGCGCGTTTTGAACCGCGATGCCGATGCCGGCGGATTTAATGACGGGGATATCCGGCAAATCATCTCCGATGTAGAGGGTCTCATCAGGGCTAATTCCGGAATTGCGACAGATTTCATCAAAAACTATTTTTTTGTCCAAACGCCCTTGATAGATAAATGAGACCTTGAGGGCTTTGAGGCGTTCGGCAAGCCCGGCGGAATTTCTCCCGCTGATGATTCCGGTTTTAATCTGACAGTCGGCCAGCCAAGCCAGGGCAATGGCGTCTTGAGCGTGGACTCCTTTAAATTCAATGAGTCCTTCTTTAAGCGCGAAATGATAGACGACGCCGTTGGTCAAGACTCCATCCACGTCCATTAGCGCCAATCGAATCTTTTTGAGTTGGGGACTGTCCCCAACTCCCTTAGGGGCCTTAGAAGCGGATCTTTGTTTTTTAAGCATTTTTTAATTGGGGACTGTCCCTAACTCATTTTTTTGAGGTTTGAAAGACGGCTTTAACCGCGCTGACATCATCGGTCGGAAAATCAAGCCGAAGAATTCTTCTTCCCGCCGACTTGAGCGCGGAATAGTCGCCCAAGGCCTGGGCCCTCATTAAAGTCTCAAAGCCCCAGTCTCTTCCGGAAATCGGAAGTTTCTTTGCGTGAGTCAACGCGATTTCAAAAAAGAGCCCGTTAGCGCCCCCGCCCTTATGCAGTTGTCCGGTTGAGTGAAGATAGCGCGGCCCAAATTCCAAGGCGAAAGGGACGCGGTAGGTTTTCGAGAGAAAGGCCCGCAAGGATTCCAAATCTTTTTGAATTTTGGTTTCGGGATGGACATAAGCCAAAATAACGGCATAATCTCCGGTCTTAAGACGGGCAAAATGTTTTTTAAGCAAGTCGGCGAGCGGCCAATTAGGTTTTTTATTGTCCCGCATGATGATTTCCTTGAGAGTTTCATCGCAGAACACCTGGGCCTCTCCGGAGCGGAGGAAGGGCTTTTCCTCGGCGATTTTCCCTTTCTTGGCTTTTGAGAGAATCTCGACGGTCAGGTCCTTGGCGGCCTGGACATTGGGTTGGTCAAAAGGATTGATTCCCAACAAGAACCCCGCCGTTGCCGTTGCGGCCTCCCAGAGGAAAAACTGCGCTGAGAGTTCGTAAGGGTTTTCGGTCCGGTAGGAAATACAAGGGGCCCCGCTTTCCTGAATTTTTTTGATCAAGTCGAGGGACTCGATATCTTGATGGTCGATAATGGCCGCAAAAATGCGATCGGGACCGATGTCTTTAGGCGACAAACCGTCTTCCGCGATGATTGGAACGATTCCGCGGCCTTCTTTCCCCGTCGATTCCGCAATCAACTGCTCAATCCACAGTCCGAAGGCCTTAAATTGCGGAGAGAGAATCAGGGTCAATTTGTCTTTTCCCTTGCGGGCGTTGGCGCCCAAAAACGCGCCGAGAGTGAGGGCCGGGTTTTGCGCCGGATTGGTTTCTGATAAAATGTCGGTTCTGATTTTGCGCGCGCTATTGATAATTTTTTCTATGTCGAGACCGGAGATGGCGGCCGGAACGATGCCGAAATTGGTCAGCGCGGAGTATCTTCCCCCCACGTTGGGATTTCCGGGCCAAATTTTGCGAAAGCGCATTTGAGAGGCCTTTTTTTCGAGACTGGTGTTGGGGTCGGTAATCGCGATAAAATGGCTTGAAGTTTTATTTCCCAATACTTTTTGAGTTTCAGAGAAAAAATAATCCATGAAGCAATTGGGTTCCATCGTCGAACCGGATTTGCTGGAAACGATGAAGAGGGTTTTTTTGAGATTGAGTTTTTTTTGAAGGGCGGAAACGGCTTCGGGCGAGGTCGAGTCCAAGACCTCAAGGCGAATTTTATGATTGGGGTGCGGAAAACATTCCTTGAAGACCTCGCAACAAAGACTCGAGCCCCCCATCCCCAAAACGACGGCTGACTCTATCGCCTCTTTCTCTAACTCAGAGACAAAAGATTTTAAAGTTCCCACAGATAGCGCGCTTGTTTCGGGGGCGTCAATCCAGCCCAGAGATTTATTGATAATCGCCTGAGCCCCGGGTTCTCTTTTCCATAAAGACGCTTTTTGGGAGCGAAATAGCGGCAAAAAGTCGCTTTTCTTCAACTCTTCAAAGGCCGCTTCTATAATAGGGTCTTGGGTCAGCGCTTTCTCATCTAAGGTATTCATTTGGAGAACTCCTTTTCTATGGACAATACTTTTTTGAGACGTCTTACATGCCTTTCGGCATTTGAAAATCGGGCGGAAAGAAAGGTTTCTAGAATTTCTTTGGCGAGCTCTTCTCCAATAATACGGCCCCCCAGGCACAGGACATTCATGTCATCGTCTTCCACTCCTTGGCGAGCGGAAAAGGTGTCATGGCAGACCGAGGCTCGAACTCCTGGAACCTTGTTGGCGGCGACATTGGCCCCCACTCCGCTTCCACAAATCAAAATGGCGCGCTCAACTTTCTTTTGAGCCACGGCCAAGGCGACGGCTTTGGCGAAATCTGGATAGTCGTCCTGCGGATTGGGATTGTCTCCGCTGAGATCCAAGAGTTCATGTTTTCCCTTTTTTAAAACTTCCGTCAGGTTCTTTTTAAGAGGGTATCCTGCGTGGTCTGAGGCAATAGCGATTTTCATGGTTTTAGATTTGGTATTTCGGTTTGTTGATTGGCGTCCGTGAGCGCTTTTTGAAGAGAATAAAGCCAGGATTGCTCGCTTTTCCGGACGTTTTCGGGCGTGTCGGGATTGAGCATATCGCGAATAATCCGGGAGAGAACGCGTCTTTGAGCTTTAGTGCCGTGATGAAATTTAATTGAAACCGCGCGCGGACTTTCAGAGGTGCTGGGAGTTACGGAAATGTCTAATTCCCCTAAAGCGATAGTTCTCTCTGGTTTGACGACCAGCGGTTTTAATTGAGACAACTCTTTAGGAAAAGGCGGGAAATATTTTTTCCCATCAGCTATGACCGTAAGAGTTTTTTCGGGAACCCCAAAAAAGTTTTTTGGAGCTTCGACTCGGTAGATTCCCGTGGCGATCTGATAAAATAGGGTTTTCCGCGCCGGCAAGAAAAATTGATAGGTTTCCAAAGATCCGCCCCCGATTCCTTGGAAGGTCAGGTGGACGCCCCCGGAATAGGCGCGTCCATTAGGGGTGTTGATTCTAGCGGCGATAACAATGGCGCCTCTATTGGGCGAAATCTCGGAAGTCGTCAGAGGCGAGGTTCCCGCGCAACCAGCCAAAATAAACGGCAGACAGAGAGAAATGGAAAGACAAGGAAATTGTCGGACAGACGCGGAGAGAAACAGCAATATTTTGTTGTTTTCCATTTCTCTCTTTTTATTTCCGCGTCTTTCTGTTGCCCTCATTATCTTGCCGTTACTTTCTATATATCACTTCTTTTTTAAATAGTCCAGTTTTTTAATTTTTACGCCCGGGAAATAGGCTTGGATAATCTGCTTGTAATTTTGTCCGGTCGTGGCCCGGCCCATGGCTCCGGATTGGCACATTCCCACGCCGTGCCCCCAGCCTCCGCCGTGAAAAACGAGAAAGTCTGGGCGCCCTTTTTTGTCATATTCGGTGTTGAACACGAACAAGGTACTTCTCAAGGGGCCGATTCCCAGGAGGTTTCGGATTTTAAGCTCGTCTCGAATAATGGCGCGTCCGCGGGAGCCTATGAATAAAACTGAATTGACATTTCCGGATACAGAACGCTTTAGGGGTATCACGCTGCGAAGATGTCCGATTCTTAATTTTTTCGATATTTTTGGGCTTAGGGATTTTATCGATATCACCCGGCTCCAACGATAGTGCGATGGGTCGACGTTCGCGGAGGGCGCGCAGAAAGCTTTTGGCCAGGAAAGAAGCCATTGTCTAAGATCCCATGGAGACAAGGGCCAACTCCTCTTTTTTCCGCCGTCGGCAATTCCTTTCCAGTAAGGGATTTTCCCCCATCCGCTCAATTCTTCGCCGGATTGCGTGTGTCCGCCGCAGTCGGCGGAATAGATTCCATGGGCGATGCGCCCGTGATAAGTCAAGATTTCCCCCGTGGTTTCCTTGACCACGCGGCGGGCCAGGGCGCTTTCCGCATGAACGCCGGAATAAACCTGACAGTGCTCGCGGTCGCATAGATCGTAGCCTTGTTTTTTGTGGCGGCGCCATATTTTTTTGAGAAACAAAGCCTCGCTTCGGACCAAGACCGCTTGAGCTTTGAGAGCCTCAACCGGGGAGCGTATCGGCATTTCGGCCGCCACGACTCCTTGCGTATAGTTTTCAAGATCAATAGTGTTGACTATGCGGATATTTCTTTGAAAGACGGAAAATTCGACTTCTCCTCTGACAACCTTGGCTAAGATGAGTTGCGGCAAGCGAGAAGGGCTCTCCAGTTTAATGAGAGCGTTTGGATCTTTGGGAAATATCGTGAGCGGATAAGCGCTGTCAAATAGAGTGTTGGGCGGCCCGGAGATGGAAAGAAGCGTTTTTCTTCCCTTATGGATTAAACGCGCAAGCCAAATTTGATTGCCGTTTCCAGCGGCCAATATTTTTCCTGCGGAGTCTTTTAGCGTGAAGGGAGAAGTGACGTAGAAAGCGACTAAGGACCTTCGCTCGGGGCGCCCCAGATGATCGGTTCCTATGCCGATTCGCAGAAGCGGAACTCCGCTCGATGGAAGAGGCTTGGAAAAGACCGGCATCAGCCAGTGGTAAAAGCGCGACGGGCTGAGCGCAAAACCGTGGATAGATTGAGGCGGAAGGAGGCTTAGTATTTTTTTCCATTTCGCGTTGCCGATGCCTATGCCGGAACCGTTGATTCTTTCAAATTCGGAAACCGCCTTTAAATATTGGCCCTCTTTGAGATAGATCCTCGCTAGTTTTTCCTGCGCCTCGACAAAATAAGAGTCGGCGGAGACGACCTTCTGATAGAAATTGGCGGCTTTGCCTAAGCGTTTTTCCCGCTGATAAATTTCTCCTTCATAAAAGGGGATGAGGGTTAAGTGGGGGTTTGATTTCGCCGCGCTCTTAAGTTCATGAAGAGCCCATGGGTAATTATGATGGACCCTATAAATGCGGGACATTCCCAAATGGGCGTAAGAGTCCTTGGAGTTTTCCGAAATCGCGCGATTGAAAGCCGCTTGGGCCGAGCTCAATTGATGAAGTCTTAACTCGCACCAGCCCAGAGCCGTTTCTATATCGGAAGAAGGGTTGATGTTAGACGCTTTCTGATACCATTTTTTCGCTTCCTTTTCCCGGCCTAAGGTTTCCAATATGACCGCGCCGTTAAGCCATGCCTCCAAAAGCCGGGGAGCTTTTTGGGTCGCTTTTCTGTAGCTTTGAACGGCGGCGCTTAAGTTTCCTTCATAATAAAGAGATTGCGCCCGGCTTAAGAGGTCTTTGAGCTTAGGCGTGATGTTTGAGCGGGGCGCGGGCAAGGAGTGGAGGGAATGATTGACCGATGCCTGAGAATGGGCGATTTTGGGCGGGCTCGCAAACGATTTACAGTTTAGAAGTTGCCCGAGAACAAGAATAAAAAGCATGAGAATCCATTATAGCCAATCATCGATGCGGTAATGGCTATATTTGTATTTTTTCAAATAACATTGAGCCGATAAAAAGAAGAGCGGCCGAAAATGCGCAAAGAGTCAAAGCGTCTATCCCCATGCGGAGAGAACTGCCCCCCAACAGAGATATCCGCAGTCCCTCAATTCCGTAGGTGAGAGGGTTTAAGGCGGCTAGAACGCCCAGAAAATGGGGAAGTCCTGAGAGCGGAAACAAAGATCCCGAGAAAAAGAAAATAGGCATGACCAAAAAGTTCATGATGATTTGAAAGCCCTGCATGTCTTCAAGAATGGAGGCGATGCCCGTTCCGAGGGCGGTAAATAAAACGGCGATAAGAAACATAAAACAAAGGGCTGGAAATATTCCAATCGCCGAGCTCCATTTAAACCCCGCCAGGGTCGCGATGGTCAGCACTAAAATTCCCTGAATGACGGCCACCGTCGCGCCCCCCAGCGTTCGGCCCAGCATGATGTAGATTC
>DAHZHT010000009.1 GCA_027406905.1 Elusimicrobiota bacterium
GGTCCACCGCCCGCTTGGGCTCCGGAATGTCCTTGTCCAATGCGTCCATCAGCTTCTGAATCGCCTGCTCCCCAATCTCGGAAGAGTCTCCTTCCAAGGCCTTCGTCGCCGATCCCCGAACGACCGTAATCTTGTCGCCGGGAAATTCATACTTCGTCAAAAGCTCACGAACTTCCATCTCGACTAAATCCACAAGATCTTTATCCGCCACGTCAATCTTGTTTAGAAAGACGACGATATGCGGAACGTTGACCTGCCGGGCAAGCAAAACGTGCTCGCGGGTCTGCGGCATCGGACCGTCCGCCGCGGACGTGATCATGTTCTTGATGTAGTCGGCGTGTCCCGGACAGTCAACATGCGCGTAGTGGCGATTGGCCGTTTCATATTCCTGATGATGAACGTTGATCGTCACGCCTCTGGCTTTCTCTTCCGGAGCGTTGTCGATCTCATCATATTTCTTGGCCTGCGCCAAACCTTTCTTCGATAAATAGTGCGTGATGGCCGCGGTCAAGGTAGTCTTGCCGTGGTCCACGTGACCAATGGTCCCGATATTCACGTGAGGTTTCGTCCGATCAAATTTCGCTTTTGACATTTCTGTTCTCCTTGTTTTTTCCTTTACCTTTGAGTTGCCATGGCGGCGGCGTTTTTCTCGACAATCGCCTTGTAGACGTTGTTCGGCACTTCTTCATAATGGCTCGGCTCCATGGTAAATGAAGCGCGGCCTTGAGAAATCGAACGAACCACCGTCGCGTATCCGAACATTTCAGCCAAGGGCACAGTCGCGCGAACGAATTTCAAGTGTCCGCGGTCCCCCATGTCCTGAATTTTAGCGCGGCGGCTGTTTAAGTCTCCGATGACGTCTCCCATATATTGCTCGGGAGTCACCACCTCAAATTTCATGACGGGCTCGAGTATCGTCGGGCTCGCTTTTTTACACCCCGAGCGCAAAGCCATCGCGCCGGCGATCTTAAAGGCCATTTCAGAAGAGTCCACTTCATGGAAAGAGCCGTCCATCAAGGTTACCTTGATGTCGACAATCGGATACCCCGCCAAGGCTCCGCCGTCCAAGGCTTCGCGAACGCCTTTTTCAACGGCGGGAATAAATTCCCGCGGGATGCGGCCTTGCTTAATCTCATTGACAAATTCAAAACCCTGTCCCATCGGCTGAGGCTCGATTTGAATGATGCAATGGCCATATTGCCCGCGGCCGCCGGATTGGCGAATAAATTTTCCCTCTTCGACAATCTTTTTGCGAACCGTCTCTTTGTAAGCGACTTGCGGGTTTCCGACGTTGGCTTGGACGTTAAACTCGCGCTTCATGCGGTCGACAATGATGTCTAAGTGAAGCTCTCCCATTCCGGAGATAATGGTTTGCCCGGTCTCAGTATCGGTCCGCAAACGGAAGGTCTGATCCTCTTCCGCCAAGCGGCCCAAGGCCATTGACATTTTTTCTTCGTCCGCTTTCGATTTTGGTTCGATAGCGACCGAGATAACCGGTTCAGGAAAGGTGATCTGTTCCAGAATGATAGGGTCTTTCTCGGAACACAGAGTGACTCCGACCTGGGAGTTTTTCATCGCCACGGTCGCGGCGATATCGCCCGCGAAAACTTGTTTAATCTCTTCTCTCTGGTTGGCGTGCATTCGGAGAATGCGGCCGATTCTCTCGCTGGTTTTCTTATTCGCGAAATAGATAGTGTCGCCAACGCTTAACGTTCCAGAATAAACCCTAAAGAAAGCGAGTTTACCGACGTAAGGATCTGATTGAATCTTAAACATCAACGCGGAAAAAGGCTCGGAATCGGAAGCTTTCCGCTCAACCGGGTTTCCGGCATCGACATCGGTCCCTTGAACCGGCGGCAAATCGACTGGGGAAGGAAGGAAATCGCAGACCGCGTCCAACATTGGTTGAACTCCCTTGTTTTTATAAGAAGACCCGCACAAAACCGGGAAGATCTTGGATTTCAAGACGCCGATCCGCAAAGTTTTTCGGAGTTCCGCCGGAGTGAAATGATGATCCCCGTTCAAATAGCGCTCCATCAGCGCATCGTCAAACTCGACGATTTTCTCGACCATCTTGTCATGGTATTCTTGGGCCTGGGCTTTCATCTCATCGGGGATTTCAAGAACCTCCCATTTCGCGCCCAGCTCTTCTCCCAGCCAAACCAAAGCTTTCATCTCGATTAAATCAATCAGTCCTTTAAAGTCGGCTTCGGCTCCGATCGGAAGTTGAATCGGACAGGCGTTAGCCCCAAGCATTTTCTCGATAGAATGATACGACATATAAAAATCCGCGCCCAAACGGTCCATTTTATTGATATAGGCGATGCGGGGAACATGATATTTATCGGCTTGACGCCAAACAGTCTCGGACTGCGGCTCAACGCCTTGAACCCCGTCAAAACAGACCACGGCTCCGTCTAAAACCCGCAGAGATCTTTCCACTTCGGCGGTAAAATCGACGTGTCCTGGAGTGTCGATGATGTTAATCTGACAATCCCGCCATTTGCAGTAAGTCGCCGCCGCGGTAATAGTAATACCGCGCTCTCTTTCTTGCGGCATCCAGTCGGTCGTGGTCGCGCCGTCATGGACCTCTCCGATTTTATGGATACGTCCGGTGTAATAAAGGATTCGCTCGGTGGTCGTCGTTTTACCGGCGTCGATGTGAGCGATGATTCCGATATTGCGAACTTTTTCTAATGGAAATTCTCTAGGCATATTATCACCAACGATAATGCGCGAAGGCCCGGTTGGCCTCGGCCATTTTATGAGTATCTTCGCGTTTTTTAAACGCCGTCCCTTCTTTTTTGTGCGCGGAAATTAATTCATCGGCTAAACGCTCGGCCATGGGCTTGCCTGATTTCCCGCTGGCCGCGTCGATGAGCCACCTCATCGCGATCGTAGTCGAACGCGCGGGAGAAACCTCGATAGGAACCTGATAAGTGGCGCCGCCGACGCGTCGAGCTTTAACTTCAAGCAACGGACGAACGTTTTCAATCGCCCCGGTTAAAAAGTTGAGAGGATCTTGCTGGGTCTTTTCCTTGACGATGTCCATCGCCCCGTAAAGCACCTTCTGGGCCGCGAGCTTTTTCCCCATGAAATTAATCTTGTTAATGAAGCGGGAAACTAAAACGCTCCCGTATTTATAGTCCGGAAGCGGCGCCGGCCTTCTATCTCTTGGTCTCAGTCCTTTTCTTGGCATAACAAATATCCTCTTTTAATTTTCTTAAGCCTTCGCGGCAGCCTTGGGTCTCTTGGCGCCGTAAATAGAACGCCCTTGTTTGCGACCCTCAACTCCAGCGGTATCCAGAACTCCACGAATAATATGGTAACGAACTCCAGGCAAATCTTTAACGCGGCCTCCGCGAATTAAAACGATGGAGTGTTCCTGGAGATTATGTCCGACCCCGGGAATATAGGCCGTCACTTCGGTTCCAGTCGTAAGTTTAACGCGGGCAATCTTGCGCAAAGCCGAGTTCGGCTTTTTAGGAGTCGTAGTGGACACGCGGGTACAAACTCCTCTTCTCTGCGGACACGATCGAAGAGCTGGCGCTTTTGAGCGCGCGACCTGGCTGTGTCTTCCGTATCTGATTAATTGATTGATTGTTGGCATTTTTATTTCCCCTTCTCATTGGCGGCTTTTTCTCGCGCCGCCGCCTGTTCCAATATATTTTTTCTCACACTGAAACCGGTTCCCGCCGGAATCATATGCCCGATGATCACGTTCTCTTTAAGCCCTTTCAAGTAATCGATTTTTGAAGTTGTCGCGGCATCGGTTAAAACGCGGGTCGTTTCTTGGAAGCTCGCCGCCGAGACAAAAGAGCTTGAAGCCAGACTCGCCTTGGTAATTCCAAGCAAAACCGGCTCTCCCTGGGCTTCCTGTTTGCCTTCGTCTTTGGCTTTCTGATTGGTATCCGCAAAAACGAAGCGATTGACGATTTCGCCTTTAATAAACGCCGTATCTCCGGAACTGGTCACCTTGGCGTTTTGAAGCATCTGTCGAACGATGCACTCAATATGCCGGTCGGCCAATTGAACTCCTTGCAGGCGATAGACTTCCTGAATCGCGTTGACCAGAAATTCCTGGACTTCCTTGATGCCTTTAACCCGCAACACATCGTGCGGATCGATGGCGCCGTCGGTCAGGGATTCTCCCACGCCCACGCGATCGCCCTCATAGACCATCAAATGCTTTCCTTGCGGAATCAGATAATCCCGAACGAGATCGGTTTCTTCGTTGCGCACGGAAACCTGGACCAGTCCTTTGGGGCCGACGCCCAAACTCACGATTCCCTCGATTTCAGAGACAATCGCGCCGTTCTTGGGTTTTCTCGCCTCAAAAAGCTCGGAAACGCGCGGGAGACCGCCGGTAATGTCTTTAGATTTGGCGAACTCCTGGGGAATCTTGGCTAAAACATCGCCGGGGCGCACCGCCTGTCCGGAGTCGACCATCAAGATGGTATCGGTCGGGAGAGGATAGACCGCAAGCTCCTTGCCGTCTTTTTCCACGATAACCCGCGGATTTAGTCTTCTCGAAGACCCTTTGTCTTTCTCCGACATCCGGCGAGTTTCTTGATCGATAATCTTGCGCTCGATGATTCCGGTAATTTTGTTGCGCTCTTCATGCAAGGTCACGCCTTCTTTGACATCCGCGAAACGAAGGGTTCCTTCCTGTTCGCAGACGACCGGCATCGCATATGGATCCCACTCGGCCACCAGCTCCGCCGCCGCAACCGAAGCGCCATCCGAAACCTTAAGGCGACTTCCGTAGTGGAGTTTATATTCCTCCACTTTTCTGTCCTTGCTAATCAAATTGACGACACCCGCGCGGGACACGACCACGATCTGCCCTTCCCGGGTTTTAATGGTGCGAACGTTTTTCAATTCAACCTTTGACGGATAAGAAGAAACGATCTGGGACCTCTTCGCCACGCGAGACGCGGTCCCTCCGATATGAAAGGTTCTCAAGGTTAACTGAGTTCCCGGCTCACCGATGGATTGAGCGGCGATAATTCCAACCGCTTCGCCTACATCCACCAAACGCCCGGAGCTATTATTAATTCCGTAGCATTTCGCGCAGACGCCGTTGTCGGATTCGCAAGTCAACACCGAGCGGGTTCTGATATACTCAATGCCCAAGGCCCGAATTTTAGAGGCCACTTCCGGAGTAATGAGATCCCCGGATTTGCATAAAACCTTGGATTTTTTCCCACTCTCTTCGTCATTAGAAGTAATATCCTCAAGACAAACTCGGCCTAAAACGCGCTCTTCCAAAGGCTCAATGATTTCATCGCCGGCGGACAAATCGCCCAAACGCACTCCGTTGATGGTCCCGCAGTCTTCTTCAACGATTACGAGATCATGGGCGATATCCACCAAACGGCGGGTCAAATATCCGGCATCGGCGGTCTTAAGCGCCGTGTCGGCCAACCCTTTGCGGCCTCCGTGAGTGGAAATAAAGTATTCAAGAACCGTCAAACCTTCGCGGAAGTTGGAAATAATCGGCTGCTCGATAATTTCGCCGACGCCTCCGGTTAATTTTTTCTGCGGTTTAGCCATTAGACCGCGCATACCAGCCAATTGGCGAACCTGCTGGCGACTGCCGCGGGCGCCGGAATCCGCCATCAAGAAGATGGAATTAAATCTCGCTTTTCCGCTGGAATAAGGCTCCACTTCTTCTTTTTTCATCTCATCGAACATGACGTCGGAAATTTCGTCGGTCACGTGGGTCCAGATGTCGATGATTTTGTTATAGCGCTCGCTCTCGGTGATAATTCCGTCGCGGCTCTGTTTTTCAATTTCGCGGACTTTTTTGCGCGCCTTCTCCACCTCTTCTTTTTTCTTGGCGGGAATGTGCATGTCCGATATAGAGATGGACAGCCCGGCCATCGTCGCAAAACGGAAGCCCAACTGCTTTAAATTATCGAGCAACATCGCCGTTTTATGATGGCCTAAATTTTTATAGGAATGGTCGACCAACTGGGACAATTCTTTTTTGCCCAAAGCCTTATTGATATAACCCATCTCCGTTGGAAGGACTTGATTAAAAATCACGCGGCCAACCGTCGTCCAATCTTTCCAGTCGGAAACCTTGGAGTTTTTGCCTTCCTCTTCGATGATTTTATTGATGCCCTGAACTTTAATTTTGGCGTGGAGATCGACTTTTTTATTCTGCCAAGCGGCCACCACCTCGGATTGATCGCCGAAGATCATCCCTTCCCCAAGCTCTCCGCTCTTAAATTTTGTCAGGTAATGGATTCCCAAAACCATGTCATGAGACGGGACCGCGATCGGTTTTCCCGAAGCGGGAGAAAGAATGTTGTTGGTCGCCATCATCAAGAGGCGCGCTTCCAGCTGAGCTTCCTGGGACAACGGGACGTGGACCGCCATTTGGTCGCCGTCGAAGTCCGCATTAAAAGCCGCGCAGGTCAAGGGATGGAGCTGAATTGATTTACCTTCGACCAACACCGGCTCAAAGGCTTGAATACCCAAGC
This sequence comes from Elusimicrobiota bacterium, assembly GCA_027406905.1. Lineage (GTDB taxonomy): Bacteria > Elusimicrobiota > Elusimicrobia > UBA1565 > UBA9628 > JAKAQV01. The sequence continues at coordinate 6,492 of DAHZHT010000009.1, forward strand.
GGTGAAGGGTCGGCGCGCGGTTGAGGAGAACGGGATGTTTTTGGGTCACGTATTCCAAAATATCCCAAATCTCCGGCTGCACCTTATCGAACATGCGCTTAGCCGCTTTTAAGGTCAAATTATCTTTCTTCATCAGTTCGCGCAGGATGAAGGGCCGGAAAAGCTCCAGAGCCATTTCCTTGGGCAAGCCGCATTGATTGAGCTTTAAGTTCGGGCCCACGACAATGACGGAACGTCCGGAATAATCCACGCGTTTTCCCAGCAAGTTCTGGCGGAAACGCCCTTGCTTTCCTTTCAAGATGTCGGAAAGAGATTTCAAAGGCCGATTGCCAGCCCCCACGACTTGGCGGCCGCGAGCGCCATTTTCAAAAAGAGAATCCACCGCTTCCTGAAGAAGGCGTTTTTCGTTAAATACCATCACTTCCGGCGCGCGCAAGGATTCGATATGTTTAAGACGGTTATTGCGGTTGATGATGCGGCGATAGAGATCGTTTAAGTCGGAAGTCGCGAAGCGCCCGCCGTCCAAAGGCACCAAGGGGCGAATCTCCGGCGGAATGACCGGCAAAGCGGTTAGGATCATCCATTGAGGCTCATTGCCGGACTCGGCAAAACCCTGTAAAATGCGCAGGCGGCGAATGAGGCGCGAACGCTCGGCGTCCGAAGACACTTCTTTAATCTGAGCCAATACTTTTTCGGCTTCTTCTTTGGGCTTAACCTTGGACAAAAGTTGGCGAATGGCGCCGGCCCCGATATCGACTTTAAAATGGGAACGATACTCCGTTCTGGCTTTACGGACCTCGTCTTCAGACAAAAGATCTCCAACCTTAAAAACCTTTCGCCCATTGGCGTCAACAAGGTCTTCCAGGACGATGTAATTCGCGTAATAAGTCACGCGTTCTAAATCAGAGGTCTTCATGTCAAGGACAATCCCAACGCGGGAAGGGGTTTTCTTTAAAAACCAAACATGCGCGACCGGCACCGCAAGCTCGATATGTCCCATGCGCTCGCGGCGAACCTTTGACTCGGTGATCTCGACTCCGCAACGATCGCAGACAATGCCGCGGAACTTAATCCAGCGGTATTTACCGCAGGCGCATTCGTAATCTCGCACCGGACCGAAAGTTCTTTCACAGAAAAGGCCGTCTCTCTCGGGCTTTAAGGTCCGATAATTAATCGTCTCCGGTTTTTTAACTTCACCGTAAGACCAAGACAAGATTTGCTCAGGAGAAGCTAAAGAAAGGCGAATCGCGTCAAAATCCGAGAAATCAAAATCCGCCTGCTTCTTTTTCTTTTTGCTCCCTAAGGAAAGCTTTTTTTCCGCTGTCGCGCTATAATAGGTCGTCATTTTTTAGCCGCCTCGCTCTTATCTCCGTTTTTAACGACAACGCCATTTTCATTTTCCCGATGTTGCGTTCTTAAAAGCTCGACGTTGATGCCAAGCCCCTGCAACTCTTTGACCAAGACTTTAAAGGATTCTGGAATCCCGGGACGCGCCAAAGGCTCGCCCTTGATAATGGCCTCATACATCTTAGTTCTTCCCTGAACGTCATCGGATTTCACGGTCAAAAATTCTTGAAGGGCGTAAGCCGCTCCATAACCCTCGATGGCCCAAACTTCCATTTCTCCGAAGCGCTGGCCTCCGAATTGAGCTTTGCCGCCCAAAGGCTGACGGGTGATCAAGCTGTAGGGTCCAATCGAGCGGGCATGAATTTTATCTTCCACCAAGTGAATCAGTTTGAGGATATACATGTAACCGATGGAAACCTTCTCTTGGAAAGCTTCTCCGGTCCGGCCGTCGTATAAAGTAATCCGGCAATCATCGGCGGGGAGATATTTTTCCGGAACCCCTTGGGCAATCAAGGCCTTTTTGGCCTCGGCGACTTTCTTTTTAATCTCGGTTTCGCTCGCGCCGTCAAAGACGGGGTTAATCATCTGGGTCTGAAGCGTATAAGCCGCCCAACCCAACATCATCTCCAGAATCTGTCCGATATTCATACGAGAAGGAACGCCAAGCGGTGACAAGACGACATCGAGAGGCGTGCCATCGGGGAGGTACGGCATATCTTCAATGGGGAGAATCTTGGCGATAACGCCTTTGTTTCCATGGCGCCCAGCCAATTTATCGCCGACCTGAACTTTGCGCCGAGAAGCGATATAAACCTTGACGACTTTATTGACCGTCACCGGTAATTCATCGCCTTCTTTAAGGCGCATCTTCGCCCTGTCGGCTTCGCTTCGGAGATTATCTTCCATAATCTCGTAAAATTTATCCAGTCGCTCTTTTTCTTGTTTGCGCTCGGAAGCGGATTTTTGTTCCAGAGACTCAAAAGCCTCTTTGCGATGGGCTTTAAGGGCCTCTAAATCTGCGGCCAATTTCATCTCAACGGCTTCAAGCCGCTGCTTTTCTTCCGGTTTGGTCAATTTCTCCCGGCGAACGAAAATGCGGGTGCCGATCACTTGACCGGAAACCCCCGGAGGCACGCGCAAAGAAACGTCCTGGACGTCCTCAGCCTTCTTTCCGAAGATGACCTTTAAAAGCCGCTCTTCCGGAGACAATTGTTGCTCGCCCTTGGGAGCGATTTTCCCGACCAAAACATCTCCCTGGTGAACCACGGTTGAGGGAACGACGATGCCTTGTTCGTCCAGATATTCCAGGGAATCAGAGCCGACATTGGGAATATCGCGGGTAATTTCTTCAGGCCCCAGTTTAGTGTCCCGAGCCTCGATTTCAAACTCGGAAATCATAATCGAGGTGAAAACGTCATCTCGCACCAATCTCTCGGAAAGGATGATCGCATCTTCAAAATTATACCCTTCCCAAGGGAGAAAGCCGACCAAGAGATTGCGGCCCAAGGCCAATTGGCCTCCCGCTGTCGCGGGGCCATCGGCTAAAACCGATCCCGCTTTAACATGATCCCCGGAAAAGACCAGCGGGGTTTGATTAATGCAGGTATCTTGGTTTGAGCGAGAGTATTTTCTAAGCCTATAAAGATCGACCAAATCTTTCGAACCTTCAGGGCGATCCACGCTGACGGCGATTAAATCTCCGGAAGAATAAATCACTTTTCCCGCGCGCTTGGCGACAATGCAAGATCCGGAATCTTTCGCCACCACCTCTTCGACTCCTGTCGCGACGAGCGGAGCCTCCGTCTGCAAAAGAGGCACGCCCTGACGTTGCATGTTGGAACCCATCAAAGCGCGGTTGGCGTCGTCATGCTCCAAAAACGGAACCAAGGCCGCGGAAACCGATATTACCTGCATCGGAGAAATGTCCATATAGTCGACGCGAGACGGCTCGACGACAGGAAAATCTCCGCGAGAACGGCAAGAAACGGAGTCAACCGCGATACGGTCGGCTTGAAGAGGAGTGTTGGCCTGGGCCACCACCATTCCGCTTTCAGTATCCGCATTGAGATATTCGACGTCTCCAGTCAATTTACCCTTAACCGCTTTTCGATAGGGAGATTCGATGAGACCAAACTCGTTGATGCGAGCGTAGGTCGCCAAACTCATAATAAGACCGATATTGGAACCTTCCGGCGTTTCAATCGGACAAATGCGGCCATAATGGGTGTGGTGAACGTCGCGAACTTCAAATCCCGCGCGTTTCCGGTTAAGTCCCCCGGGTCCCAAGGCGGAGAGACGACGCTTGTGGGTAATCTCGGCCAACGGATTAATCTGGTCCATGAACTGGGACAATTGAGACGCGCCAAAGAATTTGCGCAAAATTCCCACCAAGGGCGCGGTGTTCAAAAGTTGCCGCGGGGTCAGACTCTCTCTTTCCTGGGAACTCATCCGATCTCGAATCACGCGAGACATTTGCGAGATTCCCATGCGAATTTGATTTTCCAAAAGCTCTCCAACGCCTCTGACGCGCCGGTTGCCCAGATGATCGATGTCGTCAACCCTGATGGCGAAATACTGTTCAAGGAAACTTAAAACCGAACTTTTCCACTGAGAAACCGCGTCGGCGATTTTCACCATTGAAAACGCGTCTTTTTTCAGGCCTTGATTATAGTCATCTTCCGTCTCGTCTAATTCTTTATCGTGCAAGTGCAAAACGGCGAGTTCATCTAAAGACTCTCCATTTTTATTCTTACAATACTCCTGGAATTTTTTCTTAAAATCCGCCGGTTCCATCGCCGAACCCGCCCCGCGAACCGGAATGGAAGAGAGTTGGGGAACCCCGTCCACCAAATGAGTGACGCCGTTATTGAGCGCGATGATGTATTGCATCGCCGCGATCAAATCTTCCAAGCACAGGGTTCTGCGGTCAAAAGCGGGAAGAGCGAAGCCTTTATGTTTGCGGCTATTGGGCCTGACGACCACGTCTTTGCGGCCAGCCAGATTCCACAGGAAGGGATAAAGTTTTGAGTTAATCTTATGCCGACCCACCTTGCTGAGGTCATATTTACGCAGGTTTCTTAAAAAGAGATTGTCGATATAAACTTCCGCTTGTCCGGGAATAATAAATTCTTGGCCGCGCAGTTTCTTGTAAATATCCTGCTGCGCTTCACGGGCCGAGCGAATTTTATCCTTGCGTAAAGTCTCTAAAATGGTCGCGTCATCTTTTTCCGGATCTCCGCTCAAGACTTTCAGAGATTTAATTCCTTTTTCCTTGACGCGGTGAATCGCCTCGTTAGTAATCTTTTTTCCGGCCTCAATCAACAACTCGCCGGAAGATTCATCGATTACGTCTTCGATGATAATTCGGTGGAGAAGAGAAGCCCCGCCGTCCGCCGCCGACAATGGCAGCTCTTCATAGGGGTAAAAGATTTTCAAAATATCGGAATCGGACTCGATGCCGCAAGCGCGCAAGAAGGTCGTCGCCTCGAATTTTTTCTTGCGATCGATGCGGACATAAAGGATATTATTGATGTCGAACTCAAATTCGACCCAGGCCCCTCTATAGGGAATAATACGGGCGAAAAACAATCTTTTACCGTAAGAAGAAATCTTTTTTTCCTCGTCTTCCTCAAAAATGATTCCCGGCGAACGATGCAACTGACTGACGACAACTCTCTCCGCCCCGTTGACAATAAAAGAAGCGGTGTCGGTCATCAAGGGAATCTCGCAGAGAACTACTTCTTGTTCGATAATCTGCTTAAGCTTCCCGGAGGGTTGCCTGGATGAAAGGCGCAAAATCGCTTTCAGAGGACGGGACCAGGTCGCGTCATGAGCTCTGGCTTCTTCCGGAGAGAGGTAACGCGGTTCGCCGAAATCATAACGCACGAAATCAAGAACCATTCCCCGGTCGGAAGATTCGATTGGAAACACGTCCAGGAAGGCGGCTTGAAGCCCCATCAGTTCCCGCTCATCCGGTTTTTTGCCCAACTGCATGAAATCGACAAAAGATTTCTTCTGCATCTCCAAAAGATCCGGAATAGGCATGATCTGGGGGATCTGACCAAAATTTATCTGTTTCATTTTTTCCCTCATCGTTGGAGATTTAATTTTTTAATAAAATAGACAAAGAGACCCCTACCTTGATAGGGGTCTCAATGACTGCGCCTCTAGCGAAAAACTTCAAACTGTCCTTCTCGCCAACAACTAACGAAGTTCAATCACGGCCCCGGATTCCATGAGCTTTTTCTTCATGTCTTCCGCTTGAGCCTTCGGCACTCCGTCTTTGACGGCCTTGGGAGCCGCTTCGACGAGATCCTTGGCTTCTTTCAAGCCAAGACCAGTCAATTCGCGGACAACCTTAATCACTTGAATTTTTTTGTCGCCGGCGCTGGTCATAAAAACGGTGAAATCCGTCTTCTCTTCAGCGGAAGCGGCTCCAGCGGCGGCGCCGCCGCCAGCGGCGGGAGCGGCCATCATCATCGGAGCGGCAGCGGCGGCCTTGACGCCAAATTTTTCTTCAACAGCCTTGACCAGCTCGGAAAGTTCCAAAACGGAAAGGTTCCCGATTACATCCACAATCTCTTCTTTCGACATCTTCGTTGCAGTCGCCATTTTGTTCTCCATTAAGGCAGCTTTGCCAATGCAAATTTATCCCTAGGGTCCTTTTAAGGACCGTCAGGACTGCCGACCGTAATTAAGCCGCGGCCCCAGCTTGTTTTTTCTTCTCCAAGGCCGCCAAGATCAGAGCGAAATCCCGAATAGGGGCTTCCAGAACCGAGGGGACTTGAGAAATCAGGCCATACAAGGTTCCCGCCAACTGCGACAAAAGCTCGGGTTTGGACATCAAGGTGGAAAGCTTTACGCAATCCTCGGGCTTAAGCCACTTGCTGTCGACAAAACCGGCTTTAATTTTTAGGTTAGGGAATTGCTTGGCAAAAGCGGTTAGAATCTTGGCCGAGGCGACAGGGTCAGTTCCTTCGCAAATGACGATGCCGACCGGGCCTTTGAAAATTTGAGGCATGGCGCCGTCCAAGCCCGCGGCTTTGACGGCATGGCGCAAAAGACTATTTTTGACGACGGAATAGCGCCCCTTCAGAGGACGCAATTTCCCGCGCAATTCATCAATCTCGCTGAATTTTAAACCTTTAAAATCCGTGAAAAAAATTTGCCCGGCGGCCTGAATATCGGCCCCGAGAGATTTAGATTTTTCCGTTTTCTGTTGTTTTGTGAGTTTCATGAGCTTTTTTCTTTTTCACCGCGCAGGAGAAGACGAGACCGGCAACGACCTACTCTCCCAACGCCGAGATGGGCGTTAGTACCATCGGCCCTGACGGGCTTAACTGCCGTGTTCGGAATGGGAACGGGTGTGTCCCCGTCGGAATTATCACCGGCCTCGTCTTCGCCTGCGCTACATTGATTATTATAGCAATTTTTATCGAGAAAGCCAAGCTCCACACTCTCTAATTATAGAGACGATAGAAGAATACGGCCAAGCCGCACGGACAATTAGTACCGCTTCGCTGAAAGCCTCGCGGCTCTTACACTTGCGGCCTATCAAACCGGTAGTCTTCCGGTGTCCTTTAGGTCCCTTGCGGGACGGGAAACCTTATCTTGAGGCGGGTTTCACGCTTAGATGCTTTCAGCGTTTATCCCTACCGAACTCCGCTACCCGGCTATGCCCCTGGCGGGACAACCGGCATACAGGAGGTCCGTTCAACCAGGTCCTCTCGTACTATGGTCGACTCCTCTCAAGTTTCCTAACGCGCATGGTAGATAGAGACCGTACTGTCTCACGACGTACTGAACCCAGCTCACGTACCGCTTTAATGGGCGAACAGCCCAACCCTTCCCACCTGCTCCAGCGGGAGGATGCGATGAGCCGACATCGAGGTGCCAAACCTGGTCGTCGATGTGAACTCTTGGACCAGATCAGCCTGTTATCCCCGGGGTAGCTTTTATCCGTTGAGCGATGGCCCTCCCACGAGGGACCATCGGATCACTAGGCCCGACTTTCGTCTCTGCTTGGCTTGTAAGCCTCGCAGTCAAGCTCTCTTCTGCCCTTGCACTCAATGGGCGATTACTATGCGCCCTGAGAGAACCTTTGGACGCCTCCGTTACTCTTTGGGAGGCGACCGCCCCAGTCAAACTGCCAGCCTGCCACTGTCTTCAAGCCGGATTACGGCTTTGAGTGAGTGCCGCAGTCCCGAAAGGCTGGTATTTCATATTGCGCCTCCGCCCGGGCCACAACCCAGACATCAAAGGCTCCCAGCTATACTACGCATTCAATACCGAGACACAATGACAAGTTACAGTAAAGCTCCACGGGGTCTTTTCGTCTAACCACGCGTAGCAAGCGTCTTCACTTGCACCACAATTTCGCCGAGCACCACGTTGAGACAGCGGCACCTTTGTTACGCCATTCGTGCAGGTCGGAACTTACCCGACAAGGAATTTCGCTACCTTAGGACCGTTATAGTTACGGCCGCCGTTTACCGGGGCTTAAGTTCGGAGCTTCGCCTTGCGGCTAACCCCTCCCCTTGACCTTCCGGCACCGGGCAGGCGTCAGACCCTATACCTCATCTTGCGATTTCAGCAGAGTCCTGTGTTTTTGTTAAACAGTCACGGTGCCCCTTTCACTGCGGCTCTTCTTGCGAAGAGCACCCCTTCTTCCGAAGTTACGGGGTTAATTTGCCTAGTTCCTTAACGTGGTCTCACTCGCGCGCCTTAGGATTTTCACCCCACCTACCTGTGTCGGTTTGCGGTACGGTTAGACTGTTGGCAACGTACGAGAGTTTTCTTGGCAGCGTAGTTGAGAGGCTTCCCGCCGGCTTCCCGGCAGTCCCCATCGGCTTTCAGGTTAACGCCCCCCGGGATTTTCCTCGGAGAACACCCCTACGGCTTTAGCCCGAGACAACCTTCACTCGGGACCCCCTACCTTTCTGCGTCATCCCTTACGTTGACGCCAACAACCTAGTTCCGGAATATTAACCGGATGCCCATCATCTACGCCTTTCGGCCTCGACTTAGGACCGACTGACCCTGATCTGACGAACATTGATCAAGGAAACCTTAGGTTTTCGGCGACAAGGATTCTCACCTTGTTTATCGCTACTTATTCCGACATCCTCACTTCCCAGCGCTCCAGCACTCCTTTCGGTATGCCTTCAGCGCCCTGGGAACGCTCTCCTACCCCTTACCGATTCCGAAGAACCAATAAAGACGCGACTGCGGTGGCAGGCTTAGCCCCGTGTCATTTTCCGCGCAGATTCGCTAGACTAGTGAGCTGTTACGCACTCTTTAAAGGATGGCTGCTTCTAAGCCAACCTCCTAGCTGTTTAAGCAAATCCACAGCGTTTTCCACTGAGCCTGCACTTTGGGACCTAGGTCGGCGCTCTGGGTTGTTTCCCTCTTGCACGTGGAGCTTATCCCCCACGAACTGACTGCCCGACAATACATCATGGTATTCGGAGTTTGACAGACTTCGGAAGAGGGGTTGCCTCCCCTACATCTACCAGTGCTCTACCCCCACGATTTAACATCGGACGCTAGCCCTAAAGCTATTTCGGAGAGAACCAGCTATCACCAAGTTCGATTAGCCTTTCACCCCTAACCACAGCTCATGTAGAATCTTTTCAACGATTAACACTTCGAGCCTCCACGGCGTTTTACCGCCGCTTCACTCTGGCCATGGTTAGATCACTTGGCTTCGGGTCTAATGGATCGAACTAAACGCCCTTTCAGACTCGCTTTCGCTACGGCTGCGAACGACGCTTTCACGCCGCTCTTAACCTTGCTCGACCCATTAACTCGCCGGATCATTCTTCAACAGGCACACGGTCAGCCGTTGGTTCACCCTTGCGGGATCCCCCATAGGCCTTCCGTAGCTTGTATGCACACAGTTTCAGGTTCTATTTCACTCCCCATCAGGGGTTCTTTTCGCCTTTCCCTCGCGGTACTTGTTCACTATCGGTCGCCAGAGAGTATTTAGCCTTGGACAGTGGTCTGCCCGGATTCCCACGAGATTGCACGTGCCCCGTGGTACTTAGGAACTCATTGGGAGCCAGCTGGATTTCAGATACGGGACTTTCACCCTCTTTGGTCGGCCCTTCCAGGACCGTTCTCCTATCCGCTGGTTGATAACTCCCCGGTTCTACACCGAATGAGCCCTGCAACACCGCAAAAGCAAGCTTTTGCGGTTTAGGCTATTCCCCTTTCGCTCGCCACTACTAAGGGAATCTCAATTGATTTCTTTTCCTCCAGGTACTGAGATGTTTCACTTCCCTGGGTTGTCTCTATTGGACTATCTCCTAATCCGAAGACTAGGCCTTTATCCAAAAGTCGGCCGTCTTTCAACGGTCGCGGTTTCCCGATTCGGAGATCCCCGGATCAAAGCTTTTTTGCAGCTCCCCGAGGCTTATCGCAGCTTATCACGCCCTTCTTCGGCTTCTGGCGCCAAGGCATCCTCTATGTGCACTTTGTAGCTTGACCATATTCTTCTATCGTATCTTTCCCCGGTCAAGAGAGAAAGACACTGTAAGACGCTTGACTTTCTCGATCCGCATTTTTCGTCCTCTTGCCTCGAAAGGACTTACAGAGAACGGATTTTACGGATTGCTCAATTATCAAAGAACAAAAAATCTGTCAAAAAACGATTCTTGGACCCTGCCGGGATCGAACCGGCGGCCTCCTGCTTGCAAAGCAGGCGCTCTCCCAGCTGAGCTAAGGGCCCGTTTAACCAAAACCCTAAACTCAAGATCCCAAACTTCATGGGCCCGGGTGGACTTGAACCACCGACCCCACGCTTATCAAGCGTGTGCTCTAACCACTGAGCTACGAGCCCAGGATTTGTTGAGCCGGGGTTCGAAACCCCATCCCCAAGAAACGTTCTTTGCGAACCAATGAGCGCCCCGCGAAAAGACCCACCGTCTCTACAAACGGTGTTACTTCAAAGAGCTCGACCTACCGCGCGTGAGACGCGCGATAGAAAGGAGGTGATCCAGCCGCACGTTCCCGTACGGCTACCTTGTTACGACTTCACCCCAATCACCGACCACAATTTCATAGCCTCAGAGAGGCTATTTCGGTTGCAGTAGGCTTTCGTGGTGTGACGGGCGGTGTGTACAAGGCCCGGGAACGTATTCACCGCAGCCTGCTGATCTGCGATTACTAGCGATTCCACCTTCACGAGGGCGAGTTGCAGCCCTCGATCCGAACTGGGGCGCGCTTTAGGGGTTGGCTCCACATTGCTGTCTTGCTTCCCTCTGTACGCGCCATTGTAGCACGTGTGTAGCCCTGGACATAAAGGCCATGATGACTTGACGTCGTCCCCACCTTCCTCCACGTTATCCGCGGCAGTCTCCCAAGAGACCTTTAACGCCTTGCGGCGCTAAAGCAACATGGGACAGGGGTTGCGCTCGTTGCGGGACTTAACCCAACATCTCACGACACGAGCTGACGACAGCCATGCAGCACCTCGGCTGGCTCCCTTGCGGGTCCCTCATCCTTTCAAATAAGGTACCACCAGTCGTTCGAGCCCAGGTAAGGTTCTTCGCGTAGCGTCGAATTGAACCACATGCTCCACCGCTTGTGCGGGCCCCCGTCAATTCCTTTGAGTTTTAACCTTGCGGCCGTACTCCCCAGGCGGATGACTTAATGCGTTAGCGACGGCACAGAAGGGGTCGATTCCCCCTGCGCCTAGTCATCATCGTTTACAGCTAGGACTACCAGGGTATCTAATCCTGTTTGCTCCCCTAGCTTTCGAGTCTCAGCGTCAGTAAAGGCCCAGGTGTCTGCCTTCGCCTTTGGTGTTCCTCCCGATATCTACGCATTTCACCGCTACACCGGGAATTCCAACACCCTCTACCCCACTCAAGACATCCAGTATCTACCGCACGTTTCCGGTTAAGCCGAAAAATTTCACAATAGACTTAAACGCCCGCCTACACTCGCTTTACGCCTAGTAATTCCGAATAACGCTTGCCACCTATGTCTTACCGCGGCTGCTGGCACATAGTTAGCCGTGGCTTATTCATCAGGTACCGTCATTTGATTCGTCCCTAATAAAAGAGGTTTACATCCCGAAAGACTTCATCCCTCACGCAGAGTTGCTGGATCAGGCTTTCGCCCATTGTCCAAAATTCCCCACTGCTGCCTTCCGTAGAAGTGAGGCCCGTGTCTCAGTGCCTCCGTGCCCGTGCGACCTTTCAGTCCGGGTACCCGTCATAGCCTTGGTGGGCTGTTATCCCGCCAACTAGCTGATGGGCCGCAAGCTCCTCCCCAAACGACCATTGCTGGCCTATCATCCTCGGAAGATGCCTTCCAAGGATTCTACGGGGTATTAGCCCGTCTTTCGACGGGTTATTCCCCATTTGGGGGCAGATTGCTTACGTGTTGCTCACTCGTCTGCCGCTAGGCGCGATACGCCGCCACCTCGCTCGACTTGCATGTGTTATGCACTCTGCCAGCGTTAATTCTGAGCCAGGATCAAACTCTCCATAAAACAGTTTAAGCGGCAGGCAAGCCCGCCAGCTTAACTAAATCCATGGAGGAATTGATTCCTCTCAATACTTCTCCTGTCGCCGCCGTCCATCGTTTTCGCGATTTCCGTGTCGCCCCAAGGGCGACGCATCTCACAGCGACAAGAACACACCATAATTTCCTTTAGGCTCTTTGCGGAGCGCTCATTCGCTCGCAAAGAAATTGTCAAAGAACAGTAACAAGCCCCCTCTCCCCTTTTGTCCATCTTTCAGGGGATGATAGGACCTGCCCCGTACGCTAATCTAACATCTTTTAGCGCACTTAAATAGTGTAGCACGAAATTCGTTTCAATGTCAAGCAAATAAAATATAAAAAATATTTATTCGCCACTTTCTCGACGATAAAATAGGATTTTAAATTTTTTAAAAAACCCTTGACACAACCCTTGACACGCCGTTTGCCGCGCGAAACTATTTTAGATTCGAAGCGCGGATTTGAGGATTTCCCGCGCCAATGGGGTTGCCGCCTGAACTCAAATATTTCACGGGCGCAACACCTCCCCGGCGTTCAAAGCGCGGAGAAACTCTCTCCACGGGTAAATGGTTATGCCGTCTAAATGGCGCAGAACCGGGTCAAGAGAGACCAGGGCATAGTCCCGCACCAGGCCTTCCTCGCGAAGCGCCCGAAGCCCCCGCAAATGCCGCTCAGAAACGCAGTCAGAAGCCTTAAATTCTACGGCCAATTGATCGCCGATTACGCAATCCACTTCAAAACCGGAAGCGCTTCGCCAATACTGCATCGGAAGGTTCAGCCTCTGATATCCGAGATGCGCGCGCAGCTCCAAAATTAGAAAATGCTCAAAACAGCGCCCAAACAATTCGCTCTGCGGCTTAATCTCGCCGCGATGGGCCAAGGCATTGGTCACGCCCACGTCGAATAAGTAAAACTTGGGCCTCACAATGGCTTTGCGCTTCTGCGTAGCTAAAAAAGAAGGGACGGAAAATCCCAGCAAAGTGTCTTCAACCATCTGGACATAATGCTGAATGGTTTTAGCCGGCAGCCCGCAGTCGCTGGCTAAACCTTGATAATAAAGCTCTTCGCCGTTTTGAAGAGCCATCACGTCCAGAAAACGGGCGAAAGGCTCGACGCGGCGGACCAGGGCCTCGGCCGCGATTTCTTCGCGCAAATAAAGGTTGACGTATCCATTAAGCTCTTCCGAAAAATTCAACGATTGATAGATATGAGGAAGGCCGCCGCGATTCAGATAGCGAATCAAATCGAAATCCGGAATTTCGGAAAAGCGAAGCGGAAAAAGAGACGCCTGCCAGGCGCGCCCGCCCAAGAGGTTGGCTCCGCCGCGCTTAAGCTTTCTCACGCTGCTTCCGGTCAAGAGAAACCGCAGGCCGCGCGAGTCGATGAGACGCTGGACCTCATCGAGCAAAGCCGGAAGTTTTTGGATTTCATCTATAACGATAGGCGAGCGGGAGGCTTCTTCCCCCAAAAGAGCTGGCCGCCGCATTAAACGCCCAAAAACGTCATTATCCAAGAGGTCATAGACCCGAGCACGGGGAAGCTGCTCTCGAATTAAAAAACTCTTGCCCGTCGAGCGCGGGCCAAAGAGAAAAAAACTTTTAAGGCCCAATAAATTTGGGAGGGAAAGAACTCTCTCATATTTAATTATCATATCCAGCACAAATACTACTAATTATCATGATAAATAGCAATATAAATGCTGAAACAAAAAAATAGGGAGAACGTCAAGCGAGATACCTCACGCTTATCCGCGTTATATACCTAATAATATGGAGCCTCAGATTCGAAGCGCGGATTTGAGGATTTCCCGCGCGAAAACATCCGAGCGCGATTGCTCCGGGGTCTTAATGGACAGATCTATTCTCTGATCGCCCAAGGCGGTTTTAATCTCGCTTAATAAATCCAGCTTATCGGGAAAAGTCAGGGCCTCGGAAATGACGAGGATATCGATGTCTCCGCCGGAGAGGGAATCCTCCGTTCGCGAACCGTAGAGATATATCTCGGCCTTGGGATCTTTATCCGCGATGATTTTTTTAATCGCGAGGCGCTCTTTTGCCGACAGCCTCATGGCAAAGGGGCAAAGCCGAGAAGATGCGGGGTCAAGCGAATAATCTCGGAATAGAGGCTTCGGTAATCCTCGGATTCATACTCATGCGCGGCGAGATTTCTTAGTTCCCGAATGCGGCGCCAGGCCGCGGCGTCTTTAATCCAGCCGAACTTTTCGCCCAGATTGATAATGTCGATCGCCGAACCGCGAAAAGCGGGATCTTTTTCCCGCGCCAGGAAGCGCAGATAACGGGAAAGAATCAAGTCCGAATAGCGCGCAAAGCGGCTGGAAAAACTTTCAAGGACCTCAAGCTCTTCCTCGCTCAAGTCTCGGTCGAGCGCGAGCGAACGCGCCTTGTTATAGCTATATTCCAGATGCCCGCGGGACGCGCGCAAGTCTTCAAGCAATTTCTCTTTTAAGTTCAAATCCGGCATGATTTAATTAAACAAAAAATAAGACGCGTAAAAATTTATGCGAGCTCCCGGTAACGCTCCAAAACTTCCGCGAAGGGCAAAACATCGAGGCCCGATTCAAGACGGCGCGGGACGGCGTCGGAAAGAGAAGCGACAATAAGAGGGACTTTGGGAAAACGGGCGCGAAACGCCGCGAGAGAAGCGCGAGAAACGGCGCCGCCGCCGGCTTTGCACTCAATGGCCAAAAGCGGCCCGCGCTCGCCCGCCCAAGAGATTGGCGCCGCCGCGTTTGAGTTTTCTGGCGCTGGAGCCCGAGAGGATGAAGATCAGATGTTTTTCCTCGATGCCCTTTTGAACATAGTCAAGAAGAGCGGGGACACGCTGGATTTCGTCTACGACGACCAGCGCGCGATTCTTAAGAGCCGAAACTTGTTCCCAAAAAAGGCGCGGCGAGGTTTTGAGCCGAAGCTCCAGCTCGGGGTCCAAAAGATCGACAAACAAGTCCGCCGGCAATTCTTTTAGGAGAAAAGTCTTGCCGGTCATGCGAGGCCCGAACAGAAAGGCGGAGCGGCGGCTTGATTCCAAACGAAGAGAGCGGGTAAAGAACACAATAAAATAATAACATGTATATGTTATTTAGTCAATTTAAATAACATCTACATGTTATTTAAAATAAAGGCACGCGGCATAACGGGCGATAAAAGCGCCGGCATATTTTATTGTCAGGCGAAAAACCGAACCATTCTTGTATCGAAACTCATTGCGACGCGGTCTGGGTCTGGCCCGCAGTAGCGCCAGAAGAGGGACAATGAAATTTTGAAAGATCGCCTGAAGCAGACTTTAATTTTCTCTCAAACCCCTCCAATTCTTTAAACGCCCTGAGAACATAACGATGGAATTGACACGCGTCGCGATTGAAAGACTGGTAATCTTGATTCGTGAGAGAATGCGAATCCATGCCCCCGGCATACTGCGCTATGGTTTTGGCCTGCCCAACTAAGACTGCCGCAGTGTCTGCTGGCGGGGCAGAATTTGGAGGGGCCGCTTGCGCAGCCGATGACAACAACCAGCGCAATCGCTTATACGATGCCCCGATCCCTTTTCTAATAACGGATATCCCCCTTTGATAGCTTTGCAAATTCTCAACGCACGTTTTCCAACTCTTACGCTCCCCATCAACATACTTATGTATCCCTCCGATTTGAGCGGCATAACCTTTAAAAGCCGCTTCATTTCGCTTACTTTTAATTTGGCGGGCCGCTTTTTCTGCGGCGCTTTCATCCGTATTAATCCGACCTTCGAAAGTTTCTTTTACTTTGGAAAGAAGAGTATTTGACTGATCAAGATCGCCTGTAACCGACCCATCGTGATTCTTCGTTGATTTGGCCATGGATGAATCTTTCCCGATCACGCTCTTTATCGAGGGGTAACACACGCTTTGCATACCCTTAATCGCCTGGTCAATACTTTTTTCCGTCGCCTCGTCAACACTCCCCTGTTTACAAACATCAATCGCTTGCATATATGGAACACAATTATTCTGATATCGTGACTTCGCCCTGTCAAGAGCGCCTTTCATATCAGATATCTCCAGGAATAGTTCACTCCTAGCATTTTTTAAACAACCGGAGACCGAAGAACACGAGGATGAAGCTGACTGCGCCCGAGCGGTGGCGTTAAATATTTGACCCGCAAACGCCCACAAAAGAGAATGAATGGGGTTGAGGACAAACCCGCGCACGGGAGATTTCCGAGCATCATAGTTGCTGCTAGACGGGGGATTCGCCTCATTTGAAGTTCCCATAGTCCCCATCTTTTGATTGGCATTATTCATCTGCTGACTGGCATCTTTGACATCAGCGCAAACATTTTTCATATTTGGCAAATCCTGCCCTACCGCAGTCCCTCCACCAGGCTGAGTTGTCGTCACGGAATTGCAAGTCTGGATGATATCACTCACAGCTTTCTGCGGACTCGCGTCCGTTCCCGTTGAATTCGCCACGCTACTACCGCCATTAGCTTTATTACAATTTGTGCCAACTTGGCTCGCCATGCCATCCTTCCCCGAAACCGCCCAGATGCTATTCATGCTATCTATACAATAAGAGGCTCCTTTTGCTATATGACTTCCAGGATCACAAGATTGAACGCCCGTAAATGGTTGCCCAGACATTGATCCTGATTGACAAGTGTAGGTATCCGCCGATGGTCCTCCAAGAAAACCGGCAAGTCCGCTACTTAGGGCATCCTCAACGCCAGCTAAAGGCTTCGTAATCATATCCGTCAACATCTTTTCCTCGATATTGGGCCACATCATGGCTTTTTTTTCGGCGAGCTTCCATTGAAGGTCAATGGCTTTTTGCATATTCATTTTGGCGGCCATAAAAGCGAGGGATTCTCCCAAATTTTTGTTCATCTTGACCGAATTGTTGCCCAAGCCCTTATCCGCTCCGGCGCTGCCAAAACGGTTTGGGTTAGCGGTAGGCATCTGAACCGCAGCCGCATTTTGAAGACCCTTGGCCGCGCTGGGATTTGAAAATTGGCTCGCGGCATTTCCCCCGGCGGTTTTTAAAGCCTCAATGGATCCGCTGCCATTGCCCGTCTCGCTCCAAGGGCCTACGCCCTTTAAATTCGGATTGGCCTTGACCGCGCCCAGGGAATTACTGACATTGGGACTATTGGGGACATGCCCGCCTCCCACGGGCGGCAAGCTGTAATGTTCGCCTCCGCCTTGGGGGCTGAGCCCGCCCAAACCGCTCAACATATTTTTGCTTAAGGTGATGGGCGGCATGGGAAGGCCGGCGCTACCCAAGGCCTTTTTTGCGGCATTGCCCCCGGCCTCGGCCAGAGCGTTTTTCCAATTAGATCCTTCAGAACCACTCGCCGGGGCTTCGCTGGTCGTCGCCGGCGGTTGGGCTTCGGCTTCCGGCCCCAAAATCAAACTTGAGGGATCGCGAAAGTTCGCGGGAGTGATGATGTCGCCATTTTCTCCGATCTGGTTTCCGGTCGCAAAGCCGTTTTCCCCAGTATCAAAAGGAGACCCTCCCGCGCCCAAGCCTCCTTGCCCGGGGCGAAAGCCCCAGCCTTCTTTAAAGACGTCGGAAGAGCCTTTGGTCGGCGACATTAAATAGCGCTCGGCCATGGGAGCGGTGAAAAGAACTCCCAAACCGGCCAAAATAAAAGCCAGATCTTTTTTGCGAAATTGCTTGAAGCGGTCAACCAGCGTGCGCGCGCTTAAATCTTTGACCTTAAAGGCGGGATTGCGCAAGGTCTGGGTGGTGTCGCTTAAAGTGGGAACCCCGCCTTTTTTGTCTTCTTTTTTGTTTTGAGTCGTCGGCTTTGGCGTTTCCATTGAATCGGCCATAATCGTCTCCTAAAAAAGCGGCACTCCTAATTTGTGAATTTCAGGGGCGGAAGAAGAGCCATTTCCCTGAACCATCACCAGACTTCTGTAGCGCCCGTCGGAACCGTCGAAAATGGAAGAGAGTTCAGCGGATTCATATTCGACGGAAGAAGGGCAGCCGTCGTTTTTGCAAAGAAAAGAAGATTCGGCCTTGGCCTTGGCCAATTGCATCATCGCGCAACTAGGGCCGTCTATGCAACCGCTTGAACGACTGTTAAAAGTCTGGGTAAATTGCGAGGTTTTGGCCCGGCGAGACACCCGGCCAGATCTACGAACCATGACAGATGAGGCCTTTCCGACAGAAGGCTCTTGGCTTAAGGCCCATGACAAAAGATCTCCTTCATTGACGGACACATCGGAGTTTGGAAAAGGATCTTTTTTCACATAGACGGAATTGGGGCGCTCGCGGGCCTCGGAAGGATTAAGCAAGCCCAGGACGCTGACCGGACGCCCCAGTTTCTGATCCCAAGGAATTTCTCCTAGTCTCCCCAATTGCCCGGCCAAAAGAAAAGAAGGCTCTCGCGCCGGGATTGAGACCGCTTTGGGGGCGAACTGGTCTTGATTTAAAGTCTCGTCAAACGAACCGCGAAAATGAAAACCCCCGGAAAGCCCTAAAAAGCCCCACCAACTTGGGGGAATTAAAAAGAGAGCGCCCAAGATTGTCGCCAGAACTCCCCAAAAGAGCCCGGAACGCCTTTTCTCCTTTTTTTTCTCCCAAAATTGAGCCATACCCACAGTGTAATAGGCGCTTTAAATCTTGTCAATGGGGCCGAGCTTTTTTTACCGATTTTTTACTATTGCCCGCGGGCGGCCGGGGTCTCGGCGGAATCAAAGGGAAGAGAAAGGCCGTAAGAGGACCTGGAATCTCCTTTAACTTTGGCGTTTGGATTGAGTTTCTCCCAAGACGCGATAAACCAGCCGTTTTTCTGATGGACCAAGACGTCTCTCTCGTATCCCGAAAAACTGCCTTCTCCGCCGGCGGTAATTACCTGATAATTGACGCGGACAACGGCGCGAACATAGGACATCTGGTCGATAAAAATATTCTTGACCACGAAATGCGAGCTGGGATGCTCTTTGAAGAATTTCTGAGCCCAGGCGCGAATATGATTCCAATCCATCGGTTTTGAAATAGTCGGCAAATAGAGATCGGAAAAAGCCTCGGCATTTCCGGAAAAAAAAGCGCTGTCGACTTCCTCATAATAAAAATTTTCTATTCCTTGCTGAAGGGCGAATTGGTTGGGAGTCAAGGGTTTGCTAAAACTAAAGCTAAACTCATGGGTCAAATCGGTCACGAAAGAGCATGAGAAAACAGACAAAGACAAGGCGCCCGCTAAAATGGCGAAACCCAAAATTTTAATCGAGGCTCGATTTTTTCTCATTTTTTTAGCGTCGCGGTTTATTCTATTATAAAATGATTGTGTTTCAAACGATTCTTTTTCTCTTCGCCGCTCGCGCCTGGAGTTTGGGTCTTTCCTGCCCGCCCAAGCCCGCGCGTTTTCAACTTTCACAAACCCCTCCTACCCAAGACTTCCGCGTTCAAACTCTGACATTCCCCTCGCGGGTTCATAGCCTGTTTAAGGCCAATAACACCGTCTGGGCTCATTACGCTCTCCCCAAGGGAACCGGGCCCTTTCCCGCCATCCTGGTTTTGCCGGTCATGGCCGCTCCCAACACCTGGATTGAAAAGCAATTTATCCGGCGATTTAACCAAAAGGGCTTCGCGACCCTTCTTCTTGAAACGCCGTATCAGTTCCACCGCCGACCGTCTCCCTCGGTTTACAGCGGAGAAGTTTTTTTGGCGAGAAATCCCAAGATCCTCGCGCAAAATTTTCGTCAAGCCGTCTCTGATTCCTGTCAGGCCCTTAGCTGGCTTCAAAATCGCCCTGAAATAAATCCCGCCCGAATCGGAATTTTCGGCATCAGCCTCGGCTCCTTGGTCGGAAGCGCGGTTTACTCGGCAAGCCCAATTCCGAAATACGGGGTTTTTCTCCTTGGCGGAGCGGATTTGCCCGATCTCCTTTTTCATAGCCGGATGACCGCTCCCTTCGTCAAGAAAATGGGGATTAGCGAAAACGAACTCCAAAAGGCCTGGGCGGGAATGGACGTTTTAAATTACAGGCGGGAGAATAAAAACAAGCCCGCTCTTTTAATCAACGCAAGCTGGGACCGCATCATCCCGCGAAAAAACGCGCTCAAGCTCAAAGAGGCTTTCCCCGACAGCCGCCAAATGTGGGTCCCCTTCGGCCACTACAGCGCGATGATTCATCTCTTTTGGATTCCCCAATACGTCGCCAGGGCCTTTCAAAGGCATTTGGCCAAGCCCTAAGCCTTATTTTTTAGGCAGATAAACCACGCCTGGCAGGCGCTTAAAATCGGCGTCGCTGGTGATGAGAGTCGCCTTATAAACCAATGCCGTCGCGTAGACTATCGCGTCCGCCATGGGAATTCCGTGTTCCAAGCTCGCTTCGGCGGCGGCCTCGGAGGCGTCCCGCCGGAGTTTCTTATACACCTCATAAACGACGACGCTGGGCGTGACGATTTGAAGCAGGTCTTTTAAGTGCGCTTGATAGCGCGCGGCCAAAGGGCCATCCATCGCGAATTCAATCCACCCCGAGGAATCAATAAGCTTCACGAATCGCGGTCTCTTTTCTCCCGCAAAACGCCCGGCTTCATCCCGCGCGCAATCCCTCTGAGCTGGGAAAGCGGGCGTTCAGGAATTAGAGCGATAGAATCTCCCTTCAAAAGGAAGGTCATTTTTTGGCCGCTTTTGAGACCCATGCGCCTGCGGATTTCCAGGGGAATGACCAGTTGGTATTTGCTCGACAAAACAGATTGCGTCATAACCATACCCCCAAAAACGAAAAACGTAATACTATAATGCCATCGACCTATAAATAGTATAACAGACCAGCCATTCGCTTTCAAGTCCAATGTATTGACAGGGTCCAAACCCTTCTAGCGGAGTTTTGCCTTGACGCAGGCATGGACACTGGCGGCAGAGCCCAACAAACTGGCCTTTCCCGAAGAGACGTCTTGATCGCGCTTTTGAAGAGACGGATTAACCGTATCGCTTGCCGATTTTCCCTCGGCACCCCGGATACAGCTTTTATAAGCGGAAACGATCTCTTTTTGCTTTTTAACCGGGACCTCGTCTTGATTGGTCTTTGAGTCGTCGATATCTTTCCCGCGACAATCCTGATCAAAAAGCTTTTGAAGACCGCCGACAAACGGAAGAGGTTCTTGGGCTAATTGAGACTCATATCTAAAACAGATCAAATCATTTGATTTGACCGGTTGTTTTTTCACGGCCTTTAACTTTTTCCTTTTGAGAGCGATTCGCTTTGCCTGCGCGTTATGCCGTTTTACGTTTTGTTTTAATTTTAAAGATTCTCTATCTATATATCTCCCCGCTTCGCTCATGATCTTTGGGTTGAGAAAAAGAGGTTTTTCTCCCGGAAGACCGAAGTTGAGATTAGGAGAAGCCGCAGGAAAGACCGCAGAAGCTGTCATCGATTTCAATTGTGGTTTAAGGGTTTGAGCTGTTTCTCCAGAATAGTTAATATTCTGAAGAAGAGCGCGGCAAGTCTCGCTCACATCGCCAGCCCCATTATTCATGCAACGGCTTACGCTTAATTGCCGGTCTTTCGGTTGGGCGCCATTAGCGGCGATTAAATCCGCATCGGCCATTTTATGATACTTCCGCGAAAAACGCTCGTCTTCTGAAATTTGATTCTCCTGATTCTCGACATATTTGTTGAACGCCTCGGGGTTAGTTGCCGCCATTTGTTGCCCCGAAACGCCGGATTCCCAATCCTCAAGCTTTTTTTGCTTTGTCTCCGCGCTTTTGTCAAAGGTCTTGGCCAAAACCCCCCAAGAATCAGCGGCGGAAGAATTATCCTGAGCGCTTCCGAGATTTTTACTGGTCTGATTACTTTGCAAAAACGCCGAGGGTGGGGGATTCCCCCCTTTTTTTACCGCTTTTTGAACAAGTTGTTCAGTTTCCGCGGCGCCGGGAATTCCGCCACGGCTAGTCCTTGCCAGCGCCCACACAACATCTCCCCGCCTCCAATGATCCACAATCATGACCCCACGAAGATTAGCCCCCTGCGGAGATATTTTGCCAGCGATGACGGCCCGAGCTCGACCGTCAGCGGTATCCATCGCTAACGACAGATCGCTCGATTGGGAGTAGTCGCATGCGTAATAATGCCCTTTAGCGTCCTTTAAAAAATGTTGCGGCGCCTGGATGCATTTCTGCATTAAGACATCCGAATCATCAGTTGCGAGGGAATTTCTCAAATCCGAAAAAACAACAAACATTGATAAGCTAATAAGGGCGACCACGCCTCTTTTATTCATAAATTCCCCCCTGACATATTTATAACCCCGGTTTTAGATTTCGTCAAGGCCTTGGGCCTTTTTTTACCGATTTTTTACTTTTTCGCGCGACCTCAAGGAGTCGAGCGATATCCCAATGGCCATTGGCGCGCGCGACTTTTAAAGCGTTGGCGGACTTTCCCTTAGTCGCGTCCACATCCGCTCCGCGCTTGAGAAGAATTTTGACGATTCGCGTGTATCCATTGGCCGAGGCCCAATCAAGAGCGGTAAGCCCGCCGCTCTCGGAATTGGGATTAGCCCCATGTCTCAAGAGAAGTAAAACCATCGCCTCGCGATCACGCGCTGAAATAGACGCTTTCGGGTTTGAAACCGCGTCCGCCAAGGCCGCGCCGGGCTTGGCCCCCGCTTTCAAGAGAATTTTAGCGATCTTGACCTCTCCGCCCAAAGCGGCCGATTCAAGGGGGCTCGCCATTTGTTTAACTCCGGACGCATGAGGAAAATCCTGGAGAGGGGGCCGCGCGTTGACATTGACATGATGGGCAATCAAAATTTTGGCGATGTCTTCTCTATTTTGAGCGATAGCCGTTTCCAAAACTCCGGAATTCCAATAGCGCGAGTCGCGGTCGACCAAGGATCGAATTCCGGCGGCATTGTCCTTGCTGGCGGCTTGGATAAATGATTGAACAGCGGCCTTCTCGGATGGGAGCGGAGTTTCGGCGACGGAAATCCTAGAAACAGTTGCCAGCGCCGCAGCTAAAACGAAAAGTCCCGAAAAATATCGACTCGCCATGAGGCCTCCGAACATCGGATACTATTATAAGGCTTGATCTCAAACCAAGCTAGGGCTAAAAGGCCCAGGGTGAATAGGCCCTCTACCGAATTTTTATTTTTCCGAATCCGGATTACCTTCAATGGCTTCAATATCGGCTAAATCCTTGTGACGGCCGATAGCGCGTTTAAGGCCGTCGGCCTGATCCAGATATCCAAATCTCCGGTGTATCGAGGACTTCCCAAGAACGCCAAATCAAACGCGCCCACGATCACGAATTCCGTTTAATGCGAGCAGAGGACCGACGGCTTCTCGCCAAAGAAATGGGTGTTTTTTCCAATACCGGGGCGCTCACAGAGAGAATAGACGACTCCGAGAGGGTCGTTATTATAAATAAAATAATAATTGTGGCGGCTCTTGCCTTTTTTGGCGGATAAAATAGTGAGGGTAAAATCGCAGACCATGTCCTTTTGACTACATTGAGTTCTCTTTTGGACACAAGGCATATATTGGCTTGAGAGACGCGCGAAATACCCCAAACGAAGCATTCGGATTATCCCCGAAAGACTTTTTCCCTTGACCAAGTCCTTGGAAAAAACCGAACTATACATCCTGAGGCCTTTTTTAACGCGAAATTCGCGGCATTGCGGGGAAGAGTCATCCGGAGTTCTCACCAGCCCCTCTTTTTTGCCTTCGACAGTCTTTTTAAGGGCATAGAGTTCCATCGCCTTGGCGGTATATTTCTCGCGCAATTTTTTGGGCAGATTTTGAGAGCCCACGGATAGAAAAGCGGGAACCAAATCGGGATTAAGATTTTTAGTCGGGGTCTTTAAAAAATATTCCACGAGTTTAACTTGATCTTTGCTCGCGGCGGCTTGAGACAAAAGGGGAAACAAAAAAATAGCGGCCGCTAAAATTAATTTTCTCATCAGGGTCTTGGATGAAAGCGTTGATGGGCTTTTTTAAGCCCCGAACGGTCAACCGAGGTATAGATTTCGGTCGTCGACAAGCTCGCATGCCCCAAAAGCTCTTGAACCGATCTTAGATCGGCGCCGTTTTGAAGCAGATGGGTCGCAAAAGAATGGCGAAACAAATGCGGATGAAGATGAGAAATTCCGGCTTTTTTACCGAGTTCTCGAATCTCCCGCCAAAACTGGACCCGGCTGAGTTTTCTTCCTCTTCGACTGAGAAAAAACTCGGAAGAATCCTCTTTGGGAAAGCGGGATTCCCGGGCCTTGGCGTATCTGTTTAACCACGCAATCGCCGTTGAATGAATGGGAATCAGCCTTTCTTTCGCTCCCTTGCCCAAGACCCTGACCCAGCCGTCTTGAAAATTAATGGCATCCGATTTTAAAGCCAAAATTTCGGAGGCCCGCATGCCGGTCGCATAGATTAATTCCAGCATGGTTCTCAACCTAAGTTTCTCAAAAGAGTTGAAGTCTTCCGCCCGCATCAAGGTCTCAATTTCGGAAAGAGACAAGGTTTTCGGCAAGCGTTCCGGCATGCGGGGCGAACGAAATGAAGCCGCCGGGCTTTTCTCCATTTTTTTTTCGGAAATCAAAAAAACATAAAAAGACTTAATGGCCTCCATTTTTCTAAACAGGGAAGCGGCGGCGAGATTTTTTTCGGTTTTGAGCTTCCAAAAATAGTTTTCGAGATCCTTGGTTTGAACTGTCTCGAATAAAAGCCCCGCGTCTTTTAAATAGAGACCAAACTGCCTTAAGTCCGAGAGATAGGCCTCAACCGTGTTGGGAGACAAACCGCGCTCAAGCCGGATATAGCGGGCGTATTCATCCAAACCCGGCAGAGAACCGACAGGCGCTTTTTCTTGCCTCTCCGCTTTAGGCACGGTTTTAATTCGTTAAAACCGCAGGAAAATTATCGCCCGCTGACGGCGGCGGCTTTCCCGGCGACAGGGCTGGGCTTTGCGCCTTTGTCATCTTTAGCGGGCGAAGCGGCGTTCTCTGATGGAGGAGTCGCCACCAAGAACTTGGCCTTAAGGGCTTTTTCAATTTTTGAGGCTAATTCCGGATTATCTTTAAGAGTCGCTTTCGCGTTTTCGCGCCCTTGCCCCAAGCGCTCGTTTCCATACAAGAACCAAGACCCCGATTTTTCGATGATCTGGGCTTCAACGGCCATGTCTAAAAGCCCGCCTTCTTTGGAGACCCCGTGGCCGTGAATCATGTCGAATTCCGCGGTGCGGTAAGGCGGAGCGACCTTGTTTTTCACGACCTTGACCCTGGTGCGCGCGCCAATGACCACGTCTCCGTCTTTAATGGTCTCCGCCTTGCGGATTTCAAGGCGCATGCTGGCGTAGAATTTAAGGGCCAGGCCGCCGGTAGTTGTCTCCGGGTTCATATAAGAAGGAACGCCGATCTTATTGCGAATTTGATTGATAAAGATAAGGCAAGTCCGGCTTTGAGAAACGGCGGCGGTGAGTTTCCGGAGGGCTTGGCTCATCAGCCTTGCCTGAAGACCCACGTGACTGTCTCCCATCTCGCCGTCAATTTCAGCCTTGGGAACCAAGGCCGCGACAGAATCAACCACGATGACGTCCACCGCGCTTGAGCGCGTCAGTTTTTCGGTAATCTCAAGGGCCTCTTCGCCGGAATCGGGCTGAGAAATAAGAAGACTGTCGACATCGACCCCCAATTGCCGTGAATAGGCGGGGTCCATGGCGTGTTCGGCGTCGATATAGGCCGCCGTTCCGCCTAATTTCTGGGCCTGGGCCACGGCCTCAAGAGCCAAGGTGGTCTTTCCCGAAGACTCCGGCCCGTAAATCTCGATAATGCGCCCGCGCGGAAAACCGCCCACTCCTAAGGCGAGATCCAGGGGGAGAATTCCCGTCGGAATTACTTCAACCCTGATTTTAGCCGCGCGCTCGCCCATTCTCATAATGGATTCTTTGCCGTAAGATTTTTCGATCTGGGACAACGCCAACTCCAAGGATTTCGTTTTTTCGTTTGTCATTTGCATAATTTCTCCCCCTTTCCGACGTGACGCTCTGTCTATTCTACATTAATTATACGGTTGAGCGCCCAAAAAGTTCCCGGATTTTTCTTCCCGCTGAAACCCCCAGGCCAAACACACAGCCCCGACCGTAATGCAGGAATCGGCGACATTAAAAACCGGCCAGTAATGAATATAAAGGAAATCAACCACATAACCGTAGGCCATTCGGTCATAGAGATTTCCCAAGGCTCCGGCCGTGACCAAAACAAGTCCCGCCTGAATCCAAGAATTTTTGTCGCGCCAATTCCATTGGAGAAAGAAAAGGACCGGCAAGAGAATGGCGGTCACGATGAGAAAGAATAAATTCTTATGATGGCCGAGCCCAAAGGCCATGCCGGTATTCTCGACATAGGTCAAGGAAAAAAATGGAAGGACGGGAATAAACCCGATCAGTCTTAAATCGCGCATCGCCCATATTTTGCTTGCGCGGTCCAAAGAGAAAAGAAAAAAAAGACTTAAAAGGCGCCCCATAACGCGGACAATTTTTTTATCAGCCAAGGTGTTCGGCGCAGGCCGGAGCATAAAGTTTTTTTAAAGACGCTCCGGGCCGCTTTCGCTTCGCGAGCAAGGAGCGCAACGGGCGCAGAGTTCGGGATGTTGTGACGCGATATCGGTGGTATAGCGCCAACACCTCGGGCATTTGGCGCCATCGGCATGAAGGATTTCGATGGAAATTTCCAAAGAGGATATCTCCAGTTCGACTTGGCTGACTATGAAAAATTCGGCCCAGTTAAAATCCTTGAGATGCTCGGCCGCGCTTTCGGGGAATTCTCCTTTGAGAACCACTTTCGCCTCAAGCGAACTGCCGATTAATTTTGATATCCGAGCTTCTTCCAGTTTTTTCTGTACCGTTTCGCGGATTTCCCGCGCCTCTTCAATAAAAGAGCCGCCCTTCCCTTCACGAATTTCAAAAGGCGTGGGCTCTTTTGAGAGAGTCGCCAAAAGAACGCTCTCCGCCCCGCCCCAGCGTTTCGGGCCTTCCTGCCAGGCCTCTTCCATGGTAAACGGAAGAATCGGGGCGGTCAAAGGCAAAAGGACGTTTAAGCATTCCGCCAAAACCGTTTGGGCCGCACGGCGCTGCGGATGAGAAGCGGCATAGGTGTAAAGCCGATCTTTGACGATATCGCAATAGAACGCGGAAAGATCAAAGGCGCAAAAATCGACAATTTTCCGCGCGGCGGCGCGAAACTCAAAAACTTCATAATGAGAGAGGACCTGCTGGCGCAAAACCCCCAAGCGATCCAAAATATATTTTTCAAGCGGCGGCAATTTTTCTGCGTCAACGCCATTGTCACTCGGATTAAAATCAAAAGTGTTTCCCAAAAGATAGCGCAGGGTGTTCCGAATTTTCCGGTAAGACTCAATGGGGCCTTCCAAGATTTTATCTGAAATCCGGACATCATCGGCATAATCGGACAAGGCGACCCAAAGCCGCAAAATATCGGCGCCGTATTTTTTGATCACTTCTTGCGGACTGACCACGTTTCCGGCGGATTTATGCATCGCCCGGCCTTTTTCGTCAAGCACAAAGCCGTGAGTCAACACCGAGCGATACGGCGCTTTTCCATTGACTCCAACGGATAAAACCAGCGAACTCTGAAACCAGCCGCGATGCTGATCGGAGCCTTCAAGATACAGATCGGCGGGAAACTCTCCTCTAAGAACCGAGGCCCAGGAAACTCCGGAATCCATCCAGACATCCAAAATATCTTTTTCGCGGATAAAATTTTTAGTGCCGCAGGAGCACTTTAAACCTTGGGGCAAAAACGGCCAGACTTCGCGATTGACGGGCGCGTCCCAATTCTCGAACCAAAAATCATCGCCGGATTTTCGAACTTCATTTTCAATCGCCTCCAAGGCCCCCTCATCCTGAAGAGGCTTGTGACAACTCTTGTCCGCGCAATAGAGAATCGGAATAGGCGTTCCCCAAAGCCTCTGCCGCGACAAGCACCAATCGGGGCGATTTTTCACCATGCTGGCGATGCGGCTTTTTCCGGCGGCGGGAACCCAATTGACCTGATCAATCGCCTTTAAAAGATCGCTTCTCAAGGATTGCGCTTTATCCAAAGAAAGAAACCATTGATCGGTGGCGCGGAAAATCACTGGGTTTTTGCATCTCCAGCAATGGGGATAGCTGTGGGTGATTTTTTCTTCCGCCAAAAGCATCCCGCGTTTTTTAAGATCGGCGATGACGGCTTCGTTGCCTTCGGGAAACACTTTAAGTCCACGCAAAAATTCCGGAGCCTCATCGGTAAAACGGCCGGAAGCGTCAACGGGGCACAGAGTTTCAAGCCCGTATTTTTGACCGGTCTCAAAGTCATCCACTCCGTGACCGGGAGCGGTGTGAACCAATCCGGTCCCGTCTTCCGCTGTCACGTAAGTTGCGGGGTACAATCTCCCTTCGTAAGTCTTTTCCCATGGCCTTTGATAGAAAGTCTGTGGCCCCATTGACGCTAGTGGGGTTCCAAAAGTTACATCCGGACCATCTTTCAGTTTTCCTTTCCATAAAATCCGCGAATTCTCCCACTTGAGTTTTTGTTTTAAAGCCTCATAGCGTTGCTCGGCAATAAGCAAAGGTTTTGGCGATGATTCCACTTTAACTAGGATATAATCGAGAGCCGGATTGTAGGCCACGGCCCGATTGGCCGGCAAGGTCCACGGCGTCGTGGTCCAAATGAGGACGCGGTATTCATGTCCTTCAATTTGAATGTTAGGATCCACGTCAAACGCCACATAAACCGACGGCGATGTTTTATCTTTATATTCGATCTCGGCTTCGGCGAGAGCCGTTTCGCATGAAATGCACCAATAAACGGGCTTGAGTCCCCGGTAAATCAAACCTTTTTGCAAAAGGCGGCGGAAAACCGACAAAACCTCGGCTTCGTATTCCTTGGTCATCGTGCGGTAGGGATTCTCCCAATCCGCCAAAACGCCCAGGCGCTTAAAATCTTCCCTTTGAGTTTGAATGAATCTCTCGGCAAAAGCCGCCGCGTCTTTTCTGAAAGCCGGAACGTCTTTAATGCCGCGCTGGGACATTTTTTTCTCTTTTAAAAGAGCCGATTCGATAGGAAGCCCGTGACAATCCCAGCCCGGAACGTAGGGCGTTTTGCTGCCCGTCAGAGCGCGGGATTTAATGATCGCGTCTTTTAAAATTTTATTGAGCGCGTGGCCGATATGAATAGAGCCGTTGGCATAAGGCGGCCCGTCGTGCAAAACAAAAGAATTTTCCCGGCGTTCTTGAATTTTCTCGTAAATATTATTCTCCGTCCAAAATTGAATCCAGGCGGGTTCTTTGAGCGGCAAATCCCCGCGCATCGGGAAATCGGTTTTTGGCAGATTCAAGGTCTGCGAATACTTCGCGGGCAAAGCTTCAGGCATGGCAGGATATTTTACAATTTTTTTATAAAATACCCATTGACAATACAAGTATTTACTTGTATCCTAAAGAGAGAAGGCGAGGATAAATTGTATCAAGCGATATTCTATGCAACGGCAGAAGGGGATTCTCCCGTTCAAGAATTTCTAGAGGATCTGGCGAAAAAGCCCCGAGCCAAAATTTTAAAATTCATACAGCACTTAGAGGAACGCGGGCCCGATCTTCCAAGGCCTTATGCCGATACTCTCAGAGACAAGATTCGAGAATTGCGCGTTCCATATGGGACGCTTCAGTGGCGAATTCTCTACTTCTTTGATGGGAAGAATATCGTTTTGACTCAAGGTTTTCTAAAGAAGACCCACGCCGTACCAAATGAGGAGATTGAAAGAGCCTTAAAGCGCATGTCGGACTGGCTCAGACGCAAGGAGGCATAATCTATGGCCAAGAACGGAATTCGATTTCAAGACTATCTCAAAACGCAAATGAAAGACCCTGAATTTCGCAAACATTATGAGGCTTACGAGACTTCCACGAGACTGGCGATTGAAATCGCGAAGATGCGGCACGCGAAGAAAATGACGCAATCTCAATTGGCGAAAAAACTGCGCGTTCGGCAACAGATGGTGGCGCAACTGGAAAATCCGGGAGAGACTCTGCCGAACGTCAGGACTCTCCAGAGGGTCGCTCAGGCTTTCGGAAAAGAGCTGTACATCGGATTTCGGTGAGAGCGTATTCGCATTCAACGCGCAAAGAAACAAAAAAGATGAAAGCTGAACCAATAAACCGGCCATGACTATCTTTTCTTTAAATTTCCCAAAACCTCACGTAAGCATAAGGCCGTTGCCCTGATTCCGGCGATCCCAACGTATAAAACAAGAGAGCTCAAAACTTTAGCCAAGCGGGCTCTTTGAGCGGCAAATCCCCGCGCATCGGGAAATCGGTTTTCGGCAGATTCAAGGTCTGCGAATACTTCGCGGGCAAAGCTTCAGGCATAATGGGTTATTTTACAATTTCCAGAGCGGACACGACGCCTAAGGGGTGGTGGGTTCCGGTTTTTTTTGTTTTAAGGCCGCGCTGGCTCTAGAGAAAATGCCGGGCATGGCAGGACGGTTGATTCCCGAGGCTTCAATAGCCTTAAGCTCGGAAGCGTCCTGCATTCTGGTCATCAAATCGCCAATCAAGATATCGGCAACCTTGGGGTTTTTGACGAAGGACTTCGCCTCTTGAATGTTCTTGACATCCAGAAGCTCTTTGGCTTTTTCCGGAGTGACGAGATGGGACAATTTTTTCAAAGTCCGGTAGCGGTTCAACAAGTCCCGGACCTCCACGATATCGGGGTTCTCCAAGGCTTTGGGATTTAAGGTCAGGCGCTTGACGTTTTTATAAGTGACCGGCATAGCGGAGTTTTCCGCGTTATCCTTGACCAAATCCGTAATCTGAGTCCAAATTTTCTCTTCCTCTTGCCGCGGGTTTTCCGATATCTGCCTTAAATGGTCCCAGGCGACTCTCAAATACGTCGGAGAATCTTCCAGAATTTTCCCATCAACGACCCCGGTGACATTGACCTTGACTCCCTTGGGGATGCGCCCGCTGTCGATGCGTCCCATCAGCTGTTTGAAATTAACCGTCGCCAGATTCTCGGGATTACCGACATACATTCTGAATTTTCCGTTTTTGTAGGCGTCTCCGAAAGGCAAATCAAGACCCCTAAAACCGGCTTGGCCGACCAAGATCAACACCTTCGCTTTTCCGGATTCCAGAGCGGCCAAATTTTTATACTCATCAATACCGGTCTGACGGCGCTGTTCTTTTTGGAAATTGGTATCCGGCGTAATTCCGACGGCGATCTCGTCATTGGGAATTTCATTCATCCGCAAGGATTTCAAGAACTGTTCGTATTCGGATTTGGTATCCGCATAGATGATAGCAAGGCTCGGTTTTTTCTCAAGCATGTCTTTAAGAATAAATTCTTGGGCGGCACTGTCAGATGACTCGCCTTTCTCGCTCGGTTTTAAAATCTGGTAATCGACCTGATAGCCCGCGCTTTCGTCTCCGATGACTTTAAAGCCCATTTTGTCTTTCATGAACGGAACGGTAGAATGGGCCAGGGTTCCGGAAAGACCCAACATCACGGTCCCGGCGGCTTTCGCCTTGTTGTTAAATTTGGCGAAATCAACGACGGCCAAGGAGTCAAAATCCAGGGTCAAGGGTTTTCCATAGAGGGCTTCCAGATAGGAGCGGTATTCGGTATCGAGATTATCCAGGGGAACGCCGTTAAAATATTGGATAACCTCTTGCTTGTTTTTATCGACATTGGTCGCGAAAAGGTCCTGCAAGTTTTTCTTGGACAAAGCCTGATATCCCCCGCCGTACATTTTTTCGATCCAATGCTCCGGAGTCCCGTATTGTCTTCCGATGACCCCGCCCCAACCCAAACCCGCTTTTTTGGCCACCGCGTCAAAGACGCCGCCGCCAAAGGCGTGCTGATGGCTTTTGAGCATGTCGAAATAAACCTGTTCCGGGTCCATTTTATACCGGGTTTTAAATTCGGCGAGGCTCTTGATTCCCAGATCGCGGTAGAGCGGCGAATTGGGATTAGAAAGCTGCGCGCGATAGGCCTTTGAATTCGCATAGTCGACGGCCTTTCGGAAATCCCGCGTTTGAGCGGCGACCAAGTCGTCAAAATCTTCCTTAAATTTCGGATTGTCTATCAGAAGCTCTTTAAAGGAAGCGGGATCAAGTTCCTTTCCATTGGAGCCGTATTTTTTGAAAAGCTCCTGAATCTTTTCGGCTCCCTGGCGAAGGGAAGTTTGAACCGGATCCAATTCCGGATAACGCCCCACGATGCCATTAAAGGAACCCAAGGATAAAGCGGTCGTCATCGCCATCATGTCGTATTCATCCAAGACCATATCGTAGAGTTCCAGAGGGTTTGAGCCGCCGAATTTATCGGCTTGGGCGAGTTCCGCCCAAAAATCGGAATAGGTCTTAATTTTAAAGCGCGGCTTGCGGCCCCCAAAAATAGCCAAATATTGATCCATGGTCTGAGACGCCAGATCGGGGTTGGTGGTCAGATACATCGCGCCCAATTTCCCATGCGAGCGGGCATAATGGTCCAAGAAGTCCAACATCACGAAACTAAGCAATGTTTTCCCGCCCGAAGTTTTAAGCAAATTAAAGATGCGGCTTTCGCCGTTTGAAAGCCCTTTTAAGGTCGCCAGAATCTGGCGAGCCTGAAGCTCTCTAAAACTCGTAATGGGGTGTCCGCGAGCGTCCCGCAATTGCCGGCTCTCGGGAATTTCAAGGACGCGAGTTCCGTCCGGCAGGGTTTTCCATTCCCCGAAATGTCGCCCAAAAACGCCTCTTTCCCAGACGGATTTAACCAGGTTAGCCGACAAGTCCATCTCCGCCCGCGAAATCTTTCCCTTTTGATAAGCCTTGAAATTTTTTGCCAACTGCTCATCGGCCAACTGCGTATAGGCGTCGGACTCCAGGGTCTTGCGCAATTCTCCAACGGCTTCGGCGGTATTGACATGGCCGGAAGCGGAGAGAGAAGCGATTTTTTCATCCATCGCGCGATGTATAGCGTCAATAAAAGCGTCGGCCTTTGGATCGCTGATGGTCTGGAGAAGACGGTCCTTCGCGGATTCCAAGGCTTGAGCGCGGGTCTTATGGCTTAATTCCAGAGACGCGATTTTCTCATTCATTGAATCAACAACGTCGGACAGGGAACCCTCCGAAGAAATATCATTTCTTTTGAGCTCGCGTTCTATCATCAGGGCTTGAGTTTTTTCGCCCGAAGCCTTGAGTTTTTCCAAAACCTCCGGGGTTTTTTCCCGGCCAGCCTCTTGCCATAAATTCCGGAGGCTTTGTCCATTTTCCTTCCCGGCGGCTTCGGCGATATCGGCGATTAAAAGATCTTGCGGAGTGTAGAGGTCTTTCCCAAGATGAAGCGCCGAGTTCCAAAAATTCTTGCGCAAGAACTTAAGAGAAGCGGAAGAATTGATCTGGGCGATAGAAGCCATCTGCTTTATTTTCTCAAGCTCCTTTCCCGAGAGAACATCAAAAGAGCCGGACTTTGATTTTAAGGCCAGAGAATCTTTCGCCTCTAATATCTGAGCGCGAAGAGAAGAATCCTTAGTCAGGCGTTGGCTCAAAATTTTTCTGGCGACATCCACGATAGAATCAGATAAACGCAGATCTGATTTTTGAGCGAGGGTCTCAATTTCCTCTTGAGACAAGGTTTGAGGGCCGGTCTTTCCGGTTTCAGAAGAGGCGGAACCCCCAAGAACCGCTTTTTCGTCGATTTTCCGCAAGCTCAGCTCTCCATTGGGGTTTCGTTCAAACTCAAAAAAGCGGTTGTTGTCTTTTTTATCGGCGTTGAGTAAAAGAGCCAACTCCGCGTCGGAAAAGCCTTTTAACCGTCTTTTTGCCGCCTCTTCCCGCCACTGAGATCTGATTTTAAAGACCCCCGTCGCCGGGCGTTTTTTAACCCAGGAATCCCACGCTAATTGAGCGCGCTCTTTCCACGCCTTGGGGGAAAGAATACCCGCAGGGTCCCACGGCGATTTTTTATAGTTCAGGGTGTAATCATCGGGCAAAGCCTCAATTTCCTTTCCCTTGCCCTGGGCCATCAGATTCGCGAATCCGGTCTGTTCTTGCTGATTTTCATCCATCTCCTCGCTTTTGCCCATCGCGCTGGTCGGCAAGAAGAGCCACGAAATTTGATTGGCGGCCTGACCGGCCTGAAAAGAATTGGCGATATTTTGATCCTGCGCGGTTTTTCCGGTGACAGGGTTGTCTTTATAATCGCCCGCTTTCTGATGGTAATAATAATCCGCGTGTTCGAGCAAGGATTGAGAAGCGAGGCCGGTAAGGAAATATTTAGCCATGCCGTCCGCCATTCCGCCGGTCCAAATGGCCACCCGGTATAAAGGCTTAAGAATGCCGGGGGCGGCATCGATAGCGCTCATCTGAAGCGCGCCCAGCGGCCCCGATTCGGCCACCGCCGATTCTGAATAGCGCGGAATGAGCTTGGCCCCCGATTGGATGGTCCAACTCAACGGCCCGGAGGTTTCCGCGACGCTTTTAACAAAAGAACTAATTCCATTTCCAAAAACTCCGAAAGCCGGGGCTTGAACGGGGCTAGCCATCATCAGGGGCGTAGCGCGGGCGCCAAAAGCCGCGCCGTAAGCCGCGCCTTCTTTAAAAGCCTGTCCCGCGCTCTCATATTGCGAGGTTTGGGGGTTCCACGCATATGAGGCCGCGCTCATGACGCCGGAAGCTCCGCCCATAATCAGCGCGTTTTTTCCCTGAAGTTTAAGAGAATTGACGACGCTTTTTCGTCCGATCTGAAACAGGGTCCGGGGTAACGACAATGCCTTGCCCTTAGCGCCGATCTCTTCTATTCCCAACGCGTTTTTCGTCCCGGTCGCCAAGCCCTGGGCCGTTCTTCCAAAAAATTCCATCGTTCCGCCCAAACCCTTTTTCGTCCAAACTCCGACACTCCCGAGAGAGTCCAAGGTCCTGGACAAGCGCGCGGTCAGGGAAACGTCGTTAGCCGCCTCGGAGGCGCGCAAGGCTTGGCCGGATTCAATGACGATCTGGGTCAATCTATCGGCGCCGACAGCGACAAAGCCAATCACGGGTGAATAAACGCTAAAAGCGACGGAATCGATGACCGCGGTCGCTAGTTGATAGCCCAAGATCAAGGTTTTGACATGGGAGAAAAGGTCTCCGATGACCCCTTGAGAAACCGCGCCTAATTTATCCTCGGGATTTTCCGTCATGAATCCCTCGAAACTTAAATCCGCGTAGGGATCCTTTAGCAATTGATCGGCGCTATAATTTTTAAGGGCCGTCTTCGCCATATCGGGATCGAGTTGCCCTATTTGTTCAAAGGCCGCAGTATAGTTTCCGTGATTAATCAAAGACAAAATCTTGTCTCTGAGAGGGGCGTTGGCCATCAACTTTTGATAGGCCTCCCTGGTCAGCCAATTGTGGGCAAGGATAATTCCGGCGGCGCGGTCTCTTTGTCCCATCTCGGCTTTGTTCATCTTGGAATTGAGAAATCTCAAGGTGGACAAATGCTGAAGTTTTTGCCAGAAAGTCTTAGGGTGAGCCAGAGAAGGTTTTGAACTCGCGTTTTCCCGGAGAATTTCGTCAAGCTCATTAAGCTCGGTAAAGGCCTGCATGCGGCTCGTAAAATTTTGAAGTCCGGCCAGAATCTGGCTGTTAAAGACGGCCAATCTTAGCCCCCGGGCTTTTATCTCCTTAACGTCTGAAACTTTTTTAAGGCCGAGCTCTGCGAGGATGCGGGGAAAGCGGTCTCGCAACAAGGCCGCCGCTGCGGCTCTAACGGCGCCGTCTTGGGGCGACTCTTCGGCGTCTTGAAGCCGAGAGGCGAAATTAAGTAAGTCATCGGAAACTTTTTTGACCTTGGCGGGAAGATTGGCGATAAATTGTTGATAGGTCTTAGTCCCCCGCATTTCTTCGAGAGAATTGCCGGCCTGGTAACGGTCGGAGACCTTGGCGAACTCCCGCGCGAGATAAAGAGCCCTTAAATCCGAAACCTCGGCCCGCGACTTTGTCAATTTTTCCCTCAATTTCCTTCCATAGAGTTCGGCCAAGGAGGCGTTGGCCAGGTTAAAATAGAGATTGGAAGCGTCTTTTTGAAGGGCGGCTTTTTCTTCCTTTTCGGAAAGATTTTTCATTTCCTCTTCGTATTGGCGGGCGACCTTGATGAGCCTATCGGCCTCTTGTTTGGCGGCAGGTCCCGTCAAGCCCAGATAGGTCTGAAATTCGCCTTCTTTAAGTTGACCGACCTGCTGGGACAGGTTCTCAATTTGGAGAATGCGGATATCGTTTTGAGCGATTTGAAGCCAGTGATCGCTTAAAGACAAAGCCTCATCTCTCTCTTGCCTTGACAGCCCCGGCCTTTGGGCGCGCCGGCGGCTTTGAGCCGCATATGCCATCGCCATCATCGCGTTGGAAGAAGCGGCTAAAAAAGCGGACGGCACGATTTTTTTAGAACGCTCATTGACCTTCGCCTTAACCCGGTGCTGGGCGAGTTTTCCCTCGTTAAATTCCGTCAATGTTTTTTGGAGTTCCTCGGGAGAATGGGAGGCTAGTCCCAAGGCTCCGGATTGCTTGCTCGACAATTGGGTCCCGCTGAGCTGGCTGATCTCTTGAACTAAAAGCCCTAAAAGAGCCTTCTGCGTTTGCCGATTTTTTTTGCCAATCTCGAACTCCATCACGGCTCTGCGGGCCGCGTCCAAGGTTCTCCAATCCATATTTTTGAGAACATCCTTATTTTTAAGAGACCCGTTTTGAGAAATAGTTTTTAACCGCGCGAGATACTCAAGAAAACTGGTCTTGCGCCCTTGGGCGTCATTAAAAAACGCCGCCGCGAAATCGCCGCGATTTTTTTGATATTTCTCATAAAGCTTTTGAATATCAGCCTGGCTCAAGCCCTCTCTTTTGACTCCTTGCGGATTCGGGCAATCGCTATTGGATATTCGCGGCGAACTTGAGCCATTGTTAATGAGCCTGACCAATGAGCATTGATCGTAATAAAGCTTTTTCATGTTTTCCAGCATCCGCTGGAAACCGCGGCTATAGAGAAGTTTTTTGTCATGGGCCGCGCCTTTTTTGATGTCCAAAAAAACCGTGTCCACATAACGCCGCCCGGGATTTTGGGGATCGTCTTTTTCCATCGTCACCAGAAAGCTTTGGTATCCCAAATCCGTCACCTTCTGATATCCCAGGGTTTGCCCCAAGGCCGATTGCTCGATGCGAAAAGCGCGGGTATTGCCCTCGGATGAAATCTCCTCGGTATTGACGTCTTTGTCGTAGGCCTCTTTTGCGGCATTAGTCATGCCGTCAAAGAGATGAGCCATTTGAATTCCCACATCCTGAGTCTGTTGCGGAGCCCCCTTCTTGGGACTGACGCTGATCGCGGACTGAACCAGGGTCTTAACGACCGAAGGCGGCAAAGAGACCTGCGCGCAAGCCGGATCCTGAGACTCGGGGTCGCAACCCACCGATTTTCCGTAACGTTCGAGAAAATCCATCGCGTGCTGGCGCATTTCCATCGACATGCCGGCCACGATGGACTGATCTTGTAATTCCGTAAAAACGGAGCTGAGGCTCACCCCGGCATCGGGGTTATGAGAAGCCGCTTCCTGGGCCAAAGCCGAAGACGCCCCGCCAAAAAAGGGGGAAAAGGCTAAAATCCCCGACAACCCCAAACATATAATTTTCTTTTCCATCGTCGATAGGATAGCCCCAATCAAAAACCGAAATCAGGGCCTAAAGGCCTAGGCCAGTTCTGGGCCCTAAGGCCTTGCAAGGCCGAAGCCCAAAATCTTAAGGCGACGCAGCCGTTCCCTTCAAAAGCTCTCCCGCTGTTAAATGAGCGCTTCCACAACTGGCAATTACGCTATCGGCCCCAGCAGTGTTAATTTCCGAACTGAGGAGAGGATTGATTGTTATGTATCTCTCCGTATTTGAACCTTGCGCGCATTTTTCGCTCTTTAAGAAATCAAGTATCTGTCTATAATGGGGGTCTTTTTCATAATTTCCCCAAGCGGATTCCGCATTCTCTTGGCTGGAGGCCGAAATGCTCACGATCGCGTGATGAATCCCCCCTTTTTTATCCACCGACACGTCCATACGCTCATTCATATCGGCAGATTTCGACGCTCGAGGAATATTTCCTGTTTTTGGCAAGTGCTCGAGAGTCATGGAAGTAAACGAATACTCATCTATATTCGTTATAGGAATACCGTAGACAGTGGCAAAATTCTGAGACAGATCGTCGCCCCTATCCCCGTGTTTGGAAACAGGGGATGATTGGAGAGAGCCCTTATAGATGTCTTTATAGTCCGGTTTGGGGGCTTTCGAATTGGCGAGAGTTTCTGGCGTGGCCACCTGCAACACGAGACTGCCCGCTTTTTTTTCAGCAGACATGAGGAGTCCGTCAACCGCTACTTCATTTCCATCGGCGCAGATAATTAACGAATCGGAATCTTTATCCGGGACAAACGAAATTCCATCTTTGGTAATTGGATTTTTAAAGTTAGTGTATTCGCTGCAATCGCCCGCGGCCACGACAGTTCCGGAATTGCCGCCGCCTTGTCCCTGATTCGAGGATTGACCGCCATTACTCTTAGGCTTTTCCGGCGCTGGCGGCCACTTGCATTTTTCACCCACTTCTTTGGCATCCTTTTCCTGGCAAGGCACGGGCTGAAAGTAAGACATGTCTCCATTGTTGACGCGCCTCATATACCAAAACTGGGCCGCGCCGCCGGCTCCGGTATCAAAAAATCCCAGATAGGTATTATAGGGAGTCGCGGGCAAATCCTGAACCCCGTTGTCCGTCATTTGATTGACCTCGGCCATCGCCACGGGGTCAAAATCGCTGACCTGCCCCTTATTGTCTTCCTTAAAGAAAAGAAGAGCCCCCTTGGCGCCGCCCTGACCTATGACCTTATAGGTTTGATTCCCAATTTTCTCGTCATAGCCTTCCTTATTAACTTGAGCCAGGCGCAATTGCTTCAAATTTTGAATATTGGTTTTGATCGCGGGCTGAGAACTTCCGGCGGCCGAGACCGTCACTTCCCCATTTTTGATGGTCAAATGAAATTGCGAGCGATTGGGAACGAGATCGAGATTATCCGCGTCAACATCCTTGGCCCCCGAGCCCACCGCGTATCTCCGCCCATAAATTTCCGCAGGATTTTCGGTATAGTCGAAAACGCCGACCTGCTGAATCAATTGATGGGTTTGGGGATCGCGAGAGGTAAAATATTTGACTGAAATCCAGCGCCCGGCCCCGGTCGCGGAATTGGTGACCACCCAGCCCGTGACCGCTCCGTCTTGATAAAGCTGCTCGACTCCGAAAGAACGCGACACCCCGGTATTCGCCCGCGGCCCGGTCTGAGCGCCGAAGGGAGAAGAGTTCTGAGAGCCCTTTTCAATCGATTTAAGAGTTTTACTACTCGCCGTTCCAACATCCACCAGGTAAAAATAATGGGCGTTATCGGCCAAGGCGCTGATAAAACCCGAGACCCAGCCCGCGATATCCCCACCATCCCATTTTTTGCAGGGCTTGGCCTTAAAACCCTGAACCGTTCCCCCTTGGCAGGCATCGGCCAATTTCTTGGCGGCCGACGGATCCGCAATGACAACCATCAATTCCGCGAGATTTCCGCGGCCTTTCTGCGCTTTGAGTAAGGAGTTATCCGGCCCGGTCCGCAATACCCAAGCGGCAACGGCGGATTTAAGGCGCGATTTTTCCACAGGTTTGGCGTAGGAATAAAAACCGTTCTGGCAGATAAACCTAGAGATAGTTTTCGGCGCCTTAAGATTTCCACAAAAGGGAATTCCGGAGCGGGGATCTTTTTTAAGAGCGGCTTGACAAGCGACGAGCTCTTTTTGAATTTCCGCAAATTGAGCGTTGCGCGCGTCTTGAGCGGCCTTAACAAAAGTGAACCCCATCTCGACGGAAACCGCCATTCCCAAAGCGAGGGCCTGCCACTTTTTTCGACTCATGGAGAAAGGATAAACGCTTTTCCCGTTTTCGTCAAGGCCCAAAAGGCCTATTTCATCTAGGCCCCGTCTTAAACAATTTATTACCTTGGTCCTTGACAAAAATCAATTTCGGGTCTATCCTTCTAGCAGAGGGTCATCTTGGATATCGAGGACAATATGATGAAACTTAAGATCAGCGGAATTGGAACGGCAATCGCTTTACTGGTCTTGGCGGCGCCCCTGAAAGCTTCCTTAACCCCGGGGAAAGCGCCTTGTTCGTTTCCCCGAAAACCTCTTCTATCAAAAGTAACCCGGGCATTTCCCATCTTAAAAGATGATTTGTTTGGAAATTCAAAAGCTCGGCCAGAATTTTCAAAACAGAATAATCGCCTTTCCGCCTGTTCCCCAGAAGTTCGAGATTTCATCCATCAAGATCCTCTCTACCGCCAGAGATGGCAAGAGGCCGCCAAGGACCCGCGATCTCAAGAACGCTTATTAAAGGAAGTCAACTCTCTCTTTTACCACGCGGGAAAGCAGCTAGGAAAGACAATTATGTCCGCCCAAAAGCTTAGCCAGCTAAGCCGTAACAATCTCTCGACAGAAAAAATTCACTTCTTATCTCCCTGGCTCGTGAATCGCCAGGCTCAAGTCCTCGGGAAAAATTTAAAAAATCTTAATCTTCTCGTTACAAAAGCCGGGCCCGATGCGAAACTCTCATGGTTCGACCCTCAATGGGAGAAAAATCTTAACAAGGCTTTAAAGCGCGCTAAGCGCCAATACGCCCTTTTTGCCCAAAACCAGCGCGAACAGGAAAAGATTCGCCGGGCAAAACTGACCATCGCCAGCAGACGCTTAAATGCCGCTCGCTCTCAGTCAAACAATTTCGACAATTCCGCGCTTAATTCCACCCTTAACTCAAGTGAATCCTCCTCGGTCCACCCGGCGGGTTCAGGAGAAGCCGGGGCGGTTATGGCGGTATTTTTCGGAAAAAAAGTTCTCAAGGACGCCGGACAAACCGCGGGCCAATAATCCAAAGCCGCCGACAAGCGCTTCATCTCCCGCGAGTTTGTTATGATTAAGGGAATGGTTTTGAAAAGATTTCTCTGGGTTCTCAGCGCCTGTTTTTGGCTGGCTTTAAAGCCCGCCTTCGCCGTTCTCTCTCCCGGCCCAGGGGCGCCGCTGGTCGGACAAGTGGTCGCGAAATTTCTGGAAGAAGACCAATACGATCACCACCCCATAGATCCCGCCGTGTCTCAGAATTTTCTCCAGAATTACCTTGAGGCCTTCGATTACAACCATATGTTTTTTCTTCAATCCGACGTAAACGATTTTAAAAAGCGCTACGGAGACGTTCTGGGAGAAAAAGTCAAGGAAGGAGATTTGGGCCCGGCCTACGAGATTTTCGACGTCTTTCTCAAAAGGCTTCAAAACCGGGCAGAATACGCCATTTCTCTTTCCTCCACCTCTTTTAACTTTAAACGAAACGAAAAAATCACCCTTGACCGCCATAAACTGCCGTGGCCAAAAAACTGGAAAGAGTCCGACAAGCTATGGAGAAAGCGCGTCAAATACGAGATGCTCGAAGAGATTCTAAACAAAACCAAACCCAAGGATCAGGGAAAGGAAATCCGCCACCGCTACCGCCGCCTTTTAAAAAGCTACGGCGAGTTTGACGCCATAGATGTCCTGCAAGAGTATCTTTCGGCCTTGACTCACGCATATGACCCGCACTCCGATTACATGGCTCAAGAGCAAAAGGAAAATTTCGACATCAGCATGCAGTTGTCCTTGGTCGGAATCGGAGCGGTTCTCAAAGAATCAGACGGCTATGCCCAGATCGTCTCTCTGGTTCCCGGCGGCCCGGCCGATAAAGACAAGCGCTTAAAACCCAAAGATAAAATAGAAGCCGTCGCCGAAGGGGTGGACGGCCCCTGGATCAACGTCACCGGAATGAGACTCGATCACGTGGTTGAAAAAATTCGCGGAAAAAAGGGCACGACCGTGCGCCTGCGCGTAATCCCAGCCGGCGCCATTGACC
Organism: Elusimicrobiota bacterium; assembly: GCA_027406905.1. Classification (GTDB taxonomy): domain Bacteria; phylum Elusimicrobiota; class Elusimicrobia; order UBA1565; family UBA9628; genus JAKAQV01. The sequence goes on from DAHZHT010000009.1 coordinate 48,280, forward strand.
GCTCGACCCGAGTCGTTATTTCTCTGATTCGAGATGAAATTAAGCTGACCGATCAAGAGGCCAAAGCAGAAATTTTAACGGGACAAGACCTTCAAGGAAATCCGGTCAAAATCGGCGTCATCGATTTGCCTTCATTTTACGAGGACATGAAATCCGGAGGCGAGAAAAAAAGTACCACTAAAGACGTCAAGAAACTCCTCATCGCTTTAGAGGCCAAGGGAATTGAAGGCTTAATTTTAGATCTTCGCCGAAACGGCGGCGGCGCTTTGTCCGAAGCCATTAATCTAACCGGGCTTTTTATTCCTCCGGGTCCCGTAGTTCAGGTCCGGGATTCCCGCGGAGTCATCCGTTCTCTGGAACATTCAGACTCGATGATTTATTCCGGCCCCATGGCGGTCTTGACCAGCCACGCCTCCGCCTCCGCTTCCGAGATTTTCGCGGCCGCCCTACAAGATTATGGGCGAGCTTTGATCGTTGGGAACAAAAAAACGTTTGGCAAGGGAACCGTCCAGACCTTAATTGACCTGTCGCAATACGTTCCGCGCATTGATCCTAAAACCGGCCCGGGCGCGCTCAAGTTGACCATTCAGAAATTTTACCGGGTTTCAGGAGGGTCCACTCAAGATAAAGGCGTCACTCCCAACATTAAGCTTCCTTCTCTTGAGGATTATATGGACATCGCGGAATCGGCGCTAGAAAACGCCCTTCCTTACGATGAAATCGACCCCGCCTCTTATCAGAAAGTCAAAGACATCACTCCGCAGCTGGTTGATCAACTCAAAAAAGCCTCTGAAAAGCGCGTCAAGGCCTCTCGCGAATTCGGGTATGTCGACCAGGACATCGCGCTTTTTAAAAAAGAAGATGAAGGCAAGGTCGCCTCTCTCAACGAAGCGGAACGCCTCAAACAGCAGCAAGACGCGGACAATTTGGAAAAAGAAAGAAAAGAAGAGCGCTTGGCCGCCGGCCCGGATGAGTTTACTAAAACCGAAATCACTCTTGAATCCATCAGCGGCAGCACGGCCCCGGCCGTTTCGGAAAAGGCCTTGGACAAAGCCGATTCCTCGGATAAAAAAAGCGGTAAAGGAAAAGATATCGCCAAGAAAGACAAAGAACCCGAAGTTCCCGACATCGAGCTCGAGGAAAGCGCCCGCATCGTCAACGACATGCTCCATCCGAGCGAAATTCCCCAGGAATTATCTCAAATCGCGGAAAAAACCAAGGCCGCTTTATCGGCGATCGCAAAAGCCGAAAGCAAGCATAAAGTCGACGAGCTAGAAGAAATCCTTCCTTAGTATACGCGGCGGCGAATTCGCCAACACCCCCTTCTCCCTTCCAAGAGAGTAGCCCGGATCCAATGGAAGAAGCCACAGATACAGCGTCTCGACCGCCGCCAGGAATTCCGGAGTAAACGCTAAACGAAGTTGGAGAAATGAGCCCGAGGCGTTCAAGAGTTTCATCGGCCCGTTCCTCCGACAGCCAGAGAACCCATCGGGGGTTTCGGTCTTCGACATGGCCGACGGCGCGTTCCGGAAACCAGGGAACGATTAGAAGCTTATGTCCGGGCCGGAATCATTCTCGCCAATCTTTCCTGCTTTAGCCGCGTCCGTTTCCAGCCAGAAATGAAGTTCTTTCCGGATGGTTCGTTGAGTCGTCGGACGAGAGATATCCAGAGCTTCGCTCTCAAAGCCGCCCATGTAGAAGGTATCGTGCGTTGCCGTGATGCCGCCATGAGGATCAATTTCTAGCAGAGGAGCCTCCCTGTCCCCCTTGTCGGTATAAAAGAATATGCGTTCTACCGTAAAAGAGCCCCTCTTCCCTGCTTCCCCTGTGAAAGAAATTTCGTGCCGACCATTCTCGATCACTCCTTGAGATCCTTTCTTTTTGTAAACGCGAAGCACTATGGCCTTTAATTTCTTCATCTGGTCTGCGGTTAACTTTTTGATTATACGCCGCGGGCCAGGAAGAACAATTCCCGCTTGGACAGCGCGAGAGGAAGACTTCCTTCGCGCGGCGGCTTTCCTCACGGTCTCACGAATGTTTTGATAGGATTGGCTCAAGGTAGAGCTTTGCGTATCTTGAGCCGCAGCAAATTCAGGGAAAACCATCCCAGCCGCCATTGATGCTATGGCCGCCGTGATAATACCTAAAAAATAAGATGATCGCTTCATAAAACCCTCCATTCGCGAAATCTCGGCTTGCGGAATTTTCATCCCTATATATATATACCTCCCCCCGCGTTTTGTCAAGGGGGCCTTTTGGCCCCATGTTCTGTTCGCTCCTTTGCTGTACAATACTTGAAAATGAAGTATGGGTTGGAGTGAGGATTCACGACTGTCAGCGATAGGCCTTCATCCTAACCTTCTGCCTTCCAAGGAGAAAAATCCAATACTATTGGCGAATTAACTGCTTCGTATGCTAGCGCTGTGTCCCACAAGCGGGCTTTGTGATAAAATAAAGTTATGGCTCTACCGACCAGCCCAGCGGCTCAGTCTCCTTCAACGCCCAAAACCGCGCTTGAGTTTTTCGGGCGCGATTTGACCGAGGCCGCCAAAAAAGGAAAACTAGACCCCGTCATCGGCCGCGACGGCGAAATTCGCCGCGTGATTCAAGTCTTAAGCCGCCGCACCAAAAATAATCCCGTTTTAATCGGAGAGCCCGGCGTCGGAAAAACCGCGATTGTCGAAGGCCTCGCTCAACGGGTTTCCGCCGGAGACGTTCCGGAGACCATGAAAGACAAGCGCGTCATTTCTCTTGACATGGGAAGTTTGGTGGCCGGAGCGAAATATAAGGGCGAATTTGAAGAAAGGCTCAAGGCCGTTCTCAAAGAAGTCTCTGACGCCTCCGGCCAAATTATCCTCTTTATAGATGAAATTCACACCCTTGTCGGCGCCGGCGGCGGCGAAGGCGGAATGGATGCGGCCAACATGCTTAAGCCGATGCTCGCTCGGGGAGAGCTTCGCTGCGTCGGAGCGACGACCTTAGATGAATACAAAAAATACATCGAGAAAGACGCCGCCTTAGAGCGCAGATTCGCCCCGGTGACGGTGGGACCGCCGAGCGTTGAAGACACCATCGCCATTTTACGCGGGCTTAAGGAAAGATATGAAATCCACCACGGAGTGCGCATTTTAGATTCCGCCCTGGTGGCGGCGGCCAAAATGTCTGACCGCTACATCTCCGACCGCTTTTTGCCCGATAAGGCGATCGACCTCATTGACGAGGCCTCTAGCCGACTGCGAATGGAAATCGACTCGATGCCGACCGAACTAGATGAGGCCGACCGCAAACTCCGCCAATTGGGAATTGAAGCAGCGGCCCTTAAGAAAGAAAAAGACGAGGCCAGCCGCGAGAGAATGCGCGCCATTGAGTCCGAGATATCGGCTCTTAAATCGGAATTTGAAAATCTCCGCGCCCACTGGGAAAAAGAAAAGACCCTGATTAAAAATCTCCGGGAGCTTAAGGTCAAAATGGAATCTTTAAAAGCCGACGGACAGCGCGCCGAGAGATCTGGAGATCTCAACCGCGCGGCGGAAATTCGCTACGGCCTTATTCCGGATTTGTCCAAAAAAATTGACGCTTTGGAAAAAGATTTGGCGGCGGCTCAGAAGGAGAAAAAACTCCTTAAAGAAGAAGTTGACGATCAAGACATCGCCCGCGTCATTTCCCGATGGACCGGCATTCCGGTCGAAAAAATCGGACAAACCCAGGCACAAAAGCTTTTAAAGCTCGAAGAAATTCTCCATCAGCGGGTGGTGGGGCAAGAAGAGGCGGTTCAGGCAGTGGCCTCCGCCGTGCGGCGCGCCCAAAGCGGCATCGCCGATCCCGAGCGTCCTTTGGGAGTCTTTTTAATGCTGGGCCCGACCGGCGTTGGAAAAACGGAGTTGGCAAGAGCCTTGGCCGATTTTTTGTTTGACTCCGAAAAAAACCTCGTGCGCCTGGACATGTCCGAGTATATGGAAAAGCACGCGGTGTCTCGCCTCATCGGCGCGCCTCCGGGATATATCGGTTATGAAGAAGGCGGACAGCTGACCGAAGCCGTGCGCCGCAAGCCCTATTGCGTCGTTTTGCTTGACGAAATAGAAAAGGCTCATCCCGACGTTTTTAATATCTTGCTTCAGGTGATGGATGACGGGCGACTGACCGACGGCCAGGGAAGAACGGTCAATTTCAAAAATACGATTTTACTGATGACTTCCAACCTCAAAAGTAACGAGGTCGAAATCCGCTTTAAACCGGAGTTTCTAAACCGCCTAGATGAAATATTGATCTTCCACCCCTTGGAAGCGGGCAACTTGCGCCGGATTATCGACATCCAGATCCCGCGCGCTTTGTCTCGCCTCAAAGATAAGCGAATCAGCTTTACGCTCAACGAAAAAGCAAAAAGTTTTCTCTCCCAAAAAGGATACGATCCGGCCTTTGGCGCCCGACCTCTTAAGCGCGCCATCCAAAAATATCTTCTCGATCCTATTTCACAGCTGTTGATTTCCGGAGAAATCAAAGAAGGGGATTCCGTCTCCGTCAGCGCCGATTTCGCTAAAGAGGCCCTTTCTTTTGAGACAGAAGCCAAAAAATCGAAAAAGCAGCCGAAGCGGCCGGAATGAATTTAAGATAAGACATTCCAACCAAGGAGATTAATGTGGCTAAAAAAGCGTTGATTACTGGAATTACCGGACAAGACGGCTCCTACATGGCGGACCTTTTGCTGGAAAAAGGATATAAAGTTTACGGTCTCATTCGCCACTCAAGCCACGAGCCCACGGATAGAATTCATCATATCCTCAACCGCGTCACTCTTCTCAATGGAGATTTGACGGATCAATCTTCGCTGGATGAAGCCGTCCGGGTTTCGGATCCGGATGAAATTTATAATCTCGCGGCGCAATCCTTTGTCCCGGTGTCCTGGGAACAGCCGATTCTCACCGGAGACGTCACCGGCCTGGGTTTGACCCGCATTTTAGAGGCCGTTCGCCGCGTCAAACCCACGGCCCGCTTCTATCAGGCTTCCAGTTCCGAAATGTTCGGCAAGGTCCAAGAAGTCCCGCAAACGGAAAAGACCCCGTTTTATCCCCGCAGTCCCTACGGGGTCTCCAAGGTCTACGGACATTACATGACCATCAATTACCGGGAATCCTACAATCTCTTCGCCTGCTCCGGAATCTGCTTTAACCATGAATCTCCCAGGCGCGGCCTTGAATTTGTCACGCGCAAGATCACCTATTATGCGGCCAAGATTAAACTGGGCCTGGAAAAAGAACTCCCCCTGGGAAATCTCGACGCCGAAAGAGACTGGGGCTTTGCCGGAGATTATGTCGAGGCGATGTGGAAAATGCTTCAGGCCGATAAGGCCGATGATTTTATCATCGCGACCGGAGAAACCCACAGCGTCAGGGAATTTGTCCAAATCGCCTTTGAAGCGCTCGAGCTTGATTATAAAAAATACGTGCGGGTCGACCCGCAACTTTTCAGGCCGGCGGAAGTCGATCAACTCTTGGGAAGCCCCGCTAAAATTAAGAAAGCCCTTCGTTGGGAGCCCAAGGTTTCTTTTAAAGAACTCGTCAAAATGATGGTCGAGTCAGACTTTAAGCTCCTTAAAAGCGGCAAGGATCCGGCTCTGGCCGTTTCATGAACAAAATCGTTCCCGTCATTCTCTGTGGAGGCGTGGGTTCACGGCTTTGGCCGGTTTCCCGCCAGGAGCGCCCCAAACCGTTCATTCGCCTTGCCGACGGGCAAAGCCTTCTTCAAAAAGCCTGGCTTCGGGCGGCGAGCTTGCCGCAGGTCGGCGAAATTTTGACCGTCTCAAACAAGGAACTTTTTTTTCAAATCAAAGACGAATATAGCGAGGCTTATCCCCTATCCCGCAAAAAAATCATCGACCATTATCTTTTGGAGCCCTTCGGCAAAAATACCGCTCCGGCAACGACCTTGGCGGCCCTGGAAATCGCCAAGCGCTACGGCGAAGACGCCATTTTACTCGTTCTCGCCGCCGATCATTTGATATCCCGCCCCAAGGCCTTTGAAAAAGCGGTCTCTCAAGCCGCTCAACTGGCGCTCAAAGGGCGCTTGGTCGTCTTTGGAATAAAACCCGATTCTCCCGAGACCGGATACGGCTATATCGAAGCCGCGGGCAATTCCGTGAAAAGATTCATCGAAAAGCCTCCGCTTAAAGACGCGCAAAAATATTTTTCCTCGGGAAAATTTTTATGGAATTCCGGAATGTTTTGTTTTACCGCGAAAACCCTCTTGGGAGAGATAAAAAAATACCGCCCGGACATCTATTCTCTCTGCCTCAAGACATTTAAGGCCTTGTCCCAAAAACAAAATCCCCATTCGCCCGCGCTTGAAATTAACCCCAAACTCTTTGCCTTGGTTCCGGAACAGTCTTTAGATTACGCGGTCATGGAAAAATCCAAAAATGCGGCCGTTATCGCTTCCGATATCGGCTGGAGCGACATCGGCTCATGGAACGCCATGGCCAGTTTAATTAAAGCCGACAAAAATGGCAATCGCGTCAAGGGCAAAGCCATCCTTCTGGACGCCAAGAACTGTCATATCCAGGCCGATGGCCGGGTGGTGGCCGCGGTAGGAATCAAGGATTTGATCGTCATTGACACTTTGGACGCTCTACTGGTGGCCGCACAAAACCGCGCTCAAGACGTCAAAGAAGTTTACTCTCAATTAAAATCCCAGGGAAGCGAAATCCACAGGGTTCACCGCACCGTCTATCGCCCTTGGGGATCCTACACAGTGCTTGAAGAAGGCCCGGATTTTAAAATCAAAAGAATCGAGGTCCTGCCTCAAAGAAGGCTCAGTCTTCAGCTCCATCACAAGAGAAGCGAACACTGGGTCGTCTTGCGCGGACAGGCGCGAATCCGAAGAGGCGAGAAAAAGACCACCCTTAAGGCCAATGAATCCACCTTTATCCCGGCCCACACCAAACACCGCCTGGAAAATCCGGGAAAATCTCCCCTCATCCTCATCGAGGTGCAGTCGGGAAGCTACCTCGGCGAAGACGATATTATTCGCTTTGAAGATCAATACGGCCGGCGCTAAGCCTCACCCGGCTTTCTCGACCACCATCGCGCCCCCCATTCCCCCGCCGGCGCAGGCCGCGATCATTCCATAGCGGGCTTTGGGATTTCGCTTAAGAGCGTAGTTTAAATTCAGCATCAGGCGAGTTCCGGTCGCGCCCAGGGGATGCCCCAAGGCCACCGACCCTCCGTTGGGATTAAGAGCCCCGGAATCAAATTTAGCCTTCCAGTCATGCCCGAATCTCTCGCGCCCGACTTTAAAGATAGACAAAACCGTCGCCGCGAAAGGCTCGTGGAGTTCGATTTGATCCAGATCGTCAAAAGAAATTCCCGCCCGCCCCAAAGCCACGGGAGCGGCCAAGGCCGGAGAAACCCCCATATGCGCGGGATTATTGCCGTAAAAGCCCCAGCCTTTGATCTTGGCTAAAATCTCAAGCCCCAATTCCTTGGCTTTTTTCTCGGTGGAGACAATGACCGCCGCCGCGCCGTCGGAACGCCCGCAAGAGTTAAACAAGGTCACCGTTCCCTTGTCGCCTTCCTGGTATTTCCTGCCTTCAATATAGGCCCCGTAATCGGCGTAGAAATTTTTGAGCGAATAAGACGGGCCGTCGAAAAGAAGCGGCGCCTTGGCGAACATCTGCGGCTTTTCAACCAAATCTTCTCTTAAAAACGGATATTCGTCTTTGTCCAGCGCGGTATTGTCTCCCACCACGACCTTCTCCACATGGGAATCATAAAAGCCCGCTTTCCAGCCGGAAAGCGCGCGGCGAAAACTCTCGCGCGCGTAATTGTCTTGTTCTTGCCGGGTAATGCCGTACATCTGAGCGCAAACTTCCGCGGTCGCGGCCATGTTGATTTTCTTGACGGGATCGGTAAGCCCCTGTTCCAAAGAATCCACGACCAAAACCTCCGAACTTTCCAAAAGTCCGGCCCATTTCGCCTTGACGGTCTCGAAACTGCGAAGCTCTTTAAGCCCTCTGGAGCCTTCGATGGAATAGGGCATCCGCGACATGCATTCAGTTCCGCCGGCGATATAGACTTCTCCTTCCCCGCAGCGGATAAAGCGCGCGGCGGCGGCGATGGATTCAATAGAGGAAATGCAGTTGTTTTGAACCGTGACCGCCTGGGTTTTTTCCGGAAGACCGCAATGAAGCGCGGTCACGCGCGCGATATTGGGCGCGGCAAAATTTTGTCCCACCCATCCGATTAAGACCCCATCAACCGATTCTTTTGGAAGCCGTGATTTTTTGAGAAGAGAATTGACCGCCATGACCATCAAATTTTCAGGTTTAAGGGCCGACAAGGATCTGGCCATATGCCCAATGGGGGTACGAGTTCCGGAACTAATGACGATTGTTTCTTTGGATTCCATAACGCAACGCCTCCTTTATTTTTCGCAGAGAGAATTGTTCTCCCGCGCATCTTTCATCACCGTCGTTGCCAACGAAGGTTCAGAAATCTTAAGTCCCCAGAAGACAAAAACGCTGATAAGTCCCGGCAAGGCCTGATAGGCCAAGCGGTAGAGAAGGGCCGCCACCAAGGCCTTATCCCAGTCCACTCCAAAACTGGAAAAAACCGCCGCCAAAGAGCCTTCCATAATCCCCAGTCCCGCCGGCAACACCGGCACCAGCATCGCGGCCATCGCCATGGTAAAACCCGCCGTTAAATAGCCGACCGACAAACTCACTCCCACGGCGCGAAAAGCGAAATAAAGAGAGCTCATCAAGAAAACCCAATCCGCGCCGGTAAACAAAATCATCCGCGTCAAACGAGCCCGCCCCTGCCTGACCCGGGACAAACCCTCTTCCAACTGCCGCTCAAAGGCTTCAAAATTTTCTTTAGGGATTCCAGTTTTAAGAAAAAAGAAAATGCCGCGCTCGACCCGGTTTGAGAGGCGCTTCATGATTTTTCCGCGGATGCCGCGGCTAAACAAAAAGACCAATATCGGGACGCTGATCGCGAGCAAAATCAGAAGCCCCAAAGCGCTTTCCATAACCGCGATCGTCATCCCATGCAGATGCAAAACTAAATAAAGAAGGCCTTGCGCTAAAATCAAGGCCAGGACTAAATAGAGGATGACGGAACTGAGAACCGAAACCAAGACCGTGGTCCCATATGGCACGCCGCGCTTTCTTAAGAGATGGGCTTTTAAGGCAAAACCGCTGGCTCCGGCGGTGGAAATAAAATAATTAATCGTAATTGAAACCAAGGCCACGCCCAAGGATTCGATCAAAAGGAGCTTGTGTTCAAAAATGAGAAGGGCTTCTTCCAGAGCCAAGCCCGCCATCGAATAGCTGCCAAAAGCGCAAAAGGCGGACACCCATACCCAGAGCCACTCAATTTTATCTCCAATGGCCTCGACGGCGGAGAAATGTTTTGAGAAAAGATAAAACAAAATCGCCACGGACAAAAGCAGTCCCAAGGCCAAGGGGATTTTCTTTTGAATGGCTTTCATGGCCCCATCATCCCTTGATAACTGGACAGCAGCGTTCGCGCCTGGCTAAACAATTGCGCGTGAATTAAGGGCCACAAAGCCGCCAAGCGAAAGGCGAAAAGGACCGGCACAAAAAACCCGGCGAAGGAAATGAAAATTAATTTTCTGCCGTAAGCCGAGACCGGCGCGCCCGCGGTCTTTTTTAAATGAAGGAAAAGAAGAGAGGTGAAAATAAGCGCGAAGGGAAACGTGAGGATTCCGGAAAATAATCCCAGAAGCGGGATTTTAGACGCTATCCACGCCGCGAGACTGACAAAAACAAGCCTCCCCGACACTCCCATCCAGCGATCCTTAACGTAAAAGAGGCTTCTCTCCAAGGACTCAAGACCCCCGATATTTTCGGAAATAAAAACAAAGGGAACAAAGCTCAAGGCGAAAGCCAGGAAAACTCCCGGCAAAATAAAAAGATAAATCCCGCCGATGGCGGAGAGAAAGGCCAAAAGACACGCCCAGGAAAAAGGAGTCAACTTTTTCCAAGACTCCCGGTAAAGAGAAATCGCGTCCTTGGAATTTCCCAAGGCGACCTCGAGCAAAGCCACCTGCGTCCAGCTCACTCCCCAAAGGACCACGAAAACCGAAAGGCCTCCCGCCAACGCCCACAGCCACCAATGGGAATAACCGGTCCCAAACCAGATAAGAAGCGCGGCCCCAAAAGGAATCATTGCGGCGATCATGGTCAATATTCCGCCCAGTCCCGCCGCCGCCATCAGCCCCCAAAACCGGGCCTTAAAAAGAGGCCAGGTCTCTTTGATTAAATCGACAATCGAAGGCAAAGGGGAAGTTAAATCCATCCCATCCATAACGCGATTATATCTTTTTAATTTATTCGCGCTTGATAAATATTTTCGCGTTGAACAAACCGCGCGCGTCTGTTATAATGAAGTGACGGGGGTGAATCAGGTTCGACAGGAGCGGTTGAACCCTCGGTCGCAGGCCCTGGAAGGTCTAAGCCAGGATAAAATCAGGCCAAAAAAAGAAAAGCTAACACACAGTTAGCCTGGGCCACCGCCTAAACCGCGGCTGACCTACGTCGGTCCCTGACGCCCGCTGGGGGGCTTCCGACGTCATGAGCGGGATGCGGATTCTTTTCGCGGTTTCCGTCGAAAGGGTCCAAAGACACAACGGAGATAGTTCGGGGATACTCGTTCGGCTGTTTTCCTCGAATGAAACTCGAGCCGGACTAAGCCTGTAGTGACCTGGGTCGGCCTCTTTTGGACGCGGGTGCGATTCCCGCCACCTCCACGGTTTTTTTTGACATTATTCATTATTTTAGATAAACTGAATGCCCTCGCGTGCGCTGACCTTAACCTTGGCGGGTTTGTTTTTCCTGATTCTCGCCGCGATATCCATCGCCGACCCACGTTGGATTCCGATTCTATTTCCGCTCTACGGATTTATTTTTTTGTGGATGGGCCTGCGGCAAGAAAGAGAATTACCGTTCGTTTTTCTTTTCCTGGTGTCGGTCTCGACCCTGCTTTCGGCCTCCCGACTTAAGTCTCCGTGGAACCATCAAATTTTCTTTGAATTAGGGGCCTTGTGGTTTTTTCAATTTTCCTGGGGCGTTTATCAAAACTCAATTCTCGGCTCCCGGCGGGACCGGGAAGTCAGGGTCAACGCCCTTAACCTTAAAATCTCCGAGGAAAAAAAAGATCTCGAGTATTACCAAAACTACCGCGAAAAAGCCTTGTCCCAGATTCAAAGCGCGCAAAATCTGACCGCCAGCGCCAAAAGCCTGGCGAACACGCTGTCAGCCGCAGAAGTCCATGACCGATTAATCTCGATACTCTCATCCCGGTTTCCCGCGGCGCAGGTCGAGATTGTCGCTTCTCCCGGTCAAGACCCGCTTCTCAATTTCGCCCAAGCGCGAAATGGGCCGACACTCATCCGGGATGCCTGGGCGGACAAGCGCTTTCACGATCTTTTGTCTCTCTATCGTTCGGGACTCGCCATTCCAATTAAGGTGATGCGCCAATCCGCGGGCTTTCTTAAAATTACCTCCAAAGACCCCGACGTCCTTGGAACCGAAGAGGTCAAAGCCGCCGAGCTTTTCGTCGCCATGGCCGCGATGAGCCTCGAAAATATCCGCTTTTACGAGCAGGTTCAAGCTCAATCGGTTCGGGATCCCTTGACTCAACTCTACAGCCACCGGGCCTTTCAAACCCAGCTTCAAGAAGAGCTGCTTAGGTCCGGCCGCAGCCAAACCCCCTTGTCTCTGATCATGATGGATATCGATCACTTCAAATCCTATAACGACCGCTACGGACACCCGGCGGGAGACGCGCTTTTAAAAACCGTCTCCGCCATTCTCAACTCGTTTGCCCGCCCGGTCGATTACGCGGCGCGCTACGGCGGCGAAGAGTTTTGCCTGATTTTGCCCAATTTCGCGCGCGCGGAAGCCGTTGAAATCGCCGATCGCCTTCGCTTGAGAGTCTCTTCCCAGCCTTTTTTCTTCCAGGGCGAGAAAAGCTCAGTCACCATCAGCATCGGAGTGGCGAGTTTCCCGCAAGACGCGACCACCGCCAGCCAAATTATTCGGGTGGCCGATGAAAGGCTTTATCAGGCCAAACACGGCGGGCGCAACCAGGTGGTGGGATGAGCTTTTTGTCCCCGGTTCCCGATTATTTTTACTGGGCCTTTTCATTTCTTTGCGCTTCCCCGGCTCTTATTTTCTGGAGCGCTCAATTTCCCAAGAAACGCTTGACCTGGGGAGTCTTGGGGCTTATATTTTTTTTGGGCTCTTTCACCGCTCTGGCAGTTCCAGTTCCGCTCAAAGCCGCGGCCCTCTCTTGCCTTTTTTGGTCGGTCACGGCGGCTTTTTGGGCTTATACGGAATACGCCAAGGATCAAAAAAAAGACGCCGCCTCCAAGTCTTCGTTGCAAGAACTCATTAAAAAATCGGAAGAAGCGTCTTCTCGCCTCTCCGATCTAAAGCTAGAGACGGTCAGAATCGAGCGCGAGCAAAAAAAGACCTTGGCCCTTTACGGCGCGGTTAAAAGCCTGGCCCAGGCCCTGGGCTGGGAAGACACCAAACCCATTCTTGAATCGGCCGTCGAGCAATATCTCGGGGCGGCGTCTTACTCTTTCTATGTCGGTTCTTCAAGCGGAAATTCCGATTTCGACATGCTCTTATGCCGCGGCCTTCACGATTCTCCGGGCTCTTCCGCCGCGTCCTTAAAAAAATGCCTCAGCGAACGCTCATTGTCTTACCGTCAGGTATGCGTGATTCACTCGCCGGAAGAGGCGATCGTCGTCCCCTTTGAGGATAACGGGGAAGTTCTGGGGCTTTTCTATTCTCGAATTCCTCACGGCGCCAACACCGATGAATTTTTGAAAAACTCGAAGATTTTCGCCGGCGAAATCGCCTTCGCCTTTAGAAGGCTCAAGCTTTTTCAGGACGTCGAAAACCTCTCGCGAATTGACGGGCTGACCGGAGCGCACCGCCGGGGAGAATTCGAGGAAAGGCTGCGCCATGAAATTATCCGCGCGCGCACTTTTAAGACTACCGTTGGAATCCTGATGCTCGACATCGACCATTTCAAAAAATTAAACGACCGCTACGGACATCCCTTTGGGGACCAAGTTTTAAAAAGAGTCGGAGAGATATTAAACGCCTCGGTCTATGAAACCGACTTTGTCGCCCGCTACGGCGGAGAGGAATTTGTCGTTATCTTGCCGCGCGCGGAACCCGCCGGAGCCTTGAGAAAAGCCGAGATGATCCGCGCTTCGATAGAAGCGGAGAAGTTTTCCATCGCCTTTGAGACGGTCTCGGCGACAGTTTCAATCGGCATGTCGCATTTCCCCCGGGACGCCTTTGAGCCGGCCGCGCTCGTCGCCGAAGCCGACAAGGCTCTTTATGAGGCCAAGGCCCTCGGAAGAAACCAAGTCGTAGACTCAAGCCAGGTCAAAAAATCGTAATAAAAAAATAGGATAATGACTAAAGCATAAAAAGCAGAAAAGGAAACCATGGATACTCCCACTCCCCCGGAAACCGGCAAACCCGAAGAAAAGAGCGTCAAAAAGAAACTCGTTAAAGCCCTCATTGTCGTTTATTCTTTAACCATTCTTTTGGGGCTATTTCTGGCCTCAAAAAATCGCCCTTCGGGTCCCACTCTCAATCTCACCAGTCAAGCCACTGGCTTTCTTAAATTTTCAAAAAAAGGGCGCGTGGGCGTCGTCAAGATTCACGGGCCCATTTATTTTTCCGACAGCGCTCAGCCCTGGGAAGACGCCGGCGCCGAAAGCTGGGAGAGGCAAATAATCAAATTGTCGAAAAGACGCGATGTGAAAGCTATCGTGCTTGACATTAATTCTCCCGGGGGAAGCGTCGGCGCGGTTCAAGAACTCTACAGCGAAATTCTCCGAATTCGCAAGACCAAGCATATTCCCTTTGTCGCGTCTTTCGGGGATGTCGCCGCTTCCGGCGGCTATTACATCGCTTCCGCCTGCGACAAAATCGTCGCCCATCCCGGGACCCTGACCGGATCCATCGGGGTTATTTTTGACGCGACCGACCTTCAAGGCCTGTTCCGCAAGATCGGGGTTAAAATGTCTCCCATCAAATCCGGAAAATTTAAGGATATCGGTTCTCCCGCGCGGGCGATGACGCCGGCGGAAAAAAATCTTCTCCAGAAAATTATCGACGACACCTACGAACAGTTTTTGTCTGCGGTCAGCCTCGGACGGAATATTCCCCTGGAAAAACTCCGCCCCATCGCCGATGGGCGCATTTTTTCCGGCAATCAGGCGCTTAAAGATCATCTGGTCGATCAGCTCGGCGATTTTCACGACGCCATCATTTTGGCGGCGCGCCTGGGCGGAATTTCGGGAAAACCCCAGGTCATCAGAGGGGGAGGAAATTTCGATCAGATTTTAGAGTTGCTCAACTCGCGATTTTTAGGAAATCCGGTTTCCGCCGCCTCTTTAATCGGAAAACTAGAGATGCCGCGCGCGGGGCTTGAATATTTATGGACGGGGTACTAAGGCCGATGCCCCTTTCCGAAATTTTTTACGATTATCTGGAATCTCCCATTGATGCGGAAAAGGCCATCCGCGAACGCCCCCCCATGGCCTTGGCTTTTTGCGGCTTTTTGGCCGCGGCCACGGCTTTATCTCTTTGGGAAAACCTGGGCGCCGGAGGATTTTTCTCTTTCACCTTTAGAGCGGCCTCGATTTTCCTTTGGAGTCTTTTATCGGCATTTTTGTGGGCCGCCGTCATTCATCTCTACGCATCGATGCGGCCTCAAAGCGGGGCTTTCGCCCCCACGGCGGCGAAATCCCTGGTCGTCTATTTTGGGCTCTCCAATTTTGCCTGGGCCTTGGCCGCTGTCGCCGCCTTTGTCTCGCTGATTTCCAACCCCCTTCATTATCTGTCTTTTCTTTTGATCGCGATAGCCATCTTTTTAAATCTCGCGCTCAAAGCCCGCGGAATCAAAAGCGTCTACCAATTTTCCGGGCCGAAATCCTGGCTTTTAGCGTTGGCGCCATATGTCTTAATCGTTTTTTTTGGCGTTTGCTTCATAATTCTGGGACTTTTAGGGTTTTTCTTGCGTTAAACAGTTAAACCGATGGGACAAGAAATTATCTCGGAAACCTTTGGCGGACTTCCGGCGGTGACCTCTGCCGAAGTGCGCCTTTTGGACCAACTGGCGGAAGAGCGCTACGGTCTTTCTTCGGAACGCCTGATGGAAAATGCCGGAAAGGCCGCCGCGCGTGAAATTGAAAATTTTAGCGGCCTGTCTCCGGAAAAAAATATAACGTTCGCCTGCGGGCGCGGCCTTAACGGCGGAGACGGGCTTGTCATCGCGCGGATTCTCAAGCAAAAACAATTCAAGGTTTCCGTCTTTATCTGCCCGCCTAAAAAAGATTCCAGCTATCCGGATCTCGTTTCGACTCAAATGGAAAAAGCGAAAGCCTCGGGGGTTTCCATCACCGCCTTTTCGGAAAGCCGGGATTTTGCCCTCGCGCTCAAAGATTCTCAACTCGCCGTCGACGCCATTTTAGGCGTCGGATCCAGCGGAAAACCGACGGGCTGCGCGCACTTTATGATCCAAGAAATAGCGCGAGAAAAAAAGCCGGTTATCGCTATCGATATTCCCTCCGGTCTTAACCCCGACACCGGATACCACAGCGGCGCCTTTATCGCCGCGACGGAGACCTTGACTATAGGGCTTCCCAAAAGAGGCCTTCTTTATCCCCATGCCCAAAAAAACGTCGGCATCCTCAAAGTTCTCGATATCGGATATCCCCCGGCCCTGGTTCAAGCGATACTGGCCATGCGCGACCCTAGAAGCGGATCCAAAAAATGAATCCGGCGGCGGAAAAGCAAAAAACCCTGAGCGTTTCGCAACTCTGCGAACAAATTTATCGCTCGCTCGAAGAATCTTTTCCCGACGTTTGGGTGGAGGGAGAAATCTCTAATTGCCGCCTCTATCCTTCGGGGCACACCTATTTGACTTTAAAAGATGAAAACTCCCAAATCTCTTCGGTCCTTTTTCGCGGGGCCGCCAGCGGAATTAAATTTAAACCCCAAGACGGGCTTAAGGTTTTAATCCGCGGGCGAGTGTCTGTCTATACCAAGAGAGGCGACCTGCAACTGGTGATTTCTTACATGGAGCCTTTGGAAAAAGGCGGTTTGCAATTAGCCTTTGAGCAGCTAAAAGCCAAATTGGAAAAAGAGGGCCTTTTCGACCCTTTGAGAAAAAAGCCCCTGCCCCGCTACCCGCAAAAGCTGGGAGTGATTACCTCTCTTCAGGGAGCCGCCATCCGCGATATTTTAAACATCCTTTCCCGCCGATGGCCGGAGATTGAGATTCTGATATTGCCGGTCCAGGTTCAGGGAGACGCGGCGGCCCCGGAAATCGCCCAAGCCGTCAAGGATTTCAATCTCCATTTTCCCGAGGCCGATGTTTTGCTCGTGGGCCGGGGCGGCGGAAGTTTAGAGGACCTCTGGGCCTTTAACGAGGAAATCGTCGCCCGGGCGATTGCCTCTTCTAAAATCCCCGTTATTTCCTGCGTCGGACATGAGACCGATTTTACCATCGCCGATTTTGTCGCGGATCTTCGCGCTCCCACCCCTTCCGCCGCCGCCGAGATGGCGGTTCCGGATATCAAGAGCGTTTTTCAGGAAATAGATTCCCACAAGCAGTCCTTGGTCAGAAATATCGGACACGCCCTCGAGGTTTTTGAACAGAGGCTCAAGTCTTTGGCTTCTCATCCTTTTCTCAAGAGCCCGCAGCGGATGATTGAAGAATTCATGCGCCGCCTGGATGAAGCCCGGGAGCTTTTGTCGCGCGCGATAGAGGCGAAGATAGAACTCTTAAGCAAAAACCTCGCCCTTCAAAGCGGGCGCCTGGACGCGCTCAGCCCCCTTAAGGTTTTATCCCGGGGATATTCCGTCGCCCGAGCCTGGCCCAGCCTTAAAATTTTGCGCTCTTCCCAAGACGTAAAACCCCGCGACATCATCCAAATCACTCTTCATCAAGGGGAAATTTTTTGCGAGGTCACGAAAAATGACAAAAGAATCTAAAAAAGAATCCTTCGAAGCGGCGCTCAAAAAGCTGGAGGCTTGCGTCTCTTCTCTTGAGTCGGGAGACCAGCCCCTGGAAGAGAGTCTTGAAATCTTCGAGAAAGGGGTTTTTTTAGCGCAGACCCTGACCCAGCGGCTGGAAGAAGCCAAACAAAAAGTGGAAGTTCTGATCAAGGAAGGCCGCGGCTTTTCCAAAAAGCCCCTCGCCGATTTAGACTCCTAACCCAATTCCTGATAGACTCATTCTACTGAGGCGCGGCGATCACAAAAGGCGCATAAACTCCCGCCACGGAATAAATTCGATTCCGCCATTGGCGTAAGGCCTGGGCGCGCGACAAACGCAAAAAGCGCGCGCGACATGGTGATCGTTTAAAAAACTGCGCAAACCGTGAAGCTCTCTTGACGAAGGCGCCGTCCCGGACTTGATTTCAATTGCCCAAACTTCCTGCCCAATCTCGATGATTAAGTCCACCTCGGTTCCGTCTCCGGTCCTAAAAAATGAGAGGCGGTATTCCCTCTCGCGATAGTCCAAAAGGCGCCGAGTCTCCAGTATCACCCAATGCTCGAAAGCCGCGCCAAAAGGAGGCGTGCCTTCAATCAACTCGGGCTCTAGGGAGCGGCGCAAGGCGGACACGACCCCGCCGTCAAAGAAGAAAAACTTCGGATGTTTGACCAGCTTGGCGCGCGGCGAACGGGCGTAAGGCTCGAGAAAAAAGCCAATCAAGGTGTCCTCCAAAATCTGAAAATAAGAGCGAACGGTTTTGGCGTCGATTCCCAATTCACGGGACAAGCCGGAGAAATGGAGCAACCGTCCGTTTTCAAATCCCGCCAGATCCAAAAAATGCGAGAAGGCGGGAGCGTTCCGAGTCAAAGCCTCCTGTTGGATTTCTTCTCTGAGATAAGTTTCGACGTAGCTGCGCAAAAGCCGAATTCG
Source organism: Elusimicrobiota bacterium (assembly GCA_027406905.1). Lineage (GTDB taxonomy): Bacteria > Elusimicrobiota > Elusimicrobia > UBA1565 > UBA9628 > JAKAQV01. Next base: position 66,261 of record DAHZHT010000009.1, read on the forward strand.
CGAGGAATAGTCCGGCTCCAAAATAATCCTTGGAAGGCTCCCAAAGCGCAAAACCGACTCCAGCGAAAACAAGTCCCCAAGTTCCTCGTGAGTCAGCGGGTGAAGCCTTAAAGTCACGGCGCGTCCGGCCAAAAGATTGGCTCCCCCTCTCTTGAGCTTTCTCGCGCTGGAACCGGTTAATAAAAAGCGCGCGGCTTCGCGGCTTTCCATGATGGACTGGACGACATTGAGGATCTCCGGACAGCGCTGAACCTCGTCGATGACCACCAGCGGCCCCGCGCGATTAAGAGCCTTAACTTCTCTCTGAAGGATATCCGGGTTGCGGCTGTATCTCGAAAAATTTTCGTAGAGCAAAAGGTCTATGAATAAATCCGGACGGGCCTTCTCTTGAATGAGATGGGTTTTTCCGACCTGCCTCGGGCCAAGGAGAAACGCGGACTGATTGAGGGGAATTTTAAGAGTTCTAGGAATCATACTCCTAAATAATACGATATTTTAGGATTAAATTCCTATATTTTCGATATAAAGAAGACGATCCAGCCTTCTCCAATTCAAGCTTTCGCGCTCCCCGTCGCGATCAATTCCATCGAGGCCCCCGTTTCCGGGAACTGAATTCAACCATTACGGGTTCGCTAAAGATACGTTGCGCCGTTTCGGCGGAGCTGCGGGCTGTGACTTTGCAATGCCTATCCTACCGCAGGTCTTCACTTTTTCAAAGTGTTGCAATAGCATATTGAACTTGCGGGATATTATTTGACCTTGAATTATAGAAGTCTATATTCTATAATTCAAGAGTGATCCAGAGATCGGCTCGAGCGCGTCTGGCCTTTCTTAGACGTATTTTCCCAATCGTCACGGTCATCGGCCCGCGGCAATGCGGGAAAACCACTCTCGTGAATAGAGAACTTCCCAAGTGGCGCTACCTGGATTTGGAGAAGCCGCTGGACTGGAATATCCTGACCGAAGATCCCGAAGGCTTTCTCGCTGACAACCCAAAATCCCTTATTATTGATGAATCGCAAAGATACCCCGAGCTCTTTCCGCTATTAAGACACGTCGTAGACCTTGACCGAAAGCCCGGGCGTTTCGTTCTCACGGGCTCAGCTCAACCAAGAATGATCCGGCAAGTCAGCGAAAGCCTGGCGGGCCGCGTGGGAATACTCGAACTGACGCCTTTTACCGCGCAAGAGTTGTCCACGCGCCCCGCATGGCTAAAACAACGCTGGTTCTGGGGCGGATTTCCTCCGCTCTATCAATTGAGAACTGCGGCGGAAAAAAGAGAATGGCTTGAGAGCTACATATCGACGTTTCTCTCCCAGGATTTACCGGGCCTTGGCGTCACGGTGGCCCCAACGCGCCTGCGGCGCTTCTGGACCATGGCCGCGCATCTCAATGGCCAGATACTCAGCCTGTCGGATCTGGCTCGCGCGATGGATCTTTCTTACCACACGATCGCCCACTACCTCGACATACTCGAGGGAGCCTGCGTGATTCGCCGCCTTCAGCCCTACCATGCCAACATCGGCAAAAGACTCGTGAAAAGCCCTAAACTCTACATTCGGGATACAGGAATTCTTCATTCGCTCTTGGGCCTTCGCAGCCCGGCGGATATGGAAGGCTGGCCTGGCATTGGAGCTTCGTTTGAGGGTTTGGTGGTGGAGGAATTGTCCGCGCGTCTGGCGCTTGTTGGCGGCGCCGGCATGTTTTATTGGCGCACTCAATCCGGCGCGGAAGCCGATTTGATTTTGGAATCCGGCAGAAGGCGCCTGGCCATTGAGATTAAATTCGGGCATAGCCTTAATCCCAGGCGTTTGGCGGGCCTTAAAAGCTGCATGGCCTATCTTAAACTGCACAGAGGAGTCGTGATTTATGGCGGAAAAGAGCGCCTGACGCTCGGCCATGGAATCGAAGCGATCCCGTGGCGGGACATTGAACGCGGCGGAAAGATTTGGCCCGGAGTGTGTTAATGCCGCCGGCCATGACTTTTCAACGCCAATCCGATTAAAAGTCTTGACTTTTTAACGGGGGACTGATACTCTATTATCATGAAACGCCTCCTGGAAGACCTCTTGGATTTAGAGCATTTTTCCGTTTCCAGAAAAAACAAAATGGCTTTTGTCGCGGGACCGAGACAATGCGGAAAAACCACGCTCGCCCAAGCTCTTCAAAAAAAGCGGGGAACGGCGGAGCTTTACCGCAATTGGGATGACCTCTCTTTCCGCGCCGAGCTCGCCAAAAACCCATATGGCTTTATAGACGCCTACAGGACAATACGCAAGCGAAAACCCTTGGCCGTTTTAGATGAAATCCATAAATTTCCCCGCTGGAAAACCTATCTCAAGGGCCTCTGGGACACGCGCGGCGAGGGAACCGATATCCTCGTCACCGGAAGCGGCCGCATGGATATTTATCAAAAAGGCGGAGACAGCTTATTAGGGCGCTACCATCAATACCGCCTGCACCCTCTCTCCGTTTCGGAGATCGTGGGAAAACGCTTTGACCCGGAAACGCATTCTCCCGAATCTATTCTCCAATCTTTCGCCAAAAACCCGGCGCCTAATTCTCAAACGCGGGAAGCCTTTGACGGGCTTCTCCTCTTTGGCGGATTTCCCGAGCCGTTCATCGATCAAAGCCCCCGGAAACACAGGCTCTGGGTCAGAGAAAGACGGGAACGCCTGACCCGCGAAGATTTACGCGATCTCACCCGCATTCAAATGATATCCTCCATCGAGCAAATGGTGGAACTCCTCATTTTACGAGTCGGGTCGCTCCTTTCATTGAATAATCTTCGCGAGGATCTCGGCGTCGCGCTTGATTCGACACGCCTCTGGATGGAGCAATTGGAGCGGCTTTATTTCTGCTACCGCATTCGTCCCTACGCGGGAAAACTCGCCCGCTCGCTCCGCCGCGAGCCGAAACTCTATCTCTATGATTGGTCTGAAGTGAAAGACGAAGGAGCGCGTTTTGAAAATTTGATCGCCTCGGCGCTCTTGCGCTGGAGCCATTTCACGGAAGATTGGGGCCAAACTCCCCTCGGGTTGCATTTCATCCGCGACAAGGAAAAGCGGGAAGTGGATTTTTTGCTGACCCTGGACAAAAAACCCGCGCTTCTCATCGAAGCGAAGGTCGCGGACTTAAACCCAAGCCCGCAGCTGCGGTATTTTTCGGAAAAACTCGGAAACATTCCGCGCATGGTCGTCGTCGCCCGATTGAATGAACCCGGGATTTCTAACGGAACCTTGATTGTGCCGGCGGCCTCTTTTCTGGCGGCAATTCCGTAAGACCTCTCAATCTCGCTTGTCATCGACAGGAGATGAAAAGGCGGAATTATTTGCTTTCGCGCTCCCCGCCGCGCCGCAGATTCCTTCAGAATCATTACGATCCCATCCCAATCAAATGCGCGGCATCATGATCTGGATGTCTCTTTTTTGCGCAAGGATCACAATTTGATTTGTTTTCAATAATTCTGAACCGTACGTCCGTGCAAGATCAGATGGAGGCTCCACCTCGTCATAGGTCTTGTAGACTCGAATGATATCGAAATTTTCAGCTTCGATAAATTTGATAAGTTCTTCCGCCGTCAATCGGTTCAGCGACTCATACACCGCCCAAACGATATTGCGTTCCTCGAGTTTGGAACTGCCCAGCTTTACATACGCACTCCATTCGTCTTTGATTTCAGCACTACTCTCGGAGGCACCAAACAACATTTCTTTCAACTTGGATTGCTGAAGAATTAAATGCGCCCATGGCATCGGGACCCATCTATTTAGATGGGATCCATATGCCGAATAAAATAGTGGGGAAATTTGTAGAAAAAATAGACCACCAACTTTAAGGCATCTGTTAATTGCAATCAATGCGCGACTGATTTCATCTAGATTTACGTGTTCGAATACCGACCAACTATAAACAATGTCGAATGAATTTCTAAGCGACTCTCTTTTTGACAGGATATCTGAATGTCCAAAAGACAAATTGCCCAGGGACGAAACCTTGATGCCATTGCGCGAACATTCTGATTGCAAGTTTATATGTTGTTCAGAAATGTCGACACCCAACACAAAATTGGGTTTATATGTGTTTGCCACGCCAAGTGCCGTGATCCCCACCCCGCATCCAAATTCCAGGATTGATTTGGCGGCCAATCCGCCATATTCGGATGTCCATTCGTTAATGATGTTTGGGACGGAAAAATATTTATTATCGAATAAATTCATACCGACCTATTTTTATCCCTGCTTTTTGTAGTCCCCACGCGAGAAATGCTTCTCAATCCAGACATAGAGGCAGATGAACAGGTAGCGGCTTCCCATTTCCTTAATCTTGAGCTTGGACTGTCCAGACCTTCGATTGCGCCAGGTAATTGGCATCGTGGTCCAAGAATAATCCCTGACAATCGCTTTAAGAGGAAGCTCAACCGTAATATTGAAATGAGGGGATAAAATGGGGCGGCAGCCGTCGATAACGCTTTTGCGATAGGCTTTAAAGGCGTTGGTCGTGTCGTTGAGTTTAATTCCGAATAAAACGCGAATGAAAAAGTTAGCCAGGCGGTTGATGAGAAGTTTAAAGCGCGGATAATCAATGACGCCTCCGCCGCGCATAAAGCGGCTGCCAAAGACGCAGTCGTATCCCTCGTTGAGCTTCTGCCAGTAGCGAACGACGTCCCGGCAATCGTCGGACTCGTCTGCCATCATAATGACGACGGCATCTCCTTGATAGTGGTTGAGCCCGCATTGAATGGCTCGTCCGAAACCGTTGGGGCCTTCGTTTCGGACCGGATGCAGTTCCTGAATGCGTCGCGCCGTTTCTTCCAGAATCGTCCACGTCCGGTCTTTGCTGCCGTCGTCTACAACGACAATTTCATGCGGTATATTTTGCAGCCGAAGCTCCAGATGAAGATGCTCGACGGTCGCGGCGATGCAACCTTCCTCATCGCGGGCGGGGATGACCACGGACAAGAGTTTAAGAGAAACGGCGGCGTTTTTATCCATCAGTTTGTCGATGAAAGGCTCATCCAATGCGGGTTTTTTTCGGCGAAACCCGCGATTTCATTTAAAATTTCTTCAATGCCAAGGCGGGGTTTCCAATTCCAGGTTTTTTGAGCGAGCGCCGAGTCTAAAACCAGCCAGGGAATATCAAAAGGCCGGGCGCGATTGTCCGAAGACACTTCATGTTTCCCAAAACGATTGCGGCACCACTGTGACAATTGCGCCAACGACAGGCTGTTGGACAAGCCGCCAGAGACGTTAAAAATGCGCGGGCCTTTCTGTTTTGAAGAATTCATCTGCCGGTCTAAAAGAGCGGCTAAATCCCTTGGATGGAGGCAATCCCGAACCTGAAAACCCTGTCCGCCAAATCCGATATAGCGCAACGCCCGCTTTTCCCGCCAAGAGTGAATCCAATAGGAAAATATTCCCTGCTCGGCGTGTCCGAATTGCCCGGCCCCGGCCATGACCCCGCAGCGGTTGATCCAAACGGGAAAACCGAAAGATTGGGAGTATTCCAAGGCTAAGACTTCGGATGAAAACTTGCTGACTCCGTATAAAGACAAGGGCGGAGCGGTTGAAAAAGACTCATCAATGCCTTTTGCGCTTGCGCCTATCGGCAGAGAAACGCTTGTTCCCAGTTGAAACGCCAAGTCTTTTTCTTTGACCGGTAAATTGGACAAGGCCGTTATGGAATAAACCCGGCTTGTGCTGGGCAAAATAAATCCCGCTTGTTTTGCTTTACAAAATTCAAGCAGGTTGAGGGTGCCCATTAAATTGTGCTCGATGAGTTGCCGGCTGCTGGTTTTCCCGTCTACGCCCGCCAAAACGCTGGGGTTGGCCGCCGCGTCAATGACCCAGTCGACCTCCGGCAAGGTCTCAAAGTCAGAGGCCAGGCGGATATCGCCGTGGAAAAGTTTGACGCCTAAATTTTTAAGAGCCTCCCGGTTACTTTCGCTTCCCGGGCGTATGAAATTGTCAAGGCCTATGATCTGATGCCGTGAGCCGGACTCCGACCAGGCTTTAATGAGGGAACTTCCCACAAAACCGCACGCCCCAGTAATAAGTAGTTTCACGCGGATACCGAATTTAGGCGTTTTTTCCACGCCGCGACTATTTCTTTAAAGATGTCGTCTAAAGACTTCGTGATATCCCAATTCGGATAGTGGCGCTTCATCTTGCTTAAATCGCTGTAATAACAAATGTGATCGCCGATACGGTTTTCATCGACATAAACATATTTCTGCCTCTGCCCGCTTAAGGCTTCGGCTTTTTCAAAAGCCTCTAAAACAGAGCAGGCGTTGCCTTTTCCGCCGCCGAGATTATACACTTCGCC